>NC_004722.1:4124583-4805000 GCF_000007825.1 Bacillus cereus ATCC 14579 | reverse complement strand
GGTAGCGAAATTCCTTGTCGGGTAAGTTCCGACCCGCACGAAAGGTGTAACGATTTGGGCACTGTCTCAACCAGAGACTCGGTGAAATTATAGTACCTGTGAAGATGCAGGTTACCCGCGACAGGACGGAAAGACCCCGTGGAGCTTTACTGTAGCCTGATATTGAATTTTGGTACAGTTTGTACAGGATAGGCGGGAGCCATTGAAACCGGAGCGCTAGCTTCGGTGGAGGCGCTGGTGGGATACCGCCCTGACTGTATTGAAATTCTAACCTACGGGTCTTATCGACCCGGGAGACAGTGTCAGGTGGGCAGTTTGACTGGGGCGGTCGCCTCCTAAAGTGTAACGGAGGCGCCCAAAGGTTCCCTCAGAATGGTTGGAAATCATTCGTAGAGTGCAAAGGCATAAGGGAGCTTGACTGCGAGACCTACAAGTCGAGCAGGGACGAAAGTCGGGCTTAGTGATCCGGTGGTTCCGCATGGAAGGGCCATCGCTCAACGGATAAAAGCTACCCCGGGGATAACAGGCTTATCTCCCCCAAGAGTCCACATCGACGGGGAGGTTTGGCACCTCGATGTCGGCTCATCGCATCCTGGGGCTGTAGTCGGTCCCAAGGGTTGGGCTGTTCGCCCATTAAAGCGGTACGCGAGCTGGGTTCAGAACGTCGTGAGACAGTTCGGTCCCTATCCGTCGTGGGCGTAGGAAATTTGAGAGGAGCTGTCCTTAGTACGAGAGGACCGGGATGGACGCACCGCTGGTGTACCAGTTGTTCTGCCAAGGGCATAGCTGGGTAGCTATGTGCGGAAGGGATAAGTGCTGAAAGCATCTAAGCATGAAGCCCCCCTCAAGATGAGATTTCCCATAGCGTAAGCTAGTAAGATCCCTGAAAGATGATCAGGTTGATAGGTTCGAGGTGGAAGCATGGTGACATGTGGAGCTGACGAATACTAATAGATCGAGGACTTAACCATATAATATGAAGCAATGTTATCTAGTTTTGAAAGAATATAAAAAACTTGTTGACTTTCGAAAGTAAATGAGTTACAATAATTCTTGTCTTAAATGAATACAGTCTGGTAATGATGGCAGAGAGGTCACACCCGTTCCCATACCGAACACGGAAGTTAAGCTCTCTAGCGCCGATGGTAGTTGGGACCTTGTCCCTGTGAGAGTAGGACGTTGCCAGGCAAATGGAGGATTAGCTCAGCTGGGAGAGCACCTGCCTTACAAGCAGGGGGTCGGCGGTTCGATCCCGTCATCCTCCACCATTTAGCCGACTTAGCTCAATTGGTAGAGCAACTGACTTGTAATCAGTAGGTTGGGGGTTCAAGTCCTCTAGTCGGCACCAGAAATCATGGCGGTTGTGGCGAAGTGGTTAACGCACCGGATTGTGGCTCCGGCATTCGTGGGTTCGATTCCCATCAGTCGCCCCATTTTTCTTAAATAAATTAATATGCGGGTGTGGCGGAATTGGCAGACGCACCAGACTTAGGATCTGGCGCCTTTGGCGTGGGGGTTCGACTCCCTTCACCCGCACTTTTAATTAAATAACTCATACATGTCTTGCGGAAGTAGTTCAGTGGTAGAATACAACCTTGCCAAGGTTGGGGTCGCGGGTTCGAATCCCGTCTTCCGCTCCAATTTTCAATATGACATGCCGGGGTGGCGGAACAGGCAGACGCACAGGACTTAAAATCCTGCGGTGGGTGACCACCGTGCGGGTTCGACCCCCGCCCTCGGCACCATATGCGCCCGTAGCTCAATTGGATAGAGCGTTTGACTACGGATCAAGAGGTTAGGGGTTCGACTCCTCTCGGGCGCGCTTTTATTAACGGGAAGTGGCTCAGCTTGGTAGAGCACCTGGTTTGGGACCAGGGGGTCGCAGGTTCAAATCCTGTCTTCCCGATTCCCTAAAAAACATGGGGCCTTAGCTCAGCTGGGAGAGCGCCTGCCTTGCACGCAGGAGGTCAGCGGTTCGATCCCGCTAGGCTCCACTTATATTAATATCATTTATGGCGGTGTAGCTCAGCTGGCTAGAGCGTACGGTTCATACCCGTGAGGTCGGGGGTTCGATCCCCTCCGCCGCTACCATAAAGGACCTTTAGCTCAGCTGGTTAGAGCAGACGGCTCATAACCGTCCGGTCGTAGGTTCGAGTCCTACAAGGTCCACCATTAGACGTATATATCTCGGAGGTATACCCAAGTTCGGCTGAAGGGATCGGTCTTGAAAACCGACAGGCGGCGAGAGTCGCGCGGGGGTTCGAATCCCTCTACCTCCTCCATTTTTTCTAAAGTAAATATTTTATCATCGCGGGGTGGAGCAGCACGGTAGCTCGTCGGGCTCATAACCCGAAGGTCGCAGGTTCAAATCCTGTCCCCGCAACCAAATGGTCCCGTGGTGTAGTGGTTAACATGCCTGCCTGTCACGCAGGAGATCGCCGGTTCGACCCCGGTCGGGACCGCCATTTTTACATAAAGGCTCGGTAGCTCAGTCGGTAGAGCAGAGGACTGAAAATCCTCGTGTCGGCGGTTCGATTCCGTCCCGAGCCACCATTTTGAAGTCGCAAGCCGACTTAGCTCAATTGGTAGAGCAACTGACTTGTAATCAGTAGGTTGGGGGTTCAAGTCCTCTAGTCGGCACCACTTTCAAAATGAGCCATTAGCTCAGTTGGTAGAGCATCTGACTTTTAATCAGAGGGTCGAAGGTTCGAGTCCTTCATGGCTCACCATTTACAATTTAATGCGGGTGTAGTTTAGTGGTAAAACAAGAGCCTTCCAAGCTCTGGTCGAGAGTTCGATTCTCTTCACCCGCTTTTCAATTATGGGCCTATAGCTCAGCTGGTTAGAGCGCACGCCTGATAAGCGTGAGGTCGATGGTTCGAGTCCATTTAGGCCCACCATAATTGTTCCGCAGTAGCTCAGTGGTAGAGCTATCGGCTGTTAACCGATCGGTCGTAGGTTCGAGTCCTACCTGCGGAGCCATATTTATAGAGAAGTACCCAAGTGGCTCAAGGGGCTCCCCTGCTAAGGGAGTAGATCGCGAACGCGGTGCGAGGGTTCGAATCCCTTCTTCTCTGCCAGAACTGGCCCGTTGGTCAAGTGGTTAAGACACCGCCCTTTCACGGCGGTAACACGGGTTCGAATCCCGTACGGGTCATACTAAAAGAGATAGCATAATCTGCTATCTCTTTTTTGTTGTATAAAAATGGACTTTGGATAGTCTGCTTTTTTATGCAATAGAAGAAATATGAAGTATTCGCTGTTGCAGTTGGGTACATAGAGAGCCGTAAATACAATCATGTTAATTATTTGGACCTGTATGAATATGAAGGAATTAACTTCAACTTGAACTTTTACCCCAGCTGTATGGCTGTAGCCTCCTACACTTGGAGAAACCGATGAAAATGCATCTGGGAGCTACTGTGGAAAATAAATAATATATAGAAGAAGCTGCTTTCTCTCAATAGCTGTGATCTACTGAAGACAGCTTTTTTATGTTGTCAGTATTGTCGGTAAGTCGATATATTGCAAAAATCGCTGATATAATTTGAGTTACGATCGATAAATTTTAATAATCGCTGATATATTTGGAGTTACGGTCGATATATTCTAAAAATCGCCGGTGTAATTTCACTTACCGACAAAAAACACAAGAAAATCCCTTTCACAATCTAAAGAAAACGCCTCCATTGAAATGGATTCCACACCTATTCCAATAACTTTACACTCTATGTGAAAAAGTTCACAAATAGGTCATAATTTGTGAAGTAATTCACAATAATACGTGCTACAATATGAATGTAAAGAAGTTAAACAACATTAAATTAGTATTTTAATTAATTACTTAAACAATCATAAAAAAATATATGTGAACAATAGAGAGGGGAAATTACCATGAAAAAAGGTATCAATCGTGTAGTATTAGTAGGAACAGGAGCTGTAGGTTGTAGTTACGCTTACTCAATGATCAACCAAGGTGTAGCTGAAGAATTCGTATTAGTAGATGTTAATGAAGCAAAAGCAGAAGGGGAAGCAATGGACTTAAGCCATGCGGTACCATTCTCTCCATCACCAACAAAAGTTTGGAGCGGTAGCTATGCAGATTGTAAAGATGCAGATTTAGTTGTTATCACTGCTGGGTTACCACAAAAGCCAGGTGAAACTCGTTTAGACTTAGTTGAGAAAAATACAAAGATCTTTAAACAAATCGTTCGAGGCATTATGGATAGCGGATTCGATGGAATCTTCTTAATCGCAACTAACCCAGTTGATATTTTAACTTACGTAACTTGGAAAGAATCTGGTTTACCGAAAGAGCGCGTAATCGGTTCTGGTACTACTTTAGACTCTGCTCGTTTCCGTTACATGTTAGGTGACTACTTAGATGTAGATCCACGTAACGTTCATGCTTACATCGTTGGTGAACACGGTGACACTGAACTTCCAGTATGGAGCCACGCTACTATCGGTGTACAAAAATTAGAAACAATCTTAGCTAACAACGAACAGTACAAACAAGAAGACTTAGACAAAATCTTCGAAAACGTACGTGATGCAGCTTACCAAGTCATCGAGCGTAAAGGTGCAACTTACTACGGAATCGGTATGTCACTACTTCGTGTAACTAAAGCAATCTTAAACAACGAGAACAGCGTATTAACTGTATCTGCATACCTTGAAGGTCAATACGGCGAGAAAGATGCTTACGTAGGTGTTCCAGCTGTAATTAACCGCGAAGGTGTACGTGAAATCGTAGAACTTGAGCTAAATGAAGATGAAAAAGCGAAGTTCGCTCATTCTGTAAAAGTATTAAAAGAAACAATGGCACCAGTACTATAATAATTGCTAAATAGTTCAGAGGTGGGAAACTGCTTCTTACCTCTGAACTTATATAATTTAATATAAATTCCTTTTCCGGTTTCCCTTGTATATCCCCAATATACCCCTTTTGCTGGATAAGGGTCGTTTATAGAAAAAGAGCACTCTATTTTACGTAGAGTGCTCTTTATTATTCCGTTATTTGCCGGGCAGTAAAACCTCAATTGATTAAAGTTTCACTTTATTATTTTTTAGGCGTTAATCCTAATTTCTTTAAAATATCTGCCAGTGTACCGCTTTTTGATTTTTCTACAGGTGTTTGTGATTTAGATGCATCTGGCCCTTTTTTCAAGAAGTTCTTTTCAACGAAGCGAATATCTTTTTCGTCGACAATACCATCTTTATTAAGATCTCCGTCTTTTACAGTTAGTCCTTTTTTACGATAGTTGCTAGCAATGATTTCAGCATCTTTAATATCGATTACTTTATCACCATTTACATCGCCGGCAAGGTTTTCGTCAGGTTTTGCATAATAATATTGGCCAAGCAACTTACCGTCTTTTTCAGTACCAAGTTTCGTTGTTAGGCGGCTTGTTAAATGTCCTGGCACCTCTACATATAAGTTATAGTCGCGTTTATTAACTGGAAGTCCATTTAGTTTGAAGTATCCGTATTTATCTAGTGAGCCTTCAAACTTATGACGGTAAGAATCAGTCGCATATACTTTTACGTCAAGCTTTGTATAATCGAACTTTTCATCTAAATATCCGCGTTCATTTAAGAATGCACCAGGTTTAATATTTCCTTCTACTAATGAGTTTAAGGACATAACTGAGAATGTTTGATCTTGAAGTACACGCATTCTATTTGGTTCTGATTCACCTTGTTTCCAGTAAACAAAAATTGGTGATTCTAATTGAGCGTTTGCTTCATAAAACTCATCATTTTCTACTTTGAAAGTTACATCAATGAACGGGAAATCACCATCTAATCCAGCAAAATTTTTGTCATCGATAGCTCCGCCAACTGTAACAGAGCCTGCCTCTAGTTTCGGTTCATTTACTTTTGCGGTTACCCCCTTTTGGGAAAGTAGCTTTTCAAAAGCAGGATTAAATTTCGCATTTGCAAATTTGAAGTTCTTCTCTAGGAAGTTTACATTAAATTGCCCAGCAACAAATTGTTTTACGTGTTTCGCGTTTAGTGTTACTGTGAACTCGTCATTTTTATATAATTCTTTTTTATCGTAACTAGTTTTTGCATATTGAGCACCTTGCGGGATAAACCAGTAGTTATTTACACCGTTTGGATAGTCAGGACCTGCAGTTGCATAATCGAAAATATATACGCCTGTGTTCATTGGACCTTCCGTTCTGAAGGAGTCAGGTGTAATGCCAACTTTAAAGTCGCCATTTGCATTAATCGGTAAAAACTTATGCAAGTATGGAGAATAGTCATAGTACATAACGCCATTCGCTTCTTGCGTAATGTTTAATCCTTTTCCTTTTAAGTAATCAACGTTTGAATCGTATACATTTCCTTTAATCCATAATGCTTTTTTGCCATCTTCTACTGTATAATTTTCTTCATTTAACTCGTAAATACCAGGTTTTAATCCAGTTAATTTCACTTCTGGTGGTGTATTATCAATTACAACATAATCACCTTTTACACGTGCTTTCCCAGCCTTATCATAACCGACAAACTCAATTGTGTAGTCTCCTTCTGGTAAGTTGATTTTCTCATCACCGATTGGTTTTGCAGGATCATTTGTAAAAGGATACACTTTTCCATTAAAGAATGAATCTAAGTAGTAATACACATCAGTTTTTAGGCCACTCGTGTTTAATGTTCCAATGAAGCCAAGAGCTTTATTTGTTTTGGAATCTTTTACGATAAGATCTAACGTTTCAAGTTCGCTGTTTAATTGGAATGCTCCGTGAACATACGATTCACCGTATGGATTGAATTTAGATGTATCAGTTGAAATTGCTTTTCTTGATAGTATTGCATTTTCAATACCAGGCTCTGATACACGAATAGAGAATGGGATTTGATATGTTTCTTCTTTATTTTTTGTGTTCGTAATATGAATGTACCCTTCATATCGGCCTTGTTTCACACCGGCTGGAACATTAATTTTTGCTTTAATTTCACCTGTTTTGCCAGCATCAAGAGTAATTGTTTCTGGAGCAGAGATTTTTACACCGTTTGCGACAGCATCGTTAATAGTAGACGATGCTGGTGTATAAGAAATTTCTGTTTTAAATTCTTTTTTCTCTTGTTTATTATGATTAGTTACTTTTATATTTCGTTTTTGTTCAAGAGCTTCACCGTCTTTTTGATAAAACTTACCGAATGCAATAGATCCAGTTTCTTCGGGTACTTCAATTACTTCATCATTTACAACAGTTTGTGTCGTATCTAATACTTTAAAGCTTGTTTCTGTACGAACGGCGTTGTAAGCATCTACTCGCCCAGCTCCAACTTCATATACGGAATATTTTTCTTTTAAATCATTAGCTGTGTTCATAAGAGACGCTTTTACATCGAACGGAGAGTAGTCTGGGTGTTCTTGTAAAATTAGAGCAGCAACGCCAGCGATATGAGGAGAAGCCATAGATGTTCCTTGCATACGCTCATAGGAAACAGCGTAGTTTTCACCCTCTTGCGGGTCGTTAATATATTCAGGAACTGTTGAAAGGATAGCGACACCAGGCGCTGTAATATCAGGCTTAATATCATCATTTGCTGTAACAGGACCGCGTGAGCTAAAGTCTGCAAGATGATCGCCTTCTGTTTGAATGTAATTAATTTCATCGAGAGTTAAGGAGGTGCTACCTTGTTCGATTTGAGCTTTTAGTTTTTCACCTTCTTCTTTCGTTAGGCGGAATGCTGGAATGTATTTTGTACTTTCGCCAACGTAGAAAGGAATTTCTCCATCCACATTGTTATAAATAATAACGGCTTTTGCACCTGCTTGTTTTGCATTAGCAATTTTTTCATCAAATGACAGTGTACCGCGTGCAACGAGAGCGATTTTTCCTTTTACATCTTTTTTACTAAACTCGTCAGGCGTACCAATTCCTACATATTCAATAGGTAAAGTTTGTCCCTTGAAATCTTCTATTTTATCAGTGAAGTTTTTGCCGAATAGAATTAGGTTAGGAAATTGTAATTGTCCAGCATGACCTGATAGTTTCGGTAAGGAAATAGAGCTATCACTTGCTCCAACCGTAATTGCAAATGGTGAAGCACCTGGTGATCCGAGTGTTGATGGATTTGGTCCAGAGTTACCAGCAGCAACGACTGTAACAACGCCTGAAAGCATTGCATTATTAACAGCGATAGATGTTGGATCGAGTGGATTGTTGCTATCATCACCTAACGATAAGTTAATAACGTTCATACCGTCAGAAATGGATTTATCAATTGCAGCGATAATACCTGAACTATCTCCACTTCCGTATGGACCGAGTACACGATAGTTATACAGTTCAATGTCAGGTGCAACACCTTTTACTGCTGAATCAGATTGGTTCTTCTTTTGAGCAGAAACGATACCTGCTACGTGAGTGCCGTGGGCTGTGTAGAAGGAAGAACCACGGTTATCAAATTCAGGAGCACCAGATTGTTGCCATTCTGAATAAGTAGTTTCCATTGGATCTGCATCATTATTAATAAAGTCCCAACCCTTTACTGAGTTTGGGTCTACTTTGCTAGAGTCCTCACCAGGTTTCGCGCGATAGCCTTTATATACGTCTTTTAAGTCAGGATGATTGTAATCAATACCTGTATCTAATACACCAACTTTAATTCCTTTTCCGGTAATGCCCTCACTATGTAACTTATCTACTCCAATTTGCGGGATGCTATCTGTTAGTTTTTGAGGCGCTTTTTGCTCAGCTTGTTTTGGTAAATTTAATTTCACTTCGTAATCTTTCCAAATACGTTTTACAACGCCAATTCGTAACAATTCTTCTACTGTATTTGCTGGTAATGTCATCGCAACACCATTTATCGCATGCTTATAAGAACGTTTAATTTGTACAGACTGGAAGTTTCCTGATTTTACTGATGGGCTGAATTGATAAAGACGTTTTAGTCCTTTTTCGAATTCTTCATGTTCTTGATCAATACGTGCTTTTATATTTTCAGGAGCAGACTGTAATCCTTTTTCTTTTTGTTTTAATTCATTAATCTTTACTGGAGCAGTTTGAAATTCTACGATGATATTTACAGGCTCAGAACTACTCGTATTAATATCTGGTGAAATTGTAAAACCAGGGTTGGCATCTACCGTTTGTAATGCCAGGCGTTGTTCTTTAGAAAGCTTAGATAATATAGAATGAGCATTTGAAGATTCAATTTGGTTAATAGGACTTTCAGCAAGTACATTGAACGGAATAGCAGTTGAAAACAAAACGCCAGCTGTTACAATTCCGGTAACAAAACGATTTTTCTTTTTCATGTATAGGCCTCCGGTAATTTATATTTTTAAAAATTATTTCTCCACGCCAGCTGTTTGCTCAGCATGGAATGTCCAGTTTAGCTGCAGGGAATCACCTTGAAATTTATTTTGATCTCGGTCGTTATCTTCAAATGAGAAGAGGACGTGTAAGTAATCTGTTTCACCAGATTTAATACCATCTATTAAGTTATGACGTTCTAGAGACGTAGCGACATCTTCAGGTTTCATAGTTTTTAATTGTGATAGTTTTGTTTCCCACACAATCTCATGATCATCGCTTGGATTAGATGGCTGTCCATCATTTACTAGAAACTTGACGATAATGTGATCACCTAAATCTTCACCGTCATTATTTTGCTTTGCATCTGTAACTTCATATGATGTTTCAAGTGCTACTTTTGCGATATCCAATGTACCTTTATTATCAAGCTTGAAGTTCCTTTCAATAAAATCACCTGGTTTTAAATCTTTTACATTAACGATTACACTTGGATTAATAGAAAGATCTAGTGTTCCAGCTTGAAATGAGTTACTTGATGTTTCTGAATCACTGAAATAGGCGAATACACCGCCGAATGTAAGGGATAAGCCAAGTGAAGCGGTGATAATTCCCATTCCTACTTTTTGTTTTAATGACATAAGAAAGCCTCCTAGTTAAATTTGTATAGCAACCGTTCGCAACAAGGATAAATAAGTAAACATAGTAGTCCGCTATGAATTATAGTTACGAAAGATCATAGTTCTATATTGAGAACAAGTATATGCTTATGAATTTCGCGTTTCAATAAAAATATGACAAAAAATGTTGAGAAACATTTTTTTATTACAGATTATTTTGTTTTGATTTTGAGTGGAAAATAGCATGAAAAATAGTATAAACCTAATAAAATAAAGGTTGAGAAAAAAATAATAGGAGGAAATATAGAAGTAGAATGAAGCGTTTACAATGAATATTCGTCAAAATTCGATATTTTACACGGAAATGTGAAGAAAAACTAACATTTTTAAGAAAAAAACGAATGTTTTTTATAAATTAACAAGGATATTGCAGTTTTTCGCAGAAATAGTTAAAGTATAAAAAATTCTGTCATCTAAGTGAGGTGAGCATATTGAATGTAATAAATTGTGAAGAAGTGAAACGAGATGAGTTTCATACAGAAAAGTACTATGAAAGTTATAACATCTTTGGCGCGCATGTTGTGACGGAAGATGAGATTCAAGGGGTACGATTTACAGTGTGGGCTCCTCATGCGAAAGCAATGAGTGTTGTTGGGGATTTTAATGAGTGGGATTATGAGCAACATAAGATGCTACAAGTGACAGAAGAAGGCATTTGGTCCTTATTTATACCGCATATTGAAGAAGGAGAAATATATAAATATGCGATTGAAACATTGGCTGGTGACGTCATTTTAAAGGCAGATCCGTATGCTGTATATGCAGAAGTAAGACCGAATACGGCATCTGTAGTTTTTGATATAAAAGGATATGAATGGAATGATAAAAACTGGAATCGTAAGAAAAAGAAAAAATCGATTTATAAAGAAGCGATGACAGTTTATGAATTACATTTTGGTTCTTGGAAAAAGAAAGAAGATGGAACGCTGTACTCTTACAGGGAAATGGTTGAAGAGCTCATCCCGTATGTGGTGGAACATCAATTTACACATATTGAAATTATGCCGCTTGTTGAGCATCCATATGATCGTTCTTGGGGATACCAAGGAACGGGATATTATGCAGCGACGAGTAGATTTGGTACGCCGCATGATTTAATGCATTTTGTCGACGAATGTCATAAATATGGAATCGGTGTCATTTTAGATTGGGTGCCGGGGCATTTTTGTAAAGATGCTCACGGTTTATATTTGTTTGATGGTACACCGACCTATGAATATAAAGATAAAGATGTACAAGAAAATCCAGTATGGGGAACTGTCAATTTTGATTTAGGAAAGAGAGAGGTACGTAATTTCTTAATTTCAAATGCGTTATTTTGGATGAGATATTTCCATATTGATGGTTTCAGAGTTGATGCAGTTGCGAACATGTTGTACTGGAATAAAGAAGGACAAGAGCAAAGTAATGAGCATGCTGTTTCATTTTTAAGAGAGTTAAATGAAGCAGTGTTTGCAGAGGATGAAGATTTTCTTATGACGGCAGAAGATTCAACAGCTTGGCCACTTGTAACAACTCCAACGTATGAAGGTGGGCTTGGATTCAATTACAAATGGAACATGGGCTGGATGAATGACGTGCTGAAATATATGGAGTGTGCGCCTGAATATAGGAAACACATTCATGAGAAAATGACGTTTTCTTTGCTATATGCGTACTCTGAAAACTTCATATTACCGCTTTCTCATGATGAAGTCGTTCATGGGAAAAAGTCGTTATTAAATAAAATGCCAGGTGATTACTGGGATAAGTTTGCTCAGCTTCGTTTATTATATGGATATTTCTTTACTCACCCAGGAAAGAAATTACTTTTCATGGGAGGGGAATTCGGACAGTTTGATGAGTGGAAAGACCTTGAAGATTTAGATTGGAATTTACATGATTTTGAAATGCATCGTTATATGCATGATTACTTTAAAGAGCTCATAGCATTGTATAAGCGCTCAAAACCACTTTGGCAGCTTGATCATTCGCCTGAAGGTTTTCAGTGGATTGATGCTAATAATAACGAGCAAAGTATTTTCTCGTTTATCCGCCAAGGGGATAAACAAGAGGATGCGTTAGTTATCGTATGTAATTTTACGAAAGCTACATATGAAAACTATAAAGTAGGTGTACCAGATTTCGAGTATTATAACGAGATTTTAAACAGTGATGCACAGCAATATGGCGGTTCGGGGCAAGTGAATAAGAAACGTCTTAAGACGATTCTAGAACCGTACCATAATCAAGCAGCACATGTAGAGATTACAATTCCACCATTTGGCGTATCCATATTACGACCAGTGAAGACGAGAAAGGGGAGCAAAAAACAAGATGGCTCAAAAACAAAAGTGCGTAGCAATGTTACTAGCAGGGGGAAAAGGTAGTCGATTAAGTGCATTAACAAAAAATTTAGCCAAGCCAGCTGTTCCATTTGGTGGTAAATATCGCATTATTGATTTTACGCTAAGTAACTGCGCAAATTCTGGTATTGAAACGGTTGGGATTTTAACGCAATATCAACCACTAGAACTTCATAATTATATCGGAATCGGCAATGCATGGGATTTAGACCGAGTAAGCGGTGGAGTCACAGTATTACCTCCTTATGCGGAGTCTTCAGGTGTGAAGTGGTACACAGGTACGGCAAGTGCCATTTATCAAAACTTAAACTATTTAAGTCAATATGAACCAGAGTATGTTCTTATTTTATCAGGCGACCATATTTATAAAATGGATTACAGTAAGATGCTAGATTACCATATTGAGAAAGAATCGGACGTATCCATTTCTGTTATTGAAGTACCTTGGGATGAAGCGAGTCGCTTTGGCATTATGAATACAAATGAAGAAATGGAGATTGTTGAGTTTGAAGAGAAACCACAATTTCCAAGAAGTAATCTTGCATCAATGGGAATCTATATTTTTAATTGGTCAATTTTGAAAGAGTATTTAGAGATGGATGCAAGAAACCCTGAATCTAGTAACGATTTCGGAAAAGACGTACTTCCGCTTTTATTGGATGAAGGGAAGAAGTTAATGGCGTATCCGTTTGAAGGATATTGGAAAGATGTTGGAACGGTGAAGAGCTTATGGGAAGCGAATATGGATTTGCTTCGCGATGAAACATCACTGAATTTAAACGATCGTAATTGGCGTATTTACTCTGTCAATCCAAACGAACCGCCTCAATATATTGCTGAAAAGGCGAAAGTAGAAGAATCGCTTATTAACGAAGGATGCGTCATTGAAGGGGACGTGAAGCATTCTGTGTTATTCCAAGGAGTGACGGTGGAAGAAGGAAGTATGGTGATTGATTCTGTCGTTATGCCAGGGGCTAAGATTGGTAAAAATGTTGTGATTGAAAGAGCGATTGTTGGATCAGAAATGGTTATCGAAGATGGAACAATCATTCGTCCAGAAAAGAATGTTGACGATGTAGTATTAATTGCTGAAGGGAAATAGAAAAGGGGGATGAAATGAATGGGAGAAAAAATGTTAGGAATTATTAATGCAACGGGAAGTTTTCCTTCCTTAAAGAAAGTAACAGGGCATCGTTCACTAGCGGCGTTACCGTTTGGGGGCCGTTATCGACTCATTGATTTCATGCTTTCAAATATGGTGAATTCTAGTATTCATAGTGTGGCAGTTTTTACAAGCCATAAAAATCGTTCGTTAATGGACCATGTTGGTTCAGGAAAACAGTGGGATTTAGATAGAAAACGAGACGGACTATTTTTATTCCCGCCAAACTGCCAATGTGACCAAGATGAATTTGGGTCTTTTGCACACTTTAGAAGACATATTGATTATTTTCTAAGAAGCAGAGAAGAGTACGTTGTTATTACGAATAGCCATCTCGTAACAGCATTAAATTTTCAAGCGGTGTTAGAGCGACATATACATACGGCAGCTGATATTACAGAAGTTTGCCATGAAGGGGTTTGGCTTCAAACATACGTGTTAAAGAAACAATTATTGCTAGACTTATTTGAGGTCATATAAAGGTGTGGAACAATACAGTTTATTTGATGTAGTGAGAGAAAAGCGCGGGAAATCATTACACATTGCTACATATGAACATACTGGATATGTAGCAATTATTGACTCGATTGAAAGTTACTATAAACATAGCTTAGAAATTTTGCAACCTGCTATTTGGAAGCAATTATTTAAGAAAGAAGCACCGATCTTTACGAAAGTAAAAGATGAGCCACCAACTCGTTATTTAAAGGGTGCAGTCGTGAAAAATACAATGATTGCAAATGGCAGTATTATTGAAGGGGAAGTCGAAAACAGTGTTGTTTCCCGTTCGGTTAAAATTGGAAAAGGTTCAATTATTCGTAACAGTATTATTATGCAAAAGAGCCAAATTGGAGATAACTGTATAATAGACGGTGTTATTATTGATAAAGACGTGAAAATTGGCGACGGTGTCGTATTAAAAGGAAGCGCCGATGAGCCGTATGTTGTAGAAAAAGGAAGCGTACAAAACAGTACGATTAATAGTTATTCCTAAAGAATCAGTGGGGGCTTTTTCCTCCACTGATTAAAGTTTTAATTTAAATGAAAACTCGAAGGGAGGAAGCTGCAAGAGGAGTAATAAAAACTTTTCGCGCAGTGGGACAACAAGTGAATATTTTATTTGCAGTATCAGAATGTGTACCGTTTGTGAAATCGGGAGGATTAGCTGATGTAGCGGGTGCGCTCCCAAAAGAGCTAAAAAAATTAGGAGTGGACGTTCGTATTATACTTCCGAATTATAGTCTCATTCCGCAAAAGTTAAGAGATGGATGTACGTTACATAAAGTAATTAACGTCCCTCTTGGGTGGAGAAATCAATATTGTGGAATTTTAAAAGGTGAGCAAGACGGAATTACGTATTACTTAATAGATAATGAATATTATTTTAAGAGAGATTCTCTGTATGGTCATTACGATGACGGAGAGCGTTTTTCTTATTTCTCAAAAGCAGTGTTAGAGTGTATTCCGCACCTTGATTTTGAAGTGGATGTTCTTCATAGCCATGATTGGCATACGGCTATGGTTAATTTCTTACTTCGTGAAAAGTATCAAGATAACCCGTTATATGAGCGTATTAAAACGGTATATACGATTCATAACTTGCAGTTCCAAGGTGTATTTCCTCCTGAAGTGATCTACGACTTGTTAGAGCTTGGTGATGAATATTTTCATAGTGAGCAGCTAGAGTTTTATGGAAACGTAAACTTTATGAAAGGCGGTATTATTGCTTCGGATCAAATTACAGCGGTGAGCCCGACGTATAAAGAAGAAATTCAATATGAATTTTTCGGTGAGAAGTTAGATGGATTACTGCGAAAATATAATGATAAGCTTAGCGGCATTGTAAATGGTATTGATACGAGCGTATATAATCCAGAAACGGATTCGTATATTAAGGCCCAGTATGATGCAGAGTCATTATATGAAAAGAGTGAAAATAAACGCGCCTTGCAGCGTTATTTTGGTTTGCCAGAAAAAGAGGATACACCAATTATTTCAATGGTAACGAGATTAACGAAGCAAAAAGGTCTTGATTTAGTACGTACTGTATTCCGCGAAATAATGGAAGAAGATGTACAATGTATTATTTTAGGTTCAGGTGATTCGGAATATGAGCAATTCTTTGAGTGGATGGCATATGAGTATCCGGAGAAGGTAAAAGTTTATATCGGATTTAATGAAGAATTAGCTCACCAAGTGTATGCGGGAAGCGATTTGTTTTTAATGCCATCGCTGTTTGAACCGTGTGGACTTGGACAACTTATCGCATTAGCATACGGTACGATTCCAATTGTAAGAGAAACAGGTGGGTTAAACGACACGGTACATTCTTATGATGAAGAAACTGGAGAAGGAAATGGTTTCAGTTTCACGAATTTTAATGCACATGACATGCTGCATACGATTCATCGTGCAATTGAATTCTATCATGATAAACCAGTGTGGGAGCAGCTTGTAAAACAAGCGATGACTGAAGATTATAGCTGGGAGCAATCGGCTCTTGCTTATAAGGAATTGTATAAAAGTCTCATGGAATAACATGTAGGTGGTGAAAAAATGTTTACTCATGTTGAAAGTTTTAAATCAACTTTTCTAGAAAAGTTAGAGACGATGTATGGTAAAAGTTTTAAAGATTCTACAACTCGTGATCAATATAATACACTCGGCCATATGGTACGTGAGTATATGAATAGTCAATGGATTGCAACGAACGAGAGTTATCGATCCGGAGAGCAAAAGCAAATGTATTACTTGTCTATTGAGTTTTTGCTTGGACGTTTGCTTGGAAGTAACATCTTGAATTTAGGTATTCGAGATGTATGCGAGCAGGGGTTATCTGAACTAGGGATTTCATTACAAGAGTTAGAAGAAGTGGAAGCAGATGCAGGCCTTGGTAATGGTGGGCTTGGACGCTTAGCAGCCTGTTTTCTCGATTCACTCGCATCTTTAAACTTACCAGGACACGGCTGTGGAATTCGTTATAAACATGGTTTGTTTGATCAGAAAATTGTTGATGGTTATCAAGTTGAATTTCCAGAACAGTGGCTTCTTCATGAAAACGTATGGGAAGTAAGAAGGTATGATCAAGCTGTAGAAGTAAGTTATTTCGGCAGTGTTGAACCGCTAGAAATTGACGGGCGTTTAGAGTTTAGGCATACAAATGCAGAAGTCATTATGGCCGTGCCATATGATGTGCCGGTAGTTGGCTATGAGACGAGTACTGTAAATACACTTAGACTTTGGAATGCTGAACCAGTTCCTTTCCCGCAAAACTGCAAAGATATTTTGAAATATAAGCGTGAAACAGAGGCTGTATCGGAGTTTTTATATCCAGATGATACGCATGATGAGGGAAAAATACTTCGTTTAAAACAACAGTATTTCCTCGTATCAGCAAGTTTGCAAAATATCGTTCGAATGCATAGAGAAAGATATGGTGACCTTCGTCAACTACATGAAAAAATTGCGATCCACATTAACGATACACATCCGGTTTTAGCAATTCCGGAACTGATGCGTATTTTACTAGACGAAGAAAAGTTAGCATGGGAAGAAGCTTGGCACATAACGACGCAGACGATTTCTTATACGAATCATACGACGTTATCAGAAGCGCTCGAAAAGTGGCCAATTCACATTTTTAAACCGTTATTACCGAGAATTTATATGATTATTGAAGAGATTAATGAACGTTTCTGTCATGAACTGTGGGAACAGTATCCGTATGAGTGGGATCGTATTGAAGCAATGGCGATTATTGCACATGACCTTGTGAAAATGGCTCATTTAGCGATTGTCGGTAGCCATAGCGTAAACGGTGTAGCAAAAATTCATACGGAAATATTAAAGCAGCGGGAAATGCGATTGTTTTATGAATTTTACCCAGATAAGTTTAATAATAAGACGAATGGAATTGCTCATAGGCGCTGGCTTATGAAAGCAAATCCACAGTTAACAAATCTCATTTCAGAGGCGATTGGAACGGAGTGGAAGAAAGAACCGATTAAGCTTCAAGAGCTACAATTAGTTCAATATGATGCGAGTTTCCAAGAGAAATTTGCAGAGGTAAAACAAGAGCGTAAAGAGATTTTAGCGGAGCGTATTCATAATACAATGGGGATTACCATTGATCCAAATTCTATTTTTGATGTGCAAGTGAAAAGATTACATGCTTATAAACGACAATTATTAAATGTTCTTCATATTTTATATTTGTATAACCGTTTGAAAGAGGATGCTAGTTTTACATTTTATCCGCGTACTTTTATTTTTGGAGCGAAAGCATCACCTGGCTATTATTACGCGAAAAAAATTATTAAATTAATAAATGAACTCGCAAGAAAAGTAAATAATGACCCGTATGTCAGTCAATATATGAAAGTTATCTTTCTAGAAAACTATCGAGTTTCTTTAGCTGAAGATATATTCCCAGCAGCGGATGTAAGTGAACAAATTTCAACGGCGAGTAAAGAAGCATCGGGAACAGGTAATATGAAATTTATGATGAATGGTGCGATTACACTCGGAACGCTAGACGGTGCTAACGTTGAAATAAAAGACCGGGTCGGTGAGGATAACTGTTTTATTTTCGGTTTAACAGCGGAAGAGGTTCTTCATTACTATCAAAATGGTGGATATCGTGCAAGTGATTATTATCACCACAATAGGCACATTAAAAAAGTAGTTGATCAATTAACAAATGGTTTCTTTGCACAATCGGGAGCTGAATTTGAAGCGATTTACGATTCTCTCGTTATTCAAAACGATGAATATTTCGTTCTGCGAGATTTTGGTCCGTATGCTGAAAGACAAGAAGCTGTTGGTAGAGCTTATGAGAACCGAACAAAGTGGCTAGAAATGTCTATTTTAAATATTGCACAGTCTGGTCATTTTGCGAGCGATCGAACGATTTTGCAGTACAGTAATGAAATTTGGGGTATCGGTAATGCAGTTAAACAGTTTTAAAGAGGTTGCTATATTGGGAGATATATTATCGATTTACCAACAAAAATGGATATTAATAAATAAAGCGAGCTTAATAAAATTAAGCTCGTTTTATTTATTTTGCTTAAGAAAGAAATGGAACAGTGGTATATATGATACCTGCCCCATCATACTCTCCTGTCGCAAAGTATGAAAATGTAAAGAAACCTGTAACCGTAAAAATTACAATAAGAAAAAGTGCGAAGATAAATTTTAACATGTAAGGTCCCCTCATCCAAAAATAACTTCATACATTATTATAGTATACGAATATTTTATTTCCAATTGTTTACTGGTTAAAAATGAGAAGTCAGACATGTTTTGTATGTTGTAATGGAATGATTATTTGTAATGGATTTTGTGTTTTTTGTAAATGTCATGTTGTGATGGACGTGTGCATACTCCCAATCATGATCATTAAAATTTATGTTTCGGGGAGGGAGAAGTGGGACGACATCGAACAAGTTGACGAAACGAAAGCTACTAGCTACTTGTAGTTTATAATAATTTCGAAAAGCGATATCTCCTACTTTTGGAGAAGCGAATGTATAAAGTCCATACTGTGCGAAGGCAGTATTTATACGTGCATCTAATATGTGTAATGTGGCAAGCGCGCCACCTAGACTATGCCCAGTAGCTAGCAGTTTTTTATGTGCTGGCAATGATACGAGCATATCCATAATAGAATCACGACAAGACTCATAAATAGAGAGAAAACCGTTATGGACATTTCCGCCATTTAAAGCATAAGGATAAGGTTTTTGATTGACGAGAGAATCAATAATCCAATCTGGATCTGTTTGAGTGCCTCTGAAGGCAACAATAATTGTATCCTCAGATTCTAATATAAATCCGAACCATTCTGTTGTTTGAATGGCCTTTCCTTGAAACCCTTGTACATATTGAAAACCATCTGGTATTTCGAAAATGCCATTTTGTTTATATTGTTCATACGTTAACTCACAACAAGAAGCTAACAGTATGGCAGTGTCTTTATCAAAGGATAAAGGAGTACGCATTAAGGAAGCCCTCCTTAAGAAAAAGTATAGTTTAATATATGCAGTGAGGAACTTGATTCATTCTTTTGGAGGTGGGGAATAGCTTGTATCGCTTATCTAAATCATTGGAGGAAATTATAAGGTCAAAATAAAACAGTGCCTGATAAAGGCACTGTTTACTCTTTTTCATCTCAAGGAATCGGCTTTTTTAGTTATTCTTAATGAACTGACGCATGCGTTAGTTGCATAAGTAAGAGGTTTGAAAAAATAGCCTGTATATATCTGAACGATGAATAACTTACCTATTTTCTTGTGTTTGTTTACACTATATACAGAAAAATTTGAAAAACAAAACGTATTATTTATCTGTTTGTTTTTGCTTCTTTTTCAAATACTCCGTACGCAATTTTTCAAGTTGTTGCTTTTTATCAAATTTGGCAGGTTTCTGTTTTTCATGGAACTTTGCATCAGCTACCTGACTTTTGGAATCCAATTGATATTTTCCCACTGTGATCACCTACTTTTCTTGTCTCTAAAGAGAATCTATTCAACAAATATAATATACCTTATTTTCCTGAAGTAAACCTTATTACTTTATTTTAACTGCTTTTTCTCGTTTGTAGACGTAAATTAAAACACCCTTTCACTTTAATTACTGCAAGCAAGGGTGTTTTAATTTTATTATTTTATTAGTTGATGGCCATGCCTACATAAGGGCACAGTTTACTCTTTCCCATCTAATAAACGACCAAGTCCACCTAATACACTACCTTCGCCAGTACTTTGCGCTGCTGGGCTTGTAAGGCGTGCTGCTAAGCGGCTAAGTGTTAAGGACTGAATCCAAACTGTTCCAGGACCTTCTAATGTTGCGAAGAATAAACCCTCGCCGCCAAATAGAGCTGTTTTTACTTTACCGACGAACTCGACATCATAGTTAATGTCTTTTGTCATAGCAACGAG
Source organism: Bacillus cereus ATCC 14579 (assembly GCF_000007825.1). Classification (NCBI taxonomy): domain Bacteria; kingdom Bacillati; phylum Bacillota; class Bacilli; order Caryophanales; family Bacillaceae; genus Bacillus; species Bacillus cereus. The sequence goes on along the minus strand of NC_004722.1, from coordinate 4,784,588 downwards.
ACAACCTGTATCAATGCGAAGTTTCTCACCAGGTTTTAATTCACGTTTATATACAGTTCCACCTGCGTGCATGAAAGCAAGGCCATCACCTTCAAGTTTCTGCATGATGAAACCTTCACCACCGAAGAAACCAGTTCCTATTTTTTTCGTAAATTCAATTCCGAGGGAAACACCTTTTGCGGCACAAAGAAAGGCATCTTTTTGACAAACTACTTTTCCTTGATACTCTGTTAAATCTACAGGAATAATTTTACCAGGATAAGGAGCAGCAAATGAGACGTGGCGCTTGCCGTGACCTGTATTTGTAAATACAGTCATAAACATACTTTCGCCTGTAACGAGACGTTTACCAGCGCCCATTAATTTTCCGAATAAACCTCCAGATGGGCCAGAACCATCACCGAAGATTGTTTCCATTTCTATGTAATCTTCCATCATCATCATTGCGCCAGCTTCTGCAATCACGCTCTCTTCTGGATCTAACTCAATTTCAACAAACTGCATATCATCGCCATATAACTTATACTCGATTTCGTGTGCTCTCATTTTTTTCACCCTCGTATGTAATAGATACTTATATTGTACAGAATTTAATAGGATTAGAATACTTTAGTTTTGTTAATTTTCAAATAAAGTGGAACCAGCCAAAACTGATTATCAGCTCCCGCCAATCAAGCTGTCCACAAATGGCGGGATAATATATGAATATGGAAATTCAACATTATATTAAAATTATAAAAAAATGGTGGAATGAAAGTGTTCTCATTTGACGTTTTGGATATAGCGTGATATAGTGAAATCACTATTGAGCTACATAATGTGGTACGGAAATAAAGCACGTTGAATTAAAGGCTGTAAGCTTGTTATACATTCATGTCCTTTATATCCACCTTTTCATGTGGATTCATAGTTTCATTTTTATTTAGGAGGTACATGACATGCAAACAGGTAAAGTTAAATGGTTCAACAGCGAAAAAGGTTTCGGTTTCATCGAAGTTGAAGGTGGAGACGATGTATTCGTTCACTTCTCAGCTATCCAAGGTGACGGATTCAAAACTTTAGAAGAAGGTCAAGAAGTTTCTTTCGAAATCGTTGAAGGTAACCGTGGACCACAAGCTGCTAACGTTACAAAAAACTAATTAGCTAGCGATAAAAAGCATTCCGATTTTCGGAATGCTTTTTTTTATTCTTTGGAACTAGATTCATTTGAAGATAATTCACCTTTGAAGGTACGTTCTTCAAAATCATCAAGCATTTGTTCATATTCTTCATGCTCTTCTGTAGCGAAAACTTGTGGGTTTTTCCCGTACATATCCGTACCGATAAAGTTTTCAAAATCCTCCACGTAGCCTACGTTTTCTTCACTATTTACATACATGCCATTATAGTTTTTTGAATCTTGTCTTTCTAAATCAGACGGCGTTTCAGATGTTCCGTAATTTGCGACATCTTGCCACGCATCTTCCGCATCGTACTCAACAGAATTGTCCTCATCATGCTTCTGGAAAGAAGGAGACAACACTTCTTCTTCAACTGGTCGTGTATTCATATTTAACTTATTTGTCGCGTGCTGGATGCATGTTGTAGCAGTCGGCATTGCTTCCAATCTTTCAAATGGAATCTCTTCGCCAGACACTTCGCAAATGCCGTACGTACCCGCTTCTATTTTTTGCAAGGCATGTTTCGTGTCCTCAAGCTGTTTATGCCAAAGTTCAATAAGCCCGAAGTCTTTTTCCCGTTCATATAGCTCTGTAGCCATATCACCTGGATGGTTGTCATAGCTAGACAGTTCTCCTACTGAGTCACGTTCAGAAGCACGATCTGTATTTTCATGAGTTTGTATCGTTTGCTCTAGTTCTTGTTTTTGTTTTTCTAAAATGGATTTAAATTGACCTACTTGTTGTGGAGTTAACATAGTCGTCCACCTTCCTACAATTCAGTTTCTTTACATAGTATGAGCGTTGAGAGTAGGAATTATGAGATGAATTTTAGATATGAAAAAGGAGCCGCATAAGCAGCTCCTTTTATAGAAAGTATCCAAGTAATAATCCGATTCCCATTAGGAAACCGAAGATTGTATTTGTTTTTGCTGTTGCAATCATCGCAGGTACCATTTCCATCGGAATGCTTTTGCCGATAAAGCCTTTCGTCGCTTTAAATGCTTTCGGCGCACTTAAAAATACGATAAGCATCCATGGTGATACGATGCCCACGATAATTAAAGCAATTGTCCAAATGTAGGAAACGATGAACATCGAAGCAAGTACACCAACCGCTCGCTCGCGTCCAACGAGAATTGCTAACGTTTTACGACCGTTTTCTTTATCGCCATCCAAGTCACGAATATTATTGGCTAGTAAAATGGCACCAATTAAAATGGAGCTTGGAATAGATAGTAAAATGACTTCTGATGTTACAGTTCCAGTTTGAATAAAGAATGAAATCCCAATAATAATGACACCCATAAATAATCCGGCTGTCAACTCTCCAAATGGTGTATATGCAATTGGAAGTGGGCCACCTGTATAAAGGTAAGCAACGGCCATACAAACAAGACCGATTGCAGCAAGCCACCAGCTAGAATTTATACAAATATAAACACCTAATAGTATTGCGATGCCGAAAAATCCAAATGCTAAGTTAAGCACTGTTTTTGGCTGAATGCCATCGCGAACGATAGCGCCGCCGATACCAACTGAACCTTCGTGATCGAGTCCTCTTTTATAATCAAAGTATTCATTAAACATGTTTGTTGCTGCTTGAATGAGAAGACAAGCAAGAAGCATCATAAGGAAAAGAGGAAGATGTATTTGATTTATACCTCCGACCTGCATCGAATATGCTGTTCCGATGAAAACAGGTACGAAAGCGGCTGTTAATGTATGGGGACGTAGTAAACTCCACCAGATGCGCCAGCCTGTTTGCTTACTTGGCTTTGGCGCCGTAGGAGAGGAATTCGTTTTGACGTTCATTTCCATGTTGAATCCTCCTTTGGTCACATATTGTACACAACTAAGTGTAGAAAAAGCATCATTTAGTGTCAACGTTTATTTTCTAGGAAGAGAAGGTGAATTTCTCAGAAATGCTAAACGTTGACAGGCCTTTCGTTTGAGGTGTATCTTAAAATCAAGCGTAATTATGACTATTTTTCGCCCATAGGGGGGAGACAATTGTGATTCAAACGAAACAAAAAGGCTTGCAAGAAGTTCTTATTGCAGCTATCAAGCGTGCAACTAACGAAAAAACATTGGTTAGTTTTGTAAAACAAATAGACTGGGTGGATCCGCTTCTGTTCTATGCAGCAGGAAAAAGGATTTCATTCGAAAATAGATGTTATTTTGCAGACCCGGCTCAGCATGTAATATTTGCAGGAATTGGCTCTGTTTTCACTATAGCAAATTCTTCTCATAAGCGCTTTCAAACCGCTCGCGACGAGTGGGAGAAAGTAAAAGAGAATGCATTTGTCCAAAGAGATGAATATGAATTTGGAACGGGTCCGCTTTTATTTGGTGGTTTTTCATTTGATCCAGAAAAAGAGAAAACGGACCTATGGAAAGAATTTAAAGATACGACATTTTCACTACCAGCATTTTTATTAACTGTAAAAAATGAAAAAGCATGGTTAACGATGAATACATTTGTTTCAGCAACAGATTGTGCAGAAACTCTTTCTAACGAAATGATTTCTTTAGAAGAGAAGATTTTGGGAGAGAGTAGATGTGCGCTAAACGGATCGAAATTGACTGTTATTTCTAAAGTAGAAGTGGATCCGAAAGGCTGGATGAAAGCAATTGAAAAAGTACAAGATGAGATGAAGCAGGGTAACGTGCAGAAGGTTGTATTGGCGAGGGAACTAAAAGTAGAGATGAATCATTCGATTGATTCTGCTCTTGTTTTAGAAGCACTTCGCATTGGTCAACCGGATTGTTACGTATTTTCTTTTGATTATAAAGGAGCATGCTTCTTAGGAGCGACGCCTGAGAGATTAATTCGCAAAGAAGATGAGAAATTTACATCGATGTGTCTTGCGGGTTCAATCGGTCATGGTCATTCTATAGAAGAAAGTAAGCGAAATAGTAATGCGCTTCTTCATGATGAAAAGAATTTAGCTGAACATGGGTATGTTGTTAACATGATCCGCTCGGTACTAAATGAACATTGCGAATACGTTAATATTCCGGAAAGCCCAGGTTTATTAACAACGAAAAACTTAATTCACTTATATACGCCTGTAGAAGCAAAAGGCGATGCGAGTCTTTTAACAATGGTAGAAGAATTACATCCAACACCAGCTCTTGGCGGGACACCTCGTTTGGAAGCGATGAAACTGATCCGTGATGTTGAATTGTTAGACAGAGGGTTGTATGGTGCACCGATTGGCTGGATAGATGATGAAGGAAATGGTGAATTTGCGGTTGCGCTGCGCTGCGGATTATTAAACGGCGAGAAAGCATCCTTATTTGCCGGTTGTGGTATTGTAATTGATTCAATCCCGCAGCTTGAATATGAAGAAACAAGTTTGAAGTTTAGACCGATGCTTGGTGCTTTGGAGGAATTAATGAAATGAACAATCATATAGAAGCATTATCATATTATTTAGGCGCGTTCGTGGATGAACTGACGCGTCTAGATGTATGTGATGTTGTCATTAGTCCAGGCTCACGGTCAACGCCGATTGCTTTACTAATGGAACAACACGAAGGAATGAACACATATTTACATGTGGATGAAAGATCAGCAGGATTTTTCGCGCTCGGTATTGCGAAAGCAAAAAAACGCCCAGTAGCATTATTATGTACGTCAGGAACAGCAGCAGCGAACTATTATCCAGCTGTATGTGAAGCTTTTCATTCAAGGGTCCCACTTATCGTCTTAACAGCGGATAGACCGCATGAATTAAGAGATGTTGGTGCACCACAAGCAATGAATCAATTTAATTTATACGGTACTTTTGTGAAACAATTTACAGAGATGGCACTGCCAGAAGCAAGTGAAGCGATGTATCATTACGCTCGTATGACGACGCAGCGTATAGTAGCAAATGCTTGTTTAGCGCCGCAGGGTCCTGTTCATCTTAATTTTCCAGTTCGCGAGCCACTTATCCCTGATTTCTCACTAGAAAGCTTATGGGATAAAGGACGTAGTGAATATACAGGAGTAGTTCAGCAAGGAAACGCGGTGATGCCGAGTGAATATGTAGATTCTCTTGTAGGGCGCCTTTCACATATGGAAAAGGGGCTTATTATTTGTGGAGATGATAGTCATGCAGAAATTGCAATGTTTGCAACGCAACTAGCTGAAAAAACTGGCTATCCTATATTAGCAGACCCACTTTCTAATATTCGTAGCGGACACCACGATAAAACGATGGTAATTGACTGTTATGATACATTTTTACGAAATGAAAAGTTAAAAGAAACATGGAACGGGGACGTTTTAATTCGCTTTGGTGGTATGCCTGTTTCTAAATCATTAACGCAGTTCATAAAAAAACAAACAAAAGCAGTTCATATCGTTGTCGATGAATCAGGACAATGGAGAGATCCAGCTCTTGTTGCGACAGAAGTTGTGCAAGCAAGTGACATTGAATTCTGCAAGGCAGCAATAGAAAAAATGCCAGTTATGAAAAAGAATGATTGGTCCCTAATGTGGCAACATATAAACGAAAAAACGAAGGAAACGCTTCGTGAAATGGAAACATATGAAACTGCATTTGAAGGAAAGGTTATTACAGATATTGTGCGCGTATTACCAGAAGACGCAACGTTATTTGCGAGCAATAGTATGCCAATTCGTGATACAGACTCATTCTTCTTCACATCGGATAAAAACATCCATGTGATGGCAAACCGTGGTGTAAATGGTATTGATGGAATCATTTCGACAGCTCTAGGAGCAAGCGTTATTTGCGACCCACTTGTATTAGTAATTGGTGATTTATCATTTTATCACGATTTAAATGGACTGTTAGCAGCGAAATTACATGAATTAAATATAACAATTGTCGTTGTAAATAATGATGGTGGGGGTATTTTCTCATTCTTACCACAGTATGAGAAAAAGGAACATTTTGAATCATTATTTGGAACACCAATTGGACTTGATTATGAGCATGTTGTCAAAATGTACGGCGGTTCATTTAGCCGTGTAAATGGTTGGGAGCAATTCCGAGAAGAAGTTCGAAAAGGAACGACGACAGAAGGTTTACACGTTGTGGAAATTTGTACGAATCGTGATGAGAACTTAACATTGCACCGTACATTATGGGCAAAAACGATGGACGTAATTACTACATCTTTACAAGGTGAATCAAAATGAAAGTAACGCTGCAAGGTGTATCGTATGAATATGAAGTAGTCGGAAGCGGGGAACCACTTCTACTTCTTCATGGTTTTACGGGAAGCATGGAAACGTGGCGTTCTTTTGTCTCTTCATGGAGTGAGCAGTTTCAAGTTATTGTAGTGGATCTTGTTGGACACGGAAAGACTGAGAGTCCTGAAAATGTTGTGCATTATGACATCCGAAATGTGGCATTGCAAATGAAAGAACTATTAGATTACCTTCATATTGAAAAAGCACATATACTTGGCTATTCAATGGGCGGTAGATTGGCGATTACGATGGCATGTCTATATCCAGATTATGTACACTCTCTTTTATTAGAAAATTGTACAGCTGGGCTCGAAAACGAAGCAGATAGAAAAGAACGTCGTGAAAAAGATGATCGACTTGCCGATAAAATTGAGCGAGAAGACATAGAAAGTTTTGTATCCATGTGGGAAAATATTCCGCTTTTTGAAACGCAAAAACGTTTAGCAAAAAACGTACAAGAAGCGGTGCGAAAAGAACGACTTGCTAACAATCCAAAAGGACTTGCAAATAGCTTGCGGGGCATGGGAACGGGGGCTCAGCCTTCATGGTGGGATGAGCTGAAAAACTTAAAAATACCTGTTCTTTTAATGAACGGAGAGTATGATGAAAAGTTCTTTCGTATATTAAAAAATATTGAAAAATGCATCTCTGACGCGAAATTTGTCAAAATTCATGGTGCTGGCCATGCAATTCATGTGGAACAACCGGAAAAGTTTGATACAATAGTAAAGGGATTTCTAAAAACTATGCAGTGATGCTTTTTTCAGTTAAGAATGAAGTTACACTTATAGAGGAGATCAGAAATATACAAGGAGGTAGTTGTAATGGCTATTGAATGGGTAAAAGAAGGCAATTACGAAGATATTATTTATTCAACATACAATGGTATCGCAAAGATTTCGATTAACCGCCCTGAAGTACATAACGCATTCCGTCCTAAAACGGTAATGGAGTTAATCGACGCTTTTGCACAAGCTCGTGATGATGCAAATGTTGGCGTTATCATTTTAACAGGTGAAGGTGGACGTGCATTCTGTTCTGGCGGCGACCAAAAAGTTCGCGGTCATGGTGGATATGTAGGTGACGACCAAATCCCTCGTTTAAACGTATTAGACTTACAACGTCTAATTCGCGCAATTCCTAAACCAGTTATCGCAATGGTAGCAGGTTATGCAATCGGTGGTGGACACGTACTTCATATCGTATGTGACTTAACAATCGCTGCAGACAACGCTGTATTCGGACAAACAGGTCCTAAAGTAGGAAGCTTTGACGGTGGATACGGAGCTGGTTACTTAGCTCGTATGGTAGGCCACAAGAAAGCTCGCGAAATTTGGTACCTATGCCGTCAATATAGTGCTCAAGAAGCACTTGATATGGGCTTAGTAAACACTGTAGTACCATTAGAAGAGCTTGAAGCAGAAACAGTACAATGGGCACAAGAAATTTTAGCAAACAGCCCAATGGCACTTCGTTTCCTAAAAGCTGCATTCAACGCAGACACAGACGGTCTAGCTGGTATTCAACAACTAGCTGGAGATGCAACGTTATTGTACTACACAACTGACGAAGCAAAAGAAGGTCGCGACGCATTCAAAGAAAAACGCAGTCCGGACTTCGGTCAATTCCCTCGTTTCCCGTGATCAAACCAAAAGCGGAAGCGGCTTGCTTAGAACAAGAGGGCGTTGGAACTCCTGACGTAGAGGCGCTTTTTGCCTCGTAGGAAGGCGTGAAACGACCGACTGTTCTAGCCGCTGTAGCTGGATGAGACCAAAAGCGAAAGCAGCTCGTTCAGAATGTGAGGGGGATGGAGCTTCTGACGTAGAGGCGCTTTTTGCCTCGTAGGAAGAAGTGAAGCCACCGAGCATTCTAGCTGCTGTAGCTGGATGTTTTAAAAGCGGAGCCGACTGTTTAGCCTCGTAGGCTAAGGTTCTTTCGCACAGAAAGTGTTTTTTACTTTCTCGTGCGGAAGGTTCTTAAACGGAAGGGGCTAGGAGCGCAGCTGGATAAGACCAAACCGGAAACAAAACAACTAAGAGACTTGATATCATATCAAGTCTCTTTCTTTCATGAAAGGAGAATGAATGATGGAGACGATGCCAAATTGGTTAATGCAACGTGCATTTTTAACACCAGATCGCACTGCAATTGAAATAGAGGAAGAGAAAGTTACTTTTATGGAGCTGCATGAAAAAGTAGTATCTGTTTGTGAACACCTCACGCATGTTGGAGTGGAGCGAGGGCAAAAGGTGGCTGTTCTGATGAAAAATGGTATGGAGATGATTACAGTTATTCACGCCCTATCTTATGTAGGTGCAGTAGCTGTGCTTTTAAATACGCGTCTTTCAAGAGAAGAGCTACTTTGGCAAATGGATGATGCTGAAGTTGTTTGTTTAGTAACGGATCAAGATTTTGATGCTAAAGATGTTCCTGTTTATTCATTAGCCGAAGTGATGAATGGACCAAAAGAGGAAGCCTCTATACAAGAAGAGTTTTCTTTAGAAGAAGCGATGACAATTATTTATACGTCTGGGACGACAGGCAAACCGAAAGGCGTTATTTTAACGTACGGCAATCATTGGGCAAGCGCAGTCGGTTCGTCGCTTAATTTAGGACTTCGTGATGATGATTGTTGGTTAGCCTGCATGCCGATGTTCCATGTTGGCGGGCTATCTCTTTTAATGAAAAACATTATGTATGGCATGCGTATTTTACTTGTTCCGAAATATGATGCTGATTTTATTCATAAAGCACTTCAAACGAGAGGAGTAACAATTATTTCTGTCGTTTCTAAAATGTTAACTGATTTATTAGAGCGACTTGGGGCAGAGACATATCCATCTTCTTTACGATGCATGTTACTTGGCGGAGGACCAGCGCCAAAACCACTATTAGAAGCATGTGTAGAAAAAGGAATTCCTGTATATCAAACGTACGGTATGACAGAAACATCTTCGCAAATTTGTACGTTATCCGCAGATTACATGTTAACGAAAGTAGGATCAGCTGGAAAACCACTATTTCAGTGCCAACTTCGTATTGAAAAAGATGGCGTAGTAGTACCGCCGTTAGTAGAAGGCGAGATCGTAGTAAAAGGACCGAACGTAACAGGCGGTTACTTTAACCGTGAAGATGCGACGCGAGAGACTATTCAAAACGGATGGCTTCATACTGGCGACCTCGGTTATTTAGACGAAGAAGGGTTTTTATACGTATTAGATCGCCGCAGTGATTTAATTATTTCTGGCGGAGAGAATATATACCCAGCTCAAATTGAAGAAGTGTTACTCTCCCATCCGGCAGTAGCGGAAGCTGGCGTTGTCGGTATGTCTGACGACAAATGGGGACAAGTACCAGCTGCTTTTGTTGTGAAAAGCGGGGCGGTAACAGAAGAAGAAATTCTTCATTTTTGCGAGGAGAAATTAGCGAAATATAAAGTGCCGAAGAAAGCATGTTTCTTAGAGGAATTACCACGTAACGCTTCGAAAAAATTGTTAAGACGAGAGTTAAGACAATTAGTGGAGGAGATGTAGGGTGGAAATAAAAAAAGCGACACTGTATATAACGGAAATGCCACTCGTAATCCCGTTTGCTACAAGCTACGGGACTTACGAAAAGCGTGAGAGTATCGTTATTGAATTAGAGGATACGGACGGGTACATTGGATTTGGGGAAGTCGTTGCATTCTCTGAACCGTGGTATACGGAAGAAACGGTGAAGACAGCGCTGCATGTACTGCAAGACTTTTTAATACCTGATTTATTAAAGGCTGAAATTTCTCATCCGAATGAGGTACCGGGTCTATTTCAACATATAAAAAGAAACCGAATGGCAAAAGCCGGAATAGAGGGGGCTGTTTGGGATTTATATGCGAAGCGTCAAAAGAAATCGTTAGCGACATTGCTTGGCGGAACGAAGTCTGAAATTGAAGTCGGCGTTGTAATTGGCCTTAATACGATTCCAGTTATGTTAAAACAAATCGAGAAGTACGCGGAAGAAGGATACGAGCGTTTTAAAGTGAAAATAAAGCCAGAGCATGATTACGAATTATTGAAAGAGATTCGTAAAGAGTTCCCAGGTATCCCGTTAATGGCTGATGCAAACTCAGCATATACATTAGGGGATACGGAGAGGCTGAAACGACCTAGATGAATTCCAATTAATGATGATTGAACAACCGTTAGCGGATTACGATTTTCTTGATCACGCAGAATTGCAAAAGAAAATTGAAACGCCGATTTGTTTAGATGAAAGTATTCATAGTTTAGAAGATGCACGCGTTGCGATTACGCTTGGCAGCTGCCAAATTGTGAACATTAAACCAGGGCGAGTGGGCGGATTAACAGAATCAATCCAAATCCATAATTATTGTATGGAACATAACGTACCCGTTTGGTGCGGTGGTATGGTAGAGATGGGGATTTCACGAGCGCAAAATGTTGCTCTTGCGTCATTGCCTAACTTTACGATTCCAGGAGATATATCTGCTTCTAGTAGACATTGGGAGCAGGATATTATTTGGCCGGAAGTGATGCTTGAGGGCGGGAAAGTGATGGTGCCGCAAAGCGTTGATGCTGAGTATGAAGTAGATCGCGGAAGATTGGAAGAAATTACGAAGCAGCGGATTGTGTTTGAGCGGTAAATGGAAGTTTCATTAGGATGCCCGCAAATAGCGAGAGGATTTTGTCGTTCATTGTCGGTAAGTCGATATATTTCAATAATTACTGATATAATTTGAGTTACGGTCGATATAATTGGAAAATCGCTGATATAATTTTATTTACCAAGGTTACTCTAACGAGTAGCCTTTTTGTATTGTACAAATTGGATAGACTAGTTTACAATCGAGCGTATAAAAATGGAATGAAAAAGGGGGAGTAAAATGAAGCGCATTTCAATTTTAATAGCGGATGATGAGGCAGAAATTGCTGATTTAATTGAGATACATTTAGAAAAAGAAGGGTACCACGTCGTGAAAGCAGCTGATGGAGAAGAGGCAATTCATATTATTGAAACGCAGCCAATCGACTTGGTAATTTTAGATATTATGATGCCGAAAATGGATGGGTATGAGGTGACGCGTCAAATTCGCACGAAACATCATATGCCGATTATTTTTTTAAGCGCGAAAACTTCGGACTTTGATAAGGTGACAGGTCTTGTACTAGGCGCGGATGATTATATGACGAAGCCTTTCACACCGATTGAATTAGTTGCACGTGTAAATGCACAACTGCGTAGGTTTTTTACGTTAAATCAACCGAAAGTAGCGGAGAGTAAATCTGCTTTAGAACTAGGCGGAGTCGTAATTAATCCCGAGCGTAGGACGGTTGATGTATATGGTGAGCAAATTGAATTAACGCCGAAAGAGTTTGATATTTTATATTTATTAGCGAGTCATCCGAAGAAAGTGTACAATGTAGAAAATATTTTTCAGCACGTATGGGCAGACGATTATTATGAAGGTGGAAATACAGTAATGGTACATATTCGTACGTTGCGGAAGAAACTTGGAGAAGATAAAAGAAAGGATAAATTAATAAAAACAGTGTGGGGAGTAGGTTATACTTTTAATGGCTAATATGATGAAAAGTTTTCGATTTAAAATGATTGCCTTATTTGCGTTAAGTATGGTACTTGCAGCAACTGTAACTTATATAATTTATAAAGGATTGCAGCTGTATTATAAAACGATGGTTCGCTACGAAGAGCCTTTAGCACAATTTAGGTCAATGGTAAGGGAATTTGGAGACATTAATTTCTTTTTAATTTTCTTTATTCCGTTATCTATTATCTTTTTCTTCTTTTTGACAAAACCGTATTTAAAATACTTTGATGAAATTTCTAATGGGATTCATCATCTTGCGAACGGTAACTTTACGAATAAAGTTCAAGTTTCATCAAATGATGAGTTTGGAAATATCGCGCGTGAAATAAATGTTGCAAGTGAAAAGTTAAAAGAAGCTGTTGAAAGAGGAGACTTTGCTGAAAATAGTAAAGATCAGCTTGTTGTGAATTTAGCTCATGATTTAAGAACACCATTAACATCCGTGTTAGGATATTTAGATTTAATTCTTAAAGATGAAAATTTAACAAAAGAACAAATTAAACATTTCTCCACAATTGCATATACAAAATCGCAAAGACTGGAAAGTTTAATTGATGAGCTATTTGAAATTACACGTATGAATTATGGCATGCTAAATCTGGATAAAAAGCCGATTGATATAAGTGAGTTGCTTATACAGTTAGAGGAGGAATTGTATCCGTTATTAGAAAAACATCATTTAGAAGCTAGATTGAATGTGGCTCCTCATTTACCGATGCACGGTGATGGAAAATTGTTAGCTAGAGTATTTGAAAACTTGTTAACAAATGCCGTTCGTTACGGCTATGATGGACAATTTGTTGATATGAATGGGTATGTTGATAATGGAGAAGTTGTCGTACAAATTATGAATTACGGAGATAGCATCCCGGAAGAAGATTTACCGTATCTTTTTGATATGTTCTATACAGGTGATAAAGCAAGAACTGAGAACCGTGGCGGGACAGGCCTTGGACTATTTATTGCGAAAAATATTGTCGAGCAACATAACGGTACGATTTCTGCTGAGAGCAATGTAGTTAGAACGATATTTGAAGTACGATTGCCAAAAGACGAGAATGTAACAATTTAATAAAAATTTAAACTTTACCCCACTTTTTATTTTAATAGTTTTTTCTATTCTATACGTAAGTTACGTTAAGGAGGAACTAGAAATGAAAAAGTGGGTATTTATTTCTTTTTTTATAGTATGCACAGTATGTGTAGGCGTTTATATATCACCGTTATTTCAAAAGGAAATCGACGTTAAAATTGTCGGGAAAGATGAGCTAGTAAAGGCGGCAAACACCGATGGGAAAGAGATTACGAAGGAACAAATTTATAAGGGCGATTTATTATTAGTTAACAGGGATTACCCAGTAAAAAAAGATAGTATTAGGTCTGATATTATAAATGTAAATCATAATAGTGAATTAGTGAGAGGCTATGTAATATTTGATAGAAATCTTCGTTTATCAAAGGATGTTGTGAAAAAGTTTTTGAACGTTGTCGATGCGGCTGGAAAAGAAAGTGTTAACCATTTTTTGATTAGTAGTGGCTATAGAGATTTCCAAGAGCAAAAACAGCTATATGAAAAAATGGGATCTGATTATGCACTTCCAGCAGGATACAGTGAACATAACTTAGGATTATCACTGGACATTGGGTCTACTCAAAAGAAAATGGAGAAAGCGCCTGAAGGAAAATGGATTGAAGAGAACGTATGGAAGCATGGCTTTGTATTACGTTATCCGAAAAATAAAAGTAACATTACAGGCATTCAATATGAGCCATGGCATATACGTTATGTAGGCTTACCTCATAGCGCAATTATGCAAAAAAAGAATTTCACACTAGAGGAATATTTAGAGTTTTTAAAAGAGGAAAAAGAGATTTCAACTGAAGTCGAAGGTAAGAAATATACTGTTTCTTATTATAAAGTTTCTGAGAATATGAAAGTGAACGTGCCAGCAAACAAGCAGTATGAAATTTCCGGGAACAATATGGATGGGGTTATTGTGACGGTTCAGGAATAGAGAAAGAGGTTGTTCCGTTTGGAGCAACCTCTTCGTATATATAAGAAAGGGATTGATGTTTTTTGTCGGTAAATCGATATTCTTTGTCGAATCGTTGATATATTGTGAGTTACGGTAGATATAATTGAAAAATCGTTGATATATTGTAAGTTATGATAGATATATTCAAAAAATCGTTGATATAATTTCCTATACTATTAGCATTTTGGAGGAGCATCTTTTTATTCGCTTTTAAACATTATAACGTTATATTTACTTCTCCCTTTTTTTGTGTTACGCTAAACGTGTGAAAGAGATATAAAAATGAAACTTTAATGTAAGCGCATTCTTATGGCTTCTTATAGAAAAGGGTGGAAGTACAATGACAGAACGATTCGTACTACGTAATGTGAAACGTGTGAACGGGGAAGAGATTGACATTGTAATTGAAAATAATAAAATCGCACAGGTGACGAAAGCTGGTGCTGGCGAGGGTGGAAGGATTCTTGATTACTCTGGTACTTACGTATCGAGTGGCTGGATTGATTTGCACGTTCATGCTTTTCCAGAGTTTGATCCGTATGGCGATGAGGTGGATGAAATTGGTGTTAAGCAAGGGGTAACGACAATTGTTGATGCGGGTAGTTGCGGTGCTGATCGCATTGCAGATTTAGTAAAAAGTAGAGAGCAGGCAAAGACAAATTTATTTGCCTTTTTAAATATTTCTCGCATCGGTTTGAAACGAATTGATGAATTATCCAATATGGAATGGATAGATAAAGAGAAAGCGATAGAAGCAGTAGAAAAGTATAAAGATGTAATCGTTGGGTTAAAGGCGAGAATGAGTAAAAGTGTCGTTTGTGATAGTGGAATTGAACCGATGCATGTAGCGCGCGCTTTATCCCGTGAAACATCATTACCGATTATGGTACATATCGGTTCAGCGCCTCCCCGCATTGAGGAAGTTGTACCTCTTTTAGAAAAAGATGATGTCATTACACATTATTTAAACGGGAAAGAAAATAATTTATTTGATGAGGAAGGGAAACCGCTACCTGTGTTGTTAGATGCGGTGAATCGCGGCGTGCATTTAGATGTTGGTCACGGTAATGCTAGCTTTTCTTTTAAAGTAGCAGAAGCGGCGAAGCGTCACGATATTGCCTTTCATACAATTAGTACGGATATTTACCGGAAGAATCGTATACACGGTCCAGTATATAGTATGGCTCATGTTCTTTCGAAATTCCTTTACTTAGGTTATCCGCTAGAAGAAGTGATTGATGCGGTTACGAAAAATGCGGCAGAGTGGCTTAAGAAACCAGAGCTTGGCCGTATTCAAGAAGGAGATATTGCAAACTTAACTTTATTTACGGTTAAAGATGAGAAGGTTACGTTAATTGATTCAGAAGGGGATCAGCGCATTGCTGAAAGAAGGATTGATACGAAAGGGGTTGTAATTAATGGGTCATTCATTGAATGCTAAGTACGGATTAAAAAGAGTAATTAATGCGAGCGGTAGAATGAGTATTTTAGGTGTATCTGCTCCTACAGATACGGTAATGGATGCGATGAAACATGGTGGACAAAATTATGTGGAAATTGCTGATTTAGTAGATAAAGCAGGAGACCATATTGCGAGAATTCTAGATTCAGAGGCAGCGGTCGTTGTGAATTCAGCATCGAGCGGAATTGCGCTTTCTATCGCTGGTATCGTTACAGAAGGAAATCGCCGTAAAAGTGAAAGACTTCATCAAGAAGTAATCGCGAAAAACGAAGTGATTATGTTAAAAGGTCATAACGTTCAATACGGTGCTCCTGTTGAAACGATGATTTACTTAGGCGGCGGTAAACTTGTAGAAGTTGGCTATGCAAATGAAGGGAAAGCAGAACATATTGAAGATGCAATTGGTGAAAATACAGCAGCGATTCTGTATGTGAAATCACATCATGCAGTGCAAAAAAATATGATTTCTGTTGAAGAAGCATGGGAAGTTGCGCAGCGAAATAAAGTACCGCTTATCGTGGATGCAGCAGCTGAAGAAGACATTCAAAAATATGTGAAGTATTCAGATCTTGCTATTTATAGCGGTTCAAAGGCGATTGAAGGACCTACTTCTGGTATTGTGGGCGGTAAAAGAAAGTATATTGAATGGCTGAAAGTGCAATTACATTGTATCGGAAGAAGCATGAAAGTTGGGAAAGAAACAACATTTGGCTTACTTCAAGCGCTTGATGAGTACGGAGTAAAAGAAGATAAGAGCGAGCAAGAAAAAGAATTGCTACAAGTACTTATGCCGCTAAAAGAATTAAATGGTGTAAATGTAACGATCGTTCAAGATGAAGCTGGAAGAGCAATCTTTAGAGCACGTATTCATATTAACGAAAAAGAGTTAAATAAATCGGCAAAAGACGTTGTGGCTGCATTACGCGACGGGGAAATTGCAATTTACACACGTGATTACGGAGTAAGACAAGGGTTCTTTGATATCGATCCACGTCCACTTCAAGGTGATGACATACATGTAATTGAAGAAAAAATGAGAGAAATTGTAGGGGGAAACTAAAATGACAAACATTCAAAAACGTTTTTATAAAGGCCGCGTAGCATTAAATGTATTGGCAAACAATATAGAAAATGCGAAAGATATTTTTGAAGCAGCAGAAGGTTATGTAGTAGTGGGAGTGTTATCAAAAGACTATCCAACAGTAGAAGAAGCTGTTACAGCTATGAAAGCATATGGAAAAGAAATTGATGACGCTGTATCAATCGGACTAGGCGCAGGAGATAATCGCCAAGCGGCAGTTGTGGCTGAAATTGCGAAGCATTATCCTGGTAGCCATATTAACCAAGTGTTTCCTTCAGTTGGAGCGACACGTGCAAATCTTGGCGAAAAAGATAGCTGGATTAATAGTTTAGTATCGCCAACAGGAAAAGTAGGTTACGTAAATATTTCTACTGGCCCAATTAGTGCGGCTGGAGAAGAAAAAGCAATCGTTCCAATTAAAACAGCGATTGCACTTGTACGTGATATGGGCGGAAATTCATTGAAGTACTTCCCGATGAAAGGGCTAGCCCATGAAGAAGAATATCGCGCAGTTGCGAAAGCTTGTGCGGAAGAAGGATTCGCATTAGAGCCAACAGGCGGAATTGATAAAGAAAACTTCGAAACAATTGTACGTATTGCGCTTGAGGCAAATGTAGAGCAAGTTATCCCGCACGTGTACTCTTCTATTATTGATAAAGAAACTGGTAACACGAAAGTAGAAGCTGTGCGTGAATTATTAGCAGTCGTGAAGAAGCTAGTTGATCAATATGCGTAAGAAAATTGCAGCGTTCGGCGAAGTAATGATGCGCCTGCAAGTACCTGGATATGAATTGTTGTCGCAAGCTAACACGTTAAATTACTCATTTTCAGGTACAGGTGTGAACGTTGTAGCGGCACTTTCTCACTTAGGGCATGAAGGGCTTCTTATTTCAACTTTACCGGAAAATTCGGTTGGAGATGCAGCTGTATCTTACATTCAAAAGTTAGGAATTCAAACTTCTCTTGTTTCAAGAGGTGGTAAATATGTAGGTATGTATTTTTTAGAAAATGGATTCGGTGCACGTGCAAGCCGCGTTACGTATTCGAATCGACTAGAAAGTAGCTTCAATACGGCGTCTGAAGAGATATACCAATTTGAAGAAATTGCTAAGGAAATTGATATCGTTCATTTTTGCGGTATTACACTTGCGATGAATGATACGGTGCGCCATCATATGAAGTCTTTAGCGAGAGCAGTTAAAGAAAACGGAGGAACCGTCGTTTTTGATTGTAATTATCGTCCATCACTTTGGGGAGAAGACGGATATGAACAGGCAAAACCGCATTATGAAGAAATGCTGGGACTTGCTGATATCGTTATGATGAACGAAAAAGATGCAATGTTTGTTTTAGGAATAAAAACCGAAGAAACGGAGCGAGAGGCGCAACTTGTTGATCTTATTCCAAAGGTAGCTGAAACGTATCATATCGCTACAATCGCTGGTACTCATCGCTCTATTAACAGTGATAATACACATTCGCTTCGCGGGTTTATATGTAAAGATGGAACGTTCACTTTTGCAAAAACACTTACGTTTTCTGTATATGATAGAATAGGTGCTGGAGATGCTTATACGAGCGGAATTATTCATGGCGAGATAAAAGAGTTCGCACCAGAGAAAGCTGTTTCATTTGCGTCAGCAGCTGGAATGCTAGCACATACAATCGTCGGTGATACGCCAATGTCATCAGAGAAGGATATACTTCGGGCAATGACGGCATCAGTAGGTGATGTAGAAAGGTAGTGGGTGTAACGGTGAACGTAACGAGAAAAAAAGGACCATTATATTTGCAAATAAAAAATATTATTCGTGATCGAATATTGCATGGTGTATATGCGATTCATACGAATATCCCTTCCGAACCGCAGTTAGAAGAAGAGTTCAAAGTGAGTAAAATTACAGTGCGAAATGCGATTAAAGAACTCGCTCAAGAAGGATATTTGGAAAAGAAAAGCGGTAAAGGAACGAAAGTCATCCGCAATACTTCTGCGACAAAACTGTCAAAGGGTAAGAAATTTACTGAAGTGTTAGTGGAAGAAGGATATAAAGTACAGAAGAAATTGCTAAAAGCAGAAATTGTGCAGAATGAAGAAGGAACAGTGCCATTTCGATTATTCGGTAAGGAGAGTTTTCGTATTGAACGTTTATATACGTTAAATGATGCACCGTACATTCATTATACGCACTATTTCTCAGCAGAAATGGCAAGTTCAGATTTATCGGATTTTGACTTGCAATCGCTTTATGATTTAGTTGAAGACCGAGGTATTCATTTAGAAAACTTCAGAGATGAATTCGCTGTTGGACTCGCGCCTAGTTTCGTTGCAGAAGCGCTAGGTGAAAAAGAGGGGACAGCGCTATTAAAACGCATGCGTTATTCTTACGATGAAGTTGGCGAAGTAATTGAATATAGCGAAGGCTACTACAATACAGAAATGCAGCATTATGTAGTGAATTATGACGTATAAAAAAGAGGGGATTTTCCCTCTTTTTTTATAAAGTAAGGAGAATGGGAGATGGATATATACTTATTAATCGT
Organism: Bacillus cereus ATCC 14579; assembly: GCF_000007825.1. Classification (NCBI taxonomy): domain Bacteria; kingdom Bacillati; phylum Bacillota; class Bacilli; order Caryophanales; family Bacillaceae; genus Bacillus; species Bacillus cereus. The sequence continues at coordinate 4,765,488 of NC_004722.1, read as the reverse complement.
CACGTTACTTGCAATTGCGATTGTTATTTTAGGGGTATCATGGTGGAAATGGCATGCATTTATTAGTTTAACAGTTGCGAGTTTGTTTTTAGCTATCATGTCTGGACTGAACTTAACGAAAATAGTGACTGCCTATGAAACTGGTGTTGGTAGTGTACTAGGGCATTTAGTTGGTATTTTAGCTCTCGGAACAATTTTAGGGAAAATGATGTCCGATTCAGGGGCCGGCATGCAAGTGGCAGATTTCTTTATTCGATTTTTCGGTGTAAAGAAACTACCTTGGGCTATGTTATTTGCAGGATTTGTTATAGGGATTCCAGTGTTTTTTGAAGTGGGGATCGTCATTTTATTACCACTTGTTATTTCCATTCGAAAAACGACGAAGCAAAATATATTATTAATTGCGTTACCTGTCATTGCAGGATTATCTATTGTTCACGGGCTCGTGCCTCCGCATCCAGGGGCGATGACAGCAATCGGTATTTATAACGCGAACTTAGGAAAGGTACTTTTATATTCATTAATTATCGCGTTACCAACAGCCATTATCGCAGGACCGATATTTGCAAAGTGGGTACATAAAAGGGTGATACCTGAAAATGAACCAGAGCTTATTCGAGTTACGACTGTCTCAACTGATTTGCCAAGTCGTAAAGTTTCATTCTTTATTATTTTACTACCAGTTGTATTGATGATTTTATCAGTAGTTGCACCATATATTTCATTACCGAAAAAATTGACTGAATTTTTCGTGTTTATAGGAAGTCCAGTAATCGCCTTACTTATTTCATGTTTCGCAGCATTTTATTTACTTGGTATCAAACAAGGTATTAATAAAAAGATGATTAAAAAATTAACAGATGAAAGTTTATTGCCTGTCGGTTCTATTATTTTAATAATTGGTGCAGGCGGTGGATTTAAACAAATATTAATTGAAAGCGGCGTTGGAACAGCTATTGCACAAATGGCAGAACATATTTCGTTATCACCAATCGTATTAGCTTTCATGGTAGCTGGTTTAATTCGAATTGCAACAGGTTCAGCTACAGTAGCATTAACGACAGCAGCAGGGATTGTTTCACCAGTTATTCAGCACATGTCTGGTGTGAATTTAGAGCTTCTCGTTATTGCAACCGGTGCAGGATCATTAATGTTTTCTCACGTAAATGATGCAGGGTTCTGGCTTGTAAAAGAGTATTTAGGTTTGACGGTGAAGGAAACGTTTAAAACGTGGACGGTACTCGAGACATTGTTATCATTTATTGCATTTGGTTTTGCTCTTTTGTTGAATATGTTTCTTTAAAAGATACCTAAATAGGTATCTTTTTTTTGATTAAGCCCAATTCCTAAAACAAGCCCGTTTTTAGGTAAGCCAAGCTTCTTATTCGCCCTGAAAACATAATATAAATGGAATCCCCTCATTTAGAGCAAGGTGAACTTGTTATGAATGATACTAAAGGAGGAATAGGGTAATGAGCGAAAAGTGTGAACACAGACATGATGATTGTAACCGCAGACATGGTTGCGGAGGCGGTTTTGCGCTTCTAATCGTATTGTTTATTTTATTAATTATCATCGGTGCTAGCTGCTTCGGCGGAGGCGGCGGTTGTGGTTATGGTGGTTATGGCGGTTATGCTGGCGGCTACGGCGGATATTGCTGCTAATTATTAAAAACTATTGAAAATAGCCTTGTGCATATTGCACAAGGCTATTTTATTCATATTTTTATATGCTGTGATAATTTATTAATGTAAAGAGAACGGATTAAGAAGAAGAAAATGATCTCGATAATCCCGAAAAAGGTGAGTACGATACATGTCTCTTTTAATAAGGAGAAAGAAAACATGCTTTGTAAAAACTTAACTGCAAATAATGTGTGAACACCAGCAACGACATAAGGAACGAAAAATAAAATTCCTAATTGAATCGTTGCAGAGCGAAACATTTCTGATTCAGTTAAGCCAAGCTTTGTAATCGTAATATACTTTTGTCTTTCAGTTGTTAAGTCATTATACATACGGAAATATAAAACACTAGCTGCTCCGATAAAGAAAATAAAGCCGAGAAATGCCCAAATAAAGAATTGAGCGACTGCATTTCCTTTACTATGAACGAGTTCATCCGTAGCTGTATAAATATAAAATGGTTTAATGAAACCTTCTTCATTTTTATGTGCTTCATACAAGGTTTCTGCATCATGATTTAAGCTTTTTAATATATTTTTTGTTGGGACAATTGCATTTTCCCAATTTTCCACGAAGTAGTTATAGACTGTAATTGTTTCAATATGAGGAATCATATTTTCAATTACTTCATCTTGCATCACAATTAAGTGAGGTAATGCAAAGGGAGGCTCAATTCCTCTATTAATAAAACCTTTAATTTGAAATTCCTTTTTATTAGAGCCAAGTGTAATCGTGTTCTGCTTCGCAAATGGGTTAGACACGAGATTTAATAACACTGGTGAATAGCGAGAAATATTATAAACTTGTGAAGAATCGAGAGTGATTTTTGGTCTGTTTAATTGCTGTGCTATTGCGTTATAATCACTCATTTTCATAATGGCAATTGATTCTTTTGAAGCTGTATCCTTTAAAACGGTAAACTTATATTTGTCATATTGAAAATTAGCATTTGTAAGTTCAGTTTCAATCGTAGTAATATGCTTTTGTTCAAATGCATTAACACCTTCTGATGTATAGGTGAATGGTATTGGATATCGTTCTAGTATGGGTGCTTTCGTATTATTGTTTGCAGCAAATAACCCGATAATAATTGTAAATGCAAGTGCAGATAGCATAGAAACAATAAAGAGTACATTAATATTACTGCGTGTACGAGAAACTAAATCTGAAATCCATAACATATTTATTTGTTTTAAATAAAACTTTCTTCGTTTCTTTAAAATATAGATAAAGAGAAGAAATGTTTGTGAAAAAAATAAATACGTCCCAACTACTACAAGCGGTAAAATAGATAGCATAATTAAGAATACAGATCCATTTTGTGCATTTTTTTCCGTTATGTAGCCTTGCGGATAACCAGCAATATAATAGCATAGTCCTAAACAAGTTAAAGCAAATAGTGAAATCAGTATAGATGGTTTTTTTTCGCTCTTCTCTTTGTTAACGCCCTTAATAAGCTTCGTTGTTTTTCGAGTACGAATAAACATTGGTGTAAATGTAGAAACGATTAAAAATAAGATAATAAACGTTACGGTTGTAACGATAATCGCTTCTGTTGGCCAATATAAATAGAGACCTTTCGCGTTTGTTAATTTCGAAGTGACTAATAAGAAAAAGTTAGAAAATACAAGTCCACCTTGAATGCCGATAAAGATAGACAATATCCCGATTATCATATTTTCAGTAAATAACAGTCTCTTTAATTGTCTCTGTGAGATACCGAGAATGGTGAGTATCCCGAATTGCTGCTTCCGTACATTTAAAAATGTTCCAATTGAATATAAGAGAAAGAAGAACGAGAACATAACAATCACAAGCTGTGCTGTACTAGCTAAGTTCATTAGAGGATCACGTTCTTGGAAACTTTGTACACTTTGTAACCGCGGGTGATACGCGTATACAGTAAATGAAAAGAAAACCATGATAGAAAACGCACTACTTACAAAGTAGGCGAAATATGCTTTCGAATTACGTGAGACATTTTTAAATGCGAATTGCCAAAATGTCATCCACGTCTTCCTCCTAATAATGCTAAAACATCTAATATTTCTTGATAAAATTTCTCACGGTACAATCCGCGGTGTAGTTCATTGTAAAGCTCTCCATCTTTAATGAAAATAACACGGTTACAATAACTTGCTGCAAACGGATCATGGGTAACCATTAAAATCGTTGCATCTTCTTCTTTATTTAATTTCGTAAATAGCTCCATTACGTCAATTGCCGCTTTTGAATCTAAGTTTCCTGTCGGTTCATCGGCAAGTAGAAGTGAAGGATGATGAATGACAGCACGTGCTACTGCGGTACGCTGTGCTTGTCCCCCGGAAACTTCAAAAATACGCTTGTCCAAAATATGATCAATTCCAAGCTTTTTTGAAATGTTATCAAGCTTTTCATCCATTTCTTTTAATGGAACATTATCTAATGTTAAAGGTAGTACGATATTTTCACCGATTGTTAGTGTATCTAGTAGGTTAAAGTTTTGGAAAACAAATCCTAACTCTTGGCGGCGGAAAATAGCTAACTTCTCTCTACGAAATGTGTGCGGTTTTTTTCCGTTAATCACGACATCACCAGAAGTCGGAGAATCGATTGTAGAGATAACGTTTAAAAATGTAGATTTCCCGCTACCAGATGGTCCCATAATGGCAACGAATTCACCTTTATCCACGTGTAAATTTATATTTTTTAAAGCAGTATGAGGGACTTTTCCCTCATATACTTTTGAGACGTTTTTTATGTGTAATACTTCTTCCATAGTAATCACCTTTCTACTTTTTAAAACTTAATGTGTTGTGATAATTTTTGCATATAAAAGGAACGAATTAAAAGGAAAAATAAAATTTCAACTGTTCCAAAAATCATAAGTACGACTGTAATTTCAGCGAAGAACGAGAGATGTAATATTTCTTGTAGCATCTTTGTCGCAAACATCGTATGGATTGATGCCATAATGTAAGGCACGAAGAAAAGAATCGCAAGCTGAATTGTCGCTGAACGTTTCATTTCAGTCTCAGTTAAGCCAATTTTCGTAATCGTTATATATTTTTCTTGCTCATTTGTTAAATCTGTATACATTCGGAAGTAAAGAACACTACCAGCACCGATAAAGAAAATAACACCTAAGAAAGTACCAATTAAGAAGAATGAGGCAACATTTAGTTTTTTCTTATATAGAGAATCGCTCGCTTCACTTGCATGGAAAGGTGGGTGCTCTGCTTGAATAGCTGCATTATCGTTATGGATTTTTGTTATAAACGATGAACCGATATTATGTGCTTTTTCCCAATCTGTAACTTTGAAGTTATATACACTCATTTGTTTGGAAACTGTGGATAAGGCTTCTACATTTTCATCAGATAGTATGAGTAATTGGTATATTAAGCTGTTTGGGAATGGGCTATAACTTTTATATTCTTTCACTTGTAGTTGTAAATTGTTTTGAGTAAGTGTAAGAGTATTTTTCTTTTCTTCATTGTGAAGTGTTCCAATAACTTGATCATCTAAGTCTTTCATAAGAATATAAGATTCATTCTTATTTACCGTGAGTTTTTCCAAATTTAATGCTTTAGCAAGTACATTATAGTCACTTTGTTTAATTGCGTAATAGAGCTGCGTGTTATCTTCAGCTGAAGATACTTCATATATATCCGTTTTAAATTTCGTATAAGTAAAATGCTCTTCATTAAATTTCTGCTCTAACCAGTTTAAATGTTCATCAGCTAATGTATTTTCAGTATGTGATAAATACGTAAACGGGAAAGGGTTTTGTCTAATTGCATCAAACTTTGTAAATTTCCCAAAACCGTATAAGAATGTAATCATTGTAAAAGCGAGTGTTGATAGCATCGCTACAATAAAGAGCATGTTAATGTTTGTCCGAATGCGCGCTGCTAAATCCGAAATCCAAAGCATATTAATTCGTTTCATATAAAACGTTCTTCGCATTTTTAAAATACGAATAAGTAAAAAACTAATTTGTGAAAAGAAAAAGTATGTTCCAGCTGCAATAAGTGATGGGATGACAAATATACTAGAGCCGGCATATAAAAGCCCAATGATGTCACCTAGCGACATAAAATACAACGGATTTGCGGCTAACGCATATCCACATATTAAACACGTCGCACCAAATAGAGAGATGAGCACGGATGCTTTTCTTTCTTTTTGTTGTGTTCCTTCTTTTAAAAGACGTACGGCTTTTCTCGTACGAATGAGCATCGGTGTAAAAGATGATACGAGAATGAAGAGCCCAAGAAAGATGATGATAGTTAAAACGATAGCACTTGTAGGCGGATATAAATATAAACCAGGTACGTGTGTAATTTTGGCGGTAACTAATAAAAAGAACTGTGAAAAGACAACTCCAAGTTGAATGCCAAAAAATATAGAAAGAGCACCAATTAACATATTTTCTATAAATATGAGTCGCTTTAATTGTTTTTGAGATATGCCAAGTACTGTTAAAATCCCGAACTGTTTTTTTCGTACTTTTAAAAAGGTCCCGATTGAATACAGTAAAAAGAAAAATGAAAAGAACACAATGACAACTTCTGAAATTGTCATTAATATGTTCAGAGAATAATTCACGTCTGTCATATGCAATTTAGGATGAAATAAATAAACTGCAAATGAGAAAAAGATTGCGATGGAGAACGCACTGCTTACAAAATAGGCGAAATAAGCTCTGGCGTTCCGCGTCACGTTTTTAAATGCAAACTGCCAAAATGTCATTCACCTGAACCTCCTGATAGGGTGAAGATGAGAAGAGCATAAGAAATACTCTTTTCATCAAGTTTGTTTTAAATATTTTGTCCACTCGTGTATTGTGATAATTTTTGCATATAAAGTGAACGAATGAATATGAAAAACACGATTTCAACGAATCCAAAAATAATAAGAACGGCTGAAACCTCTTTGAACAGAGATAAACCAATTACATCTTGTAGCATTTTTGTTGCAAACATTGTATGAATGGATGCCATAATGTACGGAATGAAAAATAAAATACTAAGTTGAATGGTTGCAGATCGTTTCATCTCTGTATCTGTTACACCGATTTTAGAAATCGTTATATATTTCTCTTGTTCGTTCGTCAAATCCGTATACATTCTAAAGTAAAGAACGCTACCAGCTCCAATGAAGAAAATAACTCCTAAAAAGGTCCCAATTAGGAAAAATGCAGCACTGCCTGATGTTATTTTGTATAACGATCCTGCTGATTCAAAGGAACGAATAAGAGGTCCTTCATACTGGGATTTATTTCGATCTTTTTGCACTTTTTCTATAAAATTATCAGCAATTTCATATGTCTGTTCCCAGTTTTGAATTTTGTAATTGTATGCTGATATATGCTTTACGGTGCTAGGTAAGTTATTTACGATAACATCAGGCAAAACTATCGTTTGATATGAAAAGCCAGATGGAATTGCATTCACATGCTCATAGCCTTTCACTCGTAATTTCGTATTTGTACTAGAGAGTGTAATGTAATCTCTTTTGTAGCTTTGCTCAAATTCGTTGAATATGGTGTTATAAGATGTCCCTGTTAGCACATATGCTTCGTTATCATCCATAAATAGTTGTTTCATTCGTAAAGAATCTGCAAGTTTGTTATAGTCACTTTGCTTAATTGCGTATACGTCATTATAAATAGCTATATCTTTATCTTCTTTTAGTGGTGTTTCATATATATCAGCTTTTATTTTTTGATAGGGGAAATGCTCTTTTTGTAATTGTTGCTCAAGCCAATTTAAATGCTCTGTAACAAAAGGGTTCGCATCATAAGAAAAATAAGAAATTGGAAAAGGAGAAGTTCTATTCACCTCTAGCTTAATAAATTTCCCGAATCCATATAGAAACGTAATCATTGTGAAAGCAATTGTAGATAGCATCGCTACAATAAACAGCATATTAATATTCGTTCGAATACGGCTCGCTAAATCCGAAATCCAAAGCATATTAATCCGTTTCATATAAAACTTCCTTCTTTTCTTTAAAATATAAATAAGTAAGAAACTAATTTGTGAAAAGAAGAAATATGTTCCAATTGTAACAAGCGTTGGGATAACGAAAATACTTGAAACCATATATATAACACCGATTTGCGGGCTTACTGATACGAAATATTTAGGATTTCCAGCTAACGCATAACCACCAAATAAACAAATCGCACCAAATAATGAAACAAGTATGGATGGTTTTCTTTCTTTTTGTTTTCCACCATTTGTTTTTAAAAGGTGTACTGCTTTTTTTGTACGAATAAGCATTGGTGTGAATGCAGATACAATGATAAAAAGACTAAGGAAAACAATGGTTGTTAAAATAAACGCGTTAGTAGGCCCGTATAAATATATTCCTGGAACATGGGTAAGTTTGGCTGTTACTAATAAGAAAAATTGAGAAAAAACAACTCCAAACTGCATGCCGAAAAAGATAGATAAAATCCCGATTAACATATTCTCCATAAAAATAAGACGATGTAATTGTTTTCTCGATATTCCTAAAATGGTCAAAATACCAAATTGTTTTTTTCTAACTTTTAAAAAAGTACCAATGGAATATAGTAAAAAGAAGAAAGAGAAAAATACAATTACTACTTCTGAAAATATCATTAATCCTGAAATTTCAGAGGTCATGTCAAAGTTTTGTAATTTCGGATGGAATAAGTAAACAGCAAACGAAAAGAACACAGCAATGGAAAAGGAGCTACTTACAAAGTAAGCAAAATAAGCTCTTGAGTTGCGCGTGACGTTTTTAAATGCAAATTGCCAAAATGTCATAGATTATACCTCCGGCTAGAAGATATAGAAGTAGTTGTATTGCAAAAAATGTATGAGAGTGAGTTCTCATACATTTTGCTTGCATATGTTACGATCATGCTTCGGTCACCTTCTCCGTATGTTCTGCTTGATTATTTGCAGCGTTGTGGAAGATGATTTTAATCGTCGTTCCTTTACCAACTTCAGAATCTAGTTTGACAGAGTGACCTAAATAATCACAAATTTTACTTACAATATAAAGTCCCATACCAGTAGATTCTCCGAACGCGCGACCGTTTTTCCCAGTGTAAAATGGTTCAAATACTCTTCGAATATCTTCTTGCGGAATACCAACACCTTCATCGCGAACTTCTAAAATAATATCTTTTCCGTTTTGGTAAGCAGATAAGAATACTTTCTTTCCGCGTTCCCCAGAGTAACGAACAGCATTTGTCATTAACTGATAGATGATAAATTTTAGCCATTTCGCATCAGAAGCAACTTTTAAATCAGAATGGACTTCTAAAACAGGGAAGACACCATTACGAATGAATAGTTCTTTTAATCCGTTAATATTTTTTGTTACCGTATCTTTTAATGAAATCGTCTCGACATGGAAATCTTCATGGAAGTTATTTAACCTAGCCATGTATAAAGCCATATCAAGCCCTTGGTTTAGACGCTCTAATTCTTTTTTAAACTTTGGAATTAAATGCTCGTCTTCCATTTCTAGCACCATAAGCTGCATAACAGAAACAGGTGTCTTCATTTGATGTACCCAATGGTTAATGAATAATTGATGTTCTTGTTGTTTTACTTCATACGATTGTAGTTCTTTTTGGAATAAACGGTACTGCGTACGTACGAGTTCATTGACACCGTGAGGCATCGGAGCAGTTGCTCTTTCAATAAACGCATCTTCCATTTTTTCTGGTTGCTCACTTAATCTATGGTACATTCTACGATTGCGAACGTAACGATAAGCGAGGAAACAAATAAATAAGTATAGGCTTAAAACGACGAAGTAAAATTTATTATTTTGAAATCCGTCTACTGCATCATAAAGAACGAAAATGATACCGAAGTTTAATACGTACAGTAGAAAAAATGCAAAATGATCACGTAAAAATAGCTTCATGCTTATTCACTCCAAGTTGCGTTAAAGCGATATCCAAGTCCACGTACTGTTTCAATAGAGTTCTCAATGCCAAGCTCATTAAACTTTTTACGAAGACGTGTAATGTTTACGTTTAATGTATTTTCCTCAACGAAACTTTCGTCATCCCAAAGCGCAGCTAATAAATCTTCACGGCTCGCTGTACGAGGGAATTTAGATAATAACATTTCTGCTAAAATTGCCTCTTTCTTCGTTAAAAGAACTTGTTCAGATCCAAAATGAATTTCTGGACGTTCAGGGAATAGTTTTAAACCTTCAACTTCAACGATACGTTCAGAAATATTTGGTGCATAATCACCGTAAATACGGCGTAATTGTCCTTTAATTTTTGCCATTACAACGTCGTAGTGGAATGGTTTTGTAATGTAATCATCCGCACCGCTTTCAATTGCCATAATTTGTTCCATCTCACCAGCACGCGCTGAAATGAAAATAATTGGACAAGTAGATTCATGACGAATTTGACGGCACCAGTAGAAACCATCGAATTTCGGTAAGTTTACATCAAGTAAAACAAGATGTGGTTTCACTGCGTTAAACGATTCCATAATATCATCGAAATTCTCCGCTACCACAGCCTCATAACCGTACTTCTGAATGTGAGATTGCAGTAATGATGAAATATTTGGATCGTCTTCAACGATTAAAATTTTATACATATGTATATTCCTCCTCAAAAAAACAATTGTAGCTATAGTGTATCATGTGTTTCAAGTCTTTTCATTATGTTGAAAGATAAGCTAGTAAACAGTATAGGTTAAAAGTGAGAAAAGTAAAAAGGGCGCTGGATGAAATTGACAAATAACAGTAATTGGTTTAATGTTTAGATAAATATCTAAATGTCTAATTATCGAAAGGAAGAAAGACATTGAATCAAGCATTCAAAGCATTAGCAGATCCAACAAGGAGAAAAATTTTAGACTTATTAAAAGAAGGCGATCTAACCGCTGGTGAGATTGCTGAACATTTCAATATGACAAAACCAAGTATTTCACACCACTTAAATGCACTTAAAAATGCTGAACTTATTCAAGATGAAAAGAAAGGGCAATTCGTTATGTACTCTTTAAACACAACGGTCTTTCAAGATTTATTGACTTGGGTGTTTACATTTACGAATAAGGGGGAAGAGGGGAAATGAAAAAGCATCTTTTTGCAATCTTATTAATTGTTATAACTTGTTTAGCTTGGGCGTTTGCTTGGCCACATTTACCGGATACAATTGCAACGCATTGGAGCGGCGGTAAAGTAGATGGATATTCTTCTAAATTGTATGGAATGCTTTCTATGGTTGGAATTATGATTGTTTTATATATTTTTCTAAACGTGTTACCAAAGATTGATCCAAAGAAAGCGAACTACGAGAAGTTTTCTAAAGCTTTTATGATGATGAATAACGGGATACTACTGCTACTATTTGTAGGGAATATAGATATTATTACAAGTGGATTAGGATACAATTTATTCATTAATCGCGTGCCGGAATTATTAGTGGGTATTTTATTTATAGTCATCGGAAACTATTTACCACAATGTAAACCAAACTACTTTGTAGGTATAAAAACACCGTGGACATTAAGTAACGAAGAAGTGTGGAGAAAAACGCACCGTTTTAGCGGAAAGGTGTTTGTTGCATTGGGGATCATTATGATTTTAAGTGTTTTTGCACCAGTGGCGTGGAAATCTTTCGTAATGGTTGGAATTATTATTGGTGCAGTAGGATTAACGATGGGATATTCATATATTGCTTATAAAAAAGAACTAAAAATGTAAATAAAGCTGCTTTTCCTTTTAGGGAAGAGCAGCTTTGTTTTTTTTATCACTTCTTCAAAACCGGTATCCAAATTTCACTTTTAAAGTTTGGAGAAGATATATCTTTCTGTTCATTCCACAATATTTCCGGTCCTTCCGCTAGTTCATAGTTCGAAGAAGGGAACCATTCAGAATAAATACGCCCCCACACATTTTGTAATGCATCAGGAAATAGACCGACAGCTTCAAATATAGCCCATGTTGAAGCTGCGACTTCAAGTTGCCCGAATTGCTCTGGACAATCCTTCGTTGTGGCTACTCCAATATAGTAATCAAGTTCTCCTTTTTCCTCCATTCTTCCTTCAGAAAAATTAGTAGAAGCACTAATAATTCCAGTAGGTTCAATGTTCGAAAGGGACTTTAATGTTTGAATAGACTCTGGGTTTAAACTTTTCCACATAGAAGCAATTTCTTCATTTACACCATTAAAAACGATTGGTACTCGTTTTGTAATACCTATAATTCGAAATGCCTCTTTTTCTTCAATTCGATAATTCATTTCATTTCCTCCTTGAATGGATAATTGGAAGGTCATTGGTGAATAAGCCTTCAAAGAATGGCTACTATTTCGGGCTTCTGAAGGTGTTATACCGTGCAAGTTTTGAAATGCACGAGCGAATGAATCTGGTGAGTTGTATCCATATTTTATAGCGATATCAATGACTTTTACATTGCTGTTTTTTAGTTCAAAGGCAGCGAGAGTAAGACGTCTACAGCGAATATAATCAGATAGTGATATACCTGCTAAAAACGAAAACATTCTTTTAAAGTGATACTCAGAACAAAGAGCTAGCCTCGCAACTTCTTTAAAATCAATTTCATTCGTAAGGTTATCTTCAATATAGCGCATTGCAGCATTCATATTTTTAAGTGAATCCATATTATGACCTCCTCTGTACATAGAATAGCAGGAACGAAATAGCTCCATCCGACATTTCGTGCACAACTTTGTAGGTGCATTTTTTACCTTACAAAATTGTAATGTTCCTGTAAGGAGAATGAATGGATGGTATGATATCCCAATGTTATAGTAACAAAGTACTTTAATTCATTACGTTAACTTTTTGATTTCTTTACTTATGTGCCTTACATAACTGTCATGTTTGTGTAAGAAACATCGATAGTGGCAAGAGTAGAGAGTGTATATAGTTGAAAATAGAGAATAGAAGAAATGAGGGATGTCGAGATGAAAACAGTATTAGAAGCAAAAAATATTGAAAAAGTATATGACACGGGTGGTAATAAATTTGCAGCGTTAAAAGGTATTAACTTACAAGTAAAAGAAGGTGAGTTCGTTGGAATTATGGGACCTTCTGGTTCTGGTAAGACGACTTTACTAAATGTTCTTTCTACAATTGATAATGCGACGAACGGTGAAATTTTAATTGATGGAAAAGATATTGTGAAAATGAATGATGATAAGTTAGCATTATTCCGCCGCGATCATTTAGGCTTCATTTTCCAAGATTATAACTTATTAGATACATTAACAGTGAAAGAGAATATTGCTTTACCACTTGCGTTATCAAAGGTGAAAGCGAGTGAGATTGATCGCCGCGTTCTTGAAATCTCAAAGAAATTTGGCATTGATCATATTTTAAGTCAGTTCCCATATCAAGTATCTGGTGGACAGAAGCAGCGCTGCGCAGCATCACGTGCAATCGTTACGAATCCAAGTATGATTTTCGGGGATGAGCCAACTGGAGCGCTTGATTCTAAATCTGCAACAGATTTACTTGAAAGTATGAAGTCATTAAATGAATATGATAACTCAACAATTTTAATGGTAACGCATGATGCATTTGCAGCAAGTTATTGTAAACGAGTTATTTTCATTAAAGATGGTGAACTATATAAAGAATTGCACCGCGGTGAATCGACGCGTAAACAGTTCTTCCAAAAAATTGTTGACGTAATGTCTTCTATTTCTGGAGGTATGGCTGATGACCTTATCTAGCATTGCCCTCCGCAACATACAGCGGAACTTTAAAGACTACTTTGTATATTTCGCATCTATGATTTTTAGTATCGTTATTTATTTTACATTTAAAGCACTGCAATATAATTCACAAATGGAAAAAGCAGCAGAAGCTTCTAAAAAGATTAGCGGAGCGTTCCAAGTTTCCAGTGTGATGCTTATCATTTTCGTAGCGGTGTTCATTATATATTCGAACGGATTCTTTACACGTAAACGTAAAAAAGAAGTTGGCTTATATTCGTTATTAGGTATCCGTAAAAGACAAATTGGTAAAATGCTCTTTTATGAAAATATGTTAATGGGATTAATGTCATTAGTAATCGGGATTGCGATTGGTAGTGTCCTTTCGAAATTATTCCTTGAGTTATTAGTAAATATGATGGGATTAAATTTAAATGTTCATTTTGAAGTACCGATGGCTGCTATTATTGATACAGCAATTATTTTCTTTGTGATTATTTTATATACATCACTTCAAGGATATCGTTTAATTTATCGCTTTAAGTTAATTGAACTTTTCCGTGCAGAACGTGAAGGAGAAGCAATGCCAAAAGGATCTGTCATCATGGCATTAATTTCAGTTTTCTTAATCGGTTCAGGTTATTTTTTAGCGCTAATGTACATGAAAGCAGTTATGTATGCAGACTTTATGGTCGTTGCATTATATATTTTATTAGCGACAGTAGCAGGGACTTATTTACTGTTCATGTTCTTCACAGTATTTGTATTGAAACGTGCAAGAAATAATAAGTCAGCATTTTATAATGGTATGAATATGGTAACGACATCGCAGTTACTATATCGTATTAAAGGAAATGCGAAATCATTGGCGACAATCGCTATTTTAAGTGCAGTTACATTAACAGCGGTTGGTACGTCAGTTACGATGTATTACAACACATTTACGCAATCAAAAGTTGCTGCGCCGTATAGTTATTCCTATGAGAAAAAAGATGCAGCATTAGATAAAAAAGTAAATGAAATACTTGCTGGAGAGAAGAATAATCACCCAGTCACATATGAATCAGAAGTTGAAATGATTCCTGTGAAAGGAACATTTAAAGGTGAAAGAGCTGATCAAGTTCTGAACGCACACTATAATGTTACGAATCAGTACCAGCTTATTTCTCAATCAAGCTTTAATAAACATGTGAAACACTTAGATGTAGAACCTGTAAATTTGAGTGCGAATGAAGCTTTCGTATATGATAGCTTATATATTGAGAAACTTGATTTTGGTCCTCTTTATACAGGAAATACAGCTGTATTCCCTGTTGGAAATGAGTCAAAAGAATTAAAAATTAAAGGTGTAAATAATAGAAGCCTTACAAATTTAAATGAACTATTTGTAATCGTTCCTGATAAAACATATGAGCAAGTGAAACAAGTAAACGAAACGCGTACTGTAAAAAATATTGATGTAAAAGGTGAGCGAAATAGTAAAGAGTTAACAGCAAAATTAGCAAGCATTATGCCAGCTGGAGAATCAGAAGTTTTAAAACCATTTAACGATTTCTATACAGGATTCCAAATGGGGCTTGAAACGACAGGCTTAATGATGTTTATTGGGTTATTCTTAGGATTAGTATTCCTATTAGCAACAGGCTCAATCATTTACTTTAAACAATTAACAGAAGCAAGTGCTGACCGTGATCGTTACATTGTCCTTCATAAAGTTGGTGTAACGAAGCAAGAAATGAAGAAAGCTATCGCAAAACAAGTAAGCTTTATCTTCGCTATTCCGTTAGTAATCGGTATTTTACACAGTTTATTTGCACTAAAAGGTTTATCAAATATATTACCATTTGAAATTATGATTCCGCTTCTCATTAGTATTGGAGTATACGGTGTCATCTATATTGGATATTACTTCTTAACGGTTCGTTCTTATTATAAGATCGTGAGTGCGAAGTAATAAGGGGCAGCTATCGCTACACGCGATAGCTGTTTTTTTTATTCTTCATAAAATCTTAAGAAACTTCCTCAATTTTTATTAAGAAACGATAGTTATACTTAGACACAAGTTAAAAACTATCGAACGAATGAGGAGAGGTTTACATGCAGCTCATTACATTTTTACATGAATTTATAAAGCATCCAAAACATACTGGTGCAATTGCGCCAAGTTCAAAAATATTAGCAAAGAAAATGGTTGATGTAATTGATTTTAATAAAGCGAAATGTATTGTAGAGTTAGGGCCTGGCACAGGGGTTTTTACGAAAGAGATTATGAAGAGAAAAAAGAAGGAAACGATATTTCTTCTTATTGAAATTAATGAAGTATTTTTCAAAGAATTAAAAAGAAAGTTTAAAGATGAGCAGAATGTCATTGTTGTACACGGTTCAGCTGAAAATATAAAGAAGTATATGGGGGAGCACAATATAGAATGCATTGATTACGTTTTATCAGGGTTGCCTTTCACTTCTTTACCAGAAGAAGTTTCAAAGCGCATTTTAAATAATGCGATGGAAGCGATACATGAGAATGGTGAGTTCATTACATTTCAATATTCACTTGTGAAAAAAGGGTTTATACAGCATTTCTTCCCTGAAATTACACTAGAAAAAGTATGGCTTAATTTCCCGCCAGCCTACGTCTTTAGTTGCAAAAAAGAACTAAGGAGAGCATATGCATAATGGAATTACATGAATTATTATCTTATATTGAACAATACGGTTATTGGGCTTTATTTTTCTGTTTATGGTTAGGGATTATCGGTATGCCAATTCCAGATGAAATGATTGTTATGAGTGGTGGTTTCGTATCTTCAGTAGGTATATTAAGTGTTGTTCCTTCATTCGTATTAACATATTTAGGTGTTGTATCAGGGCTTTCTTTAGGATATATATTAGGGAAGGTTTTTGGAACGAAGGTACTCCATAAATTAATGAAAAAGAAAAAAGCGAAGTATTTGATGAAATCACAAGAAATGGTTGATAAATACGGACAGTACGCGTTAGTTACAAGCTATTTCATACCAGTTGTAAGACATATCGTACCGTATTTAGTTGGGATGAATAACATGTCATTTCGGATATATGCTTTGTATTCCTATACGACAGGATTTGTTTGGACACTCGTTTATTTTGTGCTCGGTTCTTTATTTGGACAACATATTGAAAGGATTGTAGCAGCTGCGATAGAGTATGGTTTGTATTTTGGCGGGAGTATTGCATTGATTGTGAGTGTGTTTTATTTTTACAGACAAAAAAGAAATACAGTGATGAGTAAATAAAGGAGGCGGCAGCCTCCTTTTATTATTAATATGGCTTTATTTATCGAAGTGCTGATGCAAAGCCCTGTGACATTAAGAAAAAGTTAAGAAACCGCACGAGTTTTTATTAAGAAATGCTCTCTATACTTAGAAAGGTCTTATAGAAAAACATAATGAAAGGCGGAATATAGATGAAAAGATTTATTTTAGGATCATTACTTGTCATCATAGCAGGAGCGGCATATTTGTTAAATGGGAGTGCTACAGTAGATTCCATGAATCCGTTTCTTAAATTAGAATATCGTTATGCGGTAATTGATAACGATGGAAAAGATTTAGGTGGAAATAAAGGCCGTGCATACACAGTGAACACATATGATAAGGATGGAAACGAAAAAGAGATAACAATTGATGGAGTGGATACATTGCAAAAAGGTTCCTACTGGCATGTAATTACGAGAGGAAAGTCTGTGCACGATAAGGTACAAATAGAAGAAGAAATAATTCCTGATGGCGCGAAGGTGAAGTTAGGATTGTAAGTATAAACCCGGTTCTAGATGAGAGAATCGGGTTTGTTGTTTTATGGTAAAATGATAAAGGGGGAGGGCGAGAGGTATGCTACTCATTGTTAGCCTTATATTAATTGGGATTATGTGCAGTATGAGAATAGTATCCTTACATATGATAGAGCGACAAATGATAGAAGAGCGATATGTATATTGCCCAAAATGTGATGCGAAAATTAGAAAAGGGAATTCGGCTCCTTTTTGTTCGAAATGTAATTTAATATTTTAACTATATTAAATCCAAAATCACTTTATGTGGTTTTGGATTTTTCTTTTTAAGAAAATATTAAGAAACCCCGTCACTATTTGTTAAGAAAATGTATCTATACTGAATTCTGTTGCTTAAAGAGAACATCACGAATTATAACAGGAGGTACAAATAGATGAAAACAATGTTAGAAGCGAAAGGGATTTCGAAAATATATGATACAGGCGGGAATACGTTTGAAGCGTTGAAAGATATTCAACTGCAAGTGAAAGAAGGAGAGTTTGTCGGTATTATGGGACCGTCTGGTTCTGGTAAGACGACACTTTTGAATGTACTTTCTACTATTGATACGGCTTCAAAAGGTGAGATTTTAATTGATGGAAAAGATATTGTGAAGATGAATGATGATGAATTGGCACTTTTTCGCCGTAATCATTTAGGATTTATTTTTCAAGATTATAACCTTATTAGATACGTTAACAGTGCGAGAAAATATTGCATTGCCACTTGCTTTATCAAAGGTGAAGGCGAGAGAAGTAGAATCTCGCGTTGAGGAGATTGCAAAGAAGTTTGGGATAGATCATATTTTAAATCAGTATCCGTATGAAGCTTCAGGCGGACAAAAACAACGCTGCGCGGCATCAAGAGCGATTGTAACAAATCCAAGTATGATTTTTGGAGATGAGCCAACTGGTGCGCTTGATTCGAAGTCAGCGACGGATTTATTAGAAAGTATGAAGACATTAAATGAAAAAGATCTTGTAACGATTTTAATGGTAACGCATGATGCGTTTGCGGCAAGTTATTGTAAACGAGTTGTATTTATTAAAGATGGAAAGTTATATAAAGAATTACATCGCAAAGAGATGACAAGAAAACAGTTCTTCCAACAAATTATTGATATGATGTCTTCAATCTCTGGGGGTGCGACAAATGAGCTTATCTAGCATCGCCCTTCGTAATATAAAACGAAATTTTAAAGATTATTTTATATACTTTGCTTCCATGATTTTTAGCATCGTCATTTATTTTACGTTTAAGGCGCTTCAATACAATTCACAAATAAGTGAAGCTGGAGATAACATCGGCCGAGGATTCCAGCTTGCGAGTGTAATGCTTATTATTTTCGTTGCAATATTTATTATATATTCGAATGATTTCTTTACACGAAAGCGTAAGAAAGAAATAGGTGTTTATTCTTTACTTGGTATTCGAAAAAAAGAAATAGGTAAAATGCTTTTTTATGAAAACATGTTAATGGGTTTATCATCGTTAGTAATCGGAATTGTAATAGGTAGTTTACTTTCAAAAGGATTCCTAAAGCTACTTTTAAATATGTTAGAGCTACATGTAAATGTTCATTTTGAAGTACCAGTTGGAGCGGTTATAGATACAACAGTTATTTTTTGTCTCATCATTTTATACACATCGTTTAAAGGATACCGCGTTATTTATCAATTTAAGTTAATCGAGCTATTCCGTGCAGATAACGAAGGCGAAGTCATGCCAAAAGGTTCGAAAATAATGGCTTTCATTTCTTTATTATTAATTGGATCAGGTTATTTCTTGTCAGTAACGGCTATAAAAAATGTGAGCGGTGATAACTTTATGCCCCTTGCACTTTACATTTTATTAGCGACAGTACTTGGAACGTATTTATTATTTATGTTCTTTACCGTTTTTGTATTAAAAAGAGTGCGAAATAAAAAATCCGCATTTTATAACGGAATGAAAATGGTTACGACGTCTCAGTTACTATACCGCATTAAAGGAAATGCAAAATCGTTAGCAACAATTGCCGTATTAAGCGCAGTAACGTTAACGGCGGTTGGAACTTCTGTAACGATGTATTACAACACATATATGCAGGCGAAGAAATATCATCCAGTTAGTTATTCTTATGAAAAGAAAGATATGGAATTAGATCGTAAAGTAAATGAGATTTTAAAAGAAGGACAGAATGAAGTCATTCATCAATATGAATTAGAGACGGTAAAAGTAGTAGGAGAATACGGTGATGGCACTTCATTACAATCAAGAACAACAGAACTTATCGCACAATCATCATTTAATACAATCGCAAAATATTTAAATGAAGAAACTTTAGATTTAAAGAAGAACGAATTGTATGCATTTGATGGCATGTACAGTGAAGGTAAGAGAGATAGTGGCGTATATAAAAATCGAAAAGCTACATTCCCAATTGAAGAAGTAGCACCAGTACAAGTGAAAGATGTACAAGCAAAAAACATTACAAACTTATATGAACTTCTAGTTGTCGTTCCGGATGAAGTGTATGAGCAAGCAAAGAAGACAATTGGCTCTCATACTGTGAAAAATATTGATGTGAAAGACGAAAGAAATAGTAAAGTGTTAACGGAGAAATTAAAGAAAGTAATATCTGAAGAAGATGCAGAAGGAAGAGAGCAATTCAGTGACTTCTATACAATATTCCGCAGCGGTATTGAAACGTCAGGGTTAATGATGTTTAGTGGTATATTCTTAGGACTTGTATTTTTACTTGCAACAGGCTCTATTATTTATTTCAAACAATTAACAGAAGCACATGCAGATCGTGAACGTTACATCGTTCTTCGAAAACTCGGTGTCACGAAAAAAGAAATGAAAAAAGCCGTTGCGAAGCAAATGAGATTTATCTTCTTTATTCCTTTAGTAGTTGGTATATTACACACTTTATTTGCGCTCAAAGGATTAGCGACAGTTATTCCGTATGAAATTGCAGTTCCGTTACTAATTAGCATCGGGGTGTATAGTGTTATTTATATTGGTTATTATTGCTTAACAGTTCGTTCTTATTTCAGGATTGTTAGTAAATGAAAATAAGGTATACAGTTTTTGGAAAAGCGAAAGAGAGCATAGTGAAAATTATGTTCTCTTTCGCTTTTTTTAGTTAAAATGAGGTGTGCATGAAAATGGTATTTAAATGGAGTGTTACATTTGGAAATTCTTATCATAGCAGGATGTTTATTAATTGGTATCACTTTAATCAGTTTCAGTATTTATCGATTTGTAAAAGAATTAAAAGAAAAAAATTCAAAGAGAGAGAAATGGAAAGTAGTAGCTGGAAATTTGATAGAGTTATTTAGTGATCCATTGCACGGAGCGCCATTCTATTTTTTAACTGGGGTCTCTTTTTGGTAATCGGACTGTTATTTCTTTCTATGGGAATGGGCTGGCTTGAAATTGATTAAGGCGTATTAACAAAGATATTTCATAGTTGTATTGCGAAGAGGAGAGAGCAAATGCCGGTTATAAGAGATATACAATTGAGTTTTCTAAAAGTAAAAGAGCATACCAGAAACATAGAGGCATTACAGTTAACATCTACAAGCAACTACGATGAAGACATCTCTTTTGGTAAAGAGACGAGCAGTATTACTTCTTTATATTGTCGACATATGCCAAAGTTAAGAATGGATTATGAGAAAGGGATTTTGATTCATTGTGTGGATGATATTTCATTACTCGATGAGTGGGAGAAGAAATATAGAATTTTCCCTGAATATATGAATGTTTTTGTGGAGTATGAGAGTGTGAAGGGTTTTCCATATTTATCAGATAGAGAGAAAAAAGAATTAGCCCTTCAAATCGTTCATGTTGAAATGAAGCGTTTAGCTGTGAAATATGATTGGGATATAGAAGAGTTAGAAAAAGTGAAGAATAAGATACTAGAATTGAATTATAGAAACGAGTTCGTATATATAAAAAAGAGTAGTCCGAATAAAAAATACGTATGTAGTATAACATGTCAGCATGAAGTGGCTTATGCTGACGTGTACTTAGAAATAAGAGAGTATAGAACGAGGCGGTTAATCAAAAAGGAAAAGCTTATTAGAGAAGAAGATATGTATAAGATGTTTCATCATGTTAGTAAAGTGGCTTGGAAGTTAAATCATAAAGTGCTACTGATGAATGATAAAGGAAAAACTGTATGGATGTTAACCTTTTTAGAGAAAGATATCCCAGCTAATTTAGTTTGGAAGATTGAAAGAATAGATTGAAAATAGATGAGAATTGGAGTGCATATGATGGAGACACAAATCGTTATTGGAGTACCTGGTTTATGGAAAGATAGAACAGAATTAATACAAGAAGTTGTGAGTAAAAGTAACTATATATTAGCGGGAAATGTTATGCACCATAAGGAGAAAGAGATTGGCTTTGAAATTGATATATATGAACAAGACCCTTCTTTGAGAGAGGCTTTCTTCTATGCAGGTGGTGAGCGTTTTGATGAAGAATTGCTTCAGGAGTTGGAGAAGCATACTTATATAGTGTATGTTATTGCCAAAGTTGACGATAAAGAGAGATTACAAGAAGTAATTGATGTAGGAATGGAACTTTTAAATGCAGGGGGACTTGCTTTAAAAGTTGAAACAGCAGGTGTGGCTTATTCGAAAGAAGAATGGCAAGAGCTTGCAGAGAATAAGGAAATATTCCCGATGTATTCGCACCTTGTAACTTTAGTTGGAGATGAAGAGGACGGTTACTATTCATGTGGAATGCAAGCATTTAATCTACCAGACGTTGTTTTAGACGGAGGGATAGATCCGGAAGTAGCTGTAGATTTATTAAATGATTTTAACCTACATAATATATTGGAAAAACCTAATTTGAAAGATGGAGATACAATTAGTTTCACAGAAGATGCTCCAGTGTATCTTTTATCTCATTATATAGATAAACGTTATGAACAAGAGGATCCATTTTATAATCCGTGTGGGGTATGGAAGTTAGAGAGTGCTTCGGCAAAGAAATCTATCTTTCAAAAATTGGGGAGTGTGCTAAAAGGATGGAAAAATACATAAAAGAACAGAGGAGTATATGTGATAAATATAAAGCGGAGTATGTAGAATCTCCGAATGACTTGAAATTAGGAATAGCGCAAAATGTGAAAGATGGTATCGCTCCGATTAATGGGTTACGAATGCCTATAGAAAACGGAACGACAGGTTGGTACATTTGGGCTGGTGAAGAAATGGGGACAGAAGAAGATTTCTTTCTTCCTTTACACGTTCAACATATTGATGAATGGGCACCTGAAATAAAGAAGTATTTAGGGTTACCACCTGGTTGGAGATTTTTAATTGCTGGAGATTACGAGGACGTGTGGTATGATCCGAATTTGTTTGATGAAGATTTAGAAGAGGATGCAGATGAATGGGAAGAAAATATGCTACAAGAGTATGGATGGTACATGCATAGCATATTAGCAGAAGATATTGATGGCATCCATGCTAATTATCATACACATGGTCTAAGAGATAACTTTAATCATCAAGATTTACAAATAGCATTAAATATGGATCCTGAAGTCGCGCATAGTGTTTTTTGTACCATAATAGAAGAAATAAAGAGCGGAAAAAAGTTTGAACAAGGGATTGAGTATACGAATATTATTGAAGGATATCCCATTATTATGAAGTCTTTCGTAGAGATGGATCGAGAAGTTTTGAGGGTTTTATTACCTGATGAAAGAGGGATTCTTCCTACGAGGCCAGAGTGTGATGAATGTTATAAGACTCAATTGGATGATATTGAGGAGAGTTGATAAAAAAGAGCTTGAAACTATTCAAGCTCTTTTTTTATGACTATTTATGTCCTAAAATATGTTCAATCTCATGCAAACTTAATTTACTTGCCTTAGCAATCGTTTCAAGTGGTATACCAAGATCATACATATTTTTAATCATTTGAATTTTCCCCTGTTGAATGCCTTTTTCAATGCCTTTTTCAATGCCTTTTTCAATGCCTTTTTCAATACCTTTTTCAATGCCTTTTTTAATTCCTTCTGTCTCTGCATGGGCGAATTTTGCTGCTTCATCCATTAAAACTTTCTCCCTTGCGTCATAGGCTTGTCGGAAAGAAGAATCCTGACTCATACGTTCCCATTTATTTATTGCTTTTTGTAAAATAGGGTCTTGGTTCATAGCAATATCCTCCAATAGTTTAGTTAAGTGCTCATCCTCATTTGCTGAAAGCAATAAAAGCCAACGAACAAATGGATCTTTCCACGGATTTACTTTTTCTTCATGCCATTGTTCAGTTAACTTTGGAATTTCTATAATGTGGATTTCTATGTCTTCACTCAGGATTTTTTTTTGTTGTGTATTCCATAATACGCTCGTTGTATGGAAGGCTGGGTGTTCCGAAAACATTGCGAAGTTTAGTAAGTTTATGGTGATGGTTTTGTGAAGTGCACTGTAGGGCATCACTTTTTGTAGTTGAGATGTGTATAGCCTTCCCCAATAATATAAACTGCGTTTAACCATATCGTGATTATTATTGAGTTGTATTTCTACATTAACTTTTGTTCCTGTGTCTAATGTCGCTGAAATGTCTAAAATAGATAACTTATCCTCTTCATATTCCCTGTGTAAATGTGGATCTTCTAGTTGTAGAGAAGCAATGGGCGACTCTAAAGACTCTTGTAACATAGCATTTAAAAATGCAATTAGAATATCTTCGCTACCATTCGTACCAAACAATTGTTTAAATGCAAAATCAATGCGTAAATTAACTAACTGTTGGTTGAACAAAGTTTGTCCTCTCCCTTATATGAAGGTACTTCTTTCCTTCATTGTACATAAAAAGAACTAGAGTATGCAAACAAGCCATTCTGCTATTTTTTAGTAGTTTTATTAGAATGTCACAGGTAAGTATGGTTATGTTATACTCTAGTGAAATTAAAAAAATATTTTTGTTTATATCGGGGTGAAGATGATACATATGCAAAAAGATATTTTAAAACTATTAGATAAAAAGCAAAGTAACTATGAATTTCCTGCCTTTGATAATGAATATATGGATATTTCGCAAGTGAAATTCTCTCTTTTCTTTAAAGATACTAAGGATTGGTTAATGGTGTTTCAACTTGTTGGTGTAGGTTCATTAGGTGTATGTAATGATATTCAAGTATATGGAGATAGAATTACTCATTCAATGGGTGATGATTGCATTTTACAATTAAATGATGGCAATTATGAGTTATTTAATGATGAAGGTGAATTTATGCCGAATATTTATAACGGCAGTTTAAAAATTCGTGAGCAGCATTTTGAATATGAATTTACAGAAGAGGATTATATAAATAATGGAATAGAAGTACAAACGACAGAGCATTATCCAACATACTTTATGCGTATGCTTGCTACTAATGAAGAAGTTAGAACATTATTATGGTGGAGTAAAGAAGAGATTTTAGAAGAGTTCGGTTTAGAAGGTAATTGGGAACTAGCGTATGAAACGGAAGAATGGAAACATGTTGAAGACGAAAAAGTAAGTGAAAATGAATTCTTCCAATCAGTAGCCGCTGCAATAGAGAAGAAAGATCCACGTATTATTGTGAAGAAGGATTCTAACATGCATTGGAGAAATTGGGTAGCGTTTGATTGTGACTGAAAAGGATAGGAGAAAGAATAATAAATGAAAAGAAGAAGAAAATCCGGAGAAAAAGTACAAATGCATCGTTTTGCACTACCTCTATGCTACGGAAGTGAAGCACCATATTATTATTACGAGGTAGCGCCCCATGAAAGAGAGGAACGCTTCCATTTAACATCAGAACTTTGCGTAATGGACGATGAGCATTACTTTATTAGAGGTTGTTTAGAGATTCCTATCATTGACTACCACGAAAACTTCATATGGACTGTTTGGGTATCACTTAGTAAAGAAAGTTATGATGAAGTATTAGAAAAGTGGGATGAGAGAGGCCGAGAAAATAGTGATCCTTATTTTGGGTGGTTATCTGTAGAAATGCCAGTTTATCCAGAAACATTAAATTTAAAAACAAATGTACATATAAGAGAAGTTGGAACGGCACCGTATGTTGAATTAGAGCCAACCGAGCATCCTTTAGCAATCGAACAAAGAAATGGAATTACTTTAGAGAGAGTTAAAGAAATACAAGAAATGATTCAAAGACATAGCTAGATTAGAAGAGAAAAAACGAGTGCTAGCACTCGTTTTTTTCTTTACACAACCGCAGGATTATAAATCATCGTAAAGTGTCCTGGTAATAATTCAATGTGACAAGGTGTATGAAGCGAACTTTCTCCATCTGTATCTACTTCTTTTTCTTCTTTCGTTTCAATATGAATGGATTTTGCTTTTACGTGGAAGATGTCATTTTCATTTGAATCCTCGAATAGTTTCTTTCCGATGTAATCTTTAAATGCTTGAATACCTGTTGATTTGACTACGAAAATATCAAGTGTTCCGTCATCACATTTTACGTTCGGAATAAAGGATGGAATACCACCAAGATATTCACCATTTCCAACCATGACAAGGACAGCTTCGTCTTCATATACTTGTCCGTCATAAGTAATTTTTACTGGGAATGTTTCAGCATTTTTTACAGTTCGAATTGTGCTTAAATAGTAACCGATTTTACCAAGCTTTGCTTTTTCATCTGCATCGATATTGTTTGATACTTCAGATACGAGACCAATCCCCCAGAAGTTTAAGAAATGTTGTCCATTTGCTTTTGCAACGTCAACTGGTTTTATATGTTCTTCTGTAATAAGTTTTGCCGCTTCTGCAATGTTTTGCGGAACGCCAAGTGTGCGAGAGAAGTCGTTGCAAGTTCCGCCTGGAATGATTGCAAGTGTAGGTCTAGTTTCAAGAGGTGCTAAGCCATTTGTGCATTCAAATACAGTGCCGTCACCACCAAAGACGATAATTAAATCTACTTTACTAGCAAACTCTTGGCAATATTTTGTTGCATCACCTTGCTTTTTCGTATGAAGGATATGTAAGTCAGGAAAAGCTGCGGCAAGAGGTGGTACGATTTTCGTTAAATTTGTATGTAAGTCACCTTGTCCAGCTTTCGGATTTACGATGAGGAGTACTTTTTCAAATTTTGTCTTTGTCATTTTTTTCTCTCCCTTTGTCTTTTACGAATTGTGATAGAAAATAAACTTCCACCAGTAATTGATGAAAGTTTATTTTATTATATTATTCCGTTACAACTGAAGCGATAAATGGTAAGTTACGATATTTTTCCGCACAGTCGATACCGTATCCAACGATGAATTCGTCTGGAATTTGGAAGCCAACATACTCAGCTGTTAAGTCTACTTTACGACGTTCTGGCTTATCAAGTAATGTACAGAACTTGAGTGCCTTTGGTTTATGCATAAAGAAGTGGTCTTTTAGAAAATGAAGTGTTAAACCAGAATCGATAATATCTTCTACAACAATTACGTTTTTCCCAGTAATGTTTACGTCGATATCTTTTAGTAGTTTCACTTTTCCTGTTGTTTCTGTTTGATTTCCGTAGCTAGATGCAGAAATAAAGTCAATTGTTACATCATTTTTGATGTGACGAATTAAATCAGCAGCAAATACGAATGAACCTTTTAATACTGCGATAACTACGATTTCTTCTCCTTCAAAGTCACGTTCGATTTGAAGTGCTAATTCTTTAACTTTTGCTTGTAATTGTTCTTCAGAAATTAAAGTGTCTTTTATTTCAATATTCATTGTAATCCTCCTACAGTGTAAAACTTGCGAACATTTCGACTGTAAAGGATAGAATAGAAAAAGTCAAAGGAGATAGTAATTTTTTACAAAGATAACGACAAAATCATCTGATGATATGATATACTAATTATATTAAGAAAACGCTTCCATAAAGGGTGAATATGATGAAGAAGAAACAGTACACAAGTGTAACATTTATAAAAGCATTACTTTTAACAATTGTTCTTGGCCTGTTGGCTTACGTAATTGATGTACCTGCGATTCGTATTTCATTAATTGGAATGACTTTAGTGTTAGGAGCAATTTCGCACGGTATGATGTCGCAGCTAAAAGAAGCTGGACTTGATGATATGAGAGATCATATAGATAAAAAGTAAGAAACCTTCATTATATAGAGTGAAGGTTTTTTTGTTTCTTACAAAAATGTAAGGTAGTTGTAAGGCAAATCGATAGTTGCATAATAGCATTTTGGATAAACTATGGGTGTAAGGTAAAAGGCAAGCATATTTTAGGTAAATTAAGTTTTAGGCACTCTATATGTGAAAAAGGAGTAGGAGGGCATGGAGAAACGTTGGACGACCTTTTCTTTTTTAGCGACTAGTAACACCGTAATGCTAGATGGAAAAATGGATTTTTTGCACTTGTTTGATCGTGAAGATGATCATTCTTCTTCTAAATTTACAATGAAATGGAATAAATGGAGCGAGAGTTGTAGGTTTGAAGAAGAGGCCCCTAACGAAGAGCAAAAGATTATTTTAACAAACCCTATTAAAGCGTGGGTTGTTCAACGTCGTAAGTGTAACGTCAAAAATCACTTCAAGAAAACTGAGCCGAGACAATTAGTTATCGCTCCGGCCCGTTCTACTTCCAAATCACGCGAAAGTAACATGTAAATAATTGAGACACACACCCAAAAAAACATCGTACATATTGCGATGTTTTTTTCTTTTTCTACAATGAAATCTTTAAATGAAATATATTTCATCTGCATCTTATATTTATATCTCTTGCTTATTCTAGTAATACATCCGGTGCGAGTTGATGTGAATAAAATATAAGGAGAGAATTAAGATGAAAAAGAGACTATTACCAATTTGTGCAATGGCACTTTTAGCAGTAGGATATTCTTCAGTAGCGAGTGCAGATACTGGAACAGTAACAAAGGAAGAAGCGCAAGTGCAACAAGATAAAGCTAAAAAAGAAGAAGCAATTAAGGAACAGCAAAAAAGTGAAGTAGAGAAAAAGCAAGCGGCACAAGTACAAGAAAAAAATGATATGGCTAAAAAAGAAGAAGCAATAAAAGCTGAGAAAAAAAGTGAAGAAGAGAAAAAGAGAATAGCGCAAGAACAGTTAAAAAACGATATGGCCAAAAAAGAAGCAGCGATAAAAGCCGAGCAAAAGAATGAAGTAGCTAAAAAAGAAGTAGCAAAGCCAGTTGTACAAGGTGAAAAATTACCAAATACAGCATCGAATAATGTAGTAATGATGGGATTAAGTGCATGTCTTGTAGCGGTAGGTACATTATTTGGTTTGAATCGTCGCAATAAGATTAAAGCGTAAATAAAATATTTTCCTATAAAGAATGGGATAATTTCATATATTAAAAATGGTAGGTTACTCCTACCATTTTTGGCATGGAGGAATGAAGAATGAAGTTACTCAATTATATCGGTATCATATTGATGGCTATAGGGCTATTCATGGGATCCTATTATGCTGTGGAATGGTATAAAGGAAGAAGCTCTGCCGGGCAATTAACTGCAGAAGAAATAAAGAGCCTTAAAAATATACAAGATACTCAACTTTCTCATGAAACACCTGTAACTTCTCAAGTGCCTTCTTCTCAAACAGAACATAAAGAAGGAGAAAAGGTAGCGATGTTAAACATACCGAAAATAAAGAAGAAGTTTTCTATATATTGGGGAGCAGATGATACGACTTTGAAAAAAGGAGTGGGTATGTTCGTTAGCGATTTAACGACAACTCCATCTGGAGGGGGACATACTGTACTGAGTGGACATCGAGATACTGTATTTACAGATTTAGGAGAGTTGAAAGAAAAGGATACTCTTATTTTAGAGTATGATAATAAAACGTACACATACGAAATTCAAAAGACGTGGATTACCCATGCGGATGATCGCACTGTTATTATAAAAAAAGAAGAACCGATATTAACACTGACAACTTGTTACCCATTTAATTATATAGGGGATGCACCAGATAGATATATTATCGAGGCGAAGTTAACTGCTAGTTATTCAAAGTGAAATTATAGTTTCTGAAAGCGAGAGGGGGATAAATAAGTTATGTCAAAAAACATTTTAATTGTTGAAGATGAAGACATATTACGTGAAATATTAAAAGATTATTTTTTAAGTGAGCAATATGTAGTGTTTGAAGCGAGGGACGGGAAAGAGGCTTTAGTTGTATTTGAAGAAGAAGAGGTTGATTTAGTTATTTTAGATATTATGTTGCCAGAACTCGATGGATGGTCTGTTTGCCGAAGGATTCGAAAGACGTCCGAGGTGCCTATTATTATGCTGACGGCGCGTGTAGATGAAGACGATACGTTACTTGGTTTTGAACTTGGGGCAGATGATTATGTGACGAAGCCGTATAGTCCGCCAATTTTATTAGCAAGAGCGAAAAGGTTGTTAGAAAGCAGAAAAGTGACAAAGCAACTTTTAGAGAATGAAGATGATACATTATCAATCCACGGCATTCACGTTCATTTTCCGTCTCGCACTGTTACGGTAGATAGAACCGATATTAATTTAACGCATACAGAATTTGAAATATTAGCGTATTTCATGAAAAATCAAGGAATCGTTTTAACGCGAGAGCAACTCATTTCAAGAATTTGGGGATATGAATTTGCTGGTGATGATCGAACGGTGAATAGTCATATTCGTAATTTAAGAAATAAATTAGGAGAGAAAGCAAAGTACATTACAACTGTAGTACGAACTGGTTATAAATTTGAGGGGAATATATGAGAAAAGGAATTGTACTAAAATTATTTACTCTTACAACAGCATTATGTATGTTGATTTTAGCGACGATATTTATTGGACAAACGATATTTTTTAAACAATATTATGCGAATCGAAAAGTGGAAGATATTAAAGTAAATTTAAATTCCTTTGAGAAGAATTATTTAAATTATGCAGGAAATGCAGAAGAAATTCAAAAACTAGAGCAAGACTTTTTAAGAGAAAATAATACGTGGATTACGACATTAGATAAGAACGGGAATTTAAAACATGCAGATGATTTTTATTTTGAAGTAACGATAGATCGTAGGCAACAAAAGAGCTTTGGACAACAAATATTCAAAATTCCTTTAGGCAATCTCGTCAATATAGAAGAGATTGAGAATAAATCATCAGATCAGTTTCTAGGCCAAGGAATTTATTTTTCTGGAGTGAAAAAAGGAGATAGTTTTATTCCATTCTCTTTCTCGTTATCTAAGCAGAATTTAAGTGGATCTAATAAACCGTTAGAAAAAGCATTTAAGGAGAAAATGAGTAAATTAGATGAGGAGAAAAAGAAAGCAGCTGAGGAACAAGTAAGTAAGGAAAAGAAGCCGGCTGTTCAGGAGCAAGCTGCCCAAGAACCAGATGCTTATATAGGTGGGTTTGTTACAAAAGTACAGTTTCCAGATGTAAAAGGCCCCGTAAATCCAATTTATAAAAATACTTTGTTTTTGGATAGTATAAAAGAATTTCAAACGGATGTGTTACTAAAAGAGAGTAATCAAATAGAGTATTCAACAAAGACAATGGACTACGAAAAGAATGATATAAAATATAAATTATTAATGAAACCAATAAAAGAAAAAGACGGATCGGTAACATATATTTATGCGATGGCTTCTTTACAGCCGGTAGATGAAGCTGTACAAATGGTGCAAGATTATTATATCTATATCATTGCATTTGTAGTCGTTCTTATTTTTTTAGCTTCGTTCTATTACTCAAAACAAATTGCAAAGCCATTATTGAAAATAAATGATACAACAAAGAAAATAGCGCATTTAGACTTCACAGAAAAAATACCGATTACTTCGAAAGATGAAATTGGAGATTTATCGAAAAATATTAATGTGCTATCAAATAAACTCCATTCGCATATTGGACAGTTAGAAGAAGATATTGAAAAGGAAAGAAAGTTAGAAAAGACGCGAAAAGAATTCATTTCTGGTGTTTCACATGAATTAAAAACACCGCTAAGTATTATGAAAAGCTGTATTTCTATTTTAAAAGACGGGGTAGCTGAACATAAAAAAGAGTATTATTTTCAGGCAATGGAGAGAGAAGTAGACAAAATGGATACGTTAATTTTGGATATGCTTGAGTTAGCTAAATTTGAATCTGGTACATATAAAATGAAAAAAGATTCGTTTTATATTGATACAGTAATTGAAGGTATATGTGAACATCTATCTGTGGAAATAGAGAAAAAAGAACTTCATATTCATAAAAATATAAGTTCATTTGAAGTGATTGCAAATCAAGGCCGGATTGAACAAGTCATCGTGAACTTCATTACGAATGCTATACGATATACACCAAATAAAGAGGATATTATTATTTCTACAATAGATGAGAAGAATCGTATAAAAGTGTGCATTGAAAATAAAGGTACTCATATTGAAGAAGAGCAATTAGATAAAATTTGGGATCGTTTTTATCGCGTGGATACAGCTCGTCAGCGTTCACAAGGTGGGACGGGGCTTGGGCTTGCTATTTCAAAGAATATTTTAGAACTACATGATGCTGAATATGGGGTAGAAAATACAGAAGATGGTGTATTATTTTATTTCTATTTACCGAAAAAAGCGTAGACAATATGATCTATGCTTTTTTAATTTATTTTCATATTATCTTTACCTAATCTTTATTTTTAATCAGTATAATTTGTTTAGAAAATGAGGTTATGTAAGGAGTCGATGAACCGTGCATAGCAATTGGCTAAGTATAATGGTATTTATTTTCTTTTGCGCATTTATTGTATTTTTAATTGATATTACGATATGAAAAAAGAGCGCTCATTAAGCGCCCTTTTTTTGTGTATTCATTTGATAAGCACTGATGCTCTTGAATAAGCGTGGTGAAGTGATAAATAAAAATATAAGTAAAACGGTACATAAAATAAAAGAACCAAGCATTGTACTTCCATTTACGATTAATGAATATAACACAGCTGATTGACCTTTCGGCGCATATTGTCCCCAGAAAATAATGCCGGCAATAAAGTGGCAGAAATAGCGAGCAAAGCTACCGATAAATGTAGCAAGGATAATATAAGCAAGGACTTTCTTACCCTGATTTTGTTTTGATGAAGGTTTGTCTTTACGGTTACCTAAATTTGATTGTTCTAAGCTATTTTCATTGGATGTTAAAAGTGCTTTTTGAATTGGACGATAGAATAAGCCAGCAAATCCGATAAAAGCAAAGGCAATGAAGTACTCAATGAATGCTTGAACAGGTGTTAAAATATAAGCATCTCCCACGACAATTTGTAATAGTCCCCAAACTAAACCGCCTAAGAAAGCTGATTTAAAGCCCCAGCGGTAAGCAATAATAAAAATAGGAATCATAGCGAATGAGATAGAACCGCCTGTTGGAAGTTTAAGTGATAATGGTAAAATATCGATAATCATGGCGAAGGCTGCAAGAATAGCAGATTCGATCATCGCTTGTAAATTGGTGTTACGCATGTTGTCTCCCCCTAAATCCAAGTTGTACAAAAAAGAATAGATATCATAGGAGGATACGAAATACGTAAATAAAAATGAGGTATGTATTTCGGACGTTTGCACAATCCCTGCGTTAGCATTAACTAACAGGTTCGAAGGGTCGGAACGAAGTGTTCCCTCTCAGCGGCATGGCTCCCCCAGTGATAACGAAATTCTTTATTTGTTATTGTTTATTGTAAGCGAAATGGATGAGAATGGCAAACGAATACAGTATGACAATAATTGAAATAGAATTGTAGCGAAATGTTAATAAATATGAAGCAAAAGGGTATAGTACAAGAGAAATTGGGTGTGGTATAATTTTTTTGAAAATAATTATCATTCTCTTCTGAGGGGGAAGGTTATGAGCTTAGTAGATATTAAAATTGGAGAGAAAGTGTTAGTAAAAAGTATTCAGTCTTTAGATCAGCTATTAAAGCGTAGACTAGCTGCTTTCGGTCTTGCTGAAGGAAGCGAACTTCGCCTGAAACAGAAAGCGATGTTCAAAGGTCCTTGTACATTGGAGTGTCGTGGACAGTTAATTAGTATTCGTCATTGTGATGCGAAAATGATAAAGGTGGAATTAGCGTGAATAAGGTAGCTTTGCTAGGGAATCCGAATACAGGGAAGACATCATTATTTAATGCACTTACTGGTTCTTATGAATACGTAGGAAACTGGAGCGGTGTAACAGTAGAAAAGAAGGTTGGTAAATTAAAAGATAGACAAGGAACATTAATTGATTTGCCAGGTGTGTATGATTTAAATCCAGTTTCACGTGATGAAGGTGTTGTAACAAACTTTCTATTAACAGAAGAATTTAATCATATGTTAAATATCGTAGATTCCTCGCAGTTTGAAAGAAATATGCATTTAACGTTGCAGTTACTTGAATTTGGTAAGCCAGTCTCAATTGGTTTAAACATGGTTGATGTGGCGAAGCAAAGAGGAATTGTCATTGATGTAAAACGATTATCAGAGCTATTAGGTGTAACAGTCGTTCCTGTTGTTGCAAGAAGTGGAAAAGGCTGTGAAGAACTGCTTACGACTCTTAAAGAAAATGACAAAAAAGAGAAAAAGCCATTCCTTATTTCATATGGTGTACAAATGGATGAAGGAATTGGAGAAGTAATTGCTCTTTTAGAGACAGCGAATTACGAGCATCCGAGATGGTTAGCACTTCAATTTTTAAGTAATAACGAAGTAGTAGAAAAAGAAATGAAAGCATTACCAATTTATAAGGAACTCATAGCCATTCGATCTCGCTTAGAAGGAAAACTTGATTGTACGTTAGAAGAGCACATTTACAAAACTCGTGAAGCGTATATTGAAAAGTTAAAAACAAATGTTATGAAGCATGAGAAAGAAGGGGAAATTCCTTTTTCAGAAAAAATTGATAGATTAATTACACATAAAATTTTAGGACTTCCAATCTTTTTAGCAGTTATGTTTTTTATTTTTCAGGTTACGTTTACGTGGATTGGGACACCGTTATCTGATATGTTAGATGAGTTTTTTGCTGGCCAGCTTACGGATTGGGTGACAGCTGGACTTACAAGTGTTGGGGCTTCTGATTTTATTCAAGCACTCGTTACAGAAGGTATTATTGCTGGTGTTGGTGCTGTATTAGTATTCGTTCCACAAATCTTTGCACTATTCTTTTTCATTTCATTATTAGAAGACTCAGGATATATGGCGCGAATTGCAGTTGTTATGGATAGAATTATGGAGTTCTTCGGTTTAAACGGAAAAGCGTTCATTCCGATGATTATCGGTTTTGGATGTAATGTTCCAGGTATTATGGCAGCGAGAACGATTGAACAAGAAAAAGAACGTTTACTTACAGTTCTTGTAACACCATTTATGTCTTGTTCGGCACGTTTACCTGTATATGCGTTATTTGCGGGAGTATTCTTCCCTCATAGTCAGGCAACTGTTGTGTTCTCCCTATATGTTGCAGGGATTGTCCTTGCGTTATTAGTTACAAAGATTATGTCTCTTACCATTTTAAAAGCGGAAAAATCTATTTTCGTTATTGAACTACCGCCTTACCGCGTGCCGCAAGCGAAAACGTTATGGCTAAGTACGTGGGAGAAAGGGAAAGGATTTGTTCGTAAAGCAGGTACATTTATCTTCGGTGGTTCTGTTGTCATTTGGCTATTAAATTATGCAGGGCCATCAGGAGTTTGGTGTTGATATGGGAGACAGTTTCTTAGCAATGATTGGTGGATTTATCGCACCACTATTTGCACCGCTTGGTTTTGGAACGTGGCAAGCTGCAGCTTCCCTTTTAACAGGATTTTTAGCGAAGGAAGTTGTCGTTTCTACAATGGCCATTATTTATGCGGTGAAAGAAGATGTGCTTGGAAATGTAATGGGAGCACATTATACAGCATTATCAGCTTATGCATTTATGTTCTTTATTTTATTATATGTTCCGTGTTTAGCGACGGTAGCTGTTATTAAACGTGAAACAGGATCAGCGAAGTGGACGATTTTCTCAGTCGTTTATCCACTCGTAGTTGCTTATGTATTAACGCTCATTATATACCAAGTTGGATCCTTACTCGGATTTTAGAAGGAGATGTATTGTGATGATGGTCAATATTATAATTGGAGCTATCATTTTTGGTTATGCAGCATATACGTTAGTTAATTTTGTAAAGAGAAGTAAAAAAGGAAAATGCGCGGCATGTTCTTTAAATAAGTCATGTCAGTCGCAAACTTGTAGCCCGGATATGGAGCAAATTGCTCATAATAAATAGAAAAAAGCTTTGCGAATTTGAAGTGACCCCTAAAAGTTAGACACGGTTATTTCATTAGGCAGCTTGATAAAAATGAGTCCGGTATTGCACCGGGCTCATTTTTAATTTTGCCTTTATCCGTTTTGTATTGTAATAATCTATATATTTTTCTAATTCTATTTTGAAGTGCTCTACACTTTCAAACTCTTTTATGTAGAGAAACTCAGACTTCATGATTCCAAAGAAATTCTCCATTACTGCGTTGTCATAACAGTTGCCTTTACGAGACATACTTTGTACGATACCTCTTTTTTGTAATGCGTGACGGTATTGTTTCATTTGATAATGCCACCCTTGATCTGAATGCATCATTAGTTGGTGATTTTCAGGTAAACCTTCTAATGCTGTCTCTAACATTTCTGAAACAAGTGAATACGTCAGTCTAGAGCCAATTGTATAGGTAATGATTTCACCATTATACAAGTCTAATACAGGTGATAAATAAAGTTTCTCACCGAATAATTTAAATTCTGTAATATCGGTTACCCATTTTTCATTTGGCGTATCTGCCGTAAATTTACGCTCTAAAATATGAGGTGCAGTTCAATTTCGCAAAGCTTTTTTGTTTTACTTTTTAATTTTTACAAGTTGAGAAGCTTCTACGCCTTTGTAACCAGGGAATTCTTTACTTGGGTCTTTATCAAATTTTAATACACCTACAGATTTTTCATCACCTTTTACATTGCTGTAAGTTGCGTCATCGACAATCGCATACATATCTGTATATGCACGACCACTTCCGATAATTGTGTTGCCTTCATATTTTAATTTTGCCCCATCAAGTGCAGCATTTTCTACTTTTTCTTTTGCAAATAATACACCTTGTTCTGTTGTTACAGCTGGTAATTTATCAAGTGGTTTCGTGTTGTCTTTTTCATCAACTTTGCTAAGTAACTCTTTTTTCACTAGTTCTTCACCAGTTTTCTTATCCATTACAAGAACTTTTTTACCATCTAATGTTGTCATTTTCATTTTATAGAAGTCTTTTTCTTTCACTTCTTTTTTGTTTTTATCTGTAATTTGCTGAACTTGTTCTTCTGATCCGTACAGTACAAAGCCGTTCGCTTTTTCTCCTAATAAAGAACAACCTGATAATGCTCCAAATGAAATTGCTGCTGCTAATCCGATTCCTACTAATTTTTTCATGATGATTTCTCCTTTTATATGTTTTATAGTAAATACAATTTTTGTATTATTGCTTACAAGTGAAGAAGCTTGCTTGTTGCTTCTGGTATTAGTGTATAAGAAATATTGGAATGCAACTATCGAGTTAGCTTACAGTAACATTACACTTATGTAATTTAGTGAAATTGCACAAAAGTAAGTTAATTTCAAAGAGGGATAATGAGAATATATTAGAAATACAATATTGTATATAGAATGTCATATTATAATGGATGTATTTTGGAAATAACATGTAAGGACATATTAGTTTTGTTATAATAAACACATAGGCTGTAAAATGAATATTCTTTACTGTAAAGGGAGATTTTTCAGTTTTCCAAGTAGTGAATTTGAAATATGAGGTATATCATAGGAGGAATTTAGATGTCTGTATTTAAACGATTAAGAGATTTAACAATGTCAAATGTGTATTCGTTAATTGAAAAAGCGGAAGATCCAGTTAAGATGACTGATCAATATTTACGCGATATGCAAGCTGATGTACAAGAGGCTGAGAAAAGTGTAGCAGCTCAAATCGCACTTGAGAAGAAATTCAAAATATTATTTGAAGAGCAAGAAGCACTTGTGAAAAAACGTGAAGAGCAGGCTCATATGGCTGTTCAAGCTAATAACTTAGATCTTGCGCGTCGTGCATTAGAAGAAAAACAAAATGCAGAGCAAAAAATGAATGAGTATAAAGCAAGCTACGAGCAAAATAAAGCTGCTGCTGATAACCTGCGCCTAAAGCTAGAAGAAATGCGTAAGCAATTAAATGAGCTGAAAAATAAACGTGAAACACTTGTAGCGCGTGTAAATGCGGCGAAAGCACAAAAGAATATTAATCAGGCGATGTCTGGATTTGATTCAAATTCAGCAAAAGCTGGTTTAAGCCGTATGGAAGAGAAAGCTCTTCAATTAGAGGCTGAAGCGGAAGCAAGCGGTGAAGTTTATAAAAAAGAAAAATCATTAGATGATGAATTCGCAAGCTTAAACAAAAATTCTGCTGTTGACGATGAATTAGCTCGTATTATGAAGCAGTATGAGAAATAATATAGAATAAAGACAAATGAACCGACATGTCTAAACAAATTCATGTCGGTTTTCTATTACCCCGCATTAACGGGCAGTAAGACTCCCACCTCTACTTTTTGTGAAAGCAGAGAGGTGGGGGGAGATCTACTGCCCGTAAATGCCCGATTGGTTCAACTAATAATCAGCGGGGAATGAACACCTCCCCACTGATTAAAGTTTCACTTTATATTTAGAGGAGGTTTTGCAATGACATGGACAAATGTATTAGCCATGCTTGTATGGACTGGAGCGAGTGCAGTACTTTTATTTGCAATTATGTGGGTTGATTCGATTTTTACAAAATACAATGATTTAAAAGAAATAAAAAATGGGAATACAGCTGTAACAACTCGTTTCGTTATGAAATTATTCGCGCAAGGGTACATTTTATCTCAATCGATAACGAAAGCAAATGATTTATGGCAAGCACTTCTTGCATCAGCAGTTTCTTTCGTTATTTTATTAGTGGTAGAAATGTTTATCGAATTTGTGTTAAAGAAAATGGCTGGTTTAGATTTAGAAGAAGGTACGAAAGAAGGCAGTGTTGCGCACGCGATGTTGGCCGGATCATTACATATTGTGGGTGCACTTATTTTAGGTGCTTGTTTATAAAGAGAGAAGGAGGGGTAGCTCATGAGTTTATTTAAGCGAATTAAAAATATAATGAAAAGCCCAGAACCGCCGAAACCAGAGAAAAGTTTGTTAACGTTAGCTCCTGGCGATATGGTTGAAGTTTCATTAGTCATGTATGAATTAATTGGGAAAACGAGTATGCATTCTCGTAAAGAAATTGTTTTAACACTGCAAGACGGGAAAGATATTCGTTATTTAAAAATTGAAGATCGTGAAAATACGTATTACAAATTATATACACCAATTGATGGTCGTTTAGATTCGATTGATGAAATTCCGACGACAATTGAGATGGATGATACAGAGTACCATATGGAAGAGCAATATAACGGACGTGTTGTTGTGATGGGGAAAACACCATTCTCAGCTTCAGAAGAACAGTATGTATGGGAGTTCCAATCGGATAATCGAAAATTATTACGTATTGAATGGCAAAATGGTCGCACAATGATGTATGAGGGAGAAGCAATTATTCCTGCTGATGTACAAATTATAAGAGCAATGTAAGGGGGCGTAATCATGTCAAACCGATTGTTTACCATGATTAAATCGTTCGTGATCCCTATACTTGCTATCGTTACATTACTTGTTGTTGCTGGATATGCCTTATCAGGTTGTCAGGGCGGGCAGACAAAGTCGATTCAAGACCGTTATCCGCTTGAATCTGTTGCAAAAGAAGGTAAACAAGAATCTTACGTGTATAGGGCCGCCAATCGGTCAGTTCCTGAAGTCGCGAAGGAACTCATGAATGAAAGAGAACCGAAGCAAGCATCTAAAGAAGACGAAAATCAAATGTTCCTCGTTTATTCTGATAAGATTTATAATCTGCAAAAGGATAAAGAGAAGCCATCTGATACGTTAATTGAAATAAGTAATAAAGAGTTTGTCCGTCAAAATTACCAACCGTCCTTCCTGCAAGGATATATTATGGGTAGTATATTAAATGATATATTCGGTTCACGAAAATCATCGTACGGTGATTATCGCGGATATAATGACAGACAAAATCATAAACCAGTTATTCCAGAGAGACCGCCTACGAAAGAAGAAAAGAAAACCCCGCCTCCAATTACGAAGGAAGGGAAAGGGTCTATCATTAAGCGTGGCGATAATGTAGATTCGAAATCTTCTGTAGGAGATACAGGAAGTATTACGAAAAAAGGAAGCAGCACGCCTCCGCCTTCTACTGGAAGCAAAGGGAAAATAACGAAAACACCAGGTGGTTCGAGCGGATCAGATGTGAAGCCGAAATCATCTATTAAAACGCCGCCAAGGAATACATCTCCTCCGAAAACGAGGGTCGGTGGTTCAGGAAAGATTACGAAGAGAAGATAGTGTAGAGACCGAAAAGTGAAATTTGCTTTTTGGTCTTTTTTTATTATGGAAATTAATTCCTTATAACTGGTACAATGAAGTTATAAGGAGGAGATTATTATGACTATGTATAAAAGATTTAGTGTAATTATGTTCCTCGTATTATTCTTAAGTTTGTTTATTAGCACAACGATGAAATTGCACTTTGTAGTAGGTATTCTATGGATACTATGTACATGTACTCTTTTTCTGTATGTTCCGCTTCGTTTCCAACAAGAAGTGCCAGCCTTTCAAAAATACGTGGTATGGATTAAGAGCGGGGGAAGATGGGGGGAGTAAAAATATATCAGCGATTATCGAAATATATCGACTAACCGACAAAAACTGACAACAATAACAGAAGAGGGTGTGCCAATATTGGGCACCACCCTCTTTTTTCATAAAGATTAATGAATATCACGTTTCTTAAAGTTACCGCCTTTTACTTCTGCTACGTCATAAACTGTAATAAAGGCGTGTGGATCGATTTCATTAATAAGTTCTTTCAT
Source organism: Bacillus cereus ATCC 14579 (assembly GCF_000007825.1). Lineage (NCBI taxonomy): Bacteria > Bacillati > Bacillota > Bacilli > Caryophanales > Bacillaceae > Bacillus > Bacillus cereus. The sequence continues at coordinate 4,725,299 of NC_004722.1, read as the reverse complement.
TTTACTTTCTTCTAAACGGTTAATTACACATGAAATTTCTTTAAACTTCTCTCTTGAATAACCACCGTATACTTCGTTATATGTTGCACTTCGGCCTAAACGATCGCGAATTGTTTCTACCATTAATTCAGGCTCTTTTGTAATGATTTTAAATGCTTTCGAACCACTTAAACCAACTTCAACGATATGAATCACTTTCGAAGCAATAAAGTAAGCAATTGCCGAAAGGATAGCTCCTTGAAGACCGAATACGGTTGATACGAAAATAAATACGAACATGTTTAAGAATAAAATAAGGTCACTCGTTCCAAATGGTAACTTACGAGAAAGCAATACAGCAAGCATATCGATTCCATCTAATGCCCCACCGTTACGTAATGCTAGTCCCATACCAAAACCGATGATAATACCACCAACAACTGTAACTAATAATGTATCGCCTTCAATAATAGCTGGTATTCCGTGCATGACAACGGTACCTATTGCTAATGAAGCAATTCCAATAATAGAATAAATCGCAAAGCTTTTACCGATTTGCTTATATCCTAACCAAACGAAAGGAATGTTAATAACTGCGATTAGAGCTCCTAATGGCAATCCAAATAATCTTGAACTAACGATACTTAAACCAGTTACACCACCGTCTGATACGTTATTTGGAATTAATACTGCTTCTAATCCGTACGCTGTGATAAATGCCCCAATAATAATCATCAAAGCTTTCGAAGCAATTTTTAGCTTATTGGGCTTGTTTTTGATAATTTTCTCCATGTAATTTCCTCGTTTCAAACTAGTTTCTTGTTTGTTACATAATTCACACCTAAATTTTATTTTAACATTTAATTTGAAAAATTTCTCCTTTAATGGATGTATGCAGGGAATATTATGACCATATTATCTTTAAAATATTTTTGAAATAAGTATAAGAAATCCCATCCTTTCAAAGGATGGGATGCTATTAAGAAAATATAAAACTAAGTATTGATACGAATACAGCGAAGCCTAAAATAGTTCCACATATTTTCATATGGCGCTTACGTCCCATTACGACAATCGCAACATATTCACGGATCATTGCGTTAGGCCAGTAATAAAATGCTGTCTTTGATCCAATTCCTTGGCTATTAAGACCAGCTTGTCTTGCATATATACCAGCGCGGAAAAGGTGAAAATTATTTGTGGTAAAAATACTTTTATATTTACCTTCAGGCTTTAAAGAATCCATAATTTCTTTAGAGAACAACATGTTTTGATATGTGTTTACAGAGCGATTTTCTTGCACTGTATGTTCAATCGGAATGCCTTTTTCAACAGCGTAATTTTGCATTGCTTCTGCCTCAGGAAGTCCTTCATCTGGACCTTGACCGCCAGAGAAAATAATTGTTGGTGGTGTATTAACAGCAGCTTGTTTCCAATAAAAGTCGATAGCTTTATTAATTCGGCTTGCAAGTAAAGGTGGTACTTTATCATTAATTAAGCCGCTACCGAGAACGATAATGAAATCTTGATTACGTCTTGGTCTGTTGAATTGGTATAAAAAATATGCGCTTAAGAAGTTAGATAAGTGTATAAAGAAATATATGCTTATAAGAGAAATAGCTGCAAAAATAGGCTCTAAATGCGATGAAACCAAACTTGCTGGATTTATAATAGGGAGTAACATAAAGAATAACATCCCTAAAGCAGCAAGGAGTGTTAAACAGTTAGTGAACCGTCGTCCTTCTCGCTTCATTAAAATTCTAGCATTAAGAAATAGCCCAAACATTAAAGCAACAATACCGAAAGGAAGCATAATGAGAAGTGCTAAAAAAGGTAAAAATATAATGTAGCGTAGGACATCACTATCTGAGTTCAATGATACAATCACACAAAAAAGAAGGAAAAAACAGATAAAGGCATTAAATAAAAAGCCGTTTATTATTTTTCGCGGATCTTTTAAATATGAGATAAGAAAAATAATAAATAATATAAGAGGAATAATTCCGAAATACATCATAAATATAGTACACCTCAACTTGTATAAGAATTTGACATACCTTTTATATTACATGATTTTATAAGTGAAAATGAAAGAAAAAGGATTTTGAATTTTCTCAATAAAATATATAGATACGTATGTTACAATATATTCAAAGCGATATATTAAAAGTAAAATGGTTGAAAAGGCACTCAGTAGAGTGCTTTTTCTTTTTGTATGCAATTGTGCATATTATATTTTTTTTCAAATGAAGAGGATTACAATATAAGTTGTAGACAGACTTTATAAAGCAGAATTTCATACAAACATTTCCCTCTACTTTTTGTATCTAACAATCGTATAACAATAAATAATTCTGTTTTATAGTGTCTGTTTTTGAAAGGTGTCTTTTTTGAAGGCACCTTTTTTTATTAGTATAGATAGTTTACACTGTTAGCATAGTGTAAACTATCTATACTAAACATTAGCAATCTTCCGTATAAATATTATCAATTTACTATATATTCCAGTGGTGTTAACCTACATATGAAAGGCTTTCTTTTTCAAAATATTACCCCTAATAAAATTTTGAAGAAGTCAACTGTCTCCAAACTTGTCTTTATGCTTAAAGAAAAAGCACTCAAATTGAGTGCTTTTTCCTTATTGAAACATGCTATTTTTCTAGGCGATTTTCATAAAATAAAAGTAAAGAAATGAAAGTGGGTGACAAAATGCCGGCAGTTGTGGAAGGTGTTATTATTGAAAACTGCAATGGAACAATTAATGTAGGTGACAAATATAACGTACAGCCGATTGAAAAGACGAAGGCTTATAATGGATCGGGATCATCAAATACAGGAATGAAAGTACAAACGTTTAGCGGGATTAGTACAGCTGATGTATGGGATAATGATGCGAATGATCAGGGGATACAGTTTACTTTATAGTACAGTATGTAAAATTGCATAAAATGATGAAGTTGCCCTATGATACAATCTAGCTGTGAGCTGTTAATGATTCTTCTGTAGTATAGTTGTTAGATTAGAAATATAACATCTTATCGAAAATCATACGTATAAAAAAGACACTTCAAATGAAGTGTCTTTTTTACCTTAGTGATACCCTTTAGCAGAGTCTTTATGAATTTTATTTTTAAATATACTGTAGCTCCAAAGCTGATATCCAATAACGATTGGTACCATGACCATTGCAACGAAGAACATAATTTTTAAGTTTAATTGACTACCAGCTGCGTTGTATAACGTTGTACTGTATGCATCGTTAATACGAGATGGTAACATTCTTGGGAACATACCTGCAAAGCCAGTTGTCATAAACATTGCGATTGTTAGGCAAACGAATGTGAATGCAAGGCCAATTTTATGTTTGTACACCATAATTAGTGCGAGTACACTCATTAGCATTGCAAGTACTGGAAGAATGAATAGTACCGGATATTCCGTAAAGTTTTGGAATAAGTTTGTTCGATTAGCAGTCGCTACATAGAAAATAGCTAAAATGATAGCAGCTGCCATTGAAAACGGTCTTGCGATTTTATAAGCACGGTCGGATACTTCACCAGTCGTTTTAATCATGACCCAAAGGGCACCGGATACGACAAATATAGCAGTGAAGAAAAGACCACCTAATATACCGTAATGGTTTAGTAAGCTAAGTAAATTTCCTTCATAGCCATTTTTTCCGATTTGTAGTCCGTAATACAAGTTAGCAAATGTAACACCGAATAAAAAGGCGATTAAGAAACTGCCAATTGCAAATGCCCATTTACAAGTTTTTTGCCAAATTGGTGAATCATCTTTATGCATGAATTCCAGTCCAGCGGCACGAGCAAATAGTGCAAGTAATACTAAGAATAACGGTGTATATAAATAACTAAACATATTAGCATATGTGACTGGGAAAGCAGCAAATGTTGCGCCACCAGCTGTAATTAACCATACTTCATTACCGCCCCAGAACGGGCCAATTGCTTCTTGTAATTGATTTCGTTCTTGTCGATCTTTCGTAACGAAAGGAAAAATCATTCCGTTACCAAGTGCATACCCGTCAAGAATGAAGTAAACTGTCCAAATCACGCCCCATAAACCGAACCAGATGATTGCAAGCATATCATGAGACATGAGCCACACCTCCCTCAGTAGCAGGTTCTTCTAATGCGGCAGGTCCTTTTTTCGCGAACTTCAGCATTAAGTATACGTCTGCGATTAAAAGTAAAGTGTAGAATAAAATTAAACTAATTAATGAGAACCAAATTTGTGGAACAGATATAGGCGATACAGATTCTGCTGTACGCATTAGTTTATATACTGTCCATGGTTGGCGACCTACTTCAGCGACAATCCATCCTGCGTTAATCGCAATATAAGGAAGTAAGACAGACCATATTGTAATTTTTAAATAACGTTTTGAGTTTTCTAGTTTTCCTTTTCGGTTTAAATAGAAGCCATACCAAGTTAATGCCATAAAGAACATACCGAGTGCAACCATTAAGCGGAAGCTATAATACACGAGGTTAACATTTGGACGTTCATCTTTCGGAATATCTTTTAAACCAACAATTTCGCCATCAAATGAATTTGTGTAGAAGAAGCTTCCGAGTTTTGGAATCGTAAGGAATTCAAAGTTCTTCTCATTTTTTACATCAGGAATTTGAACAATTGAGAAGCCTTGTCCTTTTCCAGTTTCCCAAACTGCTTCCATCGCAGCTCCTTTTGCGGGTTGATATTTAGCTGCTGATACACCAGATTGATGTCCCATAAACGGTGTAATTGTTGCGGCGAATAAGCCTAACATTAAGCCGAACTTAAATGATTTTTTGAAGAATTCAACTTCATTTTTACGTAATAAGTGATAGGCACTAATTGCCATAACGAAGAAAGCACCAACAATATAACAACCAACTACAGTATGGAAGAACATATTCCAAGCGTATGGATTCGTAACGAGTGCCCAGAAATCATTTAATTCAGCGCGGCCGTTACGTACTACGTAGCCAACAGGGTTTTGCATAAAGCCGTTTGCTGTAATAATCCAAAGGGCGGAAATATTTGTTCCAAGTGCAACCATCCACATGCAGAAGGCACGGAACTTTGGTGAAATTTTGTCTTTACCGAATAACCATATTCCCATGAAAGTAGATTCTAAGAAGAAGGCAACAAGTGCTTCGATTGCGAGAGGTGATCCGAAAATGTCTCCCATATATTTGGAGTACTCAGACCAGTTTGTTCCAAATTGGAATTCCATTGTAATCCCGGTTATAATCCCCATTACGAAGTTAATTGTAAATAATTTACCCCAGAAATTTGCCATTTTGCGGTATGTTGGATTCAATGTGCGGGCGTATTGAGTTTCCATACATGCCACCAAAATAACAAGTCCGATTGTCAAAGGTACAAATAAAAAGTGATAAAAAATAGTAATTGCAAATTGAAAACGACTCAGTAACAGAACGTCGGACATAATAAATATTCACTCCTTTTTTACATTATCTACAATCAGTTTATAGTGAAAATACGTTTAAAGTATGTGAAACTTGTTACAAAGCTGTGTGTATATTTTGAAAGAATTATGTCGATTATCTGAAAATATCTTATTTTTACTATAAAGCGATATCCTTTTTGAGTTTTTCATATTTTGGTACACTATTTATGTAGTGTAAACGAGAGAAAAGAGGGTCCTTTACTATGAAGTCATTAGAAGAGATTTTGCAGTACAATGAGAAATTTGTTGAAGAGAAAAAATACGAAGAGTATGAAACAGGAAAATTCCCGAATAAAAAAATGGTAATTATCTCTTGTATGGATACTCGTCTTGTTGAATTATTACCAAAAGCAATGAATATGCGTAACGGTGATGTGAAAATTATTAAGGTAGCAGGAGCTGTTATCTCACATCCATTCGGAAGTATTATGCGTAGTATTTTAGTTGCTGTATATGAACTTGGTGCTGATGAAGTTTGTGTAGTTGGTCACCACGATTGCGGTATGGCAAAAATTCAGGCAAGCAGTACAATTGAGAAGATGAAAGAGCGCGGTATAACAAATGAGAAATTAGATACACTCCGTTATTCTGGAATCGATTTAGAAAGATTCCTACAAGGGTTCTCTAGTGTAGAAGAAAGTGTAGAACATAGCGTATCGATACTTCGCAACCATCCGTTACTTCCAGAAGAAGTACCTGTTCACGGTCTTGTTATCGATCCTGAAACAGGAAAATTAGATTTAGTTGTGAATGGTTACGACAATTAAGAATTTACTTTGTCATCCTTTTTATCTGGGACAGGATCAAATCCTCCCGGGTGGAAAGGGTGACATTTTAATATACGCTTACAAGTAAGCCAAAAACCTTTGAGTGCACCATGTTTTTGAAACGCCTCTAATCCGTAATGAGAACAAGTCGGATAAAAACGGCATGTTGGTGGTGTCATCGGAGAAATGAATTTTTGATAAAAGCGTATAATCCCAATAAAAATCTGTTTCATAACGGTCTCCTTTTCAGCATATTCTTAAAGTATTATAGCACGACTGTACATAATACTTTACTAATGTGCATTTCCGTTATATCATATTGGATATAACGGAATTAAATTAAAAGCGGGAGAGATGTTGTATGCCATCAGTAGAAAGCTTTGAATTAGATCATACGATTGTAAAGGCACCTTATGTAAGACATTGCGGAGTTCACAATGTAGGTAGTGACGGTATTGTAAATAAATTTGATATTCGTTTCTGCCAACCGAATAAACAAGCAATGAAACCAGATGTTATTCATACGTTAGAGCATTTATTAGCATTTAATTTACGTAAATATATTGATCGTTATCCGCATTTTGATATTATCGATATTTCACCGATGGGCTGCCAAACAGGATATTATCTTGTAGTAAGCGGAACACCGACAGTACGAGAAATCATTGATTTATTAGAACTAACATTAAAAGATGCGGTTCAAATTACAGAAATTCCAGCTGCAAATGAAACACAATGTGGTCAAGCGAAGCTTCACGACTTAGAAGGAGCGCAACGCTTAATGAACTTCTGGTTAAGCCAAGATAAAGATGAACTTGAGAAAGTGTTTGGATAAAAAGGAAAACTGCCTGTGAAAGGGCAGTTTTTTTATTGTACTAAGAGCGAACATACTCTTCTTTTTTATGAAAATATATTAGATACTCCAACATATAAAACAAAGGCAGAACCGAGAAAATAAACAAATGCTTTTGCTTTTTCCCGTTTCTTCATTTCATCAATTCCAAAAAGGATAAACATAATACTTAAAAGGATAAACACGTAAGGTAAAAGAATAGTGAAGTTTGCAAAGAAGCTAAATAGGGCGAGAGAAAGAGCGATAGTGGCGATTATAATTTGAATGTTTTTTAACATGGAATCCCCCTTAAGTAGAAAGAAATAGTTACTGAGAGAAAATAATTATAAATGCTAAATTGATCGAAATTTTATTCTACATGTAGCGAAAGAGTTTGATATTAAAAAGAAGAATATGAGACTAGAAACGAAAAAATACGGGATACTCATTAATTCCTAGAAGAATAAAGGAACAACTGAGAATAAATTGTACGTATGGGAGAAGTGAAAAATTATCGGTAAAATGGACATAAGTGCTTAGAGTGAGTAAGAGAAGCATGAAAAATGCTAAAAAAATCCGTAATATAGTTAGAGTTAGCATCGTATAGCCCCCTTTAGACCATTTACTAGAATATTTCTGTGAAACCAATAAATAAAGCAGCGGCTCCTGCTAGTAGAGCGAGCACACTACCTCCTGTTTGCTGTTTTAATATTTCCTCTAAACTTATGGTGAGGGCCATACCTCCTAAAAAGATGAACATATAAGGGATTATTTCTCTATTACCAGTAAAAAATCCATAGATTGCTATAGATAAGGCAATAAGTGATAAAGTAATCCGTCCCCATTTTAGCATAAAAGACCTCCTCTATTTTATGTAGGTAATAATGAGAACAATCCAAATGAAAGCACCGGCAATAATACAAATAAGTCCAGTTGCTGATTCCCTTTTCTTTATTTGTTCAAATGCGATGAGAAACATTAAAGCCCCTAATAGAAATTGTGAAAGAGGTAAAGAATTATTTTGACCTGTATATAATCCAATTGCCGACATAACGATCACAGTGAGTGCTACTATGATGCGAAGTATACGAAGCATATTAGGAATTCTCCTTATTCTTTTTTGTATAAGGATTGTCTTCTAGTTTATCGACGGAATGTTTATAAGCATAGCCTTTATTAATTGTCATGACGGAGAGTACGAGGATGATTAGGACGATGATAATACCGATAATTAATATTTTGAACATAAAATCCCTCCTTTTCTTTATTTTACATAATTTTGTAATTGATGAAAACAATAGAAAATAAAAGGATGAAAGAAGGGTGTTACATGGAGACGAAAAAAACATATTATATATCAATAGGAAACGGTCAAATTTCACAAGTGAAGACGGCGGATACGTATAATTTTGAGATTTCGGCAAATGATGAGGAAATTACGGAATTAAGAGAGCACTTTGATCAAGCATATGTAGAAGATTTAGGGTCATTTGTACGCTCCCACGTTCCATTTGTTGAGTATCATCACGATTCAAATAATGACCGATATGATGAACAACTACAAAAAGCATATAAAATGATTTACGATTTAGGAAATCATGAGACGAAAGAATTAGTCGCACAAATGGGAATAATCAATGGATTGTAATTGGATAATATTATGCAGAAAAGCGAGAATATGCTACAATTTGTGGTAGGAAAAACTTGTAACCATCAATAGGGGAGTAATGGCATGTACAAATTTAAAGATTATTACCACAACACTGTACAATTATCGTTTGAACGTTATCCATTTTCTCCTGAGCCAAAGCATGTTTGGGTTGTATGCCGGTACGGGGATCAATGGTTATTAACGCATCATTTACGTCGCGGTCTTGAATTTCCAGGTGGTAAAGTAGAACTAGGGGAAACACCGGAAGAAGCGGCAGTTCGAGAGGTTCATGAAGAAACCGGCGGCATAGTTTCTGATTTAACTTACTTAGGACAATACAAAGTATCTGGAAAAGACAAAATAATCATTAAAAACATTTATTTTGCAACAATTAGTGCGGTAGAAGAACATACGCATTACGAAGAAACGAAAGGGTCTGTTTTATTAAAAGACATTCCTGACAACATTAAAACGAATAGAAAATTTAGCTTTATAATGCGCGATGACGTATTAGCGCGTACGATGAAACATATAGAAGAAATCGGCTGTTTTACAAAGTAAAGTAGCCGGTTTCTTTTTTTGTATGTAAGAATAAATGTAAACATATCTTTACATTATTTTAGGGATATTATACAATTTTGTAAAGATATATTTACATTTTAGGAGGGGGAAGATGGATAAAAGAAAAGAAACGACTGTTACTGTTTCGATGGTTAAATTAAACTTTTCTTTATTTTTTATAATAATTGCTTTGTCGGTTGGAATTGGTTATTTGCATATATTTCTTTCAGGTGGGGTTCAAGTCGAAGTTACATTATTAACGATGTTTCTTTTTATTATCGCAATGATTGTTCTCGTTTGTATTCATGAAGCGATACATTTAATTGGCTTTCGCTATATCGGAGGTGTTCCGTGGAGTGAACTAAAATGGGGCGTTAATTGGAAATTAGGTGTTGCATATGCTCATTCTAAACAGGCGGTTACAGTAAAGCAAATGAAGAAAGTGTTAATGCTTCCGTTTTTACCAACTGGAATTTTGCCAATTGTATTGGGATTAGCTATGAATCTGGAGCCACTCTCATTTTTAGGAATTCTACTAACAGCAGGGTGTATCGGCGACATTGCCGTATATCAAAAAGTTTCAAAGTTTCCAGATGATGCGCTAGTAAAAGATCATCCGAGTAAACCGCAGTTTACAGTATATGAATAATAAGAGGAGGCGTTTTTGAACAACTGCCTCCTCTTATTATTTTTTGTCGGTAAATCAATATATTGTGAAAATTGTTGATATAATTTAATTACTATTATTGTATTTTTATCTCCACCTCCACCTCTAAAAACGAAAGCACCTCCAACAAATCATCTACGATACGTGAATGCTTAAAATCACCCCAAAACGAATCTTTTTTCCAAACACCAAGAATCCCTACTTGTTCAGAACCAAGCACATCGTTTTCTGGATGATCTCCAATATAAAGACATTCTTCTGCCTTCACATCTAGTCTTTGCAAAGCACGTTCGAAAATTTCAGGGTGAGGTTTTTTAATTCCTTCAGCTTCTGAAACGAGAATGGTGTTTGTATACGTATGTATATGTAGTGCTCGAAGGTTGCTCATCTGAAATTCAGTAAAACCGTTTGTGATAATACCAATTTTAATGTTTCGCTTTTTTAACTGTTGAAGTAGTTCATGCGTGTTTTTGAAAGGAATACAATGATGTTGGAAGTTTGTAATATAGTCGTGTAGTAGTTGCTCTTGCGTTAAAGTAGTAATGTTGTATTCGGAAAGGAGAGTAGCATATACTTTATCCTTCCACGTATAGCCATTATTATCGAGTTCAAGAAATCGAGAACAATACTTTGATTTCTCTATACTCATCAAATGTGAGGAGAAGCGATTATATTGCTCACAAATAAATTGTTCTAAAGATTGGCGTCGATCTAATAGTGTTCCATCTAAGTCGAATAAGATTGCACGAATCATGAGAAGCCTCCTTGCAGTTTTTATAATTAATTATCGCATATTCGCAAAAAAATGATTATGATATTTTGTAGAATGGAATAATGGGGGATTGTATGAAGAAACTGTATGGCAAGTTAGTGTGTTGTATTATAGCAAGCGGTTTAGTTGCAGGATGCGATAGTGCTATCGAGGTTACAAAAGAAAAAGAAATTTGTAAAACAGAAGAAGAGTGCACGCAAATAGGAGATAAAACATTACAAAAAGTATATAAAAAGATAGAGGAACTTTCAGAACTTGAAAAAGTAGAGGATTATGACATAGAAGAGTATGAAAGTATGAATATGAAAGAGGCGGAACAGAAAAAAGAAGAGGATGACAATTACTTCTTTTTAGCTTCTTATTATATCGATGATGATGAAATTGTAGATCCTTATTTTGAGAGATTGGATCGTAAGAGATTGAATAAAGTTTTTGCAGATGACGAAGTAGCAAAAGATGATTTGTTAAGTCAGCGACAAGATAGAGAGTATCATGAAACCTTATGGGACATGTATCGCACTCTCGTCCCAGTGAAATATCGTGAGAATATAACAGGATTTGGTCTAATAACGGATGGTTATGATGGCGTTGTTGCCCATGTCATGCCAAGTATAGATGACCCGAGAGATTGGTTGCTTAGTTTAGACGTGCTCGATTCTGGGGTGAATATAGATGAAGTGATGAAAACATTAATTCATGAAACGGCTCACGTATTAACGATTGGACATAAACAAGTACCAGTGGATAGAAAGTATTTAGAGGCGTTTGATGAAGAGAAAGACATTTCATCGTATCGAAATAAATGTAAAACGGTGTTCGTGAAAAATGGATGTGCGAGAAAAACTTCGTATATTAACCAATTTTATAATGAATTTTGGAAACCAATTGAGCAAGAGTGGACAGAAAAGAAAGTAGAAGAAAGTGAAGAGGCACAAATTGAATTTTATAAAGAAAAGCATGATGATTTTGTATCGCTATATGGAACAACAAATGTAACGGAAGATATCGCAGATACATTTACAGCGTTCATTTTACAAGATTCAAAAAAAGTGAAAGAAGGAACAGAGTTAAAATATAAGAAAATTGCTTTCTTCTATCAGTTCCCTGAGCTTGTAAAAATGAGAGCGGAAGTGCTGTCAGGATTATATGATGTTTCGAAAACGATAGAACAACAAAGTGGAGACTAATGTGAGTTATGCTTTCGATATAGTTTCGTTAAAGAAAAGCGTGAAGAATTTTTAATTCTTTGCGTTTTTTCTTATGTTGATAAAATTGAAAATTCTGTATTTTTATCAAAAAGAAGAAGGAACTGGAGGCACAAAAGAGAATTAGTATAAAAATGTCACAATTTAGACACAATTATAATGCGCGTGTTGTAGGGACTATAAGTTTACTCTCGAGGAGGTAATGAAACGTATGAAAACGATTCTTGCTGTTGCTGGTCTCATTTGGGTAATGTCTCACGGTTTTCCGATTTTTGAAGGGGAGCAAATTCGTAGTGCTTTGAATGAAAAGTTTAATGATTATCATGTGATAGATCGAAAAGATAATGTCGTTACAGTACGTGTGAAAGACTGTTTCCATACAGTTACGGTTGCGGATGGAAACATTACAAATGAAACGAAAATGTGTGATAAAAGGTAAAAGAAAGAAGCTGACTATAGCGCACTGTTTTGAGTCAGCTTCTTTTTCTTTTTCCAATTAGAATTTTTTCAAATGCCTCAACAAATACATACATAAGAGTTGCAAGAACACATGTGAGTAGTACGCTAAGTAAGACGAGTGTGAAGTTAAAGACTTGGAATCCGTAGCTAATTAAGTAGCCAAGTCCTTGTTTGGAAACGAGAAGTTCTCCGAAAATAACACCAACCCAGGATAAACCAACATTTACTTTTAACGTTGAGATAATTGCTGGAAAGGATGCAGGGAGAACGACTTGCTTATAACATTGCCATTTATTTGCGCCAAATGTGTCCATCACTTTTATATAGTTAGAATCGACTTCTTGAAATGCACTGTAAATAACGAGAATGGTAATGATGATGGAAATGATTACTCCCATTGCGATAGAAGATGAAATGTTTGGACCGAAAATAACGATGATGATTGGACCGAGTGCAACTTTTGGCATTGCATTTAGGACGACGAGGTAAGGATCAAGTACGCGGGCTAGAAGTGGCATCCACCAAAGAAACGTGGCAATAATAGCACCGAGTACCGTTCCGAGAATGAAGCCTACTCCTGTTTCCAGCAATGTCGTCCATATGTGGACCCAAAGTGAACCGTCGATCCATTTCGTTAAGAAGAGATCCCAAATACTCGAAGGAGAGCTAAAGAGTAAAGGATCAATCCATTCTTTTTTGCTAGCTATTTCCCATAGTGCAAAGAAAAGAATAAGTAGTAAAAGCTGTAGTGAGCGAGCAATCCAAGCACGCCTGCGTTCTTTCTTTCGAAATTGTTCATGTAGTTGTTTTATATTATCCAAGTCGTTCCAGCTCCTTCCATATATCTTGAAAGAGGGCTGGGAAATCGTAGTGATGGCGTGCTTCTAACGGTGATAAAGAACGGATACTTTCCGGGACGATAAAGGTTTTCGCGATTTTTCCAGGATTCGCTTGAAGTAAATAAATACGATCACTCATCGCAATCGCCTCTTCAATATCGTGAGTAACAAGTAGTGATGTTTTCTTATATTTATTTAGTAAGTTGAAAACGAGTTCTTCTAGTTTTAATTTCGTTTGATAATCGAGTGCGGAGAATGGTTCATCTAGTAATAAAATTTTCGGATCAGTTGCTAACGTTCGAACGAGAGCAGCACGTTGACGCATACCGCCGGATAGTTCACGAGGATATTGTCTTTCTACCCCATGTAGACCGACTTGCTTTAAAAGATTTAAAGTATGTTCTTTCATTTGTTCATCATAAATCCTTCGAATATGAAGTCCAAGCATAATATTTTCTTCAATCGTTTTCCACGGGAATAAGTAATCTTGCTGCAACATATATCCCATAGATGATGTTTTCGTTGTAATTGGTTCACCATCTAAAAAGACAATACCATCAATTGGATCAAGTAACCCAGCAATGATTGAGAGGAGCGTTGTTTTACCGCAACCACTTGGGCCGAGTATAGAAATAAATTCGCCTTCTTCCACTTGTAAGCTCATATCTTCAAGAATAAGTTTGGCATTCTCTTTTGCAAAAAAGCAGTGAGAAACGTTACGTATTTGTAAAAAACTCATACACTTCGCCTCTATTTCTTAATAACGCTTTCGGCAATTTTTGTATTGACGAGCGCTTCATGTGGGACTTCTTTTTGTAATTCACCAGCGTCTTTCATAATCGTTTGGAGCTGTTTCCATTCTTCCGCATCTAGTAGTGGATTTGTCGCATAAGAATGTTGCTTTTTATACCGTTCAATTACTTTTACTGTAATGTCTTTTGAAGTGTCTTTAAATAGCGGGGAAACAGCATCAGCAATCTCTTCTGGACTATGTGTATCAACCCATTGCTGTGCTTTATAGAGCGCACGTGTGAACTTTTCAGCAGCAGCTTTATCTTTCTTTAAGAAACTTTCTTTTGCCATGAATGTTGTATAAGGAACAGTACCAGATTCATTTCCGAATGAAGCGACGATATAACCTTTACCTTCTTTTTCGAATATGCTTGCAGTCGGTTCAAAGAGCTGGACAAACTCTCCTGTACCAGATGCAAAGGCATTTGCAATATTAGCAAATTCGATATTTTGAATTAAGTTCGTATCTTTACGAGGATCAATGCCATTTTTCTTTAAAACGTATTCCCCAACCATTTGCGGCATGCCGCCTTTACGCTGTCCTAAAAATGTAACACCTTTTACGTCATTCCAATTAAAAGAGTCTAGTTTTTTACGTGAAACTAAAAATGTCCCATCTGTTTGTGTAAGCTGTGCAAAGTTAATGACAGGGTCTTTCGCTCCTTGTTGATGAACGTAAATAGACGTTTCAGAACCGACGAGAGCAATATCAATTCCGCCAGATAATAGGGCGGTCATCGTTTTATCGCCACCAGCTGTTGTTTGTAGGTCAATATTTAGTCCTTCATCTTTAAAAAATCCTTTTTCAATCCCAACATATAATGGGGCATAGAAGAGAGAATGGGTAACTTCGCCGACGCGAATGTTTTGAGTTTGTTCTTTCGTACCTTCTTTTTTACTACTACAAGCAGCAAAAGTAAAAACAGCTAGTAACATGATGCAAAAAATCGCGATTAATTTTTTCACTATATAACACCTCCTAGAAGTCACTCTACAAGCATGATATGTAGGTAATCGCCCATATGTGAGTGTAGATAGCAGGAATTTTTTTGGTGGTAAAGAAGTACAAATATAAGGGGTGATAAAATGGAGTACGAATACGATGATAGCGTACATTTACATCTTGATTATTTCGGGACAGAATGTGATATGGAATCGATTGCTTATAAGAGAAAGAATGAAGACGTATGGGATGTGTATTTTAATTTTGGAGTATACGGTATTCAGAAAGACGATGTAGAGTTAGGGAGATTTATGGACGAATATGCTGGTCATTACGTTTTTTCTGTACATGCTCGCGATCTTAGCTGGGAATTTGGAAGTGCCCAGTTTGAAGAGTGGGTTTTGAAAAATCGGATAGTAGAAAAAACGCTACAAAAATAGGAGGAATTTTGTGATTGGATTTCTCATCTTATTATTTATTTTTGTGGCCGGATTTTTTATCATGCAAATGCTTATTTACCGATTTGCAAAGAAAAACATCCATAAATATACAAAAATAAAATGGTTTCATATGTGGCTACATATGAATATGAAAAAAGGCCCGAGATTAGATTTTTTTGATTTTGTAGTTACAGTACTCGTATGTATCGTATGGAAAATATGGCTGCTTCCTTTTATATAATACACATGCTAATCATCTTCTCTTTCATCATAAAATAACGAAAAGAACCTGTCTTGTGGCGGGTTCTTTTCGTTATAGTAATAGTTGTTAAAAACGTACAACGCTTGTTTATTAATTCTTTCGTATTTTCATGTGGAATCTTTAATAGCATTAAGGATTTCTAAAAAATAGTTATTATATCATAAAGTGGAGTGCTAAAATTAAGCTTTTCAAGAATGAGTAATTTGTATGCCACAATTTAACTATTGATTAAGGAAGTATTAAGGAAATATATTTATAGTAGAAGCAAGTTTGCAGACGAAATATAGGATATATGTTATTTTAATACAAATAGTTTTTTCGATGCGAGGTGAAATTAATACATAGAAAAGAGGGAATGAATTGAAGTATGGTTCTACACTTTTTCATCTTCCAAAAAGAAATATATTAATTTCTAGCATTATAAGTAGTATGGTGACTTTATTAGTAATAACTATACTGTTTATGATTTTAAAGGTTTTCAATTTAGACATGATGAAAGATCATTTAAATCAAAAGCTTGTTTTAAGTGTTATGATGATTTTCGTATGGGGCATAACGTTTTATATTACGCATTTCAATAAAAAAGAGATGTCTATACTTAGAGCATCCCTACGAGAGCATTTTATATTATTTTTGCTAGCTCATACAGTAGCGTTATTTTATATTGTCATGCAAGTTAATATGAGTTTCATAGAGGCAATGAATTGGATTTACTTTTATAATATGCAGTTTATATTAAGTTTTGTAGTAATTTATGCAATATATATTCTTGTATATAATTTAATAGGTAAGGTTTTTCTAAGTATGGTTTTAACGAGCTGTACGTTAGTCATTTTATGTATTGTGAATTATTTGAAGCTTATTTTCAGAGGTGATCCGTTATATCCTTCTGATTTTACACAAATTACGCATATGCAATCTGTTATACCGATGGTGATGGACTATTTTAGTTGGAGTTATATTTTTGTCATTATCTTAAGTATCGTAGCTTGTATTGTAGCAGGGATATATATGAGAAGGTATATTCAAAATGTAAAGATTCATCTAGGAATAAGAGCCTTATTAGTAGTAGGGTCTATTTTTGTTCTATATGCGTATGGTAATTTTGCGAATACATTTATGAATAAAGTATTTCAAAAATCAGGTGTAGATTTTGTTTTGTGGAATCAAAATGAGAACTATGCTTCAAATGGTTTTGTACTTGGGTTTATTAGCAATTTAGATACAACAGTTATGGAAAAACCAAAAAATTATTCTAAAGAAAATATGCTTCAAATAGCAAACGATATAAAAAAACAATATAGTGGAAATATAGGGAGCCAAAAGAAAAAAGAGAAACCGAATATTATTTTTGTAATGAGTGAATCGTTTTGGGATCCGACGAAAGTAACTAACCTTTCTTTTAGTGAAGATCCTGTACCAAATTTACATCATTATATAGAAAACTTTCCTGGTGGACAAACTATTTCTCCTACATTTGGGGGAAATACGGCGAACGTTGAATTTGAGGCATTAACAAGTTATTCAATGAGTTTGTTAAAGCCAGGTTCTATACCATATCAGCAGGTTATTACAAATAAGAAAGAAATTCCATCAATCCCTACGGCGTTGAAAAAAGAAGGTTATTATACAAGTGCAATTCATTCATTTGGTCGCACATTCTTTAAACGTGACGATGTATATAAGGTGTTAGGATTTGATAAGTTTAATGCAGAGGACACGATGGAAAATGTGGATATTGATGGAGATTATATTAGTGATTTAGCGATGAGTAAAGAGATAATTGCTGAGTTAGAGGAACAAAAACAACCTACATTTATTCATGCAGTTACGATGCAAAATCATTTTCCATTTACAGAGGGCCGATTTGGTGAAAACCTAATCGAAATTAGCGGTCTAGAAAATGAAGAATCAAAGGGAGAATTAGAGACGTATACAGAAGGATTAAGACGTTCAGATGAGGCTCTTCAATATTTAATAGAGCAACTAGATAATTTTGATAGACCTACATTATTAGTATTCTTTGGAGATCATCTTCCATCATTAGGAACAAATAAATCTTTTTATAAAGAAAATGAGTATATAACGAATGAAAAAACATCGAATGAACGTTTAGCGATGGCGCAAACGCCGCTATTAATGTATGCAAACTTTGATATGCCAAATGATAATTTAGGTTTAGTAAGCCCAATTCATTTTTCTAATCTTATTTTTGATTATGCAGGATTAAATAAATCCTTATTTTATCAATTTTTATCGGAACTTTACAAGGAAATACCAGTACTTAGAGATGAATTAAAAGTTGATAAAAATGGAGAAGTAATCAATGATTTAACAAAGAAACAAAAAGAAATGTTAGAGCAATATAAAATGCTCCAATATGATTTACTCGTCGGAAATCAATATAGTAAAGATATCCTCTTTAAATAAAAGAAACAAAAAGAACTTGTATAACGATACAAGTTCTTTTTTCATAGTATTTAACGGGGTAACCAGACAAGCTGGGTTTAGGGAGTATTACCTGTACATTTAGTATATATGAAAATGTAATCGTTTTATTTGTGTATTTGTGAGAAATATGTGAATTTTATGTTTTGTGAAAAATCGATTATATTAACTTTCGTTCTTGTATTGCAGTTGTTATGCATGTAAAAATTTTATCAGTTCTTTATTTAATTCATCCGCTTGATCGATTGGTGAACCATGACCACTATTTGTAAGAGCATGTAACTGAGAATTTTTAATTCGTTGTTGCGTAAGCTCAGCACTTTTGTAAGGAATTAGTTGGTCGTGAACGCCGTGGAAGATTTTTGTTGGGACGTTAATTTTATTTAAATCTTTCGTTACATCTTCATTTGCAGCTGCTTGTAAAATTTTTATAAGGGCATAAGAAGCGGACTGCATACCGAGATAAGAAAACCATTCAAGGGTTGCAGCCCCTAAGTTTCTATTAAAAAAGGATAAAGATACATCATTTAAAAATTTTGGTAAATTAGCATACATTTGATTAATGAGAGCATCTGCTTGTTCTTTCGGTACACCGTAAGGGGACTCTTGATTTTTAACGAAAGAGGGGGAGACAGCGTCAATTAATGCGAGCTTAGAAATGCGGCGCCCATTATAGCGAGACATATAGCGAATAGAAAGAGCACCACCAACTGAGAAACCGACTAATGTAGCGTTCTCTACTTGAAGTGCTTCCAGAACAATTGCGATATCATCGGCTAATCGATCATACGTGTAACCAGTCCATGGCTTATCAGATTGCCCATTCCCTCGTATATCCATGGCGATACAGCGAAAGCCATGCTCAGGTAAAACATTGAGTTGATATTGGTACATTTGATGATTTAAAGGCCATCCGTGAACGAAGAAAACAGTCTTACTACCTGGACCAGGGTTAACGTCTTGCACAAAAATATGCACATCTTTCTCGACAGTAACAAACATAAATGTCCCCCTATTTTATGAATATACTCGATCCCAAAAGCGTTGTTTTGTCATAGCTTTAATAAATTCATTTGCTAGTCGCGTAGAGTCTTGTTCTATTAAAACACCAGGCTTTCCTTCGATATTTAAAGATTGAATAATAGAAGAGCCGTTTTGGAAGGAGCCAATCGGCTTAAAGTGATTATATGATTCTACGACAAATGAACTTGCGTTGTTAAGAAAATGATCATCCATCTTTCCGCCGATAAGAAGTAATCCATCATAAAAGAGTGGTGAGCCTGTTAAGAAAGTATCATTTACTTCCCACTGTCCATTTGACGTTCCCTGCACTATGTCTAATCGTTCTGAAACGATCACTGGCAGTTAAAGAGTTTTCATCGTTTGAAATTTTAATACCTGTATTTGTTGTCATCTCCTTTCCTTCATTTTCACGCATGAAAGATTGGAGTTGTTCGGTCTTTTTATTTTTTTTGCCATCCATAAAAAACACCTCCGATAATATACGTATTATTGTTTATGTTTTTTATGCTTGTATATAGCATGAAGATATTGCATAGTTGGCATGATTTTCCTCAAATGTTCGATTTATCTTTGTTTGTCTATGAAAATCATTTATTATAATAAATGGTATTCTTCGAGATATTATTTTGAAGGGGTGTTGAAGTGAAAGAAAGTTTTCTATCATATAAAGAAGAAGAAAGAAATGCAAAAATCCTTTTATGGGTGTTATATGTCATTGTTATTGTATATCAAATTTTCTATGCAATCGTATTAGAAGATAAATCAATAATGGATAAGGGATACAACATAATATGGCAAGTTATTTGCGGAGTAGCAATACTGTGCGTGAATATATATTTAATGAAAAAAGAGAAGGCAAACCTTGTTAAATATGCATGGATATTTGCATACATAGGGATAGAACTCGCTAATATATTTTCGTATGTTTTTTATAATAAGGCGGCGTTTGATGCGACAAATATAATAGAAATTATTCTCATTTTCTTTGTACCTATATTTTTAAATAAAAAATTCTATGTGTTTTTACTTTCCTCTATTGTAGGAAAATATTTAATTTATTTATTTGTATTAGAGGAAGTAAAAGCATTTATGTTCCTTATTATGTATACACTTATGTTAATAGCTGCGTATATCATTTTAAACCGATTTTTACAATATCTTTCAGCTGTAAAGGAAAGTATTGCGATTGCTAGTGAATCACAGAAATTAGCAGTAATCGGAAAAATGGCAGCGACGGTTGGACATGAAATTAAAAATCCACTTGCTTCATTAAAAGGATTTACGCAATTACAACGAGAGAAGCATGAAGAGGATCCTATTTATAAACGTATGATTTTTGAAATAGAAAATATGAATAATATGATAAGTGAGTTAATGGAAGTTGCTACATGCAAACCTTCTATTTATAAGAAACATGATGTAGGAAAAATTGTATTACAAGTAATAACAAGTCTTCGTGAAAAAATAGATGAATTAAACATTCAGTTTATTTCTAATGTGGAAGAAAAAACAATAGAAGTTGAATGTGATGAACGAAAAATAAGAGGAGTCTTTTTATATACGATAAAAAATGCTTTAGAGGCAATGGGACAAGGTGGTATATTACATTTACAATTAGAAAATAAAGGGAAAGAATATGTAATGATCAGTGTGATCGATAATGGTCATGGTATTAAGCAAGAAAACTTACCCCGTGTTACAGAGGCCTTTTATACAACGAAACAAGATAAAATTGGTCTGGGACTGACGGTAGCGAATCGAATTGTCGCCGAGCACCTTGGTGAGTTGCATATTTCAAGTGAAAAAGATACTGGAACGAGAATAGACATCATTCTCCCAAGGAAGTGTGGAAATACTGAAATCCAAGTGGAAGAAAAGCTAGGAGTTACCATATGAATAAAGGCTATATATTTAAAAATGAAGAAATAAAGGCGCTGAAAGCATTTTTAAGTTTATTTTTTATTATATTTTTCGTATATGATCTTGCCTATGAATTTATCGTACCGTTAATCGGTGGAGAGCAAGAAGGTGTAGGAGAGTTTGAAGATGGTTTAGGTTTATGGCTTTACTTTTTGATGGTGGTATTGTTTTGCATTGGAATATACTTTATGAAATGGAAGAATGCTTTTGCGGTAAAGTATATTATTCTAATTGGCTATAATGTATTAGATTGTATCCATAACATTATGATTTATTATGGTAGCGATGCAGAATTTGACGGTGGAAATATAGTAGAAGGATTTTTTATTTTGTTTGCACCAATCTTTGTGAATAAAAGATATTTCTGGTTAGTTCCAGCGATACTTATCGGAAAGTATGCTCTTACAGGAATCATTATTCAATCTTCTCTCGTTTTAATCCCAATGGCATTATATAGCGTATTTACTATCATATGTTGGATTATATTTTTAAGGGTTCAGTCTTACGTTCGTACGCTTGAGATGATGGACAAAGAAATAAAACAGACAGAAAAACTAGCAGCTGTTGGAAAGATGGCAACGGTTATTGGTTATAAGATTAGAAGACCTTTAGCAAACTTAAAAAAACTTGTGAATAAACAAGCAGACAAGCATCCAGAGGATAAAATTTATAGTGATATTATGAAACAAGAAGTAGATCGGATTCATATAATTGCTACAGAACTTAGTGGATTTGAGAAATCTAAATCACTAGAATCAGAAACTCATAACATACAAGAAATTATTTCTTATGTTATTCGAGTTATGGAAAAGCCAGCTTTAAAACAAGGAGTTTACATACAAGGTATTTACAGTAAAGACTTACCATCAATTACATGTGATGAAAAACGATTAAAACAGGTCTTTTTTAATTTAATCAAAAATGCAATTGAAGCAATGTCAGTTGGCGGAACAATTACGATTAAAGTTACTGTAAAAGATGGAATCATCGTTCAAGTGAAAGATGAGGGATGCGGCATTCCGAAAGATAAAATTCCAAAGTTAAATGAAGCCTTTTATACAACGAAAGAAACAGGAACTGGTCTAGGTTTAGTAGTTACAGAAAAAATTATTAAAGACCACAACGGTAAAATAAGTTTTGAAAGTGAAGTTGGGGTTGGAACGACGGTTGAAGTTATGTTACCACTGCATTAACTACAAAAAACATCACTTATTTGGAAGTGATGTTCTTGTGTTCTTCTTAGGTAGACGTTCTAAAAAAGAGGACGATAACGAAAAATAATATATTGATAGTGTAAAAAGAAAATAATGGATGTTTTACTATGAAAAATATATAATGGCTTTGTCTGTTATTTGTTGTAGTTCATTTATATTTCTATTTGTTGACCCGAATTTCGGGTCTTTTTTTATGAAATGAATTGCTATATATCGGTAATTAGAAAAATAGAATATACAGCACTTGCAGTAATTCCAGGGGTAATATAAAGGGATATAGCATCTCCTCTTGCAACTGGGTTTCCAGTTGTAATACTAGTCCAAGTTACAGTAGCGGGACCTACTGCCGGGGTAGGATTAAATACTTGAATTTGTCCTGCTCCGCTATCCGTTGGTTTAATGGAAAATACCATAGTTCCGGTAATTTTGTCAGTAGTAGTTAAGGTAATAGTAGATAGGATGTAGCTAGAAGAAGGGGTTGTGAGGTTTGTTGGGACATTTCTGCAAATATTAATCGTATAAATAGCAGCAGGTAAATTATTTATATTTATAGACGCAGAAAAGCCGACAATACTACCGGCTCCAGCAGTGACATATGGAATAACATTGGAGTCAATTCCAGGAGAACCCGCTATACGTTGAAAACCAGCATTTGTTCCTTGAAAAACAATACTTTTTGCTGAAGCACTATCGGCAGATCCCGTAAGTCCAGTAATGCCCGTAGGTCCAGTGTTCCCCGTAGGCCCAGTGATGCCGGTAGGCCCGGTACTACCGGTAGGTCCACTTTCTACTAATACGATATAATCTGGAGATATATTAGGAAACCCTTGAGGTGCATCTTTTTTTACAACATAGCCACTGCCCGTATAAGTGACAACTTGTCCTTTTTTATAGTTGGGAGCCGCTGCTAGACTAAAGGTGGTAGTACTTTGGAAACCAGCTCCGGAAGGTCCAGCATTACCCGTAGGTCCGGTGTTCCCCGTGGGTCCAGCATTACCCGTAGGTCCGGTGTTCCCCGTGGGTCCAGTGTTCCCCGTGGGTCCGGTGTTCCCCGTAGGTCCGGTGTTCCCCGTAGGTCCGGTGTTCCCCGTGGGTCCGGTGTTCCCCGTGGGTCCAGTGTTCCCCGTGGGTCCGGTGTTCCCCGTGGGTCCAGTGTTCCCCGTGGGTCCAGTGTTCCCCGTAGGTCCGGTGTTCCCCGTGGGTCCAGTATTTCCGTTAGAGCCGCTGTTGCGTCTACCATCGCAACTAAAAAAATTACGTGGGTACATATATGTTCTCCTTTCTATATTTTCAAAATCTAGTTTTTAAAATAGAACTAATATATATATATTATGAATTCTATAATTTTGTGTGGCAGATCGTCTTTTGTGTCTAGATTTCAAAAGATAGCGGGAGGAGAATTAAGTAGTGTTAGAGCCACCATTTTTCCTGAGGAAGTAAAATAACATCCACATCAAAATTCTCTTTAAACCAATCATACATCAATGTCTCTTTCACTAAATATTCAGAGGCAGAGTGTGACACACCAATTAGAGACATATTCGTTTCTTTTACATAATCCATAATGAGCGAGTATTTATGTCTGCCGTAATCATTATCGATATGGCAATGGATTTCTCCTGTAATATATGCTTCAGCACCTTTTTCTTCTGCTTCCTTCATTAAAGATACGACATCGCCACATCCAGCGATAATTGCGATTTTTTTGATGGAATCATGTCGTTTACCTTCGAAGTCTGTGTAAGGAATCTGGAAGAGTTGTTTTAGATGTTTTTGGAGTGCTTCTGTTGATGTTTCATCTATTTCACAAATAAGGCCAACTGGTTCTTGTTCTGGACCTCCATATGCAAAGTCGTCCACTACAGTAGCGTTTAATGCTTTTGCAATTGAAATACTCGTTCCATGTGTTTGATGAAAATCCATTGGTACGTGACATGTATATATAGAAAGTTGTTTTTCTTTTATTCCTTGCAAATATTTTTCAGGAATTGGTAAGAAACCGCGGCCTGATCTTCCAAGCGGATCACCGCACTCCATTACAAGGGGATGATGCATAAAGAGTAAATCACCGGGTGTGGATTGTGAAATGAATGTTTCAAGAACGTCATCTGTAGGGAATACAGCTAAAAATACTTTGTTTACATTTTCAGATCCGTGCATCATAAGGCCGTTAAATAAATCTACAAAATTTGCTTCGAAAAATTGTTGCCAAGGAAATTTGATAGGATCATATACGGCTGGGATAAATCGACTAAAGGCACTATCTTTTCCGTATTTTTCAATTTGGAATAAGTGATCGAGTGATTGCTCTATTTTTTTTAAGGCTGGCATGTTTGATAATCCTCCTTAAGATGATTCTTGCTTTATGAGTTGTTTGTATTCTTCGTAGCAAAATAAGAAGCGGATAGGAAACAAATAAAACCTAGAATCCAGCTAATAGAAGGAGAATAGGGAAGTACATGCTGTAATAGCATTCCGCTAGAAATGAAGAAACTACTAAATACACCTAATAACATGGGATATCGTTGTAGTTTGAACACAGATAGTAAACATCCTTTCTCCTGCATGAACTACTCATAAAAGCTCGATTGCTGAAACTTTATCACATACATTGTATATTAGTCTTAATTTTCTGTATATAACTTTTAAGAAAAATGGTGATACAATATATTAATGATAAGAGAAGAGAGGATGAAGATTAACATATGTACGTTACTGTAACAGAAGCAGCATATAAAAAGATTATGGATACGATTCCAAGTGAAGCGAAATATATAAAGTTATTTTATGATAATGAAGGTTGCGGTTGTGTTATGAGCGGAATCATCGATTTAGTAGCTGTAGCAGAGAAAGATGAGCGCGATGTGGATATTGAATCAAGCACAATGAATTTTATCGCTGATCGTACAAAGCTTGTATTTATGGACGATAAGTTAACGGTTGATTGGCATGAAGGTGGAGGAACTTTTCAGTTGAAGAGCCCAAGCCAGTTTTATAATCCAAATATGAAATTACACGTTCGAGTATAGTAAAGGTGAGTCCAAAATGTATTTTGGATTCACTTTTTTTATTTTATAAGTCGCTATTATTCTCGATAAGTCGATATATTGAAAAAATCGCTGATATAAATGGAGTTGCGCCGATATAATTTCATTTACCAAAACGTTTCATATAATAAAAAGATTTTTTCACATGATGAAATGTACATGTGATTGAATTTTCTGTATAATCTTCTTTGCGGAGGGGATACGCATGAGAAGATGGGGAATTGAGTTATTAATTTTAAGTGTTGTTATTATTTGGGGGATTAACTATACAATTGCGAAGTATGGACTTTTAGAATTTACAGCAATTGAGTTTACTGCACTTCGTATGATGGCGGCGGCACCGCTTCTGTTACTCCTTACCTTTTGTATTGAAAAGTCGGTTTATATGGAGCGAACGGATATACCTAGATTAATTATCGTTAGCGTTGTAGGTATTGTACTGTATCAAACGTTATTTATGGAAACTGTCAAATATACATCCGCTACAAATGCCTCTTTACTCATTTCTATTTCACCTATTTTTACAACTGCATTTGCGATTTTCTTGAAACAAGAAAAGTTTTCTTCTCGAAAGTTAATCGGTTCTATGACTGCCTTTGTTGGTGCAGCCTTAGTTTTAGTAGCAGGACATTCACTTACTAGTTCTTTTTATGGCAATGGAATTGGACTTATTACATCAATATGCTGGGGGCTTTATCCTGTTTTAGCAGGACCATTAATTAAAAAATATTCAGCATTACGTGTTACTGCATGGTCTGCATTAGTGGGTGCGATTCCGCTATTATTGTTAAGTGGTCCACATGTGTTTGTCATGCCATTTCACATTACTCACGGAATGACACTATTTGCTTTACTATATTCTATTTTCTTTGTAACAGTATTCGGTTTAGTAATGTGGTATGTTGGTGTTCAAAAAATTGGGGCGTCACATACGATGGTATATATGTATATAACGCCGCTTGTAGCTGTTTTATTTGCAGCTGTCTGGGCAAATGAATATGTATCGTTTCAACAGATCATCGGTGGAATTATCATTTTTGTCGGTCTATGGTTTGTGAAATCGGAGAAAGTAAAAGTTCATTCTATTGCAGGGGAACCTATATCAAAATAGGAAAACAGATCACCTATGATCTGCTTTCCTATTTTTTTATTTTTGGTAAGAAGATGAGAAACAAGATAGCAGTAATAAGTGGAATTAAGTTTAAAAATGGAATACGGAAGAGTGTAATAAGAATAATACCTGGAAGAAGAACACCGAGGACAGCGTAAAAAATGCTATGATTTTTCGTGTACCAATACAATGAAAGTCCAATAAGTGCAGGGATAATGAGGTGAATGAGAGCCATTAAAAAATAAATCATTAGACGCCCCCTTTATTTGTGTGCTTATTACATCATATCCGTATGTTCATAGATTGATATCATTTTTTTCATAAATGGACGAAAAAAGTTTGAAAAACCGTCACAAAATATGAGAATATGATGTTTGAAATCTTGTATAATATTATTTTCTAAAAACATTTAAACAACATAAACAGTATGTTTATGTTGTTTTTAATTTGAATGAAATGAATGTAAGGAATATGAATTTGAAAGAAATTTTTTGTTGGATAGATAAGAACGAATGAAGAGAGGTACAGCATGATTAGTATGTCACTAAGATCATTTAAAATCCAATCGTATTATATACTAGGTATTTTGTTACTAGGTTGGATGTTAACACCGTTTTCAGCACACTTTTTAGGCGCTGGAATTGGGCTTATTGTAAGTATGTATTGCGTTTGGCTTTTAGGCAGAAGAATTGAGAAGCTTGGAGATAGTATTGTAAAGAAGACGAAAGCACCGACACTTGGTATGTTTAACCGTTTTGCAGCTGCCATTTTGGGTGCTATTATTATGTACGAAATTGAGCACCACATGGTTATGTGGGCGTTTGCAGTAGGGATTATGGGTGGGTATTTCTTAATCGTTGTGAATTTAGGTTACTATAGCATGAAAGATGAGAAAGAACTAACAAAGAGCTAAAAAGATAAAAGACTTCTTTTTAGATGGAATAGATGATCCAGTCACGAATAGAAGCGGTCAGGGCCTTTTTTAGCCCCATACGATGTGAAACCCGAGAGATGTAGTGAGTAGGGATATAATGTATATATTCGAAGCTGTAATTTTATAATCTAGGTCACAGATGAAGAGATTAGCGTTTCACTTTATATAAGATATAGAAAGAAGCTTACGTTTTCACGTAAGCTTCTTTTTTATGTAAGTGTGTGTAACCGTTAAGCCGCATTGGGTTTTGTCGGTGAGTACGCGAAACTTTACGGTTACACGACACTTATTCATATGAGTAAAGGGTTATTCCAACAGAAAGTTTTAATTTAAGCGATTGGACCGCCTAAGTTAATAATGTCTTCAGATACGCTGTCGAACTTTTTGAAGTTAGCTTTGAATTCATTTGCAAGTTCGATTGCTTTTGCTTTGTAAGCAGCTTTATCAGCCCAAGTTTGTTCAGGCATTAACACTTCGTCAGGTACACCTGGTACGTGAAGTGGAACTTCAAGACCGAAGATGTCATGTTTAGCTGTTTCAGTTTTCGCAAGTTCACCGTTTAATGCTGCTTGAATCATTGCACGAGTGTAACCTAAGTTCATACGTTTACCAACGCCGTATTCGCCACCAGTCCAGCCAGTGTTTACTAAGAATACTTTCGCATCGTGTTTCTCGATTTTTTCACCAAGCATTTCAGCATAGCGAGATGCATCAA
This sequence comes from Bacillus cereus ATCC 14579, assembly GCF_000007825.1. NCBI lineage: Bacteria > Bacillati > Bacillota > Bacilli > Caryophanales > Bacillaceae > Bacillus > Bacillus cereus. The sequence goes on along the minus strand of NC_004722.1, from coordinate 4,697,239 downwards.
GTGGTAAGAATGGTGAACCGAAGCAAGTTGAGAATGTTGCTTGCGGAGAAGTAACGCCGCGCTCTGTTCCTGCTAGTTTACTAGTGTAACCACTTAAGAAATGATACATAGCTTGCTCTTTTGATAACTTACTGATTGGAGGCAATACGCCAGATGCATCAGCAGTTAAGAAAATAATTGTATTTGGGTGTCCAGCAACACTTGGCAGTACGATATTGTCGATCGCATGCATAGGGTATGCAGCACGAGTATTTTCTGTTAAAGTAGTATCGTTGTAGTCGGCGATACGTGTTTGGTCATTAATGATAACGTTTTCTAAAACAGATCCAAATGTGATTGCATCGAAAATTTGTGGTTCTTTCTCGTGAGAAAGGTTTACACATTTCGCGTAGCAACCGCCTTCAATATTGAATACACCGTTATCAGACCAACCGTGCTCATCATCACCGATTAATTTACGGTTTGGATCAGCAGATAATGTTGTTTTACCTGTTCCAGATAAACCGAAGAATAGTGCTACGTCGCCTTCTTCACCTACGTTTGCAGAGCAATGCATAGAAAGAATATCTTGTTCAGGTAGTAAGAAGTTCATAATAGAGAAGATTGATTTTTTCATTTCTCCAGCGTATTCTGTACCACCAATTAGTACAATACGTTTTTCGAATGAAACCATAATGAATGCTTCAGAGTTTGTACCGTCAACAGCTGGATCAGCTTTGAAGTTCGGTGCAGAAACAATTGTGAACTCTGACTCATGAGTTGTTAATTCTTCTTCAGTTGGACGAATGAATAATTGATGTACAAATAAATTGTGCCATGCATATTCATTAATAACTTGAATTGGTAGGCGGTAATTGCGGTCAGCGCCTGCAAATCCTTTGAAGACGAATAACTCTTCTTTTTCTTTTAAGTATTCTAAAACTTTAGTATATAATTTATTAAAATGTTCTTCAGAAATCGGTTGGTTTACAGCTCCCCAAGCAATTTTGTCAGCAACCGATGCTTCTTTCACAATAAATTTATCTTTAGGAGAACGTCCTGTATATTTTCCAGTTGAAGCAGAAACGGCACCAGTCGAAGTTAATTTCCCTTCATTTCGCATTAATACTTTTTCCACTAATTGCGGAACACTTAGTTGAATCTGTGCATTGCTTCCGTTCAATAATTCGTGTAAACCAATTTGGACATTCACAGTACTCATATTTATATACCATCCTTTTCATTTAATGAAATATTTCTCGTAATCCCCAACAAGAGTATAACACAATTATATAAATAATGTATACTATTTATTTCTTTTTGTTTGTGTGAATGCATTATTTCCCTATTAATATTTCATTTCAGGCGTATTGAGAAAAACTTTCAGGAAAATGTGAATATTAATTGACAAATGAATATCATTTCTTTAGTATAGGTTGGGACGGATACTCTCTTATCCCGAGCTGGCGGAGGGACAGGCCCGATGAAGCCCAGCAACCTCACTTGTAGTGGTAAATACAGGTGAATAGGTGCTAAAACCTGTGCGAGGCTACAGGTCTCGAACGATAAGAGCGAAGGGCAAAAAGCAGTATGCAAGTAGCAAATTAAACCTTTCCTCTATGTAAAGTAGGAAAGGTTTTTCTGTATGCTTGTGTGGGAGAATAAATGTATGTCGCAGTTTGTGGCAAATTAAGGATGAGTTCCGTACAATATATACAATTACTGTAGGGAGGTTTACCACATGACAAAAAAACGTCATCTGTTCACATCTGAGTCTGTAACTGAAGGACATCCAGATAAAATTTGTGACCAAATTTCTGATTCAATTTTAGATGCGATCTTATCAAAAGACGCAAATGCACGTGTAGCTTGTGAAACAACTGTAACAACTGGTTTAGTATTGGTAGCGGGGGAAATTACGACTTCTACTTACGTAGATATTCCAAAAATCGTTCGTGAAACAATTCAAGGCATTGGTTACACACGCGCAAAATACGGATTCGATGCAGAAACTTGTGCAGTTTTAACATCTATCGATGAGCAATCTGCTGACATCGCTATGGGTGTTGACCAAGCGCTAGAAGCACGCGAAGGTCAAATGACTGACGCTGAGATTGAGGCAATTGGTGCAGGAGACCAAGGTTTAATGTTTGGTTTCGCATGTAATGAAACACAAGAGTTAATGCCACTTCCAATCTCGCTTGCTCACAAATTAGCTCGCCGTTTAACTGAAGTACGTAAAGATGATACATTATCATACTTACGTCCGGATGGAAAAACGCAAGTTACAGTTGAGTATGATGAAAATGGTAAACCAGTACGTGTTGATACTATCGTAATTTCTACACAACATCACCCAGATGTTACATGGGAAGAAATCGATCGCGACTTAAAAGAGCACGTAATTAAAGCTGTAGTACCAGCAGAATTAATGGATGGAGAAACGAAATTCTTCATTAACCCAACTGGCCGCTTCGTAATTGGTGGACCACAAGGTGATGCTGGTTTAACAGGACGTAAAATCATCGTTGATACTTACGGTGGATACGCTCGCCACGGTGGCGGTGCATTCTCTGGTAAAGATGCAACGAAAGTTGACCGTTCTGCAGCATATGCAGCTCGTTATGTTGCGAAAAACATCGTAGCAGCTGGTCTTGCTGAAAAAGCAGAAGTACAACTTGCATACGCAATCGGTGTAGCACAACCAGTATCAATTTCAGTTGATACATTCGGCACTGGTAAAGTATCTGAAGACGTACTAGTAGAGCTAGTTCGTAACAACTTCGATCTTCGCCCAGCTGGTATTATTAAAATGCTAGACTTACGTCGCCCAATTTACAAACAAACAGCAGCTTACGGCCACTTTGGACGTACTGATGTAGATCTATCATGGGAACGTACAGACAAAGCAGCAGCTTTAAAAGAGCAAGCTGGTCTATAATATATGAAAAAAAGCTTTGCGCGGTGAGCGCAAAGCTTTTTTTATTTATAATTACGTTGGAATAAAGCGAAGAGTTCAATGTCATGCCAATTGCCATTGCGGAATATAGCTTCTTTACAAGTTCCTTCATGTTGAAAACCGAGTGATTTATATAATTTAATTGCTCTATCGTTAAAAGAAAATACTCGTAAAGAAAGGCGATGTAAATTTAATTCTAAAAATGCATAATCCAATAATAAGGTGAAAGCTTCCTTCCCATAACCTTGCCCCCAGTAATCCTTGTTACCAATATCAATAATACATTCAGCGTTTCGGTTATACGAATCAATATGAATTAAAGAAGTAATACCAATTGAAAGATGCGTAGATTTTTCTTCAATGATATAGCTCTTAGAGTCCGAAGAATGAATAAATTGCTGGCAAAGTTTTTCTGTGTCTTGAAGGGAATATTTATCAAGAGTGAGAGTAGTTGAACTCATAACGTCTATATCATTATGCCATTTATAATATGTTAGAATATCATCTTCGGAAAACTTTCGTAACTGGATACGGTTTGATTCAAACAATGTAAGTCCTCCTTTTGTATTTCCTTTTCACATGATTTACAAAGGATTGATTTCTTCTGGAACATATGTAATCAACCTTTCATTTGACGTGCTTTACCTGCGCAAAAGGCACTACTTAGTAAAAATAGTGTCGCGAATATAATGCTTACTAATGTAGCGTATGGAATTGCGCCTTTTAAGGAAAAGCCGACAGTGATTGAAGCGATGAATAAGAGGATGAATGTTGTTGTTAATTTTTTATAAAGTTCCATACTATGTAGACCTCCAATTTATTTTTTAGTACAAGTTTTAAAATTGAATTCTATTATGTAGAAAATATAAAGAGTAGCTAAAGATGTGTAGTCTAGGAGTATAAGAAAGGGCACTTTCCTTTTTGTGGGTTAGTATACTTATATTGTATCATGGCGCATGATTGGCTTCATACATAATTGTGTAAAGGTATGTATGATAAAATGAAGAAAAGTCTTTAAGAAAGGAAAGATAAAAAATGAGTGTAACTGAACATAAAAAACAAGCTCCAAAAGAAGTGCGTTGCAAGATCGTGACGATTTCCGATACACGTACGGAAGAAACAGATAAGAGCGGACAACTATTACATGAATTGTTAAAAGAAGCGGGACATAAAGTAACTTCTTATGAAATTGTAAAAGATGATAAAGAAAGTATTCAGCAAGCAGTGTTAGCTGGTTATCATAAGGAAGATGTAGATGTTGTATTAACAAATGGCGGTACTGGTATTACGAAACGCGATGTCACAATTGAAGCAGTATCAGCGTTATTAGATAAAGAAATTGTTGGATTTGGTGAGCTGTTCCGTATGATTAGTTATTTAGAAGATATCGGAAGCAGCGCAATGTTAAGTAGAGCGATTGGTGGTACAATTGGGCGCAAAGTAGTCTTCTCGATGCCAGGGTCTAGCGGAGCGGTTCGCCTTGCGATGAATAAATTAATTTTACCGGAATTAGGTCATATTACATTTGAGCTGCATCGCCAATGAGTAAGTATGCTGGAATTGTATTAGCAGGTGGTATGTCGAGTAGATTCGGTGAGCCGAAAGCGTTAGCAATTTGGAAGGAAACTACTTTTGTTGAGCATATTGTGAAAGTGATGGGAAATACTTTGCAAGACATTGTAGTAATTAGCCATACTGATATAAAAGAGCGAGTAGAGCAATTCGTACAAGTACCTGTTATAGAAGACATTCCGCACTATAAAGGGAATGGACCGCTGGCCGGCATTGTATCAGGAATGGAATACATAGAAGCAGATTGGTACGCTATTATGCCTTGCGATGCGCCAAATGTTTCGCATGAATGGTTTACCATTTTACTAGAGCAAACGAACAATGAATATGATGCGGTTGTACCTATTATTAATGGAAGAAAACAACCGCTACTTGCGGCGTATCATAACCGCGTGAAAGAAAAGATTTATGCTTTACTTCAGGAAGAAAAAAGAAGTATGGGGCAGCTTTTATCACAATGTAATGTGAAGTATGTTTCTGGAGAAGATGTACAAGCGAATGCGGATTGGTTTATAAATGTAAATACGAAAGAAGAATATGTGCAGGCTCAAAAAGACCTTTCAAATGAATGAAAGGTTTTTTTGATATACAGAATTGGGGAACAATTGCTGTATAAAGGTATGTGAGTGAGTTGATTTTAAGGGGAATTCTTAAAATCATTATACAGTTAAAACACTGTATAACCATATATTAATTTTTATGGGTTTTTATTACAATTCTGTTTAGTTATGTTTATTTTTGATATAATTAATATAGAAATAAAACAATGCTTAACCTTATGTATCATTTATTAAACTAAAATTTATGACCATGTAATAAACTCCCTTCGTTTTTTGAAGGGAGTTTTTCTATTTAAGCAAGCAACTCTGATGCGTTATGCTGAAGGACTTCTTCATATTGGTTAAGCAAGCCACGAAAGACCTCATCCCAGCTCTTTGATTTCGCAAAAGAGGAAGATTCTATTCCCATCTGCTCAAGTTTTTCTTCATTTTGTAATAAAAAATAAATGGATGATAGAAATGCATCTTCATTTTTAGGCGGACAAAGAACTCCCGTTTTTCCATCTGTAATAATATTTTTAACCCCGCCACTATTTGCACCAATAACAGGTGTACCGCATGCGAGTGATTCAAGTACGACATTTCCGAATGTTTCAGTAGCTGATGGAAACACCATTATGTTAGAACAAGCATATGCTTCAGCTAAATCCCCGCCTTGTAAATAGCCAGTAAAAGTGATATTTGTTTTCGGAACAGCTTCACGTAAACTTGTTGCTAGAGGACCGTCTCCTGCGATGAGCCAATGAATATCGTTTCGAGTATGTGCTGTTTTAACGATAAGGTGTTGCAGCGTATCAATATCTTTTTCAGGAGCAATTCGTCCAACATAGGAAAGGACATACTTCGCTGTAATATTATATTTTTTTCGGAATAGGTCTGTATTGTAAGCTGGATGAAAGAGTGTGCAATCTACACCACGTCCCCATATAGAGAGGGTCTGAAAGCCTTTATTTTTTAATTGATGTAATGTTTCAAAGGAAGGTACAAAATTTTTTTGCATATGACTATGAAACCATTTTAAATAGTTCCAAAGCATATTGGAGAGGAATTCGATTTTGTAATAACGTAAATAGGCATCGAAATCAGTATGATAAGAACCGACAACTGGGATGTTTAACTTTTTTGCATAATACAATCCACAAAGTCCCATGTTGAAAGGTGTGGCAATGTGAATAATGTCAGGTTTAAAGGAAAGTAGTTCCCGTTTAATACGCGGAGTAGGAAAAGAAAAACGACATTCTGGATATAATATTGTTAACGGGATACTTCTCATCTTATTCACATTCGCTACAAAATTATCTTCAGCTGTATGCTGAGGGGCGAAAACAGAATAGGCGATCTGTTCTTTCTGAAAATATTGTGTTAATCGCTCTAACGTTTTCGCAACCCCGTTAACTTGTGGCGTAAAAGTATCGGTAAAAATGGCGACTCTCATCATATCACTCCTTTATGTGAAAAGTGGGATGAATTGATAAAAAGAGATGATGCCAGAACAAGTGCCAAGGCACATACCGACGAATACATCTGACGGATAGTGAAGGCCTAAATAAATACGTGAAATACCGACGCATAACGCTAACGGTAATAGGAAAGCAAGTAAGCTTGGATTATAGCAAATAAATGGAATGAAGACAGAGAAAACGGCTGTTGTATGACCAGACGGGAAAGAGTGGTCTTTTAATGGATGGACTGGATATTTTGCATCCTGAATTGTTAAATAAGGACGTTTTCGTGGATACCATCTTTTTAATATTTGTACAGGAATATGGCTAATTGCTAAAGAAATAGCAGTTGCAATTGCTGCCTGATGTAAAGTACCTTTTGCAAAAATTAAAAAGAAAAGTGTGAGTGCGATGGAGAAAGTCGCGCCACCGATATGAGTAATATTGCTGAAAAAGATATTTAATGTTTTTTGATCAAAGTAGCGATTAATTCCTTTGAAAATGTAACATTCTATTTTATATAATCCACTGACCTTCATGAAAATTCTCCTCCCTCGTTTACATATATATGGAGATATTAGCTTTTATTTTAATAAGATTTTGTTGAGGGAGTAATAATGTTTTGTAAAGAAAAAGTTAGTTTTTATATAAAAAAAGCTGCCAATCTTATGGCAGCGGAAATTTACTTCTGTAATGATTTATAATATTGACCTTTTTCAACGTATTGCGTGCGAATACGCTCCATATCTTTACGGTCTTCTGCTGTTAATTCACGAATGACTTTCGCGGGACGACCGAAAGCTAACGTGTTTGGTGGAATTTTCTTTCCTTGTGAAACGAGGCTTCCAGCGCCGATAAAAGCTCCTTCGCCAATTTCAGCACCATCTAATATAATGGATCCCATTCCAATTAAAGCATCTTTTTTAATATGACAACTATGTAAAATAACTTGATGCCCAACTGTAACATCATCTTCTAAGATAAGAGGATACTGAGGGCTTTGGTGGAGTGTACATTGGTCTTGTACATTTACTCGGTCTCCAATGATCGTTGGTGACACATCACCACGGATGACTGTATTAAACCAAATACTTGATTCCTCGCCAACGTAAACATCGCCTGTAATCGTAACATAGTCAGCGATAAAAGCACTACTCGCAATTTTCGGTTTTTTTTCTTTGTAAGGATATATCATGTAAAGTCTTCCTTTCCTAGAGACTAGTTTTAGTGTATCAAATTATGAGAAAGAGTGAAATGGAGGAGAGCCGTATGTGGAATTATGAAGCGGAGGAAGCAAAGGCTGTCATTGTTATTGTGCACGGCGCAATGGAATATCACGGACGTTACGAAGCCGTTGCGGAAATGTGGAATCATATCGGCTACCACGTCGTGATGGGGGATCTTCCGTCCCATGGAACGCCTTCAAGAAATAGAGGACATATTGATTCATTTGATGAATACATAGAGGAAGTTAAACTATGGGTGAAAGAAGCAAGAAAGTATAGGTTACCTATTTTTCTATTCGGTCATAGTATGGGTGGTCTTATTGTCATTCGTATGATGCAAGAAACGAAGAGAGAAGATGTAGAGGGTATTATTTTGAGTTCGCCTTGTTTAGGGGTAGTGACTGGACCCTCTGCTCCGCTTCAATTTGCTTCAAAAATATTAAATGTTGTGGCTCCAAAATTGCAATTTGCAACGAATCTTACGGTGGAAATGTCAACACGTAACCACGAGGTGAGAGATGCAATGGAGAATGATTCTTTGTTCTTGCGCAAAGTATCAGTACGTTGGTATAGTGAATTGATTAAGTCTATCGAAATTGCTCATAAAAAAATAGATGATTTTCCAGATGTTCCGCTCTTGCTAATGCAAGCTTGTGAGGATAAACTTGTAGATAAAACACGTGTCCGCACTTGGTTTGATAATGTTAAAATAAGTGATAAGGCTTTTAAAGAATGGCCGAATTGTTATCACGAGTTATTAAATGAGTATGAGCGTGATGAAATTTTGAGTTATATTCAGTCATTTACTGAAATGCATGTCAATAATATAGTAAAAACAAACAAATAAATCATTATTTGTACATTTAATAGAGGAGATGAAGGAAGAAGTGAACGTACCGAGTAATCCCATAACGCTCATGGCGAAAGTATACCGTGATGTGTTTCCGGTTGTACACCATGAGCTAGCGATGTGGAAAGAGCGTGCCTACCATATTCCGAATGATGAGCTTCATAGTCAGGCAATCGCAAGTATTGAGCATAAAACGTTTCATTGTGAGGGCGGTGGCATTTTAGCTCTGCTAGCAAATGAACACCGAGAAGAATGTATTCGTTTTATCGTAGCGTATCAAACGATCAGCGACTATTTAGATAATTTATGTGATCGCAGTACATCACTTGATCCAAATGATTTTGCCGCACTGCATGAATCGATGTTAATGGCATTATCACCTGAAGTAGAAGGTGGCGGTAATTATTATCGTTATCGTGATGATCAAGATGATGGTGGTTATTTAGATGAACTTGTTGAAACATGCCAAGATGTTTTAAAGAAAACGAAGCACTATGACAAAATTGCTCCTGTTCTTCATGAACTTGCTTGTTATTATTGTGATTTGCAAATTCATAAACACGTGAAATTAGAAGAAAGAGAGCCGCGCTTGAAAAATTGGTTTGAAGCACATAAAGAAAACTTACCTGAGATGAGTTGGTTTGAATTTTCAGCATGTGCCGGTTCTACACTTGGAATTTTCTGTCTTGTAGCATATGCATTTCATGATGAGTTACATGATGAAGATATTGCGAAAATTAGACAAGGGTACTTCCCTTACGTACAAGGACTTCATATTTTGCTTGATTATTTCATTGATCAAGAAGAAGACCGTATAGGCGGAGATTTGAATTTCTGTAGTTATTACGAAAACGAGCAAGCGATATTAGATCGGATGAAACACTTTGTAGAAGAAGCAGAGAAGAGCATTGGTGATTTGCCTCATGCGAAGTTTCATCGTCTCATAAGCCGAGGGTTACTTGGTATTTATTTATCAGATCAAAAAGTATCAGCACAAAAGAATATGCACAAAATGGCACGGCGCATTGTAAAGTACGGAGGCCTCACTTCACGATTCTTCTATTGGAACGGGAAGATGTACCGAAAGAAAACAGCGCAGTGATGAAAAAAACCACTCATGTAGAGTGGTTTTCTTTTCATTATGATCGTATTTTTGAAAATACATATATAAGAAGTTCAATCGCTAAAATAACTAAAACAGATAGTCCAAATAAAGGCATGACAGCGCCTAGTATTACCATCATGATAAAGAAAACGAATATACTTTTCTTATCTCTTTGTTTTGGAGGTGCTGCTAATTTTCCTTTCGGCTTTCTTGCTAACCACATTTTTATTCCGTAATAAATGAGAAGTAGTAGAGATAATGTCGTTAGTAAGCATAATATTTTATTTGGCCATCCGAATAAATGTCCTTCATGAAGCGGGATACCGTAAGTGAACCATTGTGCAAGTAATCCATAATCACGATAGTCCGTTTTTGAAATGAGCTCCCCGCTATATTGGTCAAAGTAAGCTGTTATCTCTTCATTTGGTGCAACATGCATACCTGTAATACCAGAACCGCTCGATTTCGAAACAGTGAATACACCTTTCGGATCAGCTGGTAGTGAAATAACATATGGCTTCTTTATTTCAATTCCTTTTTGTAATTCATCGACAGAAATTGCTTTCGGTTCATTTAAATTTGATTCAGGCGGAGCTTCTTTTCTTGTTGCCCACGGCAATTCTTTTACCTTTGATTCAGGTGGAGCCATGTACAATTTTGGATATCCGAGTGATTCATTTGACGATGCGATTTTATAAATTTGGTTCCCCATAAATCCTGACCATGGCAATCCAGATGCGACTAGCAGAAAGAGAGGAATTGTAAATATAATACCGATAATAGAATGACGTCTTTTTGCTTTTTCTCGCTTATTGGATGATGGTGTGTTTTTGAATTGTCGTATACTCATGTACAATCCGGTTACGATTAAAAAGATTGTCCAGCATGCCGCGAGTTCTACAGTATAGTTTACGACAGTGCCACCAACTAAAAGAGAACTATGTAATTCCCTCATTATATTAGCAAACGTTTCACTTGCGTTTTGATCCCCAACAATTTGATTATTACTATCTAAATACACATATTTTTGTTGCCCAGTATACTCATTTGCAATCGTAAGTCTCGTATTATAATCCCCATTAAACTCACTAATTTTCGCCACGCTATAATGTGGATATTTTTTCTCTGTTAAGGAAATAGAATCAGACATCGAAATAGATTCCGTTTGAGCGCTCTTCCCAAAATATAAATCTTTATAGATGAAATCCTCAACCTCTTCCCGAAATAAATACCCAATTCCGCTTAGTGACAATGTAATAAGAAGCGGCGTAATAAAAAGCCCAGCATAAAAATGCCAACGCCAAAAAATGTAATGAAGCGAACGATTTACTTTCATACTTTCAGTTCCCCTAACCTTCCCTATATGAATAACTACTTATTTAATATAGCGAGATTAAGTGTGATTACTTTGAAAGAATTGTGAAGAAAGTTAAAAGTTTTTAGGATGATTTTCATAAAACATAAAACACATTTCAAAAGGGATGTTTTCTATGTTTATGAAGATTTCTTTGTATTTGATAGATACATCCTAACAACCGCTTTCGCAAGACATTGAGAAGAATCAACAAAATTCTCACTCGCCACCACATTCAAATCGGTACATGCGATAATGGCGGTATCAACTTCCTCTCTCAATTGTAAAACGAGCGCATTCCACAATTCGTGAGCTTTTTCAATCTCTCCAGATTTAATACAAGTAATAATTTGATTAATCATTTCCTGCCATGTTTCATGATGAATGTATTCTATATTCCGCTTTGCAATCCCATCTTGGTAAATATCAGCTTGAACAGTTGCTTCCGTTGCGAGAAGAGCGACTCTTTTTGCAGTTTCAGGAATCGCTTGTAACGTTTCATCAACTATATGCAAAATAGGAATAGAAAGAGAGTCCTGTAATTCTTCAAAATAAAGATGCGCCGTATTGCACGGCATAGCGATAAAGCTTGCGCCAGTACTCTCGAGTTTTTGTGCCCCTTCAATAATCGCTTTTTTCATCGCTTCGTGATCAATAGGGCGATCCATATAAAACGGTGTTGGGCACGAGTAAATCATCATATGAGGAAAGTCCATATCATGCTTTGCTCCGTATATTGTTTGGCACTCTGCTACAACTGTATCGATGAATGGTCCAGTTGATTTTGGCCCCATTCCTGCTAGTATTCCGATCATTATTTCGTCTCCTTTAATATGTAATTAAAAACGTTTTTTGCGAACGATAAAAAGAAATAAGGTAAATAATAAAAATGAATATACGATAGCCCAAGCTGTGAGCCATAGTGTGTGAGTCAGTATATTATAGTTGTATTGTCCAAGCATGAGAAAGCTTTCGACAGGTGGTAAAAACCATAGTAACTCTTTTTTAAATTGGATAGAAGCAATCGTTATAAGTAATATGAATGTAAGGCTAAGCCAAGCAGTGCCTGCTTTTTGAATTATATTTCTAGTAAATAATGTTGCGATTGAAATTCCTAGTATAGAGAAAGACATGTGAGCGAGAAATCCGACTAGAAATAAAGAAACTGTTATTTTTTCATTAAACATTTGCAAAATAATTGGGTAGAGTACGGATATAAAAGATAACACAGTACAAATGAGAAGAGCTGTAATATATTTACCAACATATAGTGCGGAAATATTATTTGTGTGAGAAATAGTAATTTGCTCTTGTATAGGGTCTTCCGTATGAAAAATTGTGATTGTAATCCAGGCAGATAATAAATAAAGCGCGAGAGCTGTTTCTAAATATGTCGGTACAATAGGAGTCGGTTTATATGTATATACAAAAAGTAAGCTCACAAAGTACATCGCAATAGGAGGGACGTACTTATACGATTTTGTATAGTCGAGAAAATGGTAACGAATAAGCGCGAACATAATAAACCTTCTTTCGATTTAAAAATTAGGTTGTAGCAGTGTGATAGATGCTTTTTTATGTAATAAAAACTGAAGTATGTCATTTGTATATTCTTTTTCGATGTGCAATTGAATAAGGTTTTGATTTGAATTGTGTGCAACGTGTATAAAACCGGATTGTTTTTGTAGTTCTATCGCTGAAAATGTTTCGTGAACGATTGCTTCAATATAGACTTGTTCTGCTCCTTTTTGTGCAGAGATATTTTCTATGATTGTATGATTTGCTAACGTCACAATTCTATCAGCGAAGTTTTCTAATAGTTGTTTTTCGTGACATGTAAATAACACGGATATACCTTGTTGTTTTAATGAGAGTAAAATATGTTCTAATTCTTGCTGAGAGTTAGGATCGAGCCCAGAAAGCGGTTCGTCTAAAATTAATAAATGTACGTCCGTAAGTAACGCTTGCATAATGCCTGTTTTTTGTTTCATACCTTTTGAAAAGTTTCGTACAACGGAATGTCTTGCATGAAGTAAATGAAACCTTTCAAGAAGCAGCGGAATTTTATCTTTTACATATTTTGTTGATAAACCGTGAATGCGGCCGAGATGAAATAGATAATCCTCTAATGTAAAACGAATCCCTTCAGGAAAATGTTCAGGTACATAGCCGATTTGTATATGTTCTTTCCTTTGAATTGTCCCTGCCGTATGTGAAATAAAGCCTGCAATTATTTTGAGTAGAGTACTTTTTCCAGTCCCGTTCCCGCCAATAATGGCGAGTGCTTCTCCTTCTGGAATGGATAAATCAATGTTGTCTAGTATAAGTGATTTGCCATACTTCTTTTGAATTCCCCTTAGTTCTACTAACAAAGTTCTATCCTTCTTTCTTCAAATATAGTATATATCCATTATATAGGAGAATAACAAAAAGACGTGCAATGAGTGCACGTCTTTTTTTGTTATGTTTTGTCGAACAATCAATATATCCGAGAAATCGTTGATATATTGTAAGTTATGATAGATATATCGAAAAAATCGTTGATATATCCCGAGTTACGATAGATATAATTGAAAAATCGTTGATATATTACCCCGCATTAACGGGCAGTAAAACTCCCACCTTAAAATTCGCCTGGAGCAAAGAGGTTAGGTGGGAGATAAACTGCCCATAAATGCCCGATTGGTTCAACTAATAATCAGTGGGGATGCCCCCACTGATTAAAGTTTCACTTTATCGCTTCTCAATCGCCACAATAAATGGTGGGTTATTTTGCTGGTTAATGAAGCCGTAGCGCAGTACGTGTGCTTGTTTTTGGTCTAATTCTTCGGCAAATTTGAGAACAGCGTCCCGTTCTACTTGTCCTTCTGGGTGTCCGTGGTAAATAACAAGGACGATGATACCTTCAGGTGCCATTACTTCTAATAATTGTTCGATCGCTGAGATTGTTGAGTTCGGTTTTGTAACGATATGCTTGTCTCCGCCTGGAAGGTAACCTAAGTTGAAAATTGCGCCTGTTACTTTTCCTTTTGCATCTTCTGGTAATATGGATAGAAGTGTATCGTGACTATCGTGAACTAAAACAGTACGTTCGAAAAGTTCTTTTTCTTTTAGACGAGTTGTTGAGCTTTCAATTGCCTCTTTTTGAATATCAAATCCAAATACTTTTCCGTTATCTCCAACGATTTCAGCTAGGAAGCAAGTGTCATGGCCGTTTCCTAAAGTTGCATCTACAGCGTAATCGCCTTCTTTTACTGCCGTTTGCAGAAGCGAGCGAGCAAACGGTAATACACGTTCTAATTTCATTTTTGTTTCTCCTCATTTGCATATTTTCCTTGCCAGCTTCCGCGGCGTACAAATTCTGCATCAATGGAATTTAATACTTCCCATTTATTTAAGCTCCACATTGGACCAATCATTAAATCAGGCGGACCGTCACCTGTGATACGGTGCACAATTACGTCTTCTGGAATCATTTCAAGTTGGTCAACAACGAGACTTACGTAATCCTCAAGAGAAAGGAACTCGAGTTGTCCTTTTTCATATTGCTTCACCATTGGCGTTCCTTTTAATAAGTGAAGTAAGTGGATTTTAATTCCTTGTACATCAAGCTTCGCTACTTCACGAGCTGTTTCCATCATCATGTCGTAATCTTCAAGTGGAAGGCCGTTAATAATATGAGAACAAACTTTAATGCCGTGCTTACGTAATTTATTTACACCTTCAACGTAAGAAGGATAATCGTGAGCACGATTAATAAGATTTGCAGTACGTTCATGGACGGTTTGTAGTCCGAGTTCAACCCAAAGGTAAGTGCGTTTATTTAAGTCCGCTAAATATTCAACGACATCGTCCGGTAAACAATCTGGACGAGTCGCAATAGAAAGACCGACAACGTCTTTTTCTGCTAGAAGCGGTTCGAATTTTTCTTTTAACACTTCAAGTGGTGCATGTGTATTTGTGTACGCCTGGAAATAAGCGATACATTTTCCATCTTTCCACTTTGAGCGCATTTTTTCTTTCATTTCATGATATTGCGTTATAACATCATCGCGGCGATCGCCAGCGAAGTCACCAGATCCAGCAGCACTGCAAAATGTACAACCGCCATAAGCAACTGTACCGTCACGGTTCGGGCAATCGAAGCCAGCATCTAATGAAACTTTAAAGATTTTTTCACCAAATTCATTTCGTAAATGATAATTCCATGTATGATAACGTTTATTGTCGTTTGTATATGGAAAAGGGTTTTGAACCTTCATTACTTTCCCTCCTAAGCCGAGTCAAAATGAAACAAAATCCATTATAACATACTCATAAGGTTCAGATGGAAGGGACACACTAAAGGGGAATTGAAGCAAGGAGGGACAATTATGGCAGAGCGTCAATCACTTGAATCTTATATTACACAAGCGGAACAAGCGGTGGAATATGCGAAAGAACAATTAGATCTTGGTATGAGACAAGAGCATTATAATACGATGGAGTATTCAGATGCGCAGTTACAATTAGAACAAGCGTATAACGATTTACAAACGATGCAACAACATGCGAATGATGAGCAACGTGAGCAGTTAAATAGAGCACGTATGGCAATTCGCCAATTGCAACATCAAATGATTATTACACCGCACTAATAAGGAGTGAATGTAATGGCGAAACGTTCAGATCAAAATAACCCAGAACAAAAAACGCAAAATGGACATAACGCTGAGTTTTCGAATGAACTTGATCCGATTGTTCAAGTAAAACAGCGTAATAGTAAAAAAGGACAACCTCAAAAATCGAAACAATCAGAGTAGACCAGGTCGCAATATGACCTGGTTTTATTTTGCTATATGACAATAATGTAAGATTTATGTAAGGTTTGTCGATAGTTGTGAGCAGCTTTCTCCAGTAGAGTAAGAAAGGATTAAGTTTTATACAAGGAGTTGCTTTATGGGGAACAATATTATAAACAAGCGAATTGATGAGTTAGATTACATTCGTGGCTTTGCACTACTAGGGATTATTTTAGTAAATATTCTCGCACTACTTAACATTAAAATTCCAGATCCTAGCACAGTGGATGCTAGCTATCAAAGATTTTTATACTTATTTGTAGAAGGTCGTTTCTTCTCAATCTTCTCATTCTTATTTGGAGTGGGATTCTATATCTTTATTTCAAGAGCGATTGCGAAAGGGAAAAATGGCTATGTTTTATTTTTACGCCGCTTAGTTGCACTATTTATTTTTGGTTTAATTCATCAAATGTTTCAGCCTGGAGAAGCACTAGCGTTATACGCAATTTGCGGGTTAATCGTTTTACCGTTTTATAAAGCGAAAAAAGAAGTGAACCTAGTACTAGGACTTATTTTGACAATTGCCTTCAGTGTAATGGGAGTTAAAGAACTATTACCACTTGGTTTAATTTTATTAGGACTTGCTGCAGGACAATATCGTGTATTTGAAAATCTTTCAAAAAACATAAAGCAAGTCGCTATTTTTACAGGCATTATGTTTGTTTTAAGTGTCATAGCTGTATGGTATCAATATGGGCACGTTCCTGCTGATCCATTTGTAAATATGATACTTATGAATGAAGACGGAACAATGGATGCTGCAAGCCAGTTTCTAAAAATTGGTATTACTGTTGGACCAATTATTTCAGCTTTCTATGTCGGAGCATTAATTTTATTACTTCAGTTAAAACCAGTTCAAACATTATTAGCACCATTGAAATACTATGGTCGTATGGCTTTAACAAATTATATCGGTCAAACTGCAATGATTTTAATCGCAGGAAGTGTATGTAACTTTGCAGGTAACTTAACTTACATGCAGACTTTATATGTATGTATTGCAATTTATGCAATTCAAATTGTATTTAGCGTAATTTGGATGAAAATCTTTAAAATGGGTCCATTAGAATGGATTTGGCGTGTTATTACGTACTGGACGGTAACACCTTTAAAGAAATAGAGAGAGAAGTGGGCTGTTCATTTTGTGGAGCAGCCTATTTTTATTTTCAGCTTTTGTAGTTGCGCCGATATAATTTCATTTACCGATTCGATATGTCACTAATATTCAAAGTAGTAAAAGCCAAACTTACACGCCCACCTTCTTTATATTACAAAAGTGTAAGGTAAATGTAATGTTAACAAATAGCAGTTCACCTCCAAAAGGCGCAAAATAGGTAATGGAAAAACAAGCGTAGGAGGATATATATGACGAAACCAGTTGTAGACGTGAAAAACGTTCAAAAAGTGTACGGTAAAAAAGGTGAGAACCAATCACACGCGTTAAAAGGTGTGTCATTCTCAATTCAAGAGGGTGAGTTTGTTGGAATTATGGGACCATCTGGTTCTGGTAAAACGACATTATTAAATGTAATTTCAACATTAGATAAAGCAACGGGCGGCGTTGTTGAAATTGCGGGTACGGATATTACAAAAATGAAGCAAGGTGAGCTTTCTGATTTCCGTTCACAAAAATTAGGATTCATCTTCCAAGATTTTAATTTGTTAGAAAACTTATCTATTTATGAAAACATTGCACTTCCACTTTCCTTGCAAGGTGTTCCATCACGTAACATTGGACCAAAAGTCGAGAAAGTAGCGGATATGTTAGGGATTACAGAAATACTTCAAAAGTACCCATCTGAAGTATCTGGTGGGCAAAAGCAACGTTCGGCAGCAGCGCGTGCTTTAGTGCATGAGCCGGCAATTATTTTAGGGGACGAGCCAACAGGAGCGCTTGATTCTAAAAATGCAACGAGTTTACTTGATGCGATGACAAACTTAAATAAAGATCAAGGCGTATCTATTATGATGGTTACACATGATCCGTACAGTGCAAGTTACTGTCAGCGTATTTTATTCATTCAAGATGGTGAGCTATATAAAGAAATTCACCGCGGCGGTACACGTGAAGAGTTTTATAAAGAAATTTTAGATGTGCTTGCGGACTTAGGCACACAAAAAGCGTAAGAAAGGAGGTTCTAGAGCATGTTATTCAAACTTTCCATGTCAGGGCTAAAGAGTAAGCTAAAAGATTATATCGTCTTACTTGTTGGTCTTGTCATGTCGATTTCAATCTTTTATATGTTTCAAACGTTAGCACTAAATGAATCATTTCTTGAATCTAATTCAGTGATTAAATCAATCGGATTTGTATTCCAAGCAGGTTCATTTTTATTAGCAATCATAACGTTCTTCTATATTTTATATGCGAACTCTTTCTTACTATCTCTTCGTCAAAAAGAGTTTGGTATGTATATGATGTTAGGAGCAAAAAAGCATAAAGTTACATTACTTATGTTTATTGAGACAATTGTATTAGGCGCCGCGTCTCTTGCAATTGGAATTGCAGTTGGTGTAGGACTTGCAGAAGGTATCGGTCAATTATTAATGAAACAATTAGAATTTGCTGGTGAAGGCTATAAAGCATTTTACCTCCCATCTATGACTGTTACTTGCATCTTCTTCTTTGCATTATTTGTACTATCAGCAATTATGAACAGTATTAAATTATCACGTATTTCTGTATTGCAACTTGTACATGCAGATGCACAAACAGAACGTGTTGCAGTAAAAGGGAAAATGACAGGCTTAGTTGCCTTCCTTGCGGTTATTTTATTAGGAATTGGCTATGCATCAATGATTTACATGGAAAAATTAAGAGAGATGGGAATCCTTATTGCATTAATTACAACAACAGCTGGTACTTACATGTTATTTGGATCACTTCTTCCAGTTATTATTAAAAAGTTAAAAAGTAATAAAAAGCGTAGTGAAAAAGGACTTAACGCTTTTACATTTGCACAATTAAATTTCCGTATTAATAGCTTAACAAAGGTACTTGCAACAGTAGCGATGTTAGTTGCTCTTGGAGCTGGTGCAATTTCAGGTGGTATGGCGTTTAAAAATAACGTTATAAAAATGGTTGATGGTTTAGTAATCTATGATTCAGTAGTTCATAATCCGACAGCTGAAGAAAAGAAAATTTTAAACGGTATTACATTTAAAGAGAAAAGCGAATATCGTTACAAAGTAGATGATAAATACGTTTACTATGTAAAAGAAGATTTAGAGAAAAATCGTCCTTTAGTAAAAGATATGGAAAATATGAAGTCGATGAAGGATTTAGTAAATACGAAGAAGGCTTCACAGGAATTACCAGTAGGTGCAGTTTCTAGAGAAATGAATGAAAAAGATGTGAACGCTAAAGAACTTCCAGAAGAATGGGTAGATGCTTTTAGCACAATTCATCCATATTATATATACGAAGATCATGCAATTAAAATTGTAGATCAAAAAATGTACGATGGGATAAGTGGTAAAGAAGGTATAGCATTTATCGGAAAAGTAGATGATTTCTTAACATATGAAAAAGAATGGAAAAAAATTGACGAGTTGCAACTAGATAAATATAAAAATGTAAAAGCTGAACAAATGAATAGTAAACATCAAATGTATGACATGTTCTACGGCTTTGCGAGCGGAACAGTGTTTATGGGATTCTTCCTTGGAATTGCGTTCTTAGCAATGATGGCAAGCTGTCTTATGTTTAAAATTCTTTCTGGTGCATCAAAAGATATTACGCGTTATCAAATGCTCCGTAAAATCGGTGTGCGCCGTGAGTTATTAACGAAATCGATTTATAAAGAGTTATTCTTAGTATTCTTATTCCCAGCAATTGTGGGTATCGCTCACGTATTAGTTGGTATGAATATTTTCGGATTTATTTTAATCGATCCGTACTTCCGTATTTGGGTACCAATCGTAATTTTCGTAGTTATTTATGCGATTTATTACTTCATTACAGTTCAATTGTATAAAGGAATTGTTCTTCCGAAAGAAGATTAATAATAAAAACCGAGCAAAAAGGCTCGGTTTTTATTATTTTCAGAAAAAACACTTTAATGTTACTTATATATATAATATAATGCAAGTAAGTAACGTAATATAAAAGTAGAAGTAGCTGTATAAGGAAAGGAGGAATCCAATCTGTAGAAAGAAGCTGAACTTTTATCCCCACATTTTTTACCGCAACGTATTTATACAATCGTAAGTTTCCACATTGAAAGTTTTCAGAACCACCTGAGTATATTGTGAAAATAATGGATAACACATGGAAATCTCATAGCATGATAAGGTAAAATGGACAACATAATGAGAAAATTACCGTTCATAAGATGAGGAGAATACATGTATGGAAGTTGTAGAGGCATTAAAAGATATAAGCCAAATTGAGGCTATGAAAAAATATTTAAAAGAGCACTCCCAGCGAGATTATCTTTTATTTGTTATTGGAATTAACACAGGATTAAAAATTACAGAATTACTTAGCATGAAATTTGAAGATGTATTAAATGAAGATGGGACTGTTAAAGAGTTTTATACTCTTCCTGTGAAAGATGAAAAATTCAAACAAGATATTTATTTAAATACAAAAGTAAAAGAAGCGCTTTTAGATTACGTACAATCTATTGGCGTTAAAAGAGAAAATTACGTATTTCAATCTAATAAAACGCCAAATTCAATTACGCGCCAACAAGCGTATCGTGTAATTCATAATGCTGCAGAAGCAGTTGGAGTTGTTGGTAAGATCGGAACGAATTCAATGCGAAAAACATTCGGATTTCATGCGTACAAAAGAGGGATAGCGATTGCGCTGTTGCAAAAACATTTTCATCACGCGACTCCATCAGAGACGCTAAAGTATTTAGGTATTTCAAAGGATGAGACCTTTAAAACGGAGATTGATGTCGATTTATAAAAGCCGTAACTAAAAGAATTAGGAGGCGGAAAATATGAATATTAGAGAGAGTGAACTGCCGGGTATTGGATGTAAGTTTGAAGTGATTACAAAAGGTAATGAAAAGATGGTTATCGTTATTCATGATGATGGCCGAAGAGAAATGTACCATTTTGATGCTGATCATGAGGAGAGTATTTCAAGCGTCTCTCTTCGTGATTCCGAAGCGAGACAAATTGCAGCTATATTGGGCGGAATGGTATATAGACCACAAGCTTTAGATACGATTGAAATGGCCTTTGAAGGATTATCAATTGAGTGGTTTAAGGTGGAAAATAATGCACCAGTCGTACAAAAAACAATTGGTAGTTTACATGTCCGAAACACATATAACGTAACGATTATTGCCATTTTGAAAAAGAATATGAAGAAGTTCTTTAATCCAGGCCCAGATTCTATCATTGAAGCTGGCGATATGCTCGTACTATCAGGTGAAAGACATGAAGTAAAAAGAATTATTAATGAGTTGCTTTCAGTAGGAGGGGATTCATAATCGATGGATACTTTAATCTTTGAAGTTGGGACTGCGTTAGTATTAGTCGCTTTTGCAGCTATTCTCGCTGCAAAGTTAAAGTTCTCGATTATTCCGTTTCTCATTATACTCGGTATGCTAGTGGGGCCCCATGCCCCAGATTTAGGGCTTATCGATTTAAGATTTATTGAAAGCGGAGAAGTTATTTCCTTCCTCGGCCGTGTTGGCGTTATATTCCTCTTATTCTATTTAGGCTTAGAATTCTCAATTAAAAAATTAATTAAATCAGGAAAGTCAATTGCTTTTGGGGGAACTGTTCATATATCGCTTAATTTTATATTAGGTTTACTTTACGGATATATAATGGGTTTCCCCTTATTAGAAACATTAATTATTGCTGGGATCATAACAATTTCATCGAGTGCAATTGTTGCGAAAGTAATTGTTGATTTAAGAAGATCTGGTAATAAAGAGACGGAGCTAATTTTAGGAATCATTATGTTTGATGATATCTTTTTAGCCGTATATTTATCAGTTGTTTCAGGATTAGTACTCGGAGGGGCAACGTCACTTGTAGGGGCTCTTACATCTATTTTAATCGCAGTAGGGTATATGCTACTATTCTTTGTAGTTGCTAGAAAAGCTACACGATTTTTAAATAAAATGTTAGATATTTCGTCCAATGAAATTTTTATTATCGTAATATTCGCTATTTTGTTCTTTGTAGCAGGATTTTCAGAAACGATTCATGTCGCGGAGGCGATTGGAGCATTATTATTGGGGCTCGTCTTTTCTGAAACAGAGCATAGTGATCGAATTGAACAGCTCGTTGTTCCGTTTCGTGATTTCTTTGGAGCCATATTCTTTTTCAGCTTCGGTTTAAGTATAGACCCATTTTCACTTGGAGGAGCAGTGTGGTTGGCATTAGGAGCAGTTTTCATTACTCTTATCGGTAATTTTACTGCTGGAATGGTTGCGGGGCGTAAAGCTGGGTTATCGCATAAGGCTTCTACGAATATCGGTTTAACACTTGCATCACGCGGAGAATTTTCCATTATCGTCGCGAATATTGGAATTGCGGGCGGCTTAATGGCAACTATTAAACCATTCTCAGCTTTGTATGTTTTAATATTAGCATCGTTAGGACCTTTGTTAACGAAAGAATCTGGGAGAATATATTCCTTATTAGATAAAATATTTAAATGGAGCGCTAAAGAAAGTGCGAAGCGAGAAAAGGAAGTTGGATAGTATAAAGAGGCTGCATGAAGTTCATGCAGCCTCTTTATACATTGTTACTGTTGTCATTTTTTGTCGGTAAGTCGATATATTTTAATAATCGCTGATATAATCTAAGAAGCAATCAATATAATTTCATTTACCGTCGAACCATTATCTGAATTTCATCAACTATTAATCAGTTGCCTTCCTATTTAAAAACGACTACAATTTTACTGTTATATATATGAACGAAAAAAATAGAATAGGAGGGGAAACTATGCCAAGGAAAGTATGGCTATTAGTAGCTGGGATGATTATTAATGTCACGGGTGCTTCTTTTTTATGGCCTTTTAATACAATTTATTTGCATGATCACCTAGGAAAATCTTTATCTGTGGCCGGAATGGTATTAATGATCAATTCGCTTACTGGTGTAATCGGAAACTTGCTCGGCGGTGTTTTATTTGATAAATGGGGCGGTTATAAATCAACTTTAGTAGGGATTGTGATTACACTTGTATCGATTTTAGGTCTTGTGTTCTTCCACGGTTGGCCGTTATATGTTGAATGGCTAGCGTTAATCGGCTTCGGTTCTGGAATGGTCTTCCCATCGATGTATGCGATGGTTGGTACGGTTTGGCCAGAAGGCGGAAGACGGGCATTTAATGCGATGTACGTTGGACAAAATGTTGGTATTGCGATCGGAACAGCATGTGGTGGATTAGTTGCATCGTATCGTTTTGATTATATTTTCTTAGCGAATTTTATTTTATACTTTGTTTTCTTTTTAATTGCTTTTATTGGATTCCGCGGTATGGAAGACAAGAAAGAGCCAGGAGTGCAAAAAGAAGTCGAAACGAAAAAAGGGTGGTCACTTACACCTGGATTTAAAGCACTTCTTATCGTGTGTGTAGCATATGCTTTATGCTGGGTTACATACGTACAGTGGCAAGGAGCGATTGCAACACATATGCAAGAATTGAATATTAGCCTTCGTCACTATAGTTTACTATGGACGATAAACGGAGCGATGATTGTTTGTGCGCAACCACTTGTTAGTATGCTAATTCGTTGGATGAAGCGTTCTTTAAAACAGCAAATTATGATTGGAATCTTCATTTTTGCGGCGTCATTCATTGTGTTAAGTCAAGCGCAGCAATTTACGATGTTCCTCGTTGCGATGGTAACATTAACAATTGGTGAGTTATTTGTATGGCCTGCGGTTCCAACGATTGCAAATATACTTGCACCAAAAGATAAATTAGGATTTTATCAAGGTGTCGTAAATAGTGCGGCGACTGTAGGGAAAATGTTCGGACCGGTCGTTGGCGGAGCAATTGTGGATTTATACAATATGGAAGTATTGTTTATAGCAATCATGGTAATGCTTGTAGTAGCGCTTATAGCAACGAGCATTTATGATAAACGAGTAAAAGTAGAAGAAACAGTTGAAGAAAAAATTGCAGTTTAGTTTGACGGAACATGTAACATGTTTTAGAATATATTTAAATAAAACAACCTTTAGAACAAGGGAGATAGCTCGGCTGTCTTAAGATGAATTCGTTAGTTATTAAGAGTAACGATTAACCGAGAAGTCCTCGCTTTAAGTAAGCTCTTAAGGGATACTAGGTGAAGGATAGTTCACTTAACTTATATGTGTAATAACAGTGAGAAGGAGTAGTAGTAATAGAAGCTGGTTTAGAGAGTTGACGGTCGGTGCAAGTCAATCCACGTTTCGTTATGAACTCGCCTTTGAGTTGCAGTTGTGAAACTAATAGTAGCAATTGCCGTTAATCCACGTTACGGATCTAAGCGAATGTATATTTGTACATTAATTTAGGGTGGTACCGCGGGAATCTATAACCTCTCGTCCCTTTCTAGGGATGAGAGGTTTTTTGTATTTTGGGCGGTGAAAATAAATAGAATTTCAAGGAGGGTATCTCATGAGCTTTAATCATCAAGAAATTGAGAAGAAGTGGCAAGGGTACTGGGAAGAGAATAAAACATTCCGTACGCCAGATGAGACAGAAAAACCAAAATTTTATGCACTAGATATGTTCCCATATCCATCAGGTGCAGGCTTACACGTAGGACATCCAGAAGGTTATACAGCGACAGATATTTTATCTCGTATGAAGCGTATGCAAGGATATAACGTTCTGCATCCAATGGGATGGGATGCATTTGGTCTTCCAGCAGAGCAATATGCACTTGATACTGGAAACAGCCCAGCTGAATTTACAGAGCATAATATTAATACATTCCGTAACCAAATTAAATCATTAGGTTTCTCTTACGATTGGGACCGTGAAGTAAATACAACAGATCCAAACTACTATAAGTGGACGCAATGGATCTTCCTAAAACTATTTGAAAAAGGCTTAGCTTACGTTGATGAAGTACCTGTAAACTGGTGCCCAGCACTTGGTACAGTACTTGCAAACGAAGAAATCATTGACGGTAAGAGTGAGCGTGGTGGACATCCAGTTGAGCGTCGTCCGATGAGACAGTGGATGTTAAAAATTACAGCTTACGGAGATCGTCTATTAGAAGATCTAGATGAGCTTGATTGGCCTGAAAGCTTAAAAGATATGCAACGTAACTGGATCGGTCGTTCTGAAGGTGCAGAAGTACACTTCAACATCGATGGTACAGACGAGAAATTCACAGTTTTCACAACGCGCCCTGATACATTATTTGGTGCAACATACTGTGTACTAGCTCCAGAACATGCACTTGTTGCAGAAATTACAACAGCAGAACAAAAAGAAGCGGTAGAAGCTTACATTAACGCTGTAAAAATGAAGAGTGACCTAGAGCGTACAGAACTTGCGAAAGAGAAAACTGGTGTATTCACTGGTGCTTACGCAGTTAACCCAGTAAACGGTGAGAAATTACCAATCTGGATCGCTGACTATGTTCTTGCAACTTACGGAACAGGTGCTGTAATGGCAGTTCCAGCTCACGATGAGCGTGACTATGAATTCGCATCAGTATTTAATCTTCCAATGAAGGAAGTTGTAAAAGGCGGAGATATTACGAAAGAAGTGTACACAGGTGATGGTGCACACGTAAACTCAGCATTCCTTGATGGATTAAATAAAGAAGAAGCAATCGCAAAAATGATTGAATGGCTTGAAGCAACGAGCGCAGGAAATCAAAAAGTAACGTACCGTCTACGTGACTGGTTATTCAGCCGTCAACGTTACTGGGGTGAACCAATTCCAGTAATTCACTGGGAAGATGGTACAATGACAGCTGTGAAAGAAGAGGAATTACCATTAGTTCTTCCGAAAACAGAAAACATCCGTCCTTCAGGTACAGGTGAATCACCACTTGCTAACATTGACGAGTGGGTAAATGTTGTTGATCCTGAGACTGGTAAAAAAGGTCGTCGTGAAACGAACACAATGCCGCAATGGGCTGGTAGCTGCTGGTACTACCTACGTTACATCGATCCAAACAATAGCGAAGCACTTGTAGATCCTGAAAAAGTAAAACAATGGCTTCCAGTTGATATTTATATCGGTGGTGCAGAACATGCCGTACTTCACTTACTATATGCTCGTTTCTGGCATAAAGTATTATACGATATCGGTGTAGTTCCAACGAAAGAGCCATTCCAACAATTATTCAACCAAGGTATGATTCTAGGTGAAAACAACGAGAAAATGAGTAAATCAAAAGGTAACGTTGTAAATCCTGATGATATCGTAGCAAGCCACGGTGCAGATACACTTCGTCTATACGAAATGTTCATGGGACCATTAGATGCTTCAATTGCTTGGTCTGAAAATGGTCTTGACGGAGCTCGTCGTTTCCTAGACCGCGTATGGCGTCTATTCGTTCAAGATAACGGTGAATTAAGTGAGAAAATTACTGACGCACCAAATAAAGAGCTTGAAAAAGCTTACCATCAAACAGTGAAGAAAGTAACAGAAGACTATGCAGAGCTTCGCTTCAACACAGCGATTTCTCAAATGATGGTATTCATCAACGATGCATACAAAGCTGAAACACTTCCGAGAGAATATGTAGAAGGTTTCGTAAAAATGATTGCACCAGTTGCACCTCATATCGGGGAAGAGCTATGGAGCAAACTTGGATACAATGAAACAATCACATATGCAAGCTGGCCAACATTTGATGAGTCTAAACTTGTAGAAGATGAAGTTGAAATTGTTGTTCAAGTTATGGGTAAAGTTCGTGCAAAACTAACAATGAGTAAAGACGCATCAAAAGAAGAAATGGAACAACTTGCACTTGAAGCAATTCAAGACCAAATTGAAGGGAAAACAGTTCGTAAAGTAATTGTTGTTCCTGGAAAACTTGTTAATGTTGTTGCAAATTAATTTATTCTAAATAAAAGCTCAGAGTATGTATACTCTGAGCTTTTTTGTGTAGAAAATAATCTCTGGATCACCCTAGTCTAAGTTTTCAATTATTCCAATACGTACAAATAAAAGAGCGGAATTCCAATACAGACAAACACCTATTTTTCTATAGGAAATATGATAAAAAAGGTAGGCTAAATTGAGTAGAAGAGGTGAAAGGAATGAAAGGGATGGACAATAATGCACCACATGGCTTTTTCGGAGGTGGATCGGATAGTTATGAACAAATGATGTTAATGGGAGGCGGACAACAAGGATATGGCGGAATTCCGAGCTGGATGGGTGGAACACCTGGAGGATTTTCCACATCAGTAGCTGGAGCGCAAACTGGAATTCCAACATTAACAGGAGGATTTCCATCATCAGTAGCTGGAGTGCAAACAGGAATCCCAACATTTGTAGGCGGAGCAGCGGGAGGAGTACCAGTAGGCGTACCAACTACATTCCCATCTTTCGTTGGAGGAGTAGGTGGTTATCCACAAGGTTTTTACGGTCAACATGGCCACCACGACGGTCATCATGGACACCATCATCAAGGTCACCATGGCCATCATGGACATCATCACCACCAAGGTCACCATGGCCATCATGGCCACCATCACCACCAAGGTCACCACGGTCATCATGGACATCATCAACAACAAGCACATCACCACGGCCACCATCATATACATCCGCAGGCTGTTCTTTATCAAATTCATCAAGATCACCATGGTCACCATGGCCACCACGGCCACCAAGGTCAACATGGTCATCATGGCCACCATCACCACCAAGGTCACCACGGTCATCATGGACATCATCAACAACAAGTACATCACCACGGCCATCAAGGCCACCACGGTCACCAAGGTCAACATGGTCATCAAGGTTACCAAGGCCAACAACACCAACAACACCAACAACACCAACACCAACAATACCAACAGTATCAACAACAACAATCTTCTCCTTGGACAGGTGGAATTGGAGCAGGAGGAGCGGGGGCAGCAGCAGGAGCGGCTAGCATTAGTGGAGCTGCAGGACATGCGGGACACGTGGGTCATTAATGATTGCCAGAAAAAAAGACATAATAAAAAACTGCTAGGAAATCCTAGCAGTTTTTTTCAGCTTCTTGACGCTGACGTTCAATTTCAGCACGAAGTTGTGGTTCTGGTGCTTGCCAGCCTTCAGGTTTTAGAATTTTACCGTCACCTTCACGGAATCGAGGCTTCCCATCAGGGAATAGTTTTGCCATGTTGGCGTTGTTTACAATTTCGAATCCTTTATCTGGACGTACGCCCATTTCTGCAAACGTTCCGAATGCAAAGTAAATAAGGTCAATCAGTGCATCGTATTGATCTTCAACAGTCGTTGCCTCTAGAAATTCTTCTAGTTCTTCCTGCATAAAACTTGCACGGATTTTTGCACGCTCTTCTGTTAATTTTGTTGGAGTATTTGTCACAGGATGTCCGAATACTTCATGCATTTTCGCAACAAGTTCGTATCCTTTATCTAAACCTTTTTCGTTTGTCATGTTGTTTCATCCTTTCTTACGTTATGCCGAAGTTTATTGTAACATAAGGTGATTATGAAATGAAAAGAACATCTTATCGAAATAAGATGTTCGCTCGTTATTCTTCTTTTTTTATTAAAAGGGATGAAATAAGATCGATGCCAAAAATACCGACCAGTAACATTGGTATAACGACAAGCAAGTAACGTGTGAAGGAAACATTTTTTAAGTATGTATGAGCAAATAAAAAGACGCCGAGAAATAAAATACCATTTAAAATAGGCTTTACTAATTTTTTAGACATAAGCTCCCCCATAAATATCTTCTCTCTCTATTTGATAATAAAAAAACTCCTCTCTCCGTTGTATCATGCTGGAGAGAGGAGTTCAATCATTTCTCATTCAATGACACCAGAATTTGTAATATTTACGGTGTATTTTATATGAACCGGAACATCTTTATACATTTGTCTCCATTCTTCTAATTTGAATGGGCGATAATGTTGCTTATACTTTGCACCTAGCCCGAGAGGGTCGACGCCTAAAGATTTAAGTTGCTTAATTAACTTAGCAGCTTGTTTATCTAATTGTTTTTGGACATCTTTTTCAATGTTTTTTGTGTTCTTGTTATTTTCTAAGTTAATTTGTTTTGATAGTTCTTGAATACGTGCATCAAGACGAACGTTAATGAAAAAAGAAGGCTTTCCGTTTTTAATTTTTATATCGTAAGTTGGAACAGAACGAATATTATTAATCATTACGTACGCAGAATCTGTTTTAAATTCATGTGAATCTAATTTATGTTTCTCTAATAGTCCTTTAAATATGAACATATCTTTTTCCGCAATTTTACCGATATATTTATCTTTTTTAAAAAGGCCAATTCCGGTAATTTTTATTTTATCACCATGCTTCTTTAGAATGGGAATATAGTAGTCTTTTCCTTCTTGATAATAGCGAAATGCTCCTATATGTAGATTATCCGCTGGTAAAGGTCCGGTCTCCATGTTATGTTCTAGCAATTTTTTTATATAAATTGCAACGTTGTATGAAGTCGAATATTTGCCCTTTAAAAGTTCAGTACCATTCCCATCTAATAAAGCAGCATATAAAGCGTTCCCTATATTCACATCTCGAAGTAATGTATCGAATGAAGTAGACATTCCTGTTTTGGCAAGCCTTATTGTATATAGAGCGACACGCATTTGTCCGCTAGCAAATGGTTGAGAAGACTCTAAAGATGTGTCTGCTTTTACTTGTTTTACTGCATTTGCACTGCCTTCAAAAACTTGAACTTTATTTCCTTTTTTCTGAATGGGACAAACGAATGTCACTTTTACTTTATTATCTTTTGCGACATCAAAAACGCTTCCTTGAATAAGTTGTACATCATCGATAATATTTTTTTGTAAACATCCAATTAGACTGAAGAATGTTATACAAGAAATAAGTATTAATTTGCTTGTGCTTTTGATTTTTTCCATTTTCTTTTCACCCACACAATAATAAATAGGATTGGGATGTATACATAAATGAGCCAAAAACTAACTTTTGATACATTACTAATAAAGTTATTAATATCGTGTCTGTTGGTTAAAAGTTGCGAAACAATGAGAGTGATAAAGATAAAAGCAATTAAAATACCCCTTTGTTTTACACGGAATATTTCATGTGTTCCTCTCATTGACGCCCATAAAGGGAGGATGAAACTTGAAATAATAACGAGTGCATAGCCTGAAATTGCAATATATTCGAGTCTTTCTATAAATGGTAATTGAATGACTTGGGTCATAGAAAGTTGGGCCCATATCGTTTTTAACAATTGTTTTTCACTAAAAAATGCAAAGGCTAAAAGGGTGCTAAATAAATATAGAAGATTTGAAAATAGTGCCCCGTATTGAGCAAATTTATGAGATTGCATAGGCTTTTTCACAAATGGATACACCATGAGGTAAATTTCAAAACCGGTCATACTGTAGATTGACAGTTGAGCGGATTTTAAAATGTCTGAAAAAGAATGTGTGAATATAGGTAGTAAATTATCCCAATGTGAATATTTCAAAACGAATAAGCTTAGAAATAAGTATCCTAATGTACCACCAACAGAGATGACGCAAATACCGGTAATTACACGAAATCCAGAAGAGATAATGTAATAGCTAACTAAGCATAAAAAGAGTGTTAACATAAAGGTGGAAGCGGTAGGAAACATCCATACTTGAATAATTTCAACATATGTTCGGATGACCGAAATACTAACGATTAAAAAATAAGCCATAAAGATGATGCTAATGCCATTTCCTAGCCATTTTCCAAATGTTTGCCGATGTAAATCAACTAAATTCCCATTTGTTTCTTTTAATAAGACATACATCATCCATATAAGAATATGGATGAAAATTCCTGTGATTATAACTCCCATCCATCCGTCGTATCCAGCGGCCTTTGCGATGATTCGAGCGAATCCGAGAACTCCAGCACCAAACTGTGCACCGTGAATTAAGAAGAAAACAAAGATAGGAGATATTTGATATTTTTCTTGAACTTTACTCATCAATGCACCTCATTTCTCAATCATCAAAATCTGATCTATGTTTTGTTGAAATTCCTTTCGCTGCTTTTTTTACATGTTGTGGTCTTGCTTGCACATCTCTCGTATCAATCATTGTTAATGGAAAACGAATCCAAGAATCTTTAACTGATTGTTGCCTTGTCGGATAAAACAAAGCGTACGGCTTACGTAAGGAAGTAAGTCTAAAGAGATGAGTAAATAAAAAGATAAATCCAAGAGAAATCCCGAACAATCCGCCTATTTCTGCAAACATAAGAAAAGGAAAGCGTAGTAATCGAACAGCGTTCCCCATTTTATAAATAGGTGTAATAAAGGAAGCGAGTGCTGATAGTGCAACGATAATTAATAAAATGTTACTCGTTAACCCAGCTTGTACAGATGCTTGCCCGATTACGATACCGCCTACAATACCGAGTGTTTGCCCAACTTTCATCGGTAACCTTGCGCCGGCTTCTCTTAATAAATCAATTGCAAGTTCTAAAAAGAGCGCTTCAATTAAAGGTGGGAATGGTACTTGTGCCCTTGATAAAATCAAAGTTTCAAGTAAATCACTTGGAATAAGTTCATAATGATAATTTAAAACTGCAACGTATAACGGTGTAGCGCAAATTGAAAATAGAACGGCAATTAATCTTAAAATCCTTGAAAATGTAGCGTACATCCAGGAGACGTTATAGTCTTCTGGTGAAATGAAAAAATCGAAATAGGATACAGGTGTTAGTAAAACACTTGGAGAACCATCAACGAAAATAGCGATTTTTCCATCAATTAGTGCTTTTGTAACTCTATCAGTACGTTCTGTATTGATATAGAGAGGGAAAATCGATTTTTCACCCATTAATTCTTGTAAATAAGCACTATCATTAATTTGATCATATTCAAGAGCGCGTAATGACTCTTCTAGAAAATCTACATTATCTTTTTCAGCAAGGTTGTCTAAATACATCATGACAACTTTTGTTTTTGAAAACTCGCCAATAATCATTTCTTTTGTTTGTAAATCTAAAACAGGAAGACGTTTTCGAACTAAATTAATGTTTGTATCAATATCCTCTACGAAACCTTCTTGCGGACCAATAACAGTTGATTCGTTTAAAGGAGGGGTTGGTGCACGATAATTATCAATTGCAATGTTTGCAAGCATACATTTTTGATCTTGCTGATTCAATTGAATAATCGCATGCCCCTTTAAAACCATATCCTCAATTTTTTGTAAGTCGTTCGTAATTGTAATGCCGCTCATTGGAATATGTTCTTTCAGCTCTTCTAGTGAAGCATTAGGTCGTTCCAAAAGAGTAGGCATTAAATATTTTTGTAATTTCTCTCCATCAAGCGAAGGACGATAGTAAGAAATCCAATAAGGCATCGTTTCATCGTCGGATGTATGATAATTCACAAAATCACTAGATTTTTTCAGCTTCTCTATTAAATTTTGTAAAGAATGGATACGGTCTTTTTCTGGTTTCGTAAAATCATAAATACTATTACCTTTAGAGTGTTGTTGCTTACTTTGAGAAGGTTCATCTTGCTTAGCGTTTTGTTGTTTATCTTGAGACGAATCACCTTGTTTAGCACCTTGTTGTTTATCTTGAGAGGAATCCTCTTGTTTAGTACTTTGTTGCTTATCTTGAGAGGAATCATCCTGCTTAGAGTTTTGTTGCTTATCCTGAGAAGAGTCATCTTGTTTAGAGTTTTGTTGCTTATCCTGAGAGGAATCCTCTTGTTTAGCACTTTGTTGCTTATCTTGAGAGGAATCATCCTGTTTAGAGTTTTGTTGCTTATCCTGAGAAGGTTCATCTTGTTTAGCGCTTTGTTGCTTATCCTGAGAGGAATCCTCTTGTTTAGTACTTTGTTGCTTATCCTGAGAAGAATCTTTTTGTTTAGTACTTTGTTGCTTATCCTGAGAGGAATCCTCTTGTTTAGTACTTTGTTGCTTATCCTGAGAGGAATCCTCTTGTTTAGTACTTTGTTGCTTATCCTGAGAAGAATCTTTTTGTTTAGTACTTTGTTGCTTATCCTGAGAAGAATCTTTTTGTTCGTGATTTTTACCTTTATTATGTTTCATACTTCTAGTCTGTTCTTTGTTATCATCCTCTTCATTGTTAGAATGCTGCTCCTGATTATCTGTTTCGTTTGCTTCTGGTTTATTTGATTTTTTTTTCTTACGTAACCAATTCCAAATCATGTGTATACCCTCTTTAATCTTGTAATATAGTGCTATTTTGTGGCTAATTTTGTATATTATTCATTTATTTATGAAAAGAAGAAGGAGATTAGTTTGCATGGAAAAAAATCTTTAGTAAGCAGTTCATACTATAACGGGAAGAGGGAGAATCTGTGCAAATTGTAAAAAAGGAGAAGTTTGTTTTAAAAGGGTTTACGTTTGAAAATGGCAGGGAAATTCCTGTTCAAATGGGATACGAGACATATGGTACGTTAAATAGAGAAAGGTCAAATGTGATTTTGGTTTGTCATTATTTTAGTGCAACAAGTCATGCGGCAGGAAAATATACAGTGCATGATGAGGAGTCTGGTTGGTGGGATGGGCTCATTGGACCTGGAAAAGCAATTGATACAAATAAGTATTTTGTTATATGTACAGATAATCTTTGTAATGTGCAGGTGAGAAATCCATATGTGATTACAACAGGACCGAAATCGATTAATCCAGAAACTGGAGAAGAATATGCTATGGATTTTCCGGTTTTTACATTTCTTGATGTAGCTCGTATGCAATATGAGTTAATAAAAGGTATGGGAATTTCAAGGTTACACGCTGTAATTGGACCGTCGGTAGGGGGAATGATTGCACAACAATGGGCGGTTCACTATCCACATATGGTAGAGCGGATGATTGGCGTTATTACGAACCCACAAAATCCAATTATTACGTCAGTAAACGTAGCGCAAAATGCGATTGAAGCAATTCAACTGGATCCAAGTTGGAAAGGTGGAAAATATGGAGAAGAGCAGCCGATAAAGGGGCTTCATTTAGCAAATAGAATGATGTTTATGAACGCGTTTGATGAGCATTTTTATGAAATGGCATTTCCTCGTAATAGTATAGAGATAGAACCTTATGAAAAGTTTTCTACACTAACATCATTTGAAAAAGAGATAAATAAAGCGACATATAGAAGTATAGAGTTAGTAGATGCAAATTCATGGATGTATACTGCAAAGGCAGTTTTATTGCATGATATTGCACATGGTTTTTCTTCATTAGAAGAATCTCTTTCTAACATAGAAGCGAATGTACTTATGATTCCATGTAAACAAGATTTGCTTCAGCCGTCTCGTTACAACTATAAAATGGTAGATATTTTGCAAAAACAAGGGAAGTATGCGGAAGTGTATGAGATAGAAAGTATAAATGGGCATATGGCGGGAGCATTTGATATTCATTTATTTGAAAAGAAAGTTTATGAATTTTTAAATCGGAAAGTATCTAGTTTTGTTTAGAAGACAAATGATGGGGAAAAGGTGCAATGTTTGTAGTAGGCACCTTTTTTTACATGATTTGTAGACGGAAAATATATGTGGCAATTGCTATACCGAAGAATGCGATACTAAGCAATAGAAATAAGAATGACATTTCTTGGGGTGATTTTATTTTTTTAGTATTTTTCATACTAAGAGTAATAATTGCAGCGATTAAGAAAATGATGCCCATTATGAAAAGGGAAAGTGTCATTTTCATTGGCTCCTTTCATAAGACAAGTATATTGAGGATACAATGCAAGAGTTATGTTTGTAAAGAATAAGTTTTGCGAGAAAATTGAGAAATAGTTTTTCGATTCTTTGCGTTCTTTCTTTTGCGTGCTAAAATTGGTAGAGAATGTTTGTGAAAAAGAAACTAAAGGTTTTATTGTATATAAGGAGGAACTACATATGACAGAAGTTAAAACAATTACTACAGAAGAGGTACAAGAGCGTTTAGAAAATGGAGAAACGTTATTTTTAGTAGACGTAAGAGAAGATGAAGAAGTAGCGGCAGGAGAGATTCCAGAAGCTGTACATATTAAAATGGGCGATATCCCACATAAAGTAGATTTCTTTAATAAAGAGAATGAATATATCTTTATTTGTCGTTCAGGAATGCGCAGTGAAAATGTATGTCATTATTTAAATGAGCAAGGATTTAAAACAGTGAATATGGTTGGCGGTATGCTTCAATATGAAGGTGAAACGAAATAGTTAATAGTTAAAAACTTGAAACGAGTCTGTTTCAAGTTTTTTTCTTTTGCATACAGTATAAAAAGGAGGAGGGGTAAATGGGGATTAATTTGCGTAAAGTAAAAATTATGAATAATACAGGAGCTGTTAATGTCGGCGACTGTTATGATATCTCGCCTTTAGCTGTAGCAAAAGTATATGCAGGTGCTGGAGGGTCGAGTGCGGCTGTTTTTTTTAATGGGAAAAGACAGCCAGAAGCAGTCATTAGAACATCAGTGTTTCTTCCGCCGTTAGCAACAAGTACACGTACATTAGGTTCATAGAGGAAAGGTAGAGTGTAATTATGCCTGCTCATATAAAAGAATTTGTTATTGTGAATAACACTGGGAATATATTTACCGGTGATAATTTGAGTGATACTTCATTTACTGCTTCGAAATCATATAGTGGTTCAATGGGGTGCACTTGGGTTGATGTTGTTACAGTAATAGGGACGGAGACGAAGCTTTGTTTACAGCCAGGTGATTCGGTGACGACAACATATACAAGAGGCACTCCTGCTGGTACTGTAACAGGAACAAATATGGGGCAAAGTGTAAATACATCGGGTATAGCACAAGCTGTCCCTAATACAGATAATATGGATTCAATTGCAGGACTCCCTTAAGGAATTAAGGGAGTTTTTATTATTTAAAATAAAAATAGTCTTGGAAATTATTTTTGTAAATAGATTAAGAAGAGGCTTATTTATTATGAAAAAGACGGTTTGTAGGTGGTGAAAGTGTGAAGAATCGTGATAATAATCGGAAGCAAAATTCGTTAAGCTCTAATTTTAGAATTCCACCAGAACTTATTGGGCCTACTTTCCCCCCTGTTCCAACTGGATTTACAGGTATAGGGATTACTGGTCCAACCGGTCCACAAGGCCCAACAGGACCTCAAGGACCAAGAGGATTACAAGGTCCGATGGGGGAGATGGGCCCGACAGGACCTCAAGGTGTGCAAGGGATACAAGGATCAGTTGGTCCAATAGGTGCAACTGGACCAGAAGGACAGCAGGGGCCACAAGGATTGAGAGGACCACAAGGAGAAACTGGAGCGACAGGACCGGGGGGTGTGCAAGGGCTACAAGGTCCGATTGGTCCAACGGGAGCGACTGGGGCACAAGGTATACAAGGGATACAGGGATTACAGGGGCCAATTGGAGCGACGGGACCTGAGGGATCTCAAGGAATTCAAGGCGTCCAAGGGTTACCGGGTGCAACTGGTCCACAAGGAATACAAGGAGCACAAGGGATACAAGGAACACCAGGACCGAGTGGAAATACAGGTGCAACCGGAGCGACTGGAGCAACTGGTCAGGGGATAACAGGCCCGACTGGAATAACAGGTCCAACTGGAATAACTGGACCATCTGGAGGACCTCCTGGTCCGACGGGGCCGACTGGTGCGACAGGTCCAGGTGGTGGACCGAGTGGAAGTACAGGTGCGACTGGAGCAACGGGGAATACTGGGGCTACAGGAAGTACAGGGGTAACAGGAGCAACGGGAAGTACAGGTCCGACTGGAAGTACGGGAGCACAGGGCTTGCAAGGAATCCAAGGGATTCAAGGACCAATTGGGCCAACAGGTCCAGAAGGTTCGCAGGGTATTCAAGGTATTCCTGGTCCGACGGGAGTAACTGGTGAACAAGGAATACAAGGAGTTCAAGGTATTCAAGGGGCAACGGGAGCAACAGGAGATCAAGGTCCACAAGGTATACAGGGGGTTATAGGGCCACAAGGGGTAACAGGGGCCACAGGAGATCAAGGTCCACAAGGTATACAAGGAGTACCAGGGCCATCAGGAGAAACAGGGCCACAGGGAGTTCAAGGGATACAAGGTCCGATGGGTGATATAGGACCAACAGGTCCAGAAGGCCCAGAGGGACTGCAGGGCCCGCAAGGAATACAAGGTGTGCCAGGGCCAGTTGGAGCGACGGGTCCAGAGGGTCCACAGGGGATACAAGGCATTCAAGGACCGGTAGGAGCAACAGGCCCACAAGGCCCACAAGGAATTCAGGGAATACAAGGTGTGCAAGGGATAACGGGAGCAACAGGAGTACAAGGAGCAACTGGAATTCAAGGGATACAAGGGGAAATAGGAGCAACGGGTCCAGAGGGGCCACAAGGAGTGCAAGGTGCTCAAGGGGCGATTGGTCCAACCGGTCCGATGGGGCCACAAGGAGTGCAAGGAGTACAAGGAATTCAAGGAGCGACGGGTGCACAAGGAGTGCAAGGTCCACAAGGAATTCAAGGAATCCAAGGTCCGACGGGGGCAACAGGAGATATGGGAGCAACTGGGGCGACAGGGGAAGGCACTACAGGCCCAACAGGAGTAACTGGTCCAACAGGGGTAACAGGCCCGTCTGGAGGACCAGCAGGACCGACCGGCCCAACGGGGCCATCAGGTCCGGCGGGAGTAACTGGTCCATCAGGTGGACCACCTGGCCCGACAGGAGCAACCGGGGCGACAGGAGTAACAGGAGATACTGGGGCGACAGGCTCAACTGGAGTGACAGGAGCGACAGGAGAAACGGGAGCAACCGGAGTGACGGGTTTACAGGGTCCGCAAGGAATCCAAGGTGTGCAGGGAGAGATAGGTCCAACAGGGCCACAAGGTGTTCAAGGTCCCCAAGGAATTCAAGGAGTAACGGGGGCCACAGGAGATCAAGGTCCGCAAGGGATTCAAGGCCCACAAGGCGACATAGGTCCAACTGGCCCCCAAGGAATTCAAGGCCCACAAGGTTCTCAAGGAATCCAAGGAGCGACAGGGGGAACAGGAGCACAAGGCCCACAGGGAATCCAAGGTCCGCAAGGTGACATAGGTCCGACTGGGTCACAAGGTCCAACTGGAATCCAAGGGATACAAGGAGAGATAGGTCCAACCGGGCCCAGAAGGCCAGAGGGATGCAGGGGCCGCAAGAGAATACAAGGTGTTCAAGGGCCAGTTGGAGCAACGGGTCCAGAGGGTCCTCAGGGAATACAAGGCATTCAAGGAGTGCAAGGAGCAACCGGCCCACAAGGTCCACAAGGAATACAGGGAATACAAGGTGTGCAAGGGATAACGGGAGCAACTGGAGCACAAGGAGCAACCGGAATTCAAGGGATACAAGGGGAAATAGGAGCAACCGGTCCAGAGGGGCCCCAAGGAGTGCAAGGAATACAAGGGGCGATTGGTCCAACAGGTCCGATGGGCGCACAAGGAGTGCAGGGAATACAAGGGATTCAAGGAGCAACAGGTGCACAAGGAGTGCAAGGACCACAAGGAATTCAAGGAGTGCAAGGTCCGACGGGAGCAACAGGAGATACGGGGGCAACCGGAGCGACGGGAGAAGGAACTACCGGTCCAACAGGAGTAACCGGTCCAACAGGGGTGACTGGCCCGTCAGGAGGACCAGCAGGACCGACCGGCCCAACGGGGCCATCAGGTCCGGCAGGAGTGACAGGTCCATCAGGTGGACCACCTGGCCCGACAGGAGCAACAGGTGCGACAGGAGTAACAGGAGATACCGGTGCGACAGGCTCAACTGGAGTGACAGGAGCAACGGGAGCAACCGGAGTGACGGGTTTACAGGGCCCGCAAGGAATCCAAGGTGTTCAAGGAGAGATAGGTCCAACCGGTCCACAGGGTATTCAAGGTCCCCAAGGAATCCAAGGAGTAACGGGGGCAACCGGAGCACAAGGTCCCCAAGGAATTCAAGGCCCACAAGGCGACATAGGTCCAACCGGCTCCCAAGGAATTCAAGGTCCACAAGGTCCTCAAGGAATCCAAGGAGCGACAGGGGCAACCGGGGCACAAGGCCCACAGGGAATCCAAGGTCCGCAAGGAGAGATAGGTCCGACCGGCCCACAAGGCCCGCAAGGAATTCAAGGCCCGCAAGGAATTCAAGGTCCAACGGGAGCTACAGGAGCAACTGGAGCTACAGGTCCACAAGGGATTCAAGGTCCCCAAGGAATTCAAGGCCCGCAAGGAATTCAAGGTCCAACGGGAGTTACAGGAGCAACCGGAGCGACAGGTCCCCAAGGAATTCAAGGCCCACAAGGAATTCAAGGCCCGCAAGGAATTCAAGGTCCAACGGGAGCTACAGGAGCAACCGGAGCTACAGGTCCACAAGGGATTCAAGGTCCCCAAGGAATTCAAGGCCCGCAAGGAATCCAAGGTCCAACGGGGGCTACAGGAGCAACCGGTTCACAAGGTCCAACTGGAGATACAGGTCCAACCGGAGCTGGAGCCACTGGAGCGACCGGGGCGACTGGAGTTAGTACAACTGCAACGTATGCGTTTGCGAATAATACATCAGGAACCGCTATTTCCGTTTTATTAGGGGGTACGAACGTACCGTTACCGAACAATCAAAATATTGGCCCAGGAATAACCGTTAGTGGTGGAAATACTGTATTTACAGTTGCGAATGCAGGAAACTATTATATAGCCTATACAATTAATTTAACGGCAGGTTTACTTGTAAGTTCTCGTATAACTGTAAATGGCAGTCCGCTTGCGGGAACGATAAATGCCCCGACAGTGGCTACTGGTTCATTTAGTGCAACAATAATCGCTAACTTGCCTGCTGGAGCCGCTGTTAGCTTACAGTTATTTGGAGTAGTTGCAGTAGCTACATTATCTACAGCAACGCCAGGGGCTACCCTAACTATTATTAGATTAAGTTAATAAGCAGAAAACCTTGAAACTTTTATGTTTCAAGGTTTTTTTATCTTTGTATTTGTAAGTAAACCTCGTTAACCAGGGGAGGGGATCCCCTCTAATTATTTAAAGTTTCACATTATTCTCTTGAGCAAAAACATCGCAGTTCGAAAATATATTATAATAGAATGAAAAGAAAGAAATTTGGCAGAAAGGGAGGGTGGCGATGCAGGAGATGGTTAAAGATTTTTTTGGACGCCCACTTCAAGATTTACGTATATCTGTCATTGATCGTTGCAATTTTAGATGTACATATTGTATGCCAGCGGAAATATTTGGGTCAGATTATGCTTTTTTGAAAGATGAGTTTTTACTAACTTTTGATGAAATTGAGCGTTTGGCAAAATTATTTGTTAACATTGGTGTACGAAAAATTAGAATTACTGGCGGTGAGCCACTACTTCGTAAAGATTTAACAAAACTTATTGCACGTCTTGTGAAAATTGATGGGCTAATAGATATAGGGTTAACGACAAATGCTGTACATTTAACGAAACAAGCGAAGGCATTAAAAGAAGCTGGATTACATAGAGTGAACGTTAGTTTAGATGCAATAGATGACGACATATTTAAGAATATTAATGGTCGAAATATTAATACGAAACCGGTAATTAAGGGAATTATAGCAGCTAAAGAGGCGGGGCTGGAAGTAAAGGTAAATATGGTTGTGAAAAAAGGGATGAACGATCATCAAGTACTTCCGATGGCTGCGTATTTTAAAGAGCAAGGAATCACGCTTCGGTTTATTGAGTTTATGGATGTTGGTAGTACAAATGGGTGGAATTTTGATCAAGTCGTTACAAAACGAGAATTGATTGAGATGATTCATAAGATGGATCCACTTGAGCCAGCTGAAGCGCATTACTTTGGTGAAGTTGCGAAGCGATATCGGTACGTTGGAACAAATGTTGAAGTTGGTTTTATTACATCTGTTTCTGAGTCATTTTGTGTCTCTTGTACGAGGGCGAGAATTTCGGCAGATGGAAAGTTTTATACGTGCTTATTTGCGACAGAGGGTTTGGATGTAAGAGAACTTCTTAGAGGAAATCTTTCGGATGAGGAGTTATTAAGTGTTATACAAGATGTATGGATGAATAGAAAAGATAGGTATTCGGATGAACGAACAGAAGAAAGTGCAAAAAATCGTCCGAAAATCGAAATGTCTTATATAGGAGGATAAGAAAGGGGGCTATCGCATGCAGGAGCGATATTCAAGACAAATATTATTTTCTGGTGTTGGAGAAGAAGGACAGAGAAAAATAAGAGAGAAGCATGTGCTTATTATTGGTGCTGGTGCTCTCGGTGCGGCAAATGCAGAAGCGATTGTTAGAGCAGGTGTTGGAAAAGTAACGATTGCTGACCGTGATTATGTAGAATGGAGTAATTTACAAAGACAACAACTATATACAGAAGAAGATGCAAAGCAGTATAAACCGAAGGCGATAGCGGCTGCAGAACATTTAAAAGCGATTAATTCTGAGGTGGAAATAAATCCGGTTGTGACGGATGTAACGGTGCAAGAAATGGAAGAATTAGTGAATGATGTAGATTTAATATTAGATGCGACAGATAATTTTGAAACGCGTCTTCTTATTAATGATATTTCACAAAAGTATAATATTCCGTGGATATATGGTGGGTGTGTCGGAAGCTACGGAGTAACGTATACAATTTTACCAGGGAAAACACCGTGTTTTCGCTGTTTAATGGAGCATCCAGCGAGCGGTGCAACATGTGACACAGCTGGTATTATACAACCGGCAGTACAATTAGTAGTTGCGCATCAAATTACGGAAGCGCTGAAAATATTAGTAGAAGACTTTGGTGCGCTTCGTGAAACGATGTTATCGTTTGATCTTTGGAATAATCAACAGATGGCATTTAAAGTGAATAGGCAGAAAAAAGATACTTGTTTATCTTGCGGAAGGTTACGTACATATCCGAGTTTAACATTTGAAGGACAAACGAAAACAGAAGTGTTATGTGGGCGGAATACAGTACAAATTCGCCCGGGTGTGCGGAAGAATTTTAATTTAGAAGAAATTAAAAAACGCTTACAAAGAAGCGTAGAGATAAAGGCGACACCTTATTTATTATCATTTCCGGTAGAAGAATATCGTTTTGTTTTATTTACAGATGGCAGGGCGTTCATTCATGGGACGAATGATATGAATGTAGCGAAAAGTTTATATGCAAGATATATAGGTTGAACCTAAAGGAAACCCTTTAGGCTCAACGGAGAGAGGATTATGAATTTCTCGTATAATCTCCACTTTTTCCACCTGTTTTTTCAAGTAAGTACGTTTCACCGATAATCATACCTTTATCGACAGCTTTACACATATCATACACAGTAAGAGCGGTAGCGGAAGCAGCTGTTAAAGCTTCCATTTCAACACCGGTGCTACCTTCTGTTTTAACTTTTACTTCAATGAGTAAACGATATTGTTCTTCTGATTGTTTCCAATCGAAAGAAACGTCAACACCTTTTAATAATAAAGGGTGGCACATTGGGATAATATCAGAAGTACGTTTCGCGGCCATAATGCCTGCGATTTGCGCAACTGCTAATACGTCACCTTTCCCAATTTCATTGTGAGAGATTTTATCGTAAATTTCTTTCGTAACGACAATGCTAGAGCACGCAATTGCTGTTCGAACGGTTGCTTTTTTGTCGCTTATATCAACCATTTTTGCGCGTCCTTGGTCATTGAAATGTGTAAATGAAGACATGGAATTCCTCCTTGAAGTAATTTCTATTGAATATATAAAGTTTAATCGAGATAAAAAAAATTGCAAATATGAGGTGAGAAACGATGGTAGAAAAACGAATTCCAATTCAAGTTGCTGAGGCAGTAGAACGGGTAATGAAATATGCGAAGCATGGTGAAGTAGAAGAAATTTCTATTACGGAAAGTTACGGGAGAATTCTCGGGGAAGATGTTGTCTCAGATCATGACGTTCCTCATTTTGATCGTTCCCCTTACGATGGTTTCGCCATTCGAGCAGAAGATACGAAAGAAGCAACTCAAGAGAATCCAGTTGAATTTGAAGTAATAGGAGAAATCGGGGCGGGTTCCGTTTTTTTAGAGGAAGTAGGAGCTTTTGAAGCAATTCGCATTATGACAGGAGCAGCTATTCCAGAAGATTGCAATGCAGTCGTAATGCTAGAGCTGACAGAAGGGTTTGAGAAGAACGGGAAAACATATATGAAGTTAAAACGCCCTTTTAATAACGGTGACAATGTGTCGTTTAAAGGAGAAGATATAAAACAAAATCAAGTTCTCGTTAAGAAAGGTGTTGCAATTAATCCAGGTGTTGCGGCCTTACTAGCAACGTTTGGATATAGCACGGTGAAAGTTGTAAAACAGCCTGTTGTCGGTATTGTAACGACAGGAAGTGAATTATTAGAAGTACATGAGCCGTTAGAACCGGGGAAAATTAGAAATAGTAACTCGTATATGATCGCAGCTCAAATTATGAAAGCTGGCGGGAAAGTTCGTTATTATGGTCAACTCGCGGATGAGTTAGATGCATGTTTTACAGCTGTTCAATCAGCGATGGATGAGGTCGACATTTTAATTACAACAGGCGGTGTATCAGTAGGAGATTATGACTACTTACCAGCTATTTATGAAAGATTACAGGCAAATGTACTCTTTAATAAGATAGCCATGAGGCCCGGAAGTGTAACGACAGTAGCTGAAGTTGATGGAAAGTTACTCTTTGGTTTATCAGGAAATCCGTCTGCTTGTTATGTAGGCTTTGAATTATTTGTGCATCCAATTATAAAAACGTATTTGTATGCGAAGGAACCTCACGTATATAGAGCGGATGCTATTTTACAAAAAGATTTTCCGAAGCCAAATCCATTTACTCGTTTCGTAAGAGCGAACGTAACAATTGTGGAT
The DNA here is from genome assembly GCF_000007825.1 of Bacillus cereus ATCC 14579. Lineage (NCBI taxonomy): Bacteria > Bacillati > Bacillota > Bacilli > Caryophanales > Bacillaceae > Bacillus > Bacillus cereus. The sequence goes on along the minus strand of NC_004722.1, from coordinate 4,653,411 downwards.
GGGGCGTTACAAGCGATGCCGGTTGGTTTAGATAAATCGAGTGCGGTATCTTCACTTGCAGATGCGAATGCTTTTATCGTGTTACCCGGAGGAACGAGAGGATTTGAGACCGGAATGAAAGTATCCGTATTATTGTTAGAGCACTCTGAGGGATGTGAGTGGCCATGGGCGAAGCCCCTTCAATCTTACAAATAGTAGGGTATCAAAATAGCGGAAAAACGACACTTGTAGAGAAAATTGTGCATGCATTAGCCGAAAGCGAAATGAAAGTTGCTACAATTAAACATCACGGGCACGGAGGTTTTCCAGAAGTAGCGCAAAAAGATAGCGAACGACACCGTAAAGCTGGTGCTGTCGTAAGTAGTGTAGAAGGTGCTGGATTACTTTCACTTTCTTCACTAAGAAAGAAATGGTCCTTGCAAGAAATTATTCGCTTATATGAGTTTTTTAAAGTGGATACAATTTTAATAGAGGGCTATAAAAAAGAGAACTACCCGAAAGTAGTGTTACTTCGTTCTGCGGAAGATGCTGAGCTTTTACATAAAGTAGAAAATATAGTGGCGGTTATTACGTGGTATGATGTCCCAGTAAATATACGAGAAGAATATAAAGTATTTCATATAACAGAAGAAGAGTTGTACATAGACTGGTTTTTACAAACGGTTAGGAGTGCGAAATGACAAATACATATTATGAAGTAATTGATACAGAAATCTCGATTGAAGAGGTAACGAAGAAAGTAATTCGACGTGAATGCGGTGCTGTTACAACATTTATTGGAACGGTTAGAGAGTTTACGAAAGGGCGTCGTACATTATACTTAGAATATGTCGCTTATAAAACGATGGCAGAAAAGATGCTAGAGAAAATCGGATTAGAAGTGAAAGAGAAATGGCCAGGTACACACGTTGCGATTACACATCGCATCGGTACGTTGCAAATTTCTGATATAGCGGTTGTTGTTGCTGTTTCAACACCACACCGTAAAGCGGCTTATGAAGCGAACGAATATATTATGGAACGCATAAAACAAATTGTTCCGATTTGGAAAAAGAGTTTTGGGAAGATGGTGACTCATGGATTGGTGATCAATTAGAAAAAACACCATATCCGGCGGGAGAGCCTGGGAAGGAGCTATAAGTATGATTCGAGTATTGTTATTTGCGCACTTGCAAGAAGAAGCAGGGACAAGTGAATTACAAATAGAGAAAGAAAATATTACGGTTGCACAGTTAAAAGATGTTGTTGCGAACGAATATAATGTACCAGTTTCAGAGCCAATTATGGTTGCGATTAATGAAGAATATGCAAATGAAGATGACAGGGTCCAATCTGGTGATGTTGTTGCACTAATCCCACCAGTGAGCGGTGGTTAATATTGGATTCATTAAAACGACTTTCCTATATAGGGAAAGTCGTTTTTTTATGGCAGTTTTGAGAACACTAATCTATAGAACAAGGAGGGAATTATGAAAAAAATATGTGTAGTTATGACAATGCTATGTGCGTCTTTTTTCTCTTCTCCAAGTGATTCTTTCGCGAAAGAATCAAGAGAACAGCTTTTAGAGAGTGCATTATCAAATAGGTACTATTCAGTTATTAGACAAGTGAAAGAAGATCAATATGAATGTGCTTCAGTTATAAATATAAAGCGTCTCGGCAAGAAAGATGAATTTGTTCCTAGGTATGAAGTGAAGCTACAATTTCTTACATTTCAAGGAGCGCATAATCCCCCGAACGATAGAGTTACGCTTACTTTGGAAGACCATTTAGATCACGTAAAGATAAAGAAAGTGGAGCGAGAAAAGAATGTTTCTGACGCTATTGCAGAAAAAGTTTGTGAACGGGAAAAAGAAAAAATAAAAGCTCACTCTAATGACTTAGAGTGATAACCTATGCATTTAGTAAAGAAAGGTAATGAGTGATGGATATATTTTTAGCGATTTTACCAGCTATATTTTGGGGAAGTATTGTGCTATTTAACGTAAAACTGGGCGGGGGACCGTATAGTCAAACGCTCGGAACAACGTTTGGAGCACTTATTTTCTCAATTGTTGTTTATATTTTTATGAAGCCAGTATTAACACCTACCGTTATCGGAGTTGGAGTTGTGTCAGGTTTATTTTGGGCGCTTGGTCAGGCAAATCAATTGAAAAGTATTGATTTAATGGGTGTTTCGAGGACGATGCCAATTTCAACAGGCCTTCAATTAGTCGCGACGACTTTATTTGGCGTTATCGTATTTCATGAATGGTCCACGACAATATCGGTCGTCCTTGGGATTTTAGCGCTCGTTTGTATTATTATCGGTGTTATTTTAACATCGCTTCAAAGTGAAGAAGAAAAGAATGCAGAGCAAGCAGCAAACTTTAAAAGAGGTATCGTAATTTTATTAATTTCAACAGTCGGCTATTTAGTTTACGTAGTAGTGATTAGACTATTTAACGTAGATGGTTGGTCAGCTTTGTTGCCACAAGCAGTTGGTATGGTGTTAGGTGGGATTTTGCTTACCTTTAAACATCATCCATTTAATAAATATGCAATCCGAAATATTATTCCAGGATTAATTTGGGCAGCTGGAAATATGTTTTTATTCATTTCGCAGCCGCGTGTTGGAGTCGCAACAAGTTTCTCGCTATCGCAAATGGGAATTATTATTTCCACGCTTGGTGGGATCCTTATATTAGGTGAAAAGAAAACGAAACGTCAATTAACGGGTATCGTTGTCGGTATTGTTTTTATTATCGCAGCCGGAATTATGTTAGGTATAGCCAAAAGTTAAAGGAGGTATGGAAATGTATAGTGATTTAGCAGGGAAAGTTGTCGTTATTACAGGATCAGCAACTGGTCTTGGAAGAGCGATGGGAGTGAGGTTTGCTAAGGAAAAAGCGAAAGTGGTTATTAATTATCGCTCACGAGAATCAGAAGCGAATGATGTGTTAGAAGAAATTAAAAAGGTAGGCGGCGAAGCGATTGCTGTAAAAGGTGATGTAACCGTCGAATCAGATGTTGTGAATCTCATTCAATCTGCTGTGAAAGAGTTTGGTACGCTTGACGTTATGATTAATAATGCAGGGATAGAAAACGCGGTACCGTCGCATGAAATGCCGCTTGAAGATTGGAATAGGGTAATTAATACAAATTTAACAGGTGCTTTTTTAGGAAGTCGTGAAGCGATTAAATATTTTGTAGAACATGATATTAAAGGTTCTGTCATTAATATGTCTAGTGTTCATGAGAAAATTCCGTGGCCACTATTTGTGCACTATGCAGCGAGTAAGGGTGGTATTAAACTGATGACAGAAACGTTAGCGCTAGAATATGCGCCAAAAGGTATTCGAGTAAATAATATTGGACCAGGTGCAATTAATACCCCGATTAATGCAGAAAAGTTTGCTGATCCTAAAAAACGTGCTGACGTAGAAAGTATGATACCGATGGGCTATATTGGAAACCCTGAAGAAATTGCAGCAGTAGCAACTTGGCTCGCTTCTTCAGAGGCGAGTTATGTAACGGGCATTACGCTATTTGCAGATGGTGGAATGACGTTATATCCATCGTTTCAAGCTGGGCGTGGGTAATAAAAAAGGACGAAGAGATAAAACTCTTCGTCCTTTTTTTACAAAAAAAAATAGCGGCCGGCTATTTTAAATTTAGTGATTAATTGTATCTTGAAGAAATTCTGTTGCTTGATGTTCAGAAACATTTTGTACGAGTGCAACTTCACTGATCATCATTTTTCGGGCGTTATCTAGCATTTGTTTTTCACTCGCATTTAAAGTTCTCTCTTTATTGCGGCGAAGTAAATCCCGAACAACTTCTGCGCTATCTTGTAAATTGCCGTTTTTCATTTTTTCCATATTCATTGTATATCTTTGTTTCCATGAGAGTGATGGGTCTGACTCCCCGTTTTGAAATTCAAGAAGTATATCATCTAACGTACCTCGATCAACGATATAACGAATACCTGATTTTTTTAATTGATCCATCGGAAGCATTACTTGCATATCTTTACTAATGATGCGTATCACACAATATTGACGTGAAGTACCTAATATTTCTTTCTCTTCAATTGCTTCGATGATTCCTGCACCGTGCATTGGATAAACGATTTTATCACCAATTTGAAACAAATCATCCACCTCCATATGTGGTAACCACTTTTAATGATAGCATACGTATGTAAAAATGTCAAATTTTATATAATAACATAATATTTATATTCGAGTCAATAAGATAAAGTGCTTTTTTATGCTTTTTTTTTGGGACCTTATTTATCGTGATTTTTTTAGAAAAATAGTACAGGTGAAGAAAGAAGGCATATCCACTTATTTTTAAGCATAAAATGTAAAAGCGCTAATACAATATACCTAAATCCGTTCTTTGCAAAGGAGGGAGAGAAGGTGGGGCGCACAATAAAAATTGATATTACAAATAAAGTTGTAGCTAAATTTAGACAAAATTATTTGGAATTATATACGAGTAAATTTATGATAGGTAAGTTTTATGTCTATACTGAAGATAAAGAATATGTGTTAGAAGACGGATATATATATGAGAATGGAAAGTTTTATCGCATCATAGATACGCACCGTGGCAATAATCAAGCGGCCGAGGGCTGCGATCTAGGACGGTGTTAACATGATTCGTGTGAAAGTATTTGATGAAAGTCACGAAAAAGACTTAGAAGACGCTGTGAATGTGTTTTTGAAAAAGATTGATGATAGCAACTTTGTAGATATTAAGTATCAAGTTGGTGTTTCTATTAACGACGATGAAAACCAAATTTATTGTTTTTCAGCAATGATCGTTTATAAAGCATAAAAAAGAGCTGGCTCACCCAGCTCTTTTTTTATGTTTTATGTTGGGACAACATGTGTCGGTAATACGTTCATAATAGATTGGGTTGTGCCTAATTTCTTTGTCGTTAAAAGAGGCTCCCCTGTTTCATGGTTTTGGGCATCTTTACACATACCAAGGTGATAACGATCACCTAAAAATGGATCAATATAAAAACCGTTTTTGAATACTTTATCATTTGGATGTTTTTCATGGTGAATATCAGAGCAGTTAATACAATAGAACATAGCTTTCATCCCCTTTTTATTTTTGTTTGAAAAAAGTGAGTCGGTAGTCATTTCGCTCCTGAGGAAATGTTGAGGAGAAGAGAAATAACTACCTACTCAAATGGTGGGCATATTCCTTCTGACTTTGTCATATCTCGCGTATTGTCCCTTGAGGGAAGGAGGAGAGACGAAGTACGCATGATATAAGTAAGGCGCTTCTTTCAAGATGAATGATGGAGTTTCATGTTGAAAGAAGTTTTTATTTTGTATTGCCTTTGTGAGTATATTATGAGGAAATGCTAAGAGGGTGTTTGTCCTGTTGAAAAAATGTTGAGAATTTCTCAACAGTAAAAGAATTAGCGTTGACATGAAACTAAAAGGTGTTATATTATCGAAGTATAACCAAAAGGTGTTATGTTGTAACGCCGAGTAAAGGAGAATGAAAATGGAACAACAAAATACATTAAATGATATTAAACAAACAATCGTTTTTAACGCGTCTATTCAAAAGGTATGGAGTGTAGTATCAACTGCAGAAGGGATTGCGTCATGGTTTATGCCAAATGATTTTGTATTAGAGGTAGGACATGAATTTCATGTGCAATCACCATTTGGGCCATCACCATGTAAAGTATTAGAAATTGATGAACCAAACCATTTATCTTTCTCATGGGATACAGATGGCTGGGTTGTTTCATTTGATTTGAAAGACTTAGGAGATAACAAAACAGAATTTACGTTAATTCACGGCGGCTGGAAACATCCTGATGAAATTCTTCCGAAAGCAAATGCGAAGAGCTCTATTATTCGCGATAGAATGAGCGGTGGTTGGGTAGCGATTGTAAATGAAAAACTGAAAAAGGTTGTCGAAGGCTAAGTGTCCTCGTCAGCAGCGAAATATGATGTATTTCAAGCAATTGCTGATCCAACCCGCCGAGAAGTAATACGGTTATTAAGTGACAAAGAGTTACCGATTTCCAAAATAACGGATCATTTTCCGATGAGTCGTACTGCGGTTGTAAAGCACCTTCATATTCTTTCGGAAGCGAATTTAGTAAGTGGAAGAAAAAGCGGAAGAGAGAAGATATATCGTTTGCATCCAGAACCATTAGAAGAATTACAACAATGGCTCTCGTATTATGAACGTTTTTGGGATAATAAATTATCCATGCTGAAACATATTGTGGAGAATGAAGAATAAAAAGGATGACCAAAATGGTCATCCTTTTTATTGTTGCTCACTTGTTTGTGTAGCTGGCTTTAATAAGAGCCAAGCGATAATTAATGTAAATACTGCTAATACGAAAGTGCTCATATAAATGACGTGTACGCTTGATGCTAATGCAGATTGCGATTCGGTTACTACGTTTGCTGTAGTACCGCCATGTCCACCAGATACAAGATCAAGATTTTTAATACCACGTGCGTGAATCATCGTATTGAAGATTGTACCGAATATTGCAGCACCTAACGTTTGACTAAATGTATTAATAAATGTGTTTAAACCAACAGCTGTTCCGCGTGTATGAGCTGGTACGGCTGCTTGAATTGTTACCATGTAAATCGGTGTCACAAGCCCCATTCCTAAGCCGAATAATCCGACTGCTACATAAATAAGGAACGATGGTGAATTTGTTGATAGTGTAAATAATAAGAACGTAGCGACTGATAAAATGCTAGCTCCAAGTAAAATGATTTGTTTCGTTTTTAATTTGCCTACTAAGTTACCAGAGAAAATAGCGCCAAATGTCCACATAACAGGAATTGGCATTAAAATAAGTCCAGCTTCTGTAGCGTTTTTCCCTAATACACCTTGGCTCCAAATTGGAAGGTACATTGTAATACTAATAATCATTGCGCCAGCAATAAGAGTTAATATATTTATCGTAGATAATGTACGGTTAGAGAAAAGTGCTAGCGGAATTAATGGTTCCGGAGATTTCTTCTCGATGAATAAGAAAATAATAAATGAAATAGCGGCAAAGATTAATAGGCCGATAATTGTCATGTCTCCCCAGTTTTGCTTACTGCTACCTGTTAATAATGCATATAGTAGAGCGATTGTACTTAATGAGAAGACTGTTGCACCAAGATAATCGATATGATGCTTAGCAGGTTTAATAGATTCTTTGTAGTAAATTGCAATCATTAAGCAAGCGATAATTCCGAATGGAACGTTTAGGAAGAAAATATAACGCCAAGAAAGGGAATCAACTAAAAATCCACCTACTAACGGTCCGATAACACCGGATACACCCCAAACGGCACTCATCCAACCTTGTGCTTTCGCGCGGTCTTTCGCTTCGCTATATAAGTCTCCAATAATCGTCATTGTGATTGGCATAACAGCACCAGCACCGATACCTTGAAGCGCGCGGAAGAAGATTAATTGTTCCATCGATGTAACGACTCCGCAAAGTGCAGAACCGACTAAAAAGATTGTAGCTCCGATCAGTAAAACTTTTTTACGGCCAAATAAATCAGCGAGCTTTCCGTATATTGGAGTCGAAACAGCTGTTGCAAGCATATAAATTGCATATACCCAACTAACAAGTTCGACGCCTGACAAATCACTCGTTATACGAGGGATTGCTGTACTAACAATCGTTCCTTCTACCGCAGAAAGAAACGTCATTAACATTAAAGACATCATGACTTTTTTTCTCATTTGTTTTCCCCTTACCCTTTTTAAATATTCAACAATATAAAATATAAAGGTACTAAGGTATATAAAGCAACAAAAAAGCAATGGAAAGTTACATGGAGCAGATGTTTGTCGCTTCTTGTCGGTAAGTCGATATATTTGAGAAATCGCCGATAATGATTTCATGGCAATATTAAAAAAGAAACAGGAATCCCTGTTTCTTTTTTTAATATTGCATTTTCGCGTTTTCTCCAGCAGTCGTTCCAGCAATTCTACCAGTAACAAGGGCTGATGTAATATTATAGCCACCAGTATAACCATGAATATCAAGAACTTCTCCGCAGAAATATAAGCCGTTCGTAAATTTAGAAGACATTTCTTTCGGATTAATTTCTTTCACGGATACACCTCCGCCAGTAACGAATGCTTTTTCAATTGACTGCGTACCATTTACATTCACAGTAAACTCTTTAAAGTCTTTCACAAGTGCACGAATCTTTTCGTGAGAAACTTGTCCAGCTTGTTCGCTGCCGTCAATTTCATTTTTTTCTAATAAGAATAGGAAGTAACGTTCAGGAACATAACCTTTTAAAACGTTTTTAATTCCTTTTTTCGGATCTTCTTTCATTTGTTTCAGCATGCGCTGAAATAGTTGTTCACTATTTTCCTCTGGCAATGCATCAATACTCATTTGTATTGTATTCGTTTTAAACTTTTTCAGTGCTTTCACGACGAATTGGCTACAGCGAAGAGCAGCAGGTCCAGATAGGCCGAAATGAGTGAAGAGCATGTCCATTTTGTGAGAAATGATAGCTTTTCCTTTCGGATTTAATACACTTAAGTTTATATCACGTAAAGCAAGACCTTGTAATGAGCGGTCACGTATAAACGGCTCGTTTGAAAGGATAGGTACTTCTGTTGGGAATAATTCTGTGATTGTATGACCCGCTTTTTCAGCCCAAGCATATCCGTCTCCAGTAGATCCAGTTTGAGGAACTGATTTTCCGCCAACAGCGATAACGACGTGATTTGTTTCTAACACTTCGCCTGTTTGCAGTATAACTGCTTTTGTTTGACCATTTTCATATTCAATCGTTTCAACAGGCGTATTTGTACGAATTTTTACACCTAAGTCTTTTAATCGTGTTAAAAGTGCGTCTACAACAGATTGTGCTTTGTTTGACACAGGGAACATGCGACCGGGGTCTTCTTCTTTCAATTTAACACCGAGATTTTCGAAGAATGTAATAATATCTTCATTATTAAAAATAGAAAAAGCGCTGTATAAGAAGCGACCGTTTCCTGGTATATGTTTAACAATTTCATCAAGTGGTAGACGGTTCGTTACGTTACAGCGTCCGCCACCAGAAATTGCAAGTTTACGCCCAAGTTTATTTCCTTTATCAAGAAGTAAGACATTTGCGCCTTCTTCTGCAGCACCAATTGCAGCCATTAGCCCAGAAGGACCGCCGCCGATGACAATAACATCATAATGCATAATATATCGACCTCATTTTCTACATTTCCTGCCTAAAAGAATAGCATGTTTTCCCTTAAAAGAAAAATAGAGTGAAGTACTGCTTAATGAGAGAATTGTGGTACAATACAAAAGTTAGAGTTCAGCACTATCCTGCCATTTGTAGGCGATAAGACTAAAACCTCAAGATTTAGGAGAAGTAAATAGGGAGTCTGTTAGCCTGTAAATGCTCGAATGGTTCAACTAATAAGGAGTAGGAGAGAAGTCTCCAACTAATTATAGTTTCACTTTATGTAGATGTAGGAGGATTTTTGTATGTCCGATTCGAAATTTCTGCGCGGAACGCTTATTGTTACGCTAGGGACATTTTTAGTAAAGTTCTTAGGCATGATTTACGTCTTTCCGTTTCATGCATTAGTAGGAACAGAAGGCGGAACGCTCTATACATATGGATACATTCCATATACGATCTTTTTAAGTATCGCAACGGCAGGTGTGCCACTTGCTGTTTCAAAATTTGTTTCCAAATATAATGCGCTTGGCGATTATAAAACGAGCCGGAGAATGTTCCGCTCGGGAATGGTTATGATGATAGTAACAGGAGTTCTTTCGTTCCTAGTACTGTACATGACGGCGCCATTGTTTGCAGAAGCGATGCTTGGTAAACAAAGTATACACAATAATGTAGGAGAAGTTACGACGATCATTCGTCTTGTAAGCTTCGCGCTTATTGTTGTACCAGCAGCGAGTTTAATTCGTGGTTATTTCCAAGGTCACCAGTCTATGGGACCAACTACCGTTTCACAAATTATTGAACAAATTATTCGTATCGTCTTTTTATTAGCAGGTAGTTTTATCGTTATTAAAGTACTTGGCGGTACTGTTGCAACAGCAGTTGGAGTAGCGACATTTGCTGCGTTCGTTTCAGCGGTTGGAGCACTCGGTGTGTTAATTTGGTACTGGCTAAAACGTAAAAAATATTTGGATCAATATTTAATTGAACAAACTGTACCAGAATCAACAGTAAGCACCGTTCAATTGTTTAAAGAGTTATTTGCATATGCGATTCCTTACGTTGTAATTGGGTTAACAATTCCTTTATATCAACAAATTGATACATTGACATTTAACTCAATTATGCAGGCGATTGGTCAAGGTGATATCGCAGAGCGAGCTCTCGGTATTTTCACAATGTGGACGCATAAGTTAATTATGATTCCTGTATCACTTGCAACAGCGTTTAGTTTAACGCTTGTACCAGCAATCACAAAATCATTTACTGAAAAACAATACCGCTATTTGAAATTACAAATTACACAAACATTCCAGGCAAATATGTTTTTAACATTGCCAGCAGTTGTCGGTATTTCTTCACTTGCATATCCAATTTATACTGCGTTTTACGATTCAGATCCACTAGGTGGACAAGTATTAATGTGGTATGCACCAGTTGCGTTGTTATTCGCTTTATTTACAGTAACAGCAGCAATCCTGCAAGGTATTAACCAGCAGAAGCATGCGATTATTGCGCTTATAATGGGCGTTATTTTGAAATTTGTATGTAACGTAATCTTTATTCGTTATTTCGGTACAGTAGGAGCAATTCTAGCGACAGCAGTTGGTTTCTTAGCTTCTGTTTGGTACACAAATCAACAAATTAAAAAATACGCACACTATTCATTCGGTGTTGTATATAAAAGAACATTCCAAATTGCAGTACTGACACTTATAATGGTCGTTGCTGTAAAACTATCACAATGGATTCTATCCTTCATGATTTCGCCTGATGGCCGTATTGGTGCTCTTATAACAGTTGCGATTTGTGCAGGTATTGGCGGTCTTGTTTACGGATTGTTAGCAATTCGCACAGGAGTACTTGAAAGAGTATTTGGTGGAGAAGCATTAGATAAAATTCAACGTAAACTTGGTAGTAGATTTAAAATAAAGTTGAAATCAAGAGGGGCGTAATTACGTCCCCTTTTCTATGATAAATAAAGAAGGTGAAAAACGTGAGATTAGATAAATTATTAGCAAATATGGGATATGGAAGTAGAAAAGAAGTAAAGAAATTATTGAAAGATGGCGTTGTGAAAATTGATGGAACGCCAGTAAAAGATGCGAAAGTTCATGTAAATGTAGAAGAGCAAGAAGTTATGATTCACGGTGAAGTTGTGGAATACAAAGAATTTGTTTACTTAATGATGCATAAACCACAAGGTGTTATTTCAGCGACGGAAGATGATAATCATGAAACAGTAATAGATTTATTAGAATTAGAAGATGCAATCTTTGATCCGTTCCCAGTTGGACGACTTGATATCGATACGGAAGGCTTCTTATTGATAACAAATGATGGGAAGTTATCACATCAATTATTATCTCCGAAAAAGCATGTGCCGAAAAAATATTATGCACACGTTGCAGGAGTAGTAACAGAAGAGGATGTAAAAGAATTTGCTAAAGGTGTTATTTTAGACGATGGCTATGAAACAAAGCCAGGTGCACTTACAATATTGAAAAGCGATGATATTTCTGAAATTGAGCTTGTGATTACGGAAGGGAAATTCCATCAAGTGAAGCGTATGTTTGAAGCGGTAGGAAAAAAAGTAGTCTACCTAAAGAGAACAGAGATGGGTCCGTTAGTATTAGATGAAGAACTAGAACTTGGACAATACCGAGAGCTAACAGATGAAGAAGTAGAAATGTTAAAAACATATCAAGTAGATACTGAAAAGTAGTACCTTTATAGGCGCAGAAAAGACCCCTTTCTAATTATTAGAAAGGGGTATGTATTTATTTACCATACAATTATTTTTCGTTATGAGGTCATTCTCACTTTCTTTCCTGTTGTTGTCCACTTACCGCGGCAAGGGCTATACACGAGTTCATTAAACTGCAACACATTTAGATCACGTTGTATCGTTCGCGGTGTGATCCCGAACTCATCTACAAGGTCTTTCGTCGTTACCGTTCCGTTTTCATTGATGTACATATAAATTGATTTAATGCGTGTTAGCATACGAGTAGTTGTAGGTTTCAAGAGAAAACCACTCCTCTACTAGTTTTTTTGACCCCATTCAGGAAAGAAGGTCGTTACTACCATTGTACTCTACATGATAAAATTCATGCTTTAATCTACTTAAATTTTACAGAAATTTAACAAATATTCATATAGAAAAATATTGGTAGTTGACATTGTATATATGGTCAGTCAACTAACACATAAAATTCTACGTAAAACGCCAAATTCCTGCAAATTTTTTTGAAAAAACAAAAGAAAAACTAATAAGAAATATCTGAAATATTACAATTGTTCGGTATTTAGTTTTCGTGTATAGCATAAGAGATTTCGGTTTGTTATGATGAAAGAAACAATATAGTGAAGGATGGATGCGTGATGTCAGCAATTAATTGGACAGAAGAAGTTGCGAAACGAAAAGATGATTTAATTCGTGATACACAACAATTTTTACAAATTAAAAGTGTATGGGAAGAAGAATCTGCGAAAGAGGGCGCACCATTCGGTGAAGGTGTAGAAAAAGCTTTATCTTTCATGTTACATAAAGGAGAAACTGAAGGTTTTACTTCTAAAAATTTAGAAGGATATGCAGGTCATCTTGAAATGGGGCAAGGAGAAGAATTAGTAGGTATTCTCTGTCACGTTGACGTTGTACCAGAAGGAGATGGCTGGACGACTCCTGCATATAGTGCAGATATTCGCGACGGAAAGATTTTTGCACGTGGTGCAATTGACGATAAAGGCCCAACGATGGCAGCATATTATGCGATGAAAATTGTGAAAGAATTAGGCTTACCTCTTTCCAAACGTGTTCGTATGATTATAGGAACAGATGAGGAAAGCAATTGGAAATGTGTAGATCACTACTTTAAAAACGAAGAAATGCCAACAATCGGTTTTGCGCCAGACGCGGATTTTCCAATTATTAATGCAGAAAAAGGAATTTCTGATATACAAGTTGTGCAAAATGGTAGTGAAGAGAAAAAAGGTACATATGAACTTGTTTCATTTGATTCAGGGCGCCGTTTAAATATGGTTCCTGATTTTGCAGAAGCGGTTATTACAGGAGAAGATGTAAATGCACTTACAGTAGCATATGAAGAGTATTTACAAACTGCTAAAAAAATAGGGAAATCGACTATAGAAGGAAATACAGTGACGTTGCAAATAGAAGGAATTTCAGCGCACGGATCTACTCCTGAAAAAGGAGAAAATGCAGGTTTATTATTAGCAAACTTCTTAACTACAGTTTCACTTGATGGAAAAGCAACTGCATTTGCGACATTTGCAACAGAAACATTTACTGGTGATATTTTTGGTGAAAAAGCTACTATTGCTTACAAAGATGAAATTAGCGGTCCGTTAACAGTGAATGTCGGTCGCATTTCTTATACGAAAGAAAACGGTGGTAACTTAGGGCTAAACGTACGTTACCCAGTTACAACTAACTTTGAAGAAACAATTGTGAAGTTGAAAGAATATGTTGGTACGCATGGTTTTGAAGTGGCTGACTATTCTAATTCTCGCCCACATCACGTCGATAAAGATCACGTATTAATCCGTACGTTACAACGTGTGTATGAAGAACAAACAGGTGAAAAAGCAGAACTATTAGCAATCGGCGGCGGTACTTATGCTCGTTCATTAAAAGCTGGTGTGGCATTTGGCCCGCTATTCCCTGGAAAAGAAGAACTTGCGCATCAAAAAGATGAGTATATCGAAATTGAAGACTTATTGAAAGCAACAGCAATTTACGCGCAAGCAATTCATGAATTAGCGAAGTAATGGATATATAAATAATGTCCGCTCTCTATTTTGGAGAGCGGCTTCTTTTTACCTGAATGAGATAAGAAAGAAAAGCAACAATAGAAAAGAAGGAGAAGATGTACATGGAACTGCATTATTTTGTCGCAATTACGTTACCGAATCATATAAAAGAAATGCTGTCTAACTATAAAGAGGATATGCAAGAGGAATTACAATTTCGTTCATGGGTACATAAAGAAGACTATCATATTACCCTTTCATTTTTAGGGAGTGCAACGGGGGAACAATTAGAGGGAATAAAGAATGGATTAAAAACAATTGCAGAAACAAAAGAACTATCGTTCACATTACAAGGTTTTTCAACGTTTGGTAGGGAAGATCAGCCTCGTATTTTTTGGGCGAAGGTAAGTGAGAATCACGATTTGTTTCAGTTGCAAAAGCAAATACATGCCATTTGTGAAGAAAATGGATTTTCTCTAGAAACACGCCCATATCACCCGCATATTACCGTTGCTCGTAAATGGATAGGAGAAGAAAAGTTTCGTTTAGAAAGTATAAAAGAAGTGCCTGAAATATCATTTCAAGCAGATACAATTACTTTATACGAATCCCACGTGAAAGAAACCCCGAAGTATAAATCGATTGCTGAAATAAAATTACAAAAATAGAATGTTGAAAACGTTTTTTATGCAGGTGAATATACTATAGAGAAGAATGGAGTTACTGTATAGAGTCTTGTTGATAAGAAAAGCCTTATCATTTGCAGCTCATTTTATCTCGCCTAATTGGTGAAGGCTAATAATAAGTGAGGATGGAGAAATTTTCTCGCTCATTAAAGTTTCACTTTATTTTAACTTTGAGAATGATGGTGATTTTTTTATGTTGAAAGTAAAACGTCCATTTGATGCCTATTTAGATGAAATGAATAAAATTACAATTTTGCTCCCACATGCGTATGGAACAAGTCGGACATTTCGTTTGCAAGAAGGAAGTAATGTGAAAGATTTACCGATTGCTCATACTATTGCGCTTCCAGATGCAACGAAGTATGAGTGCTTTATAGAAGAGCCGCTAGATGTGGGGAAGTATTATACAGTACGAGATGAACGGAATGAAGAAACTGATTTACAAATAGGTGCTGTTATTCGAACAAAAAGTTTCGATGAAAAGTATTATTACGAAGGTACAGATTTAGGTGCTGTTTATCAAAAAGAAGAAACGACATTTAAAGTATGGGCCCCAACTGCAAGGCTTGCGAAAGTAAGAATTTATAAGAGCGATAAAGAATATACCGATCATGAAATGTACAGGGGAGAAAACGGGAGTTTGGATTCCAAACATTACAAGGTGATTTAAACGGAGCACGCTATACATTTCTTGTTTGTATTAATTTAATATGGAACGAAGCTGTGGATCCTTATGCAAAGTCGGTGACGGTAAATGGAAAACATGGTGTTGTTATCAATTTAGAAAAAACGAATGTAACAAGACGAGAGGGATTACCAACATTACAATCAATGACAGATGCCATATTGTATGAACTGCATATTCGTGATGCGACTATACATCCAAATAGTGGAGTAATTCAAAAGGGAACATATAAAGGATTGATGGAAGAGGGAACAACAGGACGGAATGGGACATTAACAGGGTTGTCTCATATAAAAGATTTAGGTGTTACACATGTTGAACTATTACCTTTATATTGTTTCGGTGGTGTAGATGAGGCGAATCCTTCGTCCGCCTATAATTGGGGATATAATCCATTATATTACAATGCACCAACAGGATATTATGCTACAAACCCCTCTGATCCGTATAACAGGATAGTTGAGTGCAAACAACTAATTGAAACATTTCATAAACAAGGTATTAGGGTGATTATAGATGTTGTATATAATCATGTTTATGAAAGAGAGCTATCATCATTTGAAAAGCTTGTTCCAGGATATTATTTTCGTCATGGTGAAGATGGTATGCCTTCTAATGGGACGGGAGTCGGAAATGATATAGCGTCTGAACGGAAAATGATGAGGAAATTCATTGTAGAGTCTATTTTATATTGGCTTACTGAATACAATGTCGATGGATTCCGATTCGACTTAATGGGAATTTTAGATGTTGATACAATGAATATGATAGAAAAAGAAGTGCGAAACATAAAAAGAGATGCTTTGTTATTAGGAGAAGGATGGGATTTACAAACACCGCTTCCTCGTGAGGAAAAAGCAACGTTAAATAATGCGAAGAAAATGCCACATATCGCGCAGTTTAATGATCAATTTCGTGATGGGATAAAAGGGAGTACATTTCATATAAATAAGCGTGGTTTTGCATTTGGTGGGCATGTAGACTGTAATCATTTGCAGTATATTGCAGCAGGAAGTCTTTTAAGTATGAAAGAAACAGGGCTGTTTCTAGAGCCAGCGCAAAGCATTAACTATGTAGAATGTCATGATAATATGACGATGTGGGATAAACTAGTGCGCAGTAATGAAGAATCAGAAACGATTTTGAAAAAACGTCACCTGTTAGCGAGCGCAATGGTTATTCTTTCACAAGGCATTCCTTTCTTACACGCAGGGCAAGAGTTTTATCGTACGAAGAAAGGAAATGAAAATAGTTATAATGCAAATGATAAGATCAATCAATTAGATTGGGATCAAAAAGAGAAAGAGATAGAGACCGTTAACTATATAAAAGGTTTAATTGCGATTCGTAAAGAGCATGGGGCATTCCGATTACAAAGCGCAGACCTTATAAAAAAACATATGACTTTTTTACAAACATCTATAGAAGTACTTGCATATCACCTAGAGCATGTAGAAACGTTTGGGCCGTGGAAAGAGATTATCGTCTTATTTAATAGCGGTTTAGAAGCTAAAACTGTGCAACTTCCGAAAGAAGTAACGTGGCATGTGTTAGTAAACGAAAACGAAGCGAAAATAGAGCCAATTTCTTCATTTAGAGGAAAGGAACTTAAGCTCGCTCCAATTAGCACGTATATATTGACGATAATGTGACAAATCGCTACTTGACGATGAGAATGTAATAAATGTAGAATTGACAAAGGTGACGATTTTGATAAGTTGTCATTCTATGACAGGTTTTGTAAAATAAAATAGAGGATTTTTGGCTTAGGCTAATTTTTCTTTTCATTTACAGTAAAATATATGAATCCACAACATGTGTAGAAATGTTGCGGTTTTTCTTTTCATAACTATAAAAGATAAGGATTTGTTAACGGGTAATGAATATGGAATGGTTGGAACAATTATTAGGAAAAGAGTGGAGTCTTGTACCGGCTGGTGGAGTAACGGGCGATGCATATATTGCGCAAAACGGACAACAGAAGTTATTTTTAAAGCGGAATACATCGCCCTTTTTAGCGGTATTGTCAGCAGAAGGAATTGTTCCAAAATTACTTTGGACAAGAAGGGTAACGAATGGTGATGTAATTTCTGCTCAAAAATGGCTTCCGGGACAGAAGCTAGAGCCAGAGGATATGAAACTAGAACGTGTTGCGAAACTTTTGAAGAAAATACACTCCTCTAAAGCGCTTGTACAGATGATTCAAAGACTTGGGAAGCAGCCGCTTCACGCACAAGAGTTATTACAACAACTGCAACTCGTTTTAAGAGGAGATATAAGGGATGATGAAACAATTCAGCAAGGCCTTCAATATTTAATGGATTCATTAAAAGCTATTGAATACAATGAATTCGTTGTATGCCATTGTGATGTAAACCATAACAACTGGCTATTGTCGGATGAAGATGAATTGTTTTTAATTGATTGGGATGGAGCTGTAATTGCTGACCCAGCTCTAGACCTCGGTATGTTATTATATTGGTACATTCCGCGCCAGGAATGGAGTGAGTGGCTCGGTTACTATGATATTGAAATGGATGAATCGCTGCTTAGGCGTATGAGATGGTATGTGATAGCACAAACGATTTTGTCTATTCAATGGCATACAACAAAAAAACAGCAAGCAGAAGCTGAATATTGGCATCAATATTTACAGCAACTACTTGCTTCAGAATGATACTTAAGAAAAATTGTCCATTCCAGCAATCCACTGAGTAAGTTGTTCTTGATTATTGGAAATATGGTTGTCCAAATTAGAGGAAGATTTACCCGATTGACTATAAGAATATACATCGTTTAGCATTGTTTTAGCGTCACTACTTATATTATCGTTTGCGAGTAACGATTGAATGAGGCGCTCTAATTGCTCGCATTCTGAAACTGTCCCGCAGCAATCACTTTGGTGGTTGACTAAAATATCTTTCAGCACTTCTAATTGATGTTGTTGATTAATTGGCATGAACGGATCATCCTTTCGATTGTTTTTCTCTTCAAATGTAAGAGAAAAAGCTGTTTCGTCATGGAATGTTTAATGCTGTATGTAGTTTTTATCAAAATGGTACATCTTATACTTGAAAGAAACGGACCGAGTGCTCGTACGTACTTGGTTTTTTGTTTGGTAGATTGATTAAAAAAGAAAGAAGGAATTATTCCTTTAAAATAGCTATGTAAAGAGAGGGAAACATCTATGCGTTTAAGACATAAACCGTATGCAATGGATCGAATTAATGAATATTCACATATCGTAATCGGAAACCCAGAGGAGCGCGCTGGTAGCTGGAAAGAAGTATTTGGAAACGAACAACCAATTCACATTGAAGTAGGTACAGGTCGTGGCCGCTTCATGTATGATATGGCGAAAGCGAATCCACATATTAATTATATTGGAATTGAAAAATTCACAAGTGTTGTTGTAGATGCACTTGATAAATTAATTGAAGAAGAATTACCAAACTTAAAGTTAATTAATAAAGATGCTGAAGATTTAACAGTTTTCTTTGCGAAAGGTGAAATTGATCGCGTTTATTTAAACTTCTCAGATCCATGGCCAAAGAAACGTCATACGAAGCGTCGTTTAACGTATAAAACATTTTTACGTAATTACGAAGAAGTGTTAGTAGAAGGCGGAGAAATTCATTTCAAAACAGATAACCAAGGTTTATTTGAATATTCTCTTATGAGTATGGCTGAGTACGGTATGTTACTAACGTACTTAAGCTTAGATCTTCATAACAGCGACTTTGAAGGTAACATCATGACTGAATACGAAGAGAAATTCTCTAGTAAAGGTCATCGTATTTACCGAGTTGAAGCAAAATATCGTACAGAGCCTATGCAGTAATGCGTAGGTTTTTTTACATCTAAAATAATCAGAATTTTATGTTAAGATTAATTGAAAAGGGGGATGTGTAATGGAACAGTTACAAATTGGAGATATAAAAGTAACGTGGTTAAAAGGCGGGAATACACATTTAGATGGAGGAGCAATGTTTGGAGTCGTGCCGAAAGTACTTTGGTCACGTAAATATAAACATAATGATACAAATCATATTTATTTACGAACAGATCCGTTACTTTTGCAAACAAAAGATGGAAATATGCTCATTGATTCCGGGATAGGAAACGGTAAGTTGAATGAGAAGATGAAACGAAATCAAGGTGTAACAGAAGAATCATCGGTTTATGAATCATTAGAAAAATTAGGATTAAAGCCTGAAGATATCGACTACGTCTTGATGACACATCTTCATTTTGATCATGCATCTGGTCTAACAAAATGGGAAGATGATCACCTTGTACCGTCATTTCCAAATGCGAAAGTTTACGTAAGTGAAACAGAATGGAATGAAATGAGGAATCCAAACATTAGATCACGTAATACATATTGGAAGGAAAATTGGGAGCCAATTGTAGATCAAGTTGTTACGTTCCAGCAAGAAATAGAAATTACAGATGAAATCAAGATGGCGCGTACGGGTGGTCATAGTGATGGACATGCAGTTATCGCTTTGGAGAGTCAAGGGGAAACGATGCTACACTTAGCGGATCTCTTACCGACGCATGCGCATCAAAATGTATTATGGGTAATGGCATACGATGATTATCCGATGACCTCGATTGAAAATAAGCAAAAGTGGATGAAGTATGGTGCTGAAAAAGAGGCATGGTTTACGTTTTACCATGATGCATATTATCGCGCTGTGAAGTGGAATGAGGAAGGGCATATCGTAGAAAAAATAGAACGGAAAACGAGTATAGAAGCATAAAAATAGGAGGTTGTTCCATCATATTTATTGGAGCAGCCTCTTTTTTATTGTCGGGTTTTGTTGATAAATCGATATAATTGGGAAATCGCTGATATAATTTTAATCAATACCCACAATTAAAAAATAAGAGGTTCACCTAATGGGAACCCTCCTTTTTATGCTGCTATAACCTCTAAAACAGTACCTGTTTTAGCATCAACTAAAAATTCAAATCGTTCTTGTATATCATTTAACATTGTTGTAAGACCGCCGCGATAAACTTCATATGCGACATCATATTTTTCAAATGTCTCTGGAACCATATGTACCCAAGAGCCAGTAATTTCACCTTTATGACTTAATGCTTGTTTCACCATTTTCAATGCTTTTTCTGAAGAAATATGGGATTGTTCTTGTACTTTGTTTGCAACGAGATAACCAGCTGCGAACCCAACGCCAAGACCTGCTACTAAACCTTTCCAGCTCATATATTCACCTCAATTCTATAAAATAAAAATAGTGTACCGATAATAATTATAAAGCAAATACAGCTAAAAAAGAAGAAACTAGAAACATTTCGAAAATTTCGTTACAATAAAAGAGGTATTCTACTAAGGTTTGAAAGAAGGGGACTTCGTGAATAAAGAGACATTACAATTATTTCGTACGTTAACAGAATTACAAGGTGCATCAGGTTTTGAACATGATGTACGCCGTTTTATGAAACAAGAATTAAGCAAATATGCGGATGAAATTGTACAAGACGGTTTAGGTAGCGTATTTGGTCTGAAAAAAGGGGACGAAACTGGCCCGCGTGTTCTTGTAGCAGGTCATATGGATGAAGTAGGTTTCATGGTTACGCAAATTACGAAAAACGGAATGCTTCGTTTTCAAACGTTAGGCGGCTGGTGGAGCCAAGTTTTATTAGCACAGCGTGTACAAGTTATGACGAAGAATGGTCCTGTTATTGGGGTTGTTGGTTCTATTCCTCCTCATTTATTAAGTGACGCGCAACGTGCAAAACCGATGGATATAAAAAATATGTTAATTGATATAGGTGCAGATAGCTATGAAGATGCGATTGAGATTGGTGTAAAACCAGGACAACAAATCGTGCCAATCTGCCCGTTTACACCGATGGCAAATGAGAAGAAAATTATGGCGAAAGCTTGGGACAACCGTTACGGATGTGGTCTTGCAATCGAATTGTTAAAAGAATTAAAAGATGAAACATTACCAAACACTTTATACTCTGGTGCTACTGTACAAGAAGAAGTAGGCCTCCGCGGAGCGCAAACAGCTGCAAATATGATTCAACCAGATATTTTCTATGCGCTTGATGCAAGTCCAGCAAACGATGCATCTGGTGACAAAACACAGTTCGGTCAATTAGGAAAAGGTGCTCTTCTTCGTATTTACGATCGCACGATGGTAACACATAGAGGAATACGCGAATTCATTTTAGATACAGCAGAAACAAACAATATTCCGTACCAATACTTTATTTCACAAGGTGGTACAGATGCGGGCCGTGTACATACAAGTAACTCTGGTATCCCATCAGCAGTAATTGGTGTTTGTGCACGCTACGTTCATACACATGCTTCAATTTTACATGTTGATGATTATGCAGCGGCGAAAGAATTAATTACGAAGCTTGTAAGAACAACAGATAAAACGACGTTAGAGACAATTAAGAATAACGCGTAGAGAGGAAGAAGGGCTGAAGAGCCTTTCTTTTTTTAGCTTGAATAGATGACCCATCCATGAGTGGGAGCGGTCAGTGCCTAATTGGTGCTCGAATGGTGTATTAAGACCCTGGATAGGAAAAGAGAGGAAGGCTGTTTTTGTTTTTGAAGACGGTAATGTTGTTAGAAAAAACCTTCTTTTTTAGATTGAATAGATGACCCAGCGATGAGTGGGAGCGGTCAGTGCTTAATTGGTGTTCGAATGATGTATGAAGACTCCAAGTAGGAAGTGAGAGGAAGGCTGTTTTTGTTTTTGAAGACGGTAATGTTGTTAGAAAAAACCTTCTTTTTTAGGCTGAATAGATGACTTGGTGATATGTGGTAGTGGTTGATGCTTAATTCGTATCTGATAGGGATATTAGAATAGAATGATGAATTTTTATAGAGGTGAACGAAATGGAAAGTAGTAGTAGGATCAAAGAATAAAACGAAGGTTGGCGCTGTGGAGAAGGTTTGGAAAGATGCTGAAATTACATCTCTTTCTGTTCCGTCAGGAGTATCAGCTCAGCCTTTCTCAGATGAAGAGACGATGCAAGGAGCGATTAATAGAGCGAAGCGAGCGCTAGAGGAAGGAGAAGCTCCAATTGGTATTGGGCTAGAAGGCGGCGTAATGAAAACGGAGCACGGTTTATTTATGTGTAACTGGGGCGCGCTAGCAACAATGGATGGGAAAGTATTTGTGGCCGGAGGAGCGCGTATTACGTTACCAGACGATTTTTTAGCACCTCTTGAAGATGGTAAGGAATTAAGCGAAGTGATGGAAGAGTTTGTGCAGCGAAAAGATATTCGTAGTCACGAAGGTGCTATCGGTATTTTTACAGATGATTATGTCGACCGCACGGAATTATTTGTACACGTTGTTAAGTTGTTAGTTGGGCAATATAAGTATGACAAAAAGCAAGCATAAACCTTGCACCGTACGCGATGTATGGTAGTATAAAAGAAAGATTATAACATGAAAAATGCACCCGTTAGAGGAGGAAATATAGATGAAGTCATTAGAAAGCATGGAGCAATTCCAACAGTTAAAAAATGAAGAGAATGTAGTCTTTATGTTCTCAGCAGAATGGTGCCCAGACTGCCGCTTTGTAGATCCATTTATGCCAGAAGTAGAAGAGAAATATAGTGATTTCTCATTTTACTATGTAGATCGTGATGAGTTTATTGATCTATGTGTAAAATTAGACGTATTTGGCATTCCGAGCTTTGTAGCGTACAATAAAGGTGAAGAAACTGGTCGCTATGTAAACAAAGATCGTAAAACACAAGAACAAATCGAAGAGTTCATTGAAGGTTTAAAATAAGGCAATTTGCCAATTGAATTGTAAAACAACCTCTACCTTCGCGGGGGAGGTTATTTTTTTGGAAGGGAGGAAAAAAGAGATGAAGATGACAAGTAAAAAGATGAAAGATGAGTTAATAAAGAAATTATCTCGCCCAGAATGGGACTTTCAGTATGATAGTGAGAAAGAAGTTTTACGTATTGAACAAAAAGACTCCAAAAAAGGTATTAACGTATCGCTTCCAGGAGTTGTGGCAAAATGGGAAGTGAACAAGGAAAAGGCAATTGAAGAAGTTGCTTATTACGTACAAGAAGCGCTAATTGCGATGCATAAAGAAGAAAATAGCGGAGCGAAAATTTTACCTGTTATTCGCTCTACTTCTTTCCCGAAACAAGCAGAAGAAGGAAATCCGTTTATTATGACGGATCATACGGCGGAAACACGTATTTACTACGCGCTAGATTCGAATAAAACGTATCGACTAATTGATGAGCGTCTATTACAAAAATTAGAACTTACAGAACAGCAAGTGCGTGAAATGGCATTATTCAACGCACGCTCATTAGGTTATGAATTTAAACAAGACACAGTAGCGGGTAATACATTCTACTTTTTAAACACAAATGATGGGTATGACGCGACTCGTATTTTAAACGAATCGTTACTACAATCGATGCGTGAAAAGATTTCTGGTGACATGGTTGTTGCTGTTCCTCACCAAGATGTATTAATTATTGCTGATATCGTCAACGAAATCGGTTATGATATTATTGCACAAATGACAATGAAATTTTTTGCCGAAGGGCATGTTCCGATTACATCACTTTCATTCGTATATGAAGATGGAGAATTTGAACCAATCTTTATTTTAGCGAAAAATCGGAAGAAGACAGATGGAAAAGAGAAAGGATGAACGAAGTGAACGTTTTTTACAACCTTGAAGGAATTGGTGACACTTTAATTGTTGCCTTACAAGATATTACTTTAGAGAACCGTACTTTTGATCGCAAAGGAGATGTTGCACGCGTATATGATCGTGAAAGCAATGTAACAGCAGGATTCAACATCTTTAATGCATCTTCTTACTTAGAAGTAAAAGAAACAGGCAACCTTACATTAACGAAAGAGCTTGTAGAGAAAATCAACGAAATTTTAGCGAAGAATGGCTTTGAAGAAACAGTAGAAGCAGATCTTTCTCCGAAATTTGTTGTAGGCTATGTAGCTGAAAAAGAAAAGCATCCAAATGCTGACAAGCTAAACATCTGTAAAGTAGAAATCGGTACAGAAACATTACAAATCGTATGTGGTGCACCAAACGTTGATGCAGGACAAAAAGTTGTCGTTGCAAAAATTGGTGCTGTAATGCCAAGTGGTATGTTAATTAAACCAGCAGAACTTCGCGGTGTTCCTTCTTCTGGAATGATCTGCTCTGCACGTGAATTAGAGCTTCCAGATGCTCCACAAGAAAAAGGTATTCTTGTATTAGAAGATAGCTTTGAAGTTGGACAAGAGTTTAAATTTTAATTGATATAAGAAAAGAGAGGTTGTCCTTTTGGGCAGCCTCTCTTTTTGTTTTGTCATTTTTTGTTGGTAAGTCGATATTCCGTGTCGAATCGTTGATATATGTAGAGTTACGATAGATATATTTGAAAAATCGTTGATATATGTAGAGTTGTGACAGATATATTCAAAAAATCATTCATATTATAAGGATGTCACCTTTTTTCTTAAAATCTATATTGTATTTTATAAACAAACTAGTTAAAATTTAGAAAAATAGAAGGGGATAGACGTATGAAACAACAAATAAAAATCGCAGAACTTCTAAAACGAATTGAAACTTCAAAACAGCAAGATATTGAGCTAGGTACTTATGAAATATATGTGTTTAGTGAAAGTGAATTAGAAAAAGGACAAATCGGTTACCGATACGATAAACATAAAAATTCATTAATAAGTGAAGAAAACGGAAAGTGGCAAGAAGGATGGATTACAATTGGATATGAAACGGATATGGGCGATCCAGTTTTCGTAAATATAGATGATGACGCTTATCCGGTTTATACTGCAGAACGTGGTACAGAAAAATGGCAGCCAGTTTATATTGGAAATATGGATGAGATTATAGGGCAATTATAAGAAAAACTTTGAATCCGGTGCAAAGTGATGGGAGAGAAGTATGAAGTATATAAAAATAATGAGCATGATTGCATTCATTGGAATATATATGGCCGGTTGTTCACAAGAGCAGCCGAAAAAAGAAACTACATCTTCTATACAAGAGAAAAACAAAGATACCAAAGAAGACGCACCGGTAGAAAAGCAGCAAGAACAAGAAAAGAATGAAGAGTCACAAGCAATTCAAACGAATGAGCAAGTAGAACATAAGCAAGAGGAAGTATCATCTGAGGAAAAGAAAGAAGAAACTACGCCAGTACAGCCAACTGAGCAACCAGTGCAAAATAATGAACAAAAAGTAGAGGGTAATGAAAAACAAGAGAAGTTTCTCGTTGTTATTGATCCAGGACATCAACAAAAAGCGAATTTAAATTTAGAGCCAATTGGACCAGGGGCAACAACGCAAAAATATAAAGTGACAGACGGTACAACAGGTGTTGTGACGAAAAAGAGAGAGGCTGTACTTGTATTAGAAATGGCTTTTTTATTAAAAGAAAAGCTTGAAGCAAAAGGGATACAAGTATTAATGACGAGAACATCACAAGACGTTGATATAAGTAATAAAGAACGGGCGACATTCGCAAATAATCATAAGGCGAATTTATTTTTACGTCTTCATGCAGATGGTTCTGAAAATCCAAACGAAAGTGGGTTTGCTGTATTGACGCCGGCAGAAGGAAGTCCGTATACGAAAGAGATTTATGCGGAAAGTCTTCAAATCTCTCAAATGATTGTAAATAAAATGAGGGAGAACCAGCAAGTAAAAGTAAATGGAATTAAATTTCGGGATGATCTTTCTGGATTTAATTGGGCAAAGGTTCCTGGTGTGTTATTAGAACTTGGGTTTATGTCAAACTATGAAGAAGACAAAAAATTATCTGACCCGCAGTATGTAAATTCTTTATTGCAAAGTGTAACGGATAGTGTAGATGCATATCGGAAGAGTAAAGCTTAAACGCAGTCTTACATGAAAGGCTGCGTTTTTCCATATGAAAACACTCGTAAATTAGAATATTGTGGATAAATATGACATGCTTAATTTTACCTGCACTTTTTGCCGAATGCTGATACAATAAAGGATGTTACTATTTAGTAGAAAGAGTGGTAAGCATGTTAGATTGGATGAAAAAGCTGTTTAACAAAGAGGAAGAACAAACAGCGATGAATAAAGAAGTACCAAAGCAAATTGAAAGTCAGCCGAAAATTCCTCGTGTAAACCACTACACTGAAGCAAGAGAAGCACAAATGGCAAGTAGGAATGCAGGTAAATGCCGTTTTCCTTTAGTACCGGATAATGGGTTCGATGAAGAGGATGAAAGCGAAGTAAATCGCTTTGAAGAACAACCTGTTCAAGGAGTAGCATATGAAGAACCGACTGCCCAAAGAGGAATAAAGGTGGAAAGAAGCAGACGACCGTATGTGGAAAAGGTTGTTTCTACATATGAAGAACCGGAAGTGCAATATGAACCGGTGCGGGAGTCTGTCGTTAAAAAGGCATCTGCACCTTCGCAAGAGAGTAACCGTAGACCATTTCGTCCAACAGAAATGATTTCGCCAATTTATGGATATAACCGTCCTTCAGTAGAGAAAAAGGTTGAAAAGCAGGAGGAAGTAAAAGAAAGAGAAGATCTTGAAATATCTGTAGAGGGTAAATCAGTCGTTGATGCATGGTTAGAGAAAAAAGGATATAAATTATCTGATTTCTCAGAAGGACAAGCACCAACTTCTTCTAGTCATAGAGCTGCTAACCAGCAAGGAGAGCAACAATATGAAGAGAATAAAAAGGAAGAAAAGTCAGTAGTTGATCAATGGCTAGAGAAAAACGGTTATGAAATTGAACGCCAAGTGCCTTTAGTAGAAGAAAAAGAAGTGATTAAAGAAATGAGTACACCGCAGGAAGTTTCAGCGGATGAATTACTTCATAAAACAGTAGCTGAGCAGATGGAAAGTGCTAAGCTAGAAAAAGATGTAGTGGTGTTAAACGAAAACAATCTACAAGAAGAATTAGTAGCTTCTAAAGTAGAGCACGAGGATACAATATTATCAGAAGAAATTAAACGTAATACAGAAATAAAACAACCTACTATTGAAGTAGAAAAGCAAGCTCCAGAAGAATCAGTGATTGTCAAAGCAGAAGAAAAACTTGAAGAAACAATCATTGTGGAAATACCAGAAGAAGTGTCAAAAGTAGAAGTAATTGCAGAAACGGAAGAGCTTGAAGAAGTAGTTATGGAAACAGAGGCACCTGAAGAAGTGGAAGAAGAAGTGGAAGTAATTGCAGAAACGAAAGAGCCAGAAGAAGTAGTTATGGAAACAGAAGAAGTGGAAGTAATTGCGGAAGCAGAAGAAGTAGAAGTGATTGTAGAAACAGAAGAGTCAGAAGAAGTGGAAGTAATTGCGGAAGCGAAAGAGTCAGAAGAAGTGGAAGTAATTGCGGAAGCGAAAGAGTCAGAAGAAGTGGAAGTAATTGCGGAAGCGAAAGAGTCAGAAGAAGTGGAAGTAATTGCGGAAGCGAAAGAGTCAGAAGAAGTGGAAGTAA
Source organism: Bacillus cereus ATCC 14579 (assembly GCF_000007825.1). Classification (NCBI taxonomy): domain Bacteria; kingdom Bacillati; phylum Bacillota; class Bacilli; order Caryophanales; family Bacillaceae; genus Bacillus; species Bacillus cereus. The sequence goes on along the minus strand of NC_004722.1, from coordinate 4,625,574 downwards.
TTGCGGAAGCGAAAGAGTCAGAAGAAGTGGAAGTAATTGCGGAAGCGAAAGAGTCAGAAGAAGTGGAAGTAATTGCAGAAACAGAAGAGTCAGAAGAAGTGGAAGTAATTGCGGAAGCGAAAGAGCTAGAAGAAGTGGAAGTAATTACAGAAACAGAAGAGTCAGAAGAAGTGGAAGTAATTGCGGAAACGGAAGAAGTGGAAGTAATTGCGGAAGCAGAAGAAGTGGAAGTAATTGCGGAAGCAGAAGAAACAGAAGTGATTGCAGAAACAAAAGCGCCTGTAGTAGAGACATTTGTAGCACTTGAGGAAATTCAGCAAGAAGATGAAGCAATTGAACAAAAGAGTGAATTCATACATGTTGCTGAGGCTGATGAACAAACGAAGAAAGATGTTCAAAGCTTTGCGAATGTTTTAATTGCAGAAACAGAGGAAAATAGACGAGTTGTAGAAGAAGCACAGGTCGCAGAAGAGCAACGAGTTGTAGAAGAAGCGCCAGTCGTAGAAGAGCAACGAGTTGTAGAAGAAGCGCCAGTCGTAGAAGAGCAACGAGTTGTAGAAGAAGCGCCAGTCGTAGAAGAGCAACGAGTTGTAGAAGAAACACCAATCGCAGAAGAGCAACCAGTTGTACAAAAAGAAGAACCAAAACGTGAGAAAAAGCGCCATGTACCATTTAATGTTGTTATGTTGAAACAAGATAGAACACGATTAATGGAAAGACATGCAGCTAGAGCAAATGCAATGCAGCCTTCTGCTAATGTACGAGTAGAGAATAAGCCAGTACAACAAGAGGTAGCAGAACCACAAGTGGAAGAACGCCCAGTGCAGCAAGTAGTAGCAGAACCACAAGTGGAAGAAAACCCAATGCAGCAGGTGGTAGTAGAACCACAAGTGGAAGAACGTGCAGTGCAGCAGGGGGTAGTAGAACCACAAGTGGAAGAGCGCCCAGTGCAGCAGGTGGTAGTAGAACCACAAGTGGAAGAAAACCCAATGCAGCAGGTGGTAGTAGAACCACAAGTGGAAGAACGTCCAGTGCAGCAGGTGGTAGTAGAACCACAAGTGGAAGAGCGCCCAGTGCAGCAGGTGGTAGTAGAACCACAAGTGGAAGAGCGCCCAGTGCAGCAAGTAGCAGAACCACAAGTGGAAGAACGCCCAGTGCAGCAAGTAGTAGCAGAACCACAAGTGGAAGAGCAACCAATGCAGCAAGTAGTGGTAGAGCAAGTACAAAAGCCAATTTCAAGTACGGAAGTACAAGAGAAAGCATATGTTGTAAATCAAAGAGAGAACGATATGCGAAATGTATTGCATACACCACCGACATATACTGTTCCACCATTAGCGCTGTTGTCGATTCCACAGCAATCAGCGTTAGATAATACAGAATGGTTAGAGGAGCAGAAAGAATTATTAGATACAACGTTTAATAATTTTCACGTTGGCGCACATGTTATTAATGTATCGCAAGGGCCAGCGGTAACTCGTTTTGAAGTACAGCCAGACCCAGGTGTGAAAGTAAATAAAATTACAAACTTAAGTGATGATATTAAGTTAAGTTTAGCTGCGAAAGATATTCGTATTGAAGCGCCGATTCCAGGGAAGAGTGCAATTGGAATTGAAGTTCCAAATAAAGAAAGCAAGCCAGTATTTCTTCGCGAAATTTTAAGAAGTCCTGTATTCACAAAGAGTGAATCACCGCTTACTGTTGCGCTTGGACTTGATATTTCAGGGGACCCAATTGTAACGGATATTCGAAAAATGCCGCACGGACTTATTGCGGGTGCAACGGGTTCAGGTAAAAGTGTGTGTATTAACGCCATTTTAACGAGTATTTTATATAAAGCGAAACCACATGAAGTGAAGTTAATGTTAATTGATCCGAAGATGGTTGAGCTTGCACCATACAATTCTGTTCCGCATCTTGTAGCACCTGTTATTACGGATGTAAAAGCAGCGACAGCTGCATTAAAATGGGCAGTTGAGGAAATGGAACGCCGTTATGAATTGTTTGCACACGCAGGTGCTCGTGATTTAACTCGCTACAATACGATTGTAAGTGAGCGAGAAATTCCAGGAGAGACATTACCTTATATCGTTATTGTCATTGACGAGTTAGCCGATTTAATGATGGTAGCACCTGGTGATGTTGAGGAAGCGATTTGTCGTATTGCGCAAAAAGCACGTGCTTGTGGTATTCATTTATTAGTAGCGACGCAGCGTCCATCTGTAGATGTTATTACAGGTTTAATTAAGTCAAACATTCCAACGCGTATTGCGTTTACTGTATCATCTCAAGTTGATTCGCGTACGATTATTGATATTGGGGGCGCGGAGAAATTACTTGGCCGTGGTGATATGTTATTCTTAGGGAACGGTACATCTAAACCAGTTCGTGTACAAGGTGTATACGTATCGGATGATGAGATTGAAAAAACAGTTGATCATGTGAAAAAGCAAATGAAGCCGAATTACTTATTTAAGCAAGAGGATTTATTAGCGAAAACAGAACAAGCTGAGTCGGAAGACGAATTGTTCCTTGATGCATGTCAATTTGTTGTAGAACAAGGGGGAGCGTCCACATCTTCTGTACAGCGAAAATTCCGCATCGGTTATAATCGCGCGGCACGTCTCATTGAAGAGATGGAATCGCAAGGAATTATTTCTGAAGGTAGAGGAACGAAACCGAGAGATGTCCTTATTTCTGAGGATGAATTTGCCGCTATGCAGGAAACAAATGTATAGTAAACGGTTTTGCTGTATACTAAGAGAAAATGTTGGATAGTAAAGTAGGGAGTAAAGCGACATGAAAGAAATTGAATTAAAATTAAAAGGTGAAATAAATAGACTAACAAATAAAACATTTAAATTTGACGAACGTGTTGGAGAAGGTTGGTTCTCTGCCGTTTACTTTTTAAAGACTAGAGAAATCATCGAAGAATTTCGCCCGAAAAGTGTTGTAACGATGCAATTTTTCCAAAAGGAAAATGCAGTTCTTTGCGGAACGGATGAAGTAATTGCATTGCTACAAACATTCGCTAAAAATCCTGAGGAACTTGAAATTAACTCTTTAAAAGATGGCGATAAAATTAGTCCATTTGAAACAGTGTTAACAATTCATGGTCCTTATGAAAATTTCGGATTTTTAGAAGGTGTCATTGATGGGATTTTAGCTCGTCGTACATCGGTTGCGACAAACGTATATAACGTTGTCCAAGCTGCGCGTAGCGTAGATAAAGAAAAACCAGTTATTTTCATGGGAGATCGTGATGATCATTATACACAACAAGCTGGTGACGGTTATGCAGCATACATCGGAGGTATGAGCGCACAAGCGACGCATGCGATGAATGAATGGTGGGGCAAAAGTGGTATGGGGACGATGCCTCACGCATTAATTCAAATGTTTAATGGTGATGTTGTGGAAGCGGCAAAAGCATATCATAAGAAATTCCCAGAAGATGAATTAGTTGTATTAATTGATTACAACAATGATGTCATTACAGATGCACTTCGCGTAGCGCGTGAATTTGGATCAACATTAAAAGGTGTACGTGTAGATACGTCCCGCACGATGATTGATCAATACTTTATTCGCCACCCAGAAGTACTTGGAACATTCGATCCACGTGGTGTAAACCCATCGCTTGTATTCGCACTTCGTAAAGCACTTGATGAAGAAGGATTCCAGCATGTAGACATCGTTGTAACTGGTGGATTTGATGAGAAGCGTATTCGTGAATTTGAAGCTCAAAACGTACCTGTTGACATATACGGGGTAGGAAGTAGCTTATTAAAAATGAATATTGGCTTTACTGGTGATAATGTAGAACTAAATGGGAAACCAGAAGCAAAAGCTGGTCGTAAATATCGTCCAAACCCACGTTTAGAGCGTGTTCAATTAGAAAAAAGAGAAGAGATGTGAAAGAGAGAGAAAGTCTGATAGGTGATTGACCCTATCAGTTTTTCTGTTATCATAGTATAGCGGCTTCTTTTTTGCTATAATGGACTTATTATGGACATATAATTAAGTACGTATGAGTTTATCCTGATAAGTGAAGGGAAAGAATAACTTCACTACATCAAAAATGTATGATGATTACCAAAATAAGAAAAGATTCATATACTGTCTTATAGATAGGCCGTTGTATTAGTTCGAAATGTTGGAGGTTCTTTAAGATGACAGTTTACCATTTTGTAGGAATTAAAGGAACAGGAATGAGTTCATTAGCGCAAATTCTTCATGATATGAAGCATACTGTTCAAGGGTCTGATTATGAAAAGCGTTTCTTTACACAAACAGCGTTGGAAAAGCGTAGTATCTCGATCCTTCCTTTTGATAAGAATAATGTAGAAGAAGGACAAGTGATTATTGCAGGAAATGCATTTCCTGATACGCATGAAGAAATCGTAGCAGCAAAAGAATTAAACATCCCAGTCCATCGTTACCATCATTTCTTAGGTGACCTGATGAGCCAATACACAAGTGTTGCTGTAACTGGTGCACACGGAAAAACATCAACAACAGGTTTGTTAGCCCATGTAATGCAAGGTGCACACCCAACATCTTACCTTATTGGAGATGGAACAGGGCATGGGGTAGAAAATAGTAAGTATTTTGTATTTGAAGCTTGTGAGTATCGTCGTCATTTCTTGTCTTATAATCCAGACTATGCAATTATGACGAATATTGATTTTGATCATCCAGATTATTTTGCAGACATCAATGATGTATTCAGTGCATTCCAAGAGATGGCATTGCAAGTGAAAAAAGGCATTATTGCATGTGGAGATGATGAAGAACTTCAAAAAATTCAAGCGAAAGTACCTGTTATTTTCTATGGATTTGGAGAAGATAATGATTTCCAAGCACGCAACATTCAAAAGAGAACAGATGGTACGATATTTGATGTATTCGTTCGTAACACGTACTATGATACGTTCAAAATTACAGGATACGGCAATCACAGCGTATTAAATGCGTTAGCAGTAATCGCGCTTTGCCATTATGAAAATGTTGATGTAGAAGCAGTAAAACATCAATTAACAACTTTTGAAGGCGTAAAACGTCGCTTTAATGAAAAGCCGATGGGAGAGCAAGTAATCATCGATGACTACGCACACCATCCGACAGAGATTAATGCAACGATTGAAGCTGCTCGTCAAAAACATCCAGAGCGTGAAATTGTCGCTGTATTCCAGCCACATACATTCTCACGTACAGAAAAGTTCTTAGATGAGTTCGCAGAAAGCCTAAGCAAAGCTGACCAAGTATACTTATGTGATATTTTCGGATCAGCACGTGAAAACAAAGGTGAATTAACAATCGAAGATCTGCAAAAGCGTATTGACGGTGCAGAATTAATTACAGATACAACAACGGATGTATTAAAGAAACATAAAAACGGCGTTCTAATTTTCATGGGCGCAGGTGACATCCAAAAATTCGAAGCGGCTTACGTAAAAGAAGTTCAAGTTGCAGAGAAATAATAGAAAAGACGCATAGCTTGGCTGTGCGTCTTTTTTATGTTGTCGTGGTTGTGCATTAATGTTGAAACGTCGATATATATGGAGTTGTGTTCGATATGTTTCAAAAATCGTTGATATATTGGTACGCGTTTTGAAATATAAATGTTAGAATAATAAGAAAACTAAAAAGGGGACTAAAAAATATGTTCACACTCCGAGTAGATGACGAAATCGAACTACAATTACTAGAAAAACATCATAAAGAGGAACTATATCAATTAATAAATCAAAACCGTAACCATTTAAGAAGATGGCTTCCTTGGGTAGATGGGACGAAATCTGCTGATGCTTATGATGAGATTTGTCCGATGTGGTTAAAGAAGTTTGCAGAGGGAGACGGTTTTGAAAGTGGCATACGTTATAAAGGGAAGCTTGTTGGGATGGTAGGCATTCATCCAGTGAGCTGGGGGAAGAAAGTGGCGAGCCTTGGATATTATCTGGCAGAAGATGCTGGCGGGAAAGGCATTATGACGCGTAGCGTAAAGGCTGTACTTCACTATGCATTTGAGAATTTAAAATTAAATAAAATGGAAATTAGATGCGGTGTTGAAAATGTGAAAAGCCGCGCGATCCCAGAACGTTTAGGATTTAAGTTAGACGGTGTTTTAAGAGATGAAGAATGGCTATACGATCACTTCCACGATATCGCTGTATATAGTTTATTAGCTTCAGAGTGGAAGGAGATTCGATGAACGAGAAGATTCATATTGTTCCGTATGAAAGTAAATTTCAAGACGAAGTAGTAAATCTTATCGTTCATATTCAGCAAAAAGAGTACAATGTCCCCATTACGAAAGAAGAGCAGCCAGACCTGCTTGAAATAGAAACATTTTATCAAAGGAATCATGGAAACTTTTGGGTAGCAAATTATGATGGTAAAGTAGTTGGAACAGTAGCTTTATTAGATATTGGGAATCATCAAGTAGCGTTAAGAAAAATGTTCGTAAAAAAAGAATTTCGCGGAAAAGAGTGGGGTGCATCACATAAGTTGCTCCAAACAGCAATTTCATGGGCTGAGAATAAAAAGCTGAAAGATATTTACTTAGGAACGACAGTGAAATTTTTAGCGGCGCATCGCTTTTATGAAAAGAATGGTTTTCAAAGTGTGAGTATAGACGAGTTGCCGAAAAACTTTCCGGTGCTACAGGTAGATAAGAAATTTTATAGGTACATTGTGTAAAAGGTCATTTAGAAATGGCCTTTTTCTATGAACTAAAATGGAAATAGTGGTATAATTTGGATTAGGGGGTGTAGGTATGAACTTTCCAATTCAAAGAAGTAAGTCAGTAGTCATTTTCGTTTGCCTTACGTTAGTTTTTATGTTTATATATCCAATTGTCATGCTTTTCACTAATAAAGCGCATTGGATGTCAGCGTTGATTGGGATGGGTTTATGCTTCATTGTAAATGTACCACTCGTTTGGGAAGTATTTATTAAAAAACATAAAGTAGAAAATGGCGTATTAAAGTACGGTATTTTAAATGATGATATTGTATTAAAAGATGTGAGAATTATACGTCAGGTCGGAAAGTCTCTTGAAATTACGACGAATGCATATAAAGTACATATGGTTGCGATGCCGCAAGATATGAATGAATTTTTGGCGCTTATCGAAAAAGAAAATCCACATGTGAAAATAGAAATGGTGGGTAAGAAATGAAATATGTAAAAGCTTTGTTTTGCTTAGAAATATTACTGGTGCTTGCTATTTGCACTAGAGTATATATGAAATGGGATTTGCCCTTATATATACCAATATTAATAAGTACTATTGCAGTGGCACTTTTATATTATTTTCATTTTCAGCAAACAAAAAGTGAGAAAAGTAGCACTATGTAGTTAGGGGGATTAGAAATGAAAAAAGCCCTTATGTTATTTTTACTTCTGTTAACTGCATCCTTTCTTTTAATAGGGTGTAGTGCGAAGAAGGAAAAGGCTGATATGAACTTAGAAAAGGCACAAAAAGTTGAAATTGAATCACTTACTGATTCAAGTGAGAAAAAAGTAATTACCGATAAGAAAAAAATTGAAAAGCTGTTTGAAGTCATGAAAATGGATAAGTGGAAAATGCAATCGGCTCCTTTAGATACTCCGCAAGGGAAAACATTTACAATGTATCAAGAGGATACACCGAAATTATTGGATTCGAGTAAAGATAAAAAAGAGTTACATGAAATTGGTACGATGACAGTATATAAAGATGTCCCTTATGTCGAAGTTGAAATGAAAAATAAGAAAATGAGTTTTAAAGTGCCAGAAGATGTGGCGAAAGAGTTATTAAAGTATTAATAAAAAAAACGCTCGGAAAAATCCCGAGCGTTTTTTTTATTATTTTAAGTTCTCTGGGTTTAAAGCTTCTAATTCAGGTACAACGAAGCGCCCGTCTTTACGGATTAGTACGTCGTCAAAGTAAATTTCGCCGCCGCCGTATTCAGGGCGTTGGATACATACTAAGTCCCAATGGATGTTCGAGTTGTTACCGTTCCATGCATCGTCGTAAGCTTGTCCAGGAGTGAAGTGGAAGCTGCCATCGATTTTTTCATCGAATAGGATGTCTCCCATTGGATGTAAGATGTATGGGTTTACGCCGATTGCGAACTCACCAACGTAGCGTGCGCCTTCGTCTGTATCGAAGATTTTGTTAATGCGTTCTGAATCGTTTGCAGTTGCTTCAACGATTTGGCCGTTCTCGAACTTAAGTTGTACATTTTCAAATGTATAACCGTTGTAAGGAGATGGTGTGTTGTAAGAAACTGTACCGTTAACAGAATCACGAACTGGTGCAGAGTATACTTCACCGTCTGGAATGTTTAAATGACCGGAGCATTTAATTGCTGGAATGTCTTTAATAGAGAATGTTAAGTCAGTTCCAGGACCAGTTAAACGAACTTTATCTGTTTTATTCATTAATGTAACAAGGCTGTCCATCGCCTTATCCATTTTACCGTAGTCTAAGTTACATACTTCAAAGTAGAAGTCTTCGAAAGCTTCTGTACTCATTTTAGCAAGCTGTGCCATAGAAGCATTTGGGTAGCGAAGAACAACCCAGCGTGTTTTTGGAACGCGAATGTCTCTATGAACTTTTTTACCAACTGTTTGGCCATGAACTTTCATACGCTCACTTGGAACGTCAGCTTGTTCATTAATATTATCGCCAGAGCGAAGGCCGATATAAGCGTCCATGTCTTTCATTACGCTTGCTTCATATGCAGCGATTTGTTCGAAATGTTCTTCAGTAGCACCCATTAATAAAGAGCGATCTACTTGATGATCTTTTAAAGAGACGAATGGGAAACCACCAGCTGCATATGCTTCTTTTACAAGTGCAGTTACAAGTTCTTTTTGTAAGCCAAAGTTTTCAATTAATACTTTTTCACCTTTTTGTAAGCGGATAGAGTAGTTAATTAAATTGTATGCTAACTTTTCAATACGTGGATCTTTCATATGTAAAGCCTCCCTACTAATTATGTATCCTCTCCTATTGTAACCTACTTAGTGGAATTTGTTGAATGATTTATGTTACAGTTAACGAATAAGTATGAAAATTCTAATGATGAGATAGGGATTAGAATGAAACGGAAAATGATTGTATAATAGGGGAAAGTATGAAAAAGATAAAGGAAGTGATGAAATGCAAGTTCTTTTATATGTAAGTGCGGCTATTATCGCGGTTGCTTTCGCAGTATTAGTAGTGTATGTATGTAGAACGTTGTTATCGGTTCAGAAGACGTTAGAAAACGTTGCAAGCACGTTAGAAGGTTTAGAAAAACAAATGCAAGGAATTAGCGTAGAGACAGAGCAATTATTACATAAAACGAATGCGTTAGCTGATGATATTCAACAGAAGTCACAGTCATTAAATAAAGTGGTAGCGGGTGTAGATGGGATTGGAACGACAATCCAATCTTTAAATACGAAGCTTCGTAATGTATCAGACTCTGTAACGGACGAAATTGAAAATAACGCTGATAAAGTAGCGCAAGTTGTACAGTGGAGCAGTGCGGCGATTGAAGTATACAATCATTACCGTGCGTCGAGACAAGAGAAGAAGGTTGAAAAAGAAGAGCGTAAATTAGAAAGAATTGAGAAAAAAGCTGAAAAGAAAGAGAAACGCTCTAGATTTCGTATGAGAGGTGAATCGTGATGAATATGACAAAACTTGAAACAATTGAAGAGCTTGAAGTCTTAGTAGAAAAGAACGAGCCGTATGTTCTTTTTAAACACAGTACGACATGCCCAATTAGTCACGGTGCATACACAGAATTTCAAGCGTATTGCAGCGAAGAAAGAGAAGTACCAGCGTATTACTTATACGTACAAGATGCGAGAGATGTGTCAAATCGTGTTGCAGAACAATACAGTATTAGACATGAATCACCGCAAGTGTTATACATAAAAGATGGGATGGTAGTATGGAATACATCTCATTGGAATATTAAAAAAGATGCTTTAGAAGAGAATATAAAGTAAAAAGAAGCAAGCTAAAGGTGCTTGCTTCTTTTTTTTGTTTTTGTTGAAATATATTTAGTGGTACACTATTAATAGTTCAAACTAAATAACTAGATTGTTGAAAGTAGGTTTTAAGTAATGAAGAAAATGGCATTATCCTTCGCAGTCGTAAGTTTATTACTGGGAGCTTGTAGTAACAATAGTAATACGATTAGTAAGAAGGATGAAGTTATACAAAAAGATACAAAAGAAAAAAGTATGATTCCGAGAACTGCTGTTTCTAAAGATTATTATAGAACTGTTATTCCTTTAAAAGAACAAAAGGTTATTAATACAGCTAATATAAAAACAAATTCTAAATTAGATTTAGCAGAGTATGAAAATGGTTTAATAAATATTGCAACGCAGCAATTTGATACAGAGAGTCACGTACTGCAATTAAACCAGTATATTCCAGAGAAACTAATTGATGAACTAGTTGCGAAAGTAGAAGCGCCAGTTTTGACAAATATTATAGAACAAGATTATTTCGGAAAACAGAATTCAAATGAATTAAGTTTATCTGGTGTGATGATTGGCTTAGCTATGTCTTCAAGTGTATCGAATGAAGAGGCTATGTCTAAAGGGACTGAAGTTGCTAAACAACTTATTGAAGCTATTAACAAAAATGATAAATATAACAAATCTCCAATTACGTTTGCTATCTTTAAGCAAGAAAGTACAAGTTCTTTAAAAAATGGTACGTATATTGCTAGTGCTACTGTTCAAAAGAATGATACGAACCTTGGAAATTGGAGTACGATCGATGAAAAGTCGTATTCATATCCTTCTGATGAATTTACACAAGCACATGGAGAAGATAATACAAAAATAAATAACTTTGCTAAGGAAATAAAAGGTTTTTCTAATGGAGATTTTATTCCAGTCAACGCTAAAGTTTCTTATAAGAAAGATCAAATGGATACATTAAATATGAATATTGTTATTAAATATAACGGTAAAACAGAATTAATGGCTCTTACCCAATTGGCTGCTCAAGGCATGTTAGACAAATTGCCTAAAGATGCGAAAGTACAATTACAGATCAAGTCCGAGAGTAAAATTGAGGCCGTTATTATAAAAGAGAAAAACAGTGATAAACCGTTTGTTTCCTTCTTGTAAAAAAAGACAGTATGTAAACTGTCTTTTTTTTATTTTAAATGAAAATATATAATGTTTTTTGATAGTAATTCCTTGCTGTATATCGTGTGACAATCGTATATGTATCAGCTATAATAAATTATCTTAAAAAAGTAACATATAGGAATTTGAAAGAGGTGGCTTTCTTATGGCATCACAACAATTAGGTCGTTTACGTTCTGAAATTGATCAACTTAATTTACAAATATTAGAGTTACTAAACGAAAGAGGTCGTCTCGTACAAGAAGTTGGTAATTTAAAAGAAGTACAAGGTGTGAAACGTTTTGATCCTGTACGTGAAAGAAATATGCTGGATTTAATTGCAGAGAATAATAATGGTCCATTTGAAACTTCGACTTTACAACATATTTTCAAACAAATTTTTCAAGCTGGTTTAGAATTACAAGAAGACGATCATCGTAAAGCATTACTTGTTTCTCGTAAGAAAAAAACAGAAGATACGATTGTTGAAATTAATGGTGAAAAAATTGGTGACGGAAATCAGCATTTTATTATGGGACCGTGTGCAGTGGAAAGTTATGAACAAGTACGTCAAGTTGCTGAAGCAATGAAAGGGCAAGGTCTGAAATTAATGCGTGGTGGTGCGTTTAAACCACGTACTTCACCGTATGATTTTCAAGGTCTTGGATTAGAGGGATTACAAATTTTGCGCCAGGTAGCAGATGAATATGATTTGGCTGTTATTAGTGAAATTTTAAATCCGAATGATATTGAGATGTCATTAGATTACGTTGATGTTATTCAAATTGGCGCTCGCAATATGCAAAACTTTGATTTGCTAAGGGCAGCTGGTGCTGTGAATAAACCAGTATTATTAAAACGTGGTCTATCAGCAACGATTGAAGAATTCATTAATGCGGCAGAATATATTATGGCAAAGGGAAATGGGAACATTATTTTATGTGAACGAGGTATTCGCACGTATGAAAGAGCGACGCGTAATACGCTTGATATTTCCGCTGTGCCGATTTTAAAGAAAGAAACACATTTACCTGTCGTTGTCGATGTAACGCATTCTACAGGGCGACGTGACCTTCTCTTACCAACTGCAAAAGCAGCGATGGCAATTGGTGCAGACGCAATTATGGCTGAAGTACATCCCGATCCAGCTGTAGCTTTATCTGATGCAGCGCAACAAATGAATATACCGCAGTTCAATGATTTTATGAATGAATTAAAATCATTTGGAAGTAAATTATAAAAACTTTTAATGAGCTGTTCCAAAAAGGCATTTTGGAACAGCTTTCTCCTATTGTATAGCGACTGTCATTGTCGATTTTTGTTGGTAAGTTGATATATTTAAAAAATCGCTGATATAATTAGAGTTGCGGTCGATATATTTGGAAAATCGCTGATATATTTCGAGTTACAGTCGATATATTCGAAAAATCGCCGATATAAATTTCATTTACTATCGTACTGCTTAAAATAAGATTTCTACTAAGGAAACATCTATTTTTTTACAAAAAATGCCCTTTTTTCATAAAAAATACGAAAATACGAGAAAAGAAGCGAATTTTTTCGAAACTTTTGCGGGAAAATATTGTATGAGCCTGCGTTTTTATCGTATCATTAGTAAAAGGAAGAACTCGGGACGATTGGTGGCATCTGCAAATAGAGTTGATGTCTTTTTTTCATTCAAGTAACCGATACATAAAAATAGATAACAAAAATAGAAGGAGTGTGCGATGAGATGAACGTAACAATATATGATGTAGCGCGTGAAGCGAACGTTTCAATGGCTACCGTATCACGCGTTGTGAACGGTAACCCAAATGTAAAGCCTACAACAAGAAAGAAAGTATTAGAAGCAATTGATCGTTTAGGATACCGCCCAAATGCGGTAGCACGTGGACTAGCAAGTAAGAAGACAACTACAGTAGGTGTTATTATTCCTGATATCTCAAATACGTTTTATGCAGAACTAGCTCGTGGAATTGAAGATATCGCAACAATGTACAAATATAACATCATTTTAAGTAACTCTGACCAAAACAAAGAGAAAGAGTTCCATTTATTAAATACGATGCTTGGAAAACAAGTGGACGGAATTGTTTTCATGGGTGAAGATATTACAGACATTCACATTGAAGAATTTAAAAAATCTCCAGTACCAATTGTATTAGCAGCATCATTTGATGAGCAAAATGAAACGCCATCAGTAAATATTGATTATACACAAGCAGCTTATGATGCAATGAAGCACTTTATCGAGCAAGGACATAAACGTATCGGTTTCGTCTCTGGTCCTTTCATTGATAAAGCGGGAAGCGCGAAGAAGTTACAAGGTTATAAAAAAGCTTTAGAAGAAGCAGGTATTTCATATGATGAAAATCTTGTAATCGATGGAGATTACACATATGACTCAGGTATCGAAGCATTCGAAAAGCTTTGGAGCAATGATGAAAAGCCAACAGCAATCTTCGTATCTTCTGATGAAATGGCACTAGGTGTAATCCATGCAGCACAAGACGCTGGATTAAACGTACCAACTGACGTAGAAGTACTTGGTTTCGATAATACACGCCTTGCATTAATGGTTCGTCCGCAGCTTTCAACAGTTGTTCAACCGATGTATGATATCGGTGCAGTAGCAATGCGTCTATTAACAAAGTATATGAACAAAGAAAAAGTGGAAGATCACACTGTTATCTTACCTCACCGTATCCAATTTAGAGATTCAACGAAGTAAGTATAAAAAAGCTCACAGCGATTGCTGTGAGCTTTTATTCGTATTCAGGATAGTATTTTTGTACGACTGCATTTACCATTTCGTCTTTTTGCAAGTTAATTGATATTTTTAGTACAGTTATATTACTTTGTAAATTTACAACTTCGATGTAAAAAAACTGTTTGTCTAAGTCAATCGTAACATAATCGAATCGTTCGGATAGCTCTAATTTATATGTAGTAGTATATTCCAAATGAAAGCCTCCTTATTGTATAAGTGTATGTTATAATGCCTTCGCTATAGATGGGGCTATTCCTTGTTATATGTCACATAAGTGCAAATTTAACTATTATAGGGCAATGTCATGTATAATAGAAAGAAAAGGCTTGTGAGGGGGGAAAAGAGATGATCGTTCTTTGGATAATTACGCTTTGTATGACTGCTATTTTTGCATATATGACGTTAAAACAAAATGGTTTAAAGCGATTTGTTCCAGGAAGTATTCTTGCAGGAATTGCCCTTATCACGTATGTAATTTCTATTTTTATTGAAAGTGTATCAGTAGATATGAGCACAAGTTTAATGTTTATTGGTATTACACTATTTGCAGGTAGCATTATGGTACTTATGGTTGCTGGTATTATTTTATTTATTCATATGAATTCGGAAACGTTATAGCATATAGAAAAGGCATGTCTTGAGGGGACATGCCTTTTTATCCGTTCAATTATGCTCTATCTTTAGAAGAGTTTTGCTGTTTTAGTAAGTCGCGAATTTCGCCAAGAAGTTCTTCTTCTTTTGTTGGTTCTGGAATTTCTTCCTCTTTTTCTTCTTCTTTTTTAGATGTTAGTTTGTTGAAAACTTTAACAAACATAAAGATAGAAGCTGCGATAATTAAGAAGTCAAAAATTGTTTGGATGAAGTTACCATACATAACAGCAGATTTACCGTATCCAAAGTGTAAACTTGTAAAGTCAACGCCACCTAATACCATACCAAGTAATGGTGTGATGATATCTTTTACTAAAGAACTAACGATTTTACCGAATGCAGCACCGATTACAACCCCGACAGCTAAATCAACGACATTCCCTTTGAAAGCGAATTTTTTAAACTCGTTCCACATGTGTTAATCCCATCCTTTCCACGATTCATTATGAAATTTATAATTCCTATCAACATATTCTATAGAAATTTACGAGAGAAATAAAGAGGGAATGGGAATGAAAGTAAATTCTGAAAAATGTATCCGTTTTAATTTTTGTTTACATCATCTAGTAAAGATTGTAGCATTTGCTGCGTTTTTAATCCTTCTAATCCATCTACAACAGGCTTTGTATCGCCTTGTACACACTTAATAAAATGATGAACAGCATCTTCAAAACCACGTTGTTTTAACGTCGTATCCCATGATGGGGAACCACTTTGTGAAACTGAGTTTTCCTGTTCAATTTCAAATGTATTCATATTTTTTACGCGAATGATTTTCCCTGGCGTTACAAGTTCAATTTGTTCTAAATTTGTACCGGCATGGCGATGCATTGCAGTAGAAAGTAACAGTCCACTTGGAGTTGTATATGTATGATGTCCGTAAAGAAGTTCATTCTTTTCATTGATTTGCATCATATTGTGAACGGCGTTAAGGTCATCATTAGCTAACCAGCGAGCGGTATCTACAATGTGTAAATAATCATCTAACATAGTGAAGTCGTACGTATATGGCCCGACTTTATTTGTACGATGCTTTTCAATTCGAATCCATGAAATATCATTAGCCTGTTCTTTGGCAGCGACATACATAGGAACGAATCTGCGATTAAATCCGACCATTAATTTTCGGTTATACTTCTCGCTTAACTCGACTAGTTGCTCAGCTTGTTCCACTGTAGCTGCGAGCGGTTTATCAACATAAACGTCGATCCCTTTTTTTAGAAGTTCAGAAACGATTTCATAATGCGATGCAGTTGAACTATGAACGAAGATTGCATCGCATTCCGAAGCTAACATTTCAATAGAATGAAAGTCTTGAATTCGGTATTGCTGGCAAACTTGTTTTCTTTTCTCTGCGTTAGGTGTAAACGCCCCTACAAAATTCCAATCAGTTTCTTTTGTAAGTGTTGGAAGATAGGCCTTTTGCGCAATACTTCCAAGTCCAATCATCCCAATTTTAGGTTTGTTCATGTTTATTCCCACCCTATTAATATTAATGTAACGGCTTAAATGTAGCATAGGGTGGGGGAGGAAGGCAAAAATTAGCTTTTTACTTACGGCCTTCTAACAAAATCTTCTCTATCTCCTCAAAGTGATGAGCGCGAGCATGCTCTAGCGGGGTAACACCATCATTGTCTGGAATGTTTACATCTCCGCCGTGCTCAATAAGAAGGCGAATGACTTGTTGCTGTGTTTCGTTTCCGTTACTTAGTACGATGGCTTCCATTAAAGCTGTCCATCCCAGGTTATTTACATGATTTACATCAATATTTGTTCGAGTGAGGAGTTCTTTTATGACGTCAATATAGCCATGTTCTGAAGCTGGGATAAGAGCTGTTCCGCCGTAACGATTTGTAATCGTAGGATCTGCACCAGCATCAATTGTTAGTTTTAAAATGTCTAAGTAACCTTCCGCACCGGCGTATAGAAAGGGATTATTTTTCATGTCATCTTGAATATTTACGTCAGCACCGGCTTTGATAAGCGCCTTTGCGGTTTTTACATCATTTTTGTATGTAGCAATCATAAGCGGAGTGCGTCCTTGACTATCCGTCGCATTTATATTTGCGCCTTGTTTTAGTAAAGATATAACAGTATTCGTTTCATTTTTTTCAGTAGCTGCTAGTAGTGCAGTCTCCATGTTTGCCATCTCCTTTTTTACTTCTTGTTCTTGCGAGCATCCTTGTAAAAAAATTACGCAACATATCATACTGAATGTTTTTTTGAACATGGAATTTCAACCTCCTAATTTCAACTGTAAAATAGGAACATTAAATTTTTATAAACTGACGCTAAAATTACTATAAAATCGCTTGAGTAATTGAACATATATTTTTATGCTTATAAATAATAAGGTTTGATAAAGTGAGGATTTAAGATATGTCTATTAAAACAAGGTTTTTATTTTCTTATATTGCTGTTATCCTCGTTTCCATTACGCTTATATTAGTCGCGGGATTTTTAATCGTTTTTTCGATAACAGGTGACTTGGAAGCAGTGAAAAATTTCTATAAAAGTTCTTACATTCAAAAGCCGCTTACACCAGAAGAAGAGAATGCCTATCTTGAGTTGAAGTCAGCAGCTAAACAGCATCAATCTCAATTGTTAGATGAGTCGTTTGTCTCAGCAATAGAAAAAGAGGGTGTGAAAATAGTAGTAAGAAAAGGAGAAACACTTTCATATGCTTCAAACGTATTTGAAAGTGTATCTTTAAAAGAAACCCTTCCGAAATTTGAATCAGCAAATATTAATAGTCGTGGTACAACGGAACTAGGCGATACATTTTATCGATATGTAAAGTTTGATTTTTATTTTCCTCAGGAAGAAGAGGGAAGTATATTTGTATTAAAAAAGCAAAGTTCATTTGTAGATCTTACACAAAAATTATTTCCAATCTTATTCGTAGCGCTCTTACTACTAGCCATTTTACTCATTGGATTATTAAGTTACCTCGTTTCAAGAAGTGTAATAAAACCAATTTTTGTATTGAAAGGCGCAACGGAGAAAATTAAAGAAGGAAATTTAGATTTTCAAATACCAGTTACATCACACGATGAAATAGGGCAATTAAATCAAGGATTTGAGGAAATGAGGAAGAGATTAAAAGAATCGATAGAGATGCAAACGCAGTATGAAGAAAATCGAAAAGAGCTTATTTCAAACATCTCTCATGATTTAAAAACACCGATTACATCAATTATCGGATATGTAGAAGGAATAAAGGACGGAGTAGCAAATACGCCAGAAAAAATGGATAAGTATTTAACAACTATCCATACGAAAGCAAGACATATGGATACACTTATTGATGAATTATTTTTATTCTCAAAGCTCGATTTGAATCGAGTTCCCTTTCAGTTTGAAACGGTTGAATTGAATACGTTTATGCAAGAGTTAATCGAAGAGATGCAAATGGATTTAAGTAAAGAAGGTATAGAAGTTAACTTGCAATTACATACATCACCACTATATGTAACGGCTGATTGCGAAAAGATAAATAGAGTTATATCAAATTTAATTCATAATAGTGTGAAATACATGGATAAAGAAGAGAAGAAAATTACTGTAACAGTATCGAGTAATAATAATAAAGTTATTGTGAAAGTGATGGACAATGGATCAGGTATAGAATCTGATACGCTACCTTATATCTTTGAACGTTTTTATCGTGCAGAACAATCGCGGAATTCTAGCACAGGTGGAAGTGGACTTGGTTTAGCAATAGCGAAGCAAATTGTTGAAGAACATGGCGGGGAAATTTGGGCGGAAAGCGAGCTTGGTAAAGGCACAAGCATTTTCTTCTCATTGGAAAAAGTAGAGGAATGTGGTGAGTAAATTGAAAAGAATTTTATTAATAGAAGATGAAGTAAGTATTGCAGAATTACAGCGAGATTATTTAGAAATTAATGATTTCCAAGTTGATGTAGAGCATTCAGGAGAAACAGGTTTACAAATAGCCCTGCAAGAAGACTATGATTTAATTATTTTAGATATTATGCTTCCGAAAATGAACGGATTCGAAATTTGTAAACAAATACGTGCTGTAAAAGATATTCCGATTCTACTTGTTTCAGCAAAAAAAGAAGATATAGATAAAATTCGCGGACTCGGATTAGGAGCGGATGATTATATAACGAAGCCGTTTAGCCCGAGTGAATTAGTCGCAAGAGTAAAAGCACATATTTCTCGTTATGAAAGATTATTAGGAAATGTAAGTAAGCAACGCGATACGTTATATATTCACGGAATTTCTATCGATCAACGAGCGAGGAAAGTTTTTATAAACAATGAAGAAGTGGCATTTACAACGAAGGAATTTGATTTATTAACATTCTTTGTCACAAACCCAAATCAAGTATTAAATAAAGAACAGCTATTTGAACGCATTTGGGGATTAGACTCTGCTGGTGATTTAGCAACTGTTGTCGTTCATATTAGAAAGCTACGTGAAAAAATTGAAAGAGATCCAGCTCACCCGCAATATATTGAAACGGTATGGGGAGCTGGTTATCGTTTTAACGTGTAATATACCTGCCGAGTAATTGGCAGGTTTTTTGTATGTTATTCGAATGAAAAGGAAGAAATAGGTAATTTGTGTTAAAATGTAAAGAGAAACAAAACAGAGGAGAGCATAGGGAGCGAGCTATATGTTGGGGGATATATTAAAAGATAATAAATCAAATAAGACTTTAAAGATTGGAACTAATATCGTACTTATCTTATTGATTATTGGTGCAATACAAATGTTTTATGATGAAGATTCTACGAATGATCATTTCGGTTGGTTCTTTTTTGCGATCTTTTGGGTAATTAAAAGCATTTCTAGCTCTAAGGTAAGTTTAAAAGATAGAGATAAAAAGTCGGTATTACTTGATGTGGGTTTAGTTGTTATTTCTTTTGTTTTTTTAGTTGTTTTTAGTGTGAAATATTTCATTTGAAAAAAGCTCATAGTCGTATAGAGGCTATGAGCTTTTTGTCAGTGTTTAGTTTTTATTGATAATAATGGTAATAACGATTTATAAAATGTTTGAGTAGTAGAAGTAAACTGAGCAGCTTCTTCTAAAAAAGGATAATGGTTGCTGTTTTCGAATGGAATGAAGATAGAATTACGTATCCCATCATGTATCTCGATAGAATATTGAATTGGGCACTGTACATCATATCTTCCGCATATAATAAGTGTCTTTGTTTGGATGGAAGGTAAATTCTCTCTTAAATCAAATGAAGGATATTCATTGGCGAAAGCATTCATCCGGCTAATGGACATTGTTTTATTGATTGGTTTACAAAAATAAGAGTTGTAGTTTTCTGGTTTATACAATGATAATTTTGTTCTCTTAGTAGATAGTTCTTTCCGTTCTTCATTTGTAAGGTGAGGGCTTTTTAAGTTTTCGATGAGTTTTTGCATATAATGAAACTGTGGATGTGCTGGGTGATAAATGCAGAATGGTGTTTCGGTATAGTTACTTGCTGCAGCTCCTGCTACGACTAATGATTGTAAGGAATGTGGATATGTAATTGCATATAAAAGTCCAAGCATACCACCTGTTGAATGGCCAGCGAAATGCCATGTTGGAAGTTGTAATGCTTCTCGTATGGCTTCCAAGTCGTGGATTGTTTCAATCATGCTTAATTCTTTTTCTGAATTGGCTTTTAACGAGTTACCAGCGTCTCGTAAATTAATGAGAAATACACGATGCGTAGCAGTAAAAACATCCGCAAAGTAATCACCAGTTTCATTAAATTGTGAATAGTGATGTGTAATACAAAGCGATTCGCCATCTCCTTTTGTAAAGAGTTCAAATGTACCACGTTTCGTGTGGATCATTTGTCGTTTCCACATAATATCACTACCTTTTCTCATAAAAGTTGGGCCAGGCTGTTATGAAATGAAAATATATCGGCGCATTTCGAAATATATCAGCGATTATTAAAATATATCGACTTACCGACAGAAACCGACAATAAATAAAAGGAGGCTATTCAAAAACGAGCCTCCTTTTCGTTTAGTACAAAGATTTTGTCATATTATTCCGAATAATTTCAAGGGATTTCGCTACAGTTAATGCGTTTTTTTCTTCAATTTCTGGTTTACGGGGGATAGGTTTATACATGTTGTCTGGATCTTCCCATGTGAGGGGAAGTTCTGTTTCTGCTTGTCCTTTCCAAGCTTCAATCCATTCTGGAGGGAGATAACCTGAGATGTTTTGGATGTTGTTCATTTCGAGCCAAATGAGTGCCCAAGCTCTTGGAACGACGCGCCAGTGATCATAGCCACCGCCACCGACAGCGATCCAGCGACCGTCGCAATATTCATTTGCAATTTCACGAGCGAGCTTCGGTATTTCACGGTAAATATTCATTGTCGCACAAAGATGTGTAAGTGGGTCATAATAATGTGCGTCAGCACCATTTTGCGTTAAAATAATATCCGGTTTAAAGTACGCTGCAACTTCTTTTACAACAGTTCGATATGATTTTAAGAACGATTCATCTTCTGTAAAAGCATCGAGTGGAACGTTAAAAGAATAACTATAGCCATTACCTTGTCCGCGTTCATTTACAGCGCCAGTTCCAGGAAATAAATAGCGACCAGTTTCATGTAATGAAATTGTGCATACGTTAGGGTCATCATAAAACGACCACTGTACGCCATCACCGTGATGAGCATCTGTATCAATATATAAGACGCGTAAACCGTATTTCTTTTGAATATATTTCATTGCGATAGAACTGTCGTTATAAATACAAAAGCCAGATGCTTTGCCGCGAAAGCCGTGATGTAAGCCGCCGCCCAAATTAAGTGCGTGCTTTACTTTCCCAGAAAGAACAGCATCGACAGCTGTTAATGTACCACCAACGAGCAATGCGCTTGCTTCGTGCATATTTGGGAACATCGGTGTATCTTCTGTTCCGAGTCCATAGGACATTGCAATTGATTTTTCTAACTTTCCTTCTCCAGCACGTTTTACCGCATTTATGTACTCCTCTGTATGAACGTAGGCGATTTCTTCATCTGTAGCCGTCCGTGGTGAGATGATTTGAGAGGGAGAGATGAAACCGCCCTTTTGTAATAAATCATACGTAAGTGTGACGCGCAGTTGGTTAAAAGGATGATCAGGGCTAAATGAATAGCCCCGGAAGTCATCCGAATAAATAAACGCGCTACTCATGCCTGCATCCCCATGATGTTTGGCCATAATACGCGGTAGCCTTCTGCTTCAAGTGCATCAATCACTTTTAGAGGATTCATCGTTTGAATGCGGAAAACGAGTACTTTATCATTCTCATCTTTTGCTGGATAGACGAGAACGCTCACGATATTTATTTGTAAATCACTAAAAATAGCAACGACTTTTCCAAGAATACCAGGTTCGTTTTTTACTTGAATTTCAATTTGCGAACTTGGTTGATGTGCTCCTGTTAATTTTACTAACGTGTGTAATACTGTAGATTCAGAAATGATTCCAACTAACTTCCCGGCCTTTGTAACAGGAAGACAGCCAATTTTATTTTCAAAAAATAAAGTAGCAATTTCCTCAACGAAATCGAGAGGATGGCAAGTCATAACAGGATGTTTCATAATAAGTTCGAGCGGTTGCTGTAGCATATCGAGTGAAACTTGTTCATCTAGAATAGACGGACTTGCATCTCTTACATCCCGATCAGAAATAATGCCTACGACGTGATTATTTTGATCGACAATTGGAATGTGCCGAATGCCTTTCGTGCGTATCGTTCGGATTGCTGTTTCGATTGTATCGTTTGGATGTAATGTAACTACATTTTGATTCATAATTTCTTCTACAATCATTCCAGTTGCCCCCTTTATTAATACATAAAACGATTGTGAAAACGTAGACGATCAAAAGCTTGAATAGAATCCGTATCAACGCGTTTACCGATGCGGACCATTAAACAGTTGGCAGGATGTGAACAAATTTCAGGATCGTCTGTAGCCATCCATTGTAACCCGCCAGCATTCATCATCTTCTCCATTACTTTTCGGTATTCCCACACATTCAATCCTGTTTGTTTCAAATCCCAGTGCCAATAATATTCAGTCGTCAATATAATGTAATCTTCCATATAATCGTCCATCATAGAAACCTCTAGTAAGTTCTTTCCGACAGAACTCCCGCGGAAGGCTGGGACTACTTCAATTGCCCCAAGCTCAATTAAGTTTTCCATTTTTCCTTCTGACCATCGTTCAAGTGGATCAGGATACAAGTATGTAACATATCCAACAATTGTTTGGTCATGTCTAGCAATAATGAGACGAGCTTCTGGTAATTTAGAAATTTCGACAATTGCTTTATATTGTTGCTCGGCAGGACGAAACGCAATTAAGTCTGGATGAAACTCATACATTTCTAAGTTATGTGTAGAGACAGGACCTTCAATAATTAAAGTGCCTTTCGCTGTTTTTAAGTTTCTAGCATTATATATTTTTTTATGAATCAATGTATTGCTCACCACCTTGAGGGTTTGTGAATCTATTAATATCGTACTTTATAATATATGCGATGTGAATCGAAATTTGTCATTAAAAATTTGTCTAAAAATCAACAAATATACTGAAAATTTTAAATAATGTCATTATAATAGATAATAGAATACATAGGAGGGGGATGTAAAGTATGAAAGTAGAAACGCTTCCTGTCATTAAAGGAGAAAATAATTTGCCGAATTATGATGAGGCATACGCGAATTTTAACTGGGAAGAGGTTAATAAAAACTTTACTTGGAATGAAACAGGCCGAGTAAATATGGCGTATGAGGCAATTGATAAGCATGCGAAATCCGATCGAAAGAATAAAGTAGCTCTTTATTATCAAGATGGATCGCGAAAAGAGAAATATACATTTAAGGAAATGAAGGATTTTTCTAATAAAGCAGGAAACGTCCTTAAGAATTATGGCGATGTAGAAAAAGGCGATCGCGTTTTTATTTTTATGCCACGTTCTCCAGAGTTATATTTCGCACTTTTAGGTGCAGTGAAATTAGGAGCAATTGTTGGACCGCTATTTGAAGCATTTATGGAAGGCGCAGTTCGCGATCGCTTAGAAGATAGCGAAGCAAAGGTGTTAATTACAACGCCTGAATTATTAGAGCGCGTACCATTAAATGATTTACCGGCTTTAAAAACAGTTTTCCTTGTTGGAGATAATGTAGAAGAAGGCGGTAAAACGGTAGCGTTCAATCCGTTATTTGAACAAGCTTCAAAAGAATTACATATTGAATGGTTAGGCCGTGAAGACGGTTTGATTCTACATTACACGTCTGGTTCTACTGGTAAGCCAAAAGGTGTGCTTCATGCGCAAAACGCAATGGTTCAGCACTATCAAACGGCGAAGTGGGTATTAGATTTAAAAGAAGACGATGTATATTGGTGTACTGCTGACCCGGGCTGGGTAACTGGAACAGCTTACGGTATTTTCGCACCGTGGTTAGTTGGAGCGTCAAATGTTATTTTAGGTGGACGCTTTAGTCCAGAAGCTTGGTATGAAGCACTGCAAGATTACGGTGTGACGGTTTGGTACAGCGCACCAACAGCATTCCGTATGTTAATGGGAGCTGGACAAGACGCAATTAAAAAATATGACTTATCACAAGTTCGTCACGTATTAAGCGTTGGTGAGCCGTTAAATCCAGAAGTAATTCGCTGGGGTATGAATGCATTTGGACTTCGTATTCATGATACGTGGTGGATGACAGAAACAGGTGGACAAGTAATTTGTAACTACCCTTGTATGGAAATCCGTCCAGGTTCAATGGGTAAACCAATTCCAGGTGTGAAAGCAGCGATTGTTGATAATGAAGGAAATGAAGTGCCTCCTTACACAATGGGTAACTTAGCAATTGCGAAAGGTTGGCCATCTATGATGCGCGGGATCTGGAATAACCAGCAAAAATATGAATCTTATTTCATGCCGGGAGATTGGTACGTATCAGGTGACTCTGCTTATATGGATGAAGATGGATACTTCTGGTTCCAAGGACGTATTGACGATGTAATTATGACGTCAGGTGAGCGCGTTGGTCCGTTTGAAGTAGAAAGTAAATTAATCGAGCATGCTGCTGTTGCAGAAGCTGGTGTAATTGGTATTCCTGATCCGGTGCGCGGCGAAATTATTAAAGCATTTATCGCACTTCGAGCAGGATACGAACCATCTGATGAATTAAAAGAAGAAATTCGTCAATTTGTAAAGAAAGGCCTAGCAGCTCATGCAGCGCCACGACAAATTGAATTTAGAGATAAATTACCGAAAACGAGAAGTGGTAAAATTATGCGCCGCGTATTAAAAGCGTGGGAGCTGAATTTACCAACAGGTGACTTATCAACGATGGAAGATTAAGAGGGAAAGGTCTGAACGAAAAATGTTCAGGCCTTTCTTTTTTATGATATCATGAACTTGTATATATAAGTTAAAGGGGATAGTATGATGAAAACAGAAAAGGAAAAGATGATACTAGGAGAAATGTACATACCGGCTGATCCAGTTTTAGTACAAGAAAGAGAGCAAGCACGTATATTAACGAGAAAATTAAATGATACGCCAGAAGAGCAATTGAAAGAGCGTAGCGAAATCGTAAAAGAATTATTCGGAACGACAGGAGATAATATTCATCTTGAATCTTCTTTTAGATGTGATTACGGCTATAACATTCATGTCGGTGAAAATTTTTACGCGAACTTTGACTGTACGATTTTAGACGTATGCCCGGTAACAATCGGAGTGAACTGTATGTTAGCTCCAGGTGTTCACATTTATACAGCAACGCACCCACTTGATCCGGTAGAGCGTATAAGCGGATCAGAATACGGAAAACCAGTTACAATTGGCGATAACGTATGGATTGGCGGAAGAGCAATTATTAATCCAGGTGTAACAATTGGAGACAATGCGGTAATCGCATCTGGTGCTGTCGTAACGAAAGATGTGCCTAATAATGTAGTAGTTGGCGGGAATCCTGCAAAGATTATAAAAAAACTAAAATAATATTTGAACGAAGTGCCTTCCTCGTCTGTATACAGTTATAAAAGAATAGATGAGGGAGGCTTTTATATGTCTAATAAATTACTTCTTGCGACGTTGTAAAGGATTGACAAGAAGGGAAACCTGACCTCTATTTGACATGCCTATATAAATGATGGTATAAAGAAAAGTATATGAATAATTGAGCGTGGAAAGGGAGAAGTAGTGATCATTTCCCTGTTTTAGAGAGCTGATGGTCGGTGAAAATCAGCACATAGATGATCGCGAATTACGCCCCTAGAGCATCTTTTTTCGATTGAATTGTATTCAAAAGGGAAAAGACGGTGCTAAGCCGTTATGTAAATAAGGTGGTAGGCTTTTTTTTGCTTGCAACTAGGGTGGTAACGCGATAATCAAAATCGTCCCTTATTTGAAGGGGCGATTTTTTTATGTTTTCAACCTTCACGCCAGTAATGAACTTAAAGGAGAGTATGTAGGATATGGGTATTTTACAAGATCTTGAATTTCGCGGTCTAATTAATCAGCAAACAGACGATGAGGGCTTTGAGCAATTATTAGAAAAAGAGAGCGTTAAATTATACTGTGGTTTCGACCCGACAGCGGATAGCTTACACATCGGTCATATGTACCCAGTATTAATGTTACGTCGTTTCCAATTAGCTGGTCACCAACCAATCGCACTTGTTGGCGGTGGTACTGGTATGATCGGTGACCCAAGTGGTAAAAAAGCAGAGCGTACATTAAATACGAAAGATACAGTTGCTTACTACACAGAAAGCATTAAAAACCAACTTTCAAACTTCTTAGAGTTCGAAAACGTGGACAACCCAGCAACAATGGCTAACAACTATGACTGGCTTGGTAACTTAGATGTCATTTCATTCTTACGCGATATCGGTAAAAACTTCGGTTTAAACTATATGTTAGCAAAAGATACAGTAGCATCTCGTTTAGAAACTGGTATTTCATTTACTGAGTTTAGTTATATGATTTTACAATCATACGACTTCCTAAACTTATACCAACACCATAAGTGCCGCCTACAAATCGGTGGTAGTGACCAATGGGGTAACATTACAGCTGGTCTTGAATTAATCCGTAAATCAGAAGAAGATGCGAAAGCATTCGGTTTAACAATTCCACTTGTTACTAAATCTGACGGTACGAAGTTTGGTAAAACAGAAGGCGGCGCAATTTGGTTAGACCCAGAGAAAACAACTCCTTACGAGTTCTACCAATTCTGGATTAACACAGATGACCGTGATGTTGTTAAATACTTAAAATACTTTACATTCTTATCTCATGAAGAAATTCTTGAGCTTGAGAAACAAGTAGCTGAAGCACCAGAAAAACGTGCAGCACAAAAAGCGTTAGGTTCTGAAATGACAAAACTTGTTCATGGTGAAGAAGCATTAGAGCAAGCGATTAAAATTTCAGCTGCATTATTCAGCGGTTCTGTAGCAGAACTAACTGCAAGCGAAATCGAGCAAGGATTCAAAGACGTACCATCTGTAGAACGTACTGCAGAAGATACAGTATTAATCGACTTACTTGTAGAAAGCAAAATCTCTCCATCAAAACGTCAAGCACGTGAAGATGTAACGAACGGCGCAATCTATGTGAACGGTGAGCGTACACAAGCATTAGACTACGTTGTAACAGAAAACGACCGCATCGAAGGTAAATTCACAATCATTCGCCGCGGTAAAAAGAAATATTTCTTAATTCGTTACTAATCCGAAACGAATATAAACAAATAGTACCCCGAATTGTAGGCTGAAAAGTTTATGATTCGGGGTTTTTATGTATGGATTTAAAACGCCACATCTTTTCTTTTGAATAGAATATAAAGAATTAATATGAGCATATAAAGTAAACTCACTAGCATAAAGATAAATGCTGTTGGATAAAATTTTGCTGCATATATAAAGAAGTCGATTTGATAAATATCTTCGTAATTTGAAACGGTACCTTTAAAGTAATTCGTAAATTTAGCGCTATATTTCCATTCATCAGGATCATCTATTAAATTACTTCCCTGATACCAATTAATAAGTGCGGAAGTAATAAATAGCATAAATGAACTTCCGAGTTGAACCATTTGATTTATTGTCAAAAAGAATCCACCTCCCATTTTATGGTTATTATAGCGTGCATTCATATGCTTGTAACCATTTTGTTGTAATCTCCTTTTCGAGTTCATACGGAAATCACATGTAAGCGGTATGATAAATGTATAACAACTAGAAAGGAGTGGTAAAACAAAATGTCACTAGAAGCGCTCATTATTTTTTCTTTGCTAAATGCGGGTCAGCTTGCAGAGAATTCGAAGGTGGATGTACATAAAGAGCAGAAAGATGCTTATGTATATGTTCAGAAAGAGGAAAATAAATAATTTTATTTTATATATAAACGAAAAAAGCCAATCCACAGGATTGGCTTTTTGTCATTAACGAGAGTAGAACTCTACGATTAATGCTTCGTTGATTTCAGCTGGTAACTCAGAACGCTCAGCGTGACGAGTGTAAGTAGCTTCTAATTTGTCAGCATCGAAAGTTAAGTATTCTGGTACGAAGTTGTTAACTTCGATCGCTTCTTTAACAACAACAAGGCTGTTAGATTTTTCGCGAACGCTGATAGTTTGACCAGGTTTTACACGGTAAGATGGGATATCTACGCGAGCGCCATCAACCATGATGTGACCGTGGTTTACTAATTGGCGAGCTGCACGACGAGTGCGAGCTAAGCCCATACGGTAAACTAAGTTGTCAAGACGAGCTTCAAGAAGGATCATGAAGTTTTCGCCGTGCTTACCAGGCATTTTACCTGCTTGGTCAAATGTGCGACGGAATTGACGCTCAGTCATGCCGTACATGTGACGAAGTTTTTGTTTCTCTTGTAATTGTAAACCGTATTCTGAAAGTTTCTTACGTTGGTTAGGACCGTGAGGACCTGGTGCGTAAGGGCGTTTTTCTAATTCTTTTCCTGTGCCGCTTAGAGAGATTCCAAGACGACGAGACAGTTTCCAAGCTGGACCTGTATAACGAGCCATAGTTGACTCCTCCTTTAAAAATGTTTTTATTTACGTAAAATAAAAACAGACGTAATCGATATTTACGGGCATTTTGTTTTCATGTACCTTCGCTCCAGCAGCAGGGAGTTACGAGATACACCTCCGTAGAGGAACAAAATACAAACGATAAACTCACATTACAAGGCTGCCTTTTTATTTTACACAAACGCTATTATATCTTTTACCCAGAGTTTCGTCAAGCAAGTACGTTTTTGTTTTATGCATAAAAATTTTGGAAATTAATATAAGAAGGAATTTAAAACAATATAGAAGAAGAGATAGAAACACAAATAAAACGCTTACATAAAATGAAGGGAAACGTTCATCAAATTTTTATGGATGAATATGCGGCAATAAAAACATAAGGGGGATGTTTTTATGAAAAAGAAGCATATGGAGACAGCGTTAATTCATCACGGTTATAAACCTGAGGAATATAAAGGAAGTTTAACACCACCTTTATTTCAAACTTCTACATTTACATTTGAGACTGCGCAGCAAGGAGAGGCGAGTTTTGCGGGAGTGGATCCATCTTATATTTACTCACGGCTTGGAAATCCAACTGTGAAATTATTTGAAGAACGTATGGCGGTGTTAGAAGGAGGAGAAGAGGCACTTGCCTTCGGGTCTGGTATGGCAGCTATTTCAGCGACTTTAATCGGTTTTTTAAAGGCTGGAGATCATATTATTTGTTCAAATGGATTATACGGATGCACGTACGGTTTTTTAGAAGTGTTAGAAGAAAAATTTATGATTACGCATTCGTTTTGTGATATGGAGACAGAGGCTGATATTGAAAATAAAATTCGCTCAAATACAAAGCTTATTTTCGTTGAAACACCAATTAATCCAACGATGAAATTAATTGATTTAAAACAAGTGATTCGGGTTGCGAAGCGAAAAGGCTTACTTGTTATTGTTGATAATACATTTTGTTCACCTTATTTACAAAGACCGCTTGAGCTTGGCTGTGACGCTGTTGTGCATAGTGCGACAAAATATATTGGTGGTCACGGTGACGTTGTAGCGGGCGTAACAATTTGTAAAACGAAAGCATTAGCTGAAAAGATTCGCCCGATGCGAAAGGATATCGGCGGTATTATGGCACCGTTTGATGCGTGGTTATTATTACGCGGGTTAAAGACGTTAGCAGTAAGAATGGATCGTCATTGTGATAATGCAGAAAAAATTGTATCGTTCTTAAGAAAACATGATGCGGTAGAAGGTGTTTGGTATCCAGAAGGAGAGTTAGCATCTCGTCAAATGAAACGCGGGGGCGGTGTTATTTCTTTTTCAGTAAAAGGCGGAAAAGAAGAGACGCAAGCGTTTATTAATGATCTTCACTTTATTACAATTGCGGTGAGTTTAGGAGATACAGAAACGTTAATTCAGCATCCAGCAACGATGACGCACGCTGCGATTCCAGCTGAACTAAGAAAAGAAATGGGCATTTTCGATAATTTAATACGCTTATCAGTCGGTTTAGAATCGTGGGAGGATATCGTTTCTGATTTAGAGCAGGCATTAAAGAAAATATCTACTGTTAATCAATAAAAAAAGAGTGAGCTATCGGTTTTGTACAGGACGTACTAAATCGATAACTCGCTCTTTTCTTTTTACATATGTTTTAGGAGTGTTTCCACAAACTTTTCTAAATAGCGCTGATCTACTTCATCGAAACGATTCTTTTCGGGACTATCAATGTCAAGTACACCAATGACAGCTCCTTCTTTCACAATTGGTACAACGATTTCTGAATTAGAAGCACTATCGCAAGCGATGTGACCTGGGAATTGGTGAACGTCTGCTACAAGCTGTGTTGTTTTCGTTTCAGCTGCTACGCCGCAAACGCCTCGTCCAAATGGAATGCGTACGCAAGCAGGCATTCCTTGGAACGGTCCAAGGACAAGCTGATTTCCTTCTGTTACGTAAAAGCCAACCCAATTAACGCGATCTAAAAATTGGTTTAATAATGCGGAAGCATTTGATAAGTTTGCGACTACGTTTGATTCGCCAGTTAATAACGCATCCAGTTGTTTAATTACTGTCTCATATTGCTGCACACGAGATCCTGCATAACTTTCTTTAGTAAACATGGAAACAGCTCCTTTTTTATCGAGATGTGTAAAATATTAGCAAAATACGATGTATTTCACATGACTTTGTCGATAGAAAATTAAAGGAATTTGTCTTAAAAGTCAAGAAATTTAAACTATAGCTGTTCAGTGAGGGGAAGTGAGCGCATGAAGCAGACGAAACAAAAAGTAATTGATGCGGCAATATCGTTGTTTAATACGAAAGGTTATGATGGAACGTCGGTGCGAGACATTGCAAAGCGAGCGGATGTGAATGTAGCGAATATTTCATATTATTTTGCTGGGAAGCAAGGTTTATTAGAACAGCTTATTACTGATTTTTTAGAAGGATATATTCATGTGATTGAAATGTCGTTTGAACAGAGAGAGTATTTGTCGGCTAAAGATGTAATGGTGCAAATGGTGCGCGGGATTTTACGATATCAATTTGAAAATAGAGAACTAACACGTTTCTTCTACCGAGAGCTTTCGCTTGATACGACATTAATTCGTGAAGTGATGACCGTTTATTTTTCTAAAGAAAGATATTATATAGAACAAATGATTAGACAAGGACAAATGAAACAAGAATTTCAGAAAGTATCATTTACAATGTTTATGACGCAATTAAAAGGTATGATAAGTATGCCGTTTTTATATCCACAATATATATCAGAAGTACTCCATTCTTTCCCGTCTGAGACATTTTTCATAGAAATGTATACGAAAGAGATTGAGCAATGGATGGAACAAGCATTATGTAAAGCGAATATGTACCATGAATGGCCAAGAGCTGTTCATATGTGAAGAATCCCCACCTAACGAACTGAGGTGGGGATTTTTATGTTTACTTTTCTTTGCCATAAATTGTTACATAATAGCGCGATAATTGTTAATGCAGCTCCAGCGATTTCAATTTTATCGACTGTATAACCTCGAAAGATAGAACCAATGAGTGCAAGGATAGGAACTAAATTCATAAATAATATGCCGTTAATAGATGAAATATAGCGATTTCCCATATTCCAGCAAAATACAGCGATAACGCCTGCGATAATCGACATATAAAAGAGTTCAAAACGAACGCTCACAACTGTACGCAGTGACGGCATAGTAACTATATTTGTGTACGTTAAGAAAGTAACAATAACGATGAGTGAAATGGAGCCAAATAAACAAGTTAATGTCGTGTACCTAAGTGGTGACCAAGATTGAAAACGAGCAGCCCCGTTTGTATAAATGACCCAGCAAGTAACGCCGCATAGCATCAATATATTTGTTGATAAGTGGCTTGCAGCTCCAAATAGTAATTCAATATTTCCTTTTGAAATGACAAGCATAACACCAAGTAATGCAACGAACATACAAAGGAATGTATAGTTTTGTGGGCGGCGATTTTGGGTTATCCATTGCAGTGATAAGGCAATCAGTGGCATAAGGGATTGAATCATAGCTGCATGGATTGCTCCGGAAGGTCCGGCAAGTTGCTGTCCGTAGAAAACGAGAAAACCATACCCCGCGAAACCGACTGTCCCGTAAAAGAATAGAGAAAGTGTTCTTTTTTCTAAGCGGAGTGAAGTCTTTCCTTCAGTAATTAATAGCAAAATAAGAAAAATAATAGCTGCTGATCCATAGCGAAGCGTTGTGAAGAAGAATGGATCGATAAATTGCAGAGCTCTTGCCATTACAGGAAACATAAATCCCCAGGCAGTGACGGCGAGTAAGCATAGAAAGGATCCGAGTAGCATTTGATTTTTGTTCAAGAGTATCTTTCCCCTTTACATTTCGTTATAGTAAGTTGATGAAATAAGTATAAAGAGTAATTGTTTATAGGAGGAAATATCGATTTCTTATAACGGTTATAACTTTTTGTTAGAGGTGTGTACGATGGATTTGGAGGCAGTACGATCGTTTATTGAAGTGAAGCATACGCGAAGTTTATCAAAGGCAAGTAAGATTTTACATATATCACAACCAGCGCTTAGTAAACAAATTCAAAAGTTAGAAGCGGATTTAGAGGTTACTTTACTTAAACGTTCTGCGCAAGGAGTAGAGTTAACGGAGGCAGGAGAGTTATTTATAAAAAGAATGTTACCGATTTTGGAGCAAATAAATGAAGTGAAAACAGAAATGAGGGGGTATCAAGAGAACCGGAAGTTTTCAATTGGTATACTACCGAGTTTAGCGGAGCATTACATATCAGAATGTAAAGATATATTAGGTGATGAGTTCGAAGTGGAATGGCAAATCGGGCATACGGAAGTATTAAGAGATTTATTTAAAGCGCGGGAGATTGACGCGATGTTCATCGATTCAGTAGTAGAAGGTGCTACGTATATAAAAGAAGTGCAACAAGAGAAAATTGTTTGTGCCGTTTCAAATAATCATCCGTACAAAGAGAAGATAGTCATTCAAATAGAAGAGCTGCACAATGAAAAATTAATTGTATATCCAGAAATATGTGATGTAAGGAAAATGATCATGAACATGTTTCATGAAATAGGTGTAAAACCAACTATAGCTGTGGAAACATCTTACGCAGAACCGATGCTTGCAATGGTAAAAGCTGGCCTTGGTATCACGTTACTTCCAGAAAGGGCAGTAGAGCAGTCTGTAAGGCAAGGAAATGTACATGTAATTTCTGTTGAACCACCACTCATGCGGAAAATTTATTTCGTATCCCATACGAAAGATTGTTTGTTATTACAATCATTTGAGGATAGGGAGTGAGGTAGGCGGAATATTGAGAAAGATTACAATCACATTGAAAGAAACATGAAATTTTAAAAAAAACTAGGTCAAAAACAAACCATTACATGGTATGATTAGTACATTGTTAGTTGTTAAATATAGGGGAATTCCCTTTTTATACATAATGCCTTCCATTTCATAAACGGAACGGACAAAAAAAGAGATATAACTAGGAGGCTTTTTTGCATGGATTCTATCCTGACGATCGTTATCATTGTAGTAAGCTCTATTCTAGTGCTGCTCATGATAGAGCTTGTGATAAGAAATCGTTCATATAAAGATATTGAAGCACTGGAGCAGTGGAAACAAGAGATAAAAGATAAACCTGTGGCAGATGAACTAAAACGGGTAAAAGATTTAAACATGACGGGTCAAACAGAAGAACTGTTTGGTAAATGGCGTGAAGAATGGGATGAAATTGTATCAACAACCCTTCCGAAAGCTGACAAAGATTTAGCGCAAGCGCGAAAATTCGCCTCGCAATTCTCCTTCCGAAAAGCAAAGCATGCGATGAACGAATCCATAAGTGGTTTAGATGACGCTGATAATCGTATTACTGACATTTTAAATGAATTACAGCAATTGTTAGAAAGCCATGAGAAAAATAGCTCGGAAATTGAAGGGTTACGTGATACATATCGTAGTATGAAAAAGAGTGTTCTTGCTCATAGACATATGTATGGAGCAGCAGAGCAGAAAATCGAAGAGATGCTAGACGCTGAATCTGAGAAATTTAAAACCTTTGAAGAAGCAACAAACAATGGCGACTATTTAAAAGCGAGAGAAATTGTTATTAGTTTGGAAGAAGGTTTAGCAGATTTAGAAATCATTATTCACCAAATTCCAGATTTATTGGTAGAGTGTCAAGCGACATTACCAGTTCAGCTGGAAGATTTATTACACGGACATAATGATATGGTAAGACAAGGTTATGTATTAGATTATTTGGAAGTCCCTAAAGAAGTTCGCGATATGACGAAACAACTACAAACATGTTTAATGGATATACAGGAGCTTCATATAACAGAAGCGGCTGAAAAAGTAGAAAACTTAAAAACACGTTTAGATGGCTTCTACGATCAATTGGAACAAGAAGTACATGCGAGACATTATGTGGAGCAAAAAACACTGTCTGTTTACGATGACTTAGAAGAAATGCGTATCGAAACGATTGAAACGAAAACAGAAACACAACTTGTGAAACAAAGCTATCAGTTACAAGATAAAGACATTGAGTCTCAAAAAGTAATTGAAAAGCAAATGCACATTTTAACGAAACGTTTTGAAATGCTACAATTACGCGTTGCAGAACAAGATATTGCCTTCTCTATTATTCGTGAGGAACTAGAAGAGGTTTATGAGCAATGTGAAACGTTAAAAGTACTTCATGCAGAATATAAAGAAATGCTGCAAGCGATGCGCAAAGAAGAATTTGAAGCACGTGAGAAGTTACAAGAAATGCGAAATACTATTTTCGAAACGAAACGCTTTATGCAAAAGTCGAATTTGCCAGGTCTTCCAGAGAGTATTATGGAAGATTTAAAAAGAGGGCAAATGGCAATGCAAGCTGTATATGAACAATTAGAAGTGAAGCCGTTAAATATGAACGCTGTAAATAGCAGTTTAGAAGAAGCATACACAACTGTGAACGGTGTGGCTGAAATGACAGAAGAGTTAATTGGACAAGCATATTTAGTGGAAAAATTAATTCAGTACGGTAACCGTTACCGTAGTCATGATGAAAACCTAGCAGAGAGTTTAAATTATGCTGAGAAATTATTCCGTGAATACCAATACGATGCAGCTTTAGAACAAGCGGCTTCAGTATTAGAGCAACTTGAACCTGGCGTTGTTCAAAAAATAGCTGAATATGTAGACAATGATCAAACCCTTTCATAAAAGGGTTTGTTTTTTTGTGTAATTTTGCAGACGATGTTGCTATAATGAATAGCGGAATACAGCAAGGTTATTCGTTTCAAAATAAAGTGAAACTGTAATCAGTAGGAGGATTCATCCCCATTGATTACTAGCCTTCACCAATCGGGCATTTACGGACAGCCCGACTCCTACCTAACTTCTTTGCTCTAACTGGATTTTGAGGTGAGAGTCTTATTGCCCGTTCATGCGGGATAAAGTGAAACTGTAATAGGAGGGCATCCTCGACAATTATTAGCCTTCACCAATCGAGATAAAATGGAACCTTTGCGTAGTCTTAGCGTAATGACACGTATTTATGATATGATTATACGATGTGATAGCGCTGAAAGGGGAAGAACGATGATCTATTTTGATAATAGTGCGACGACGAAGCCATATCCAGAAGCTCTTCAATCGTACGTGACGGTTGCTGGGAAATATTTTGGTAATCCTTCTTCTATTCATTCGCTTGGAGGAGAGGCAGAGCGTCTATTAACACAATCAAGAACGATTGCAGCGCAGCTTCTTCGTGTTAAACCTTCTGAAATTATTTTTACATCAGGTGGAACGGAAGG
The DNA here is from genome assembly GCF_000007825.1 of Bacillus cereus ATCC 14579. Taxonomy (NCBI): domain Bacteria; kingdom Bacillati; phylum Bacillota; class Bacilli; order Caryophanales; family Bacillaceae; genus Bacillus; species Bacillus cereus. Next base: position 4,589,629 of record NC_004722.1, on the reverse strand, counting down.
GAATAACCTTGCGATTAAAGGGATAGCGATGAGGAATCGTTCGCGTGGCAAACATATCATTACAACAAATATTGAACACGCGTCTGTGTTTGAGGCATATAAGCAATTAGAAGAACTCGGGTTTGATGTAACATATTTACCGGTTAACGAGCATGGTGTTGTGTCGGTAGAAGATGTGAAACGAGCACTTCGTGAAGATACGATTCTTGTGTCAATTATTCATGTGAACAACGAAACTGGAGCAATTCAGCCCGTTGCTGAAATTGGAACGTTATTATCGAATCATCCGAAAATAAGATTCCATGTAGATCATGTACAAGGGATAGGGAAAGTACCGCTTGATTTATATGCGTCTCATATTGATCTTTGCTCAATATCTGGACATAAATTCCACAGTGTAAAAGGAACGGGTCTTCTTTATGTACGCGATGGCGTAAGATTAGATCCGATTTTATCAGGTGGTCAACAAGAGCTTAAGTATCGTTCTGGTACAGAAAATTTACCTGGCATTGTAGCGATGGTGAAAGCACTTCGTATGACAATGGAACAAGTGAAAGAAAAGGTAGCTCATTTGCAAAGTTTACAAGCAGAGCTTGTTCGTTTCTTTAAAGAGATGGAAGATGTAACGATTAACACGTCGCTTGCATATGCAGCACCGCACATTTTAAATGTATCATTTGTTGGTTTAAAACCAGAAGTAGTCGTTCATGCTTTAGAAGAACACGGTGTATATGTGTCAACGAAATCTGCTTGTTCTTCAAAAGCAAATGAAGTGAGCAGAGTGTTAGTGTCAATGGGAGTGCCGCATGCAGCAGCTGCAAGCGCTATTCGTATTAGTTTGGCACCAGAAAACACAATGGAAGAAGTAAAACAATTTGAAGGTATTGTAAAAGAGACGATGCCAAAATTATATGAAGTGATGAGGTAAAGAAATTATGTTGAAATATGAATATATTTTAGTGCGTTACGGAGAAATGACGACAAAAGGTAAGAACCGTTCTAAGTTTGTAAGCACATTAAAAGATAACGTGAAGTTCAAACTGAAAAAATTCCCAAATATTAAAATCGATGCAACACATGATCGTATGTACATCCAGTTAAATGGTGAAGATCATGAAGCAGTCTCTGAAAGATTGAAGGATGTATTTGGTATTCATAAGTTTAACTTAGCGATGAAAGTACCATCAGAATTAGAAGACATTAAAGAAGGTGCATTAGCAGCTTTCTTACAAGTAAAAGGTGATGTGAAAACATTTAAAATTACTGTACACCGTTCTTATAAGCGTTTCCCAATGAGAACGATGGAATTATTACCTGAGATTGGCGGACACATTCTAGAAAATACAGAAGATATTACAGTAGATGTTCATAATCCAGATGTAAATGTACGCGTAGAGATCCGCAGTGGCTATAGCTATATCATGTGCGATGAGCGTATGGGAGCTGGCGGTTTACCAGTTGGCGTTGGCGGAAAAGTAATGGTACTTCTTTCTGGTGGTATTGATAGCCCAGTAGCAGCTTACTTAACGATGAAACGCGGCGTATCTGTGGAAGCAGTTCACTTCCATAGTCCACCTTTCACAAGTGAGCGTGCAAAACAAAAAGTAATCGATTTAGCACAAGAGTTAACGAAGTATTGTAAACGAGTAACGCTTCACCTTGTTCCGTTTACAGAAGTGCAAAAAACGATTAATAAAGAAATCCCATCTAGCTATTCAATGACGGTTATGCGCCGTATGATGATGCGTATTACAGAACGCATTGCTGAGGAGCGTAACGCACTTGCAATTACGACTGGTGAAAGTCTTGGACAAGTAGCAAGCCAAACGTTAGATAGTATGCATACGATTAACGAAGTAACAAACTACCCAGTTATTCGTCCGCTTATTACGATGGATAAATTAGAGATTATTAAAATCGCTGAAGAAATCGGCACGTATGATATTTCAATTCGTCCATATGAAGATTGCTGTACTGTATTCACACCAGCAAGCCCAGCGACGAAGCCGAAACGTGAAAAAGCAAATCGTTTTGAAGCGAAATACGATTTCACACCATTAATCGATGAAGCTGTAGCGAACAAAGAAACAATGGTATTACAAACGGTAGAAGTAGTGGCGGAAGAAGAAAAATTTGAAGAACTTTTCTAAAACCATAAATTACCATATCTAAAACGTGTATGAAGTCATGTTATTTATCACACTCTATACTCACAAGGAGGTGATATAACATGTCACGTAGCACAAATAAATTAGCGGTTCCTGGTGCTGAATCAGCATTAGACCAAATGAAATACGAAATCGCTCAAGAGTTTGGTGTTCAACTTGGAGCTGATGCAACAGCTCGCGCTAACGGTTCTGTTGGTGGTGAAATCACTAAACGTCTAGTTTCACTAGCTGAGCAACAATTAGGCGGTTACCAAAAATAATCCCATATGATGGCTTAGAAAGAGCGGGTTCTCCCGCTCTTTCTTTTTTTGTGTTGTGTCGCTATTTGTCGGTAAGTCGATGTAATTTCGTTTACTAATTCGACAGAACTGAAAAATTTGTCAAAAGAAGAGGGTTCAAAATTAACTGAAAATTCTTTATTATATAAAGGAGGCATAAAGAAAAGGGAGGATATTTTATGAAGCGAGAAGAATTGTTGGCGCCACCGTCTTATAATTTAGTTTCTGAAATAGAGAAATATACAGGTGATAAAGGGAAGTTAGCTTTAATTTGGCAAGATGATAAAGGGAATCGAAGGGAAGTTACATACGCTGAATTAATGCAAGGTGCGAATAAAATTGGAAACGCTTTTATAAAAAGTGGTTTGCAAAAAGGGGACAAGCTTCTCATTATGATGCCGCGTTTAATTGAAGCGTACATGACGTATATTGCTGCTATTAAAGCAGGATTTGTCGTAATTCCAAGCTCGGAAATGTTACGTAAAAAAGATATAGAATATCGAATTGGACATGGAGAAGTAAAAGCGATAGTAAGCTATGAGCCGTATATTAGGCAGTTTGATGATATAGAAGCGATGGAATCTCTTCGAAAATTTGTCCTGAGCGAGCAGTCAGTAGATGGATGGATTAATTTAAAAACAGCGTTAGAAACAGAGAGTGACATGTTAGAAATGGCGAAGACAGATAAAGAAGATATGGTCTTTTTATCTTACACGTCAGGAACGACAGGAAATCCAAAAGGTGTCGTTCATACACATGCGTGGGCATACGCTCATTTACGTACGAGCGCTCCAAATTGGCTCGGAATTGAAGAGAATGATATTGTATGGGCAACAGCTAGTCCAGGCTGGCAAAAGTGGATTTGGAGCCCGTTTTTAGCAACTTTAGGATCAGGGGCAACAGGGTTTGTATATCACGGTAAGTTTGAACCGAAAACGTACCTGAATTTATTAGACGATAATAAGGTGAATGTGCTTTGTTGTACACCGACTGAGTATAGATTAATGGCAAAGGTAGAAGATTTAAGCCAGTACAATTTAGAGGCACTACATAGCGCTGTATCGGCAGGTGAGCCGTTAAATAGAGAAGTCATTGAAACGTTCAAAAAGCACTTTCATATTACAGTGAGAGACGGCTATGGGCAAACGGAAAACACATTACTTGTTGGTGTAATGAAAGGGATGGATATTAGACCAGGATCAATGGGGAAACCAACGCCAGGTAACCATGTCGATATCGTAAATGAGGAAGGTACTCCAGTTAAAGTAGGCGAAGTTGGTGATATTGCAGTTCACATTGAAACGCCGGCCCTCTTTAAACAATATTACAAAGACGATGAGCGTACAGCGATGCAATTTCGCGGTGATTATTATATTACAGGTGATAAAGCGAAGAAAGATGAAGACGGCTACTTCTGGTTTGAAGGGCGCGGCGATGATATCATTATTAGCTCTGGTTATACAATCGGGCCGTTTGAAGTAGAGCATGCTCTTGTAAAACATCCGTACGTAAGAGAATGTGCAGTTGTCGCAAGTCCTGATGAAATTCGTGGAAGTGTCGTGAAGGCATTTATCGTATTAAGAGAGAATATAGAAAAGAACGAAGAAATATTAATTCCAACACTCCAACAACACGTCAAAGAACTCACTGCACCATATAAATACCCTCGCAAAATTGAATTTGTAGATGAACTACCAAAAACGATTTCTGGAAAAATTCGCCGTATTGAACTTAGAAAACAAGAGATGGAGATTCCGTCAAAATAATTTTGAAAACAGTGAAGTAAATAGTTGAATGAAATGTAAATCAATGATAAAATAAAAACGAACATAAGTTCGATTTTATAAATTTAAAAAAGAGGTGTCCGTATGATTTTAGGTATTAATCCGTACTTAGTTTTAGATGGTAGTGGGCAAGAAGCTGTACAGTTTTATAAAGAGGCTTTAGATGCAAAAGTAGAAGTCATGCAAACTTTTGGTGACATGCCTGAAAATCCAGAATACCCGATTCCAGCTGAAGCGAAAGAGCGCGTTTTACACGCTACTTTAAAAGTTGGTAATACGGATCTTATGATTTCTGATACATTCCCAGGTCAAGGGCATGCAATCGGATCTCAAGTAACAATCGCAATTCAAATTAGTAATGCAGAAAAAGCAAAAGAAGTATTCGATAAGTTACAAGAAGGTGGAGAAGTTATCATGCCACTTCAAGAAACATTCTGGAGCCCAGCATACGGACAAGTAAAAGATAAATTTAATATTGAATGGCAAGTTACAACATCTACTACCGAACAAAAGTAATTTTTAGAAAAGCACCATGTTTTGAAATGGTGCTTTTTTTTATACAATAAAAAATAAAGGAGATGGGATATATGGGAGAAATTTGGTATGGCGGCACCATTTACACAGTGAGAGAAGAAAATGAAAAAGTGGACGCTGTTTACGTTGAAAACGGTACGATCGTTGATGTTGGAAGTAAAGAAGAGTTAGAAAACCAATATGCCGCGGTTACATTGTACGATTTAAAAGGCAAAACAATGATCCCAGGTCTCGTTGATAGTCATATGCATCTTATTGGGCATGGAGAGAGATTACTCCGTCTAGATTTATCAAATTGTACATCTTATGGCGAAGTGCTTACTCTTGTTCAGAAGCGAGTGGAAGAAGCTCCAAAGGGCTCTTGGATTATTGGAGAAGGATGGAATGAAAATAACTTTACAGATACGAAAGATGTTCATGCGCGTGATTTAGATGAAATTTCGAAAGAACATCCCATTTTATTAAAGCGAGTTTGTCGTCACGTTACATGGGTAAATTCATACATACTGCAAGAAGCGAATATAACAGAAAAGGCAGAAGATCCAAAAGGCGGGAAAATTGGTAGAGATTCATCAAATAAGTTAACAGGGCTTTTATATGAACAAGGGCAAGAATTAATTACACATGTTCAGCCAGAAATTGATGAAGCTTATTTACAAAGAGCTCTGCAAACAGCGATTAAAGATTGCTGGAAATACGGACTTGTTGGCGGGCATACGGAAGATTTAAATTATTATGGTGGTTTTAGAAAAACATATAATGCGTTTTCTCACGTTATAAAAGAAATGCCATTTAAAGCCCATTTGCTCGTTCACCATGAAGTAGCACATGAACGAAAAGAATATGAAAATGAACATTGTATTGAATTTGGAGCAATGAAAATTTTCTCTGACGGTTCTTTTGGCGGAAGAACAGCATTATTAAGTGAACCGTATGAAGATGCGAAGGAAACAAATGGAGTTGCGATTTTCTCACGTGAAGAACTTGCGGAATTAGTAAAGAAAGCACGAGATTTACATATGCCAGTTGCGATTCATACTATCGGTGACTTATCGCTTGAATATGTCATTGATGCACTCGAATTATATCCACCAGCAGAAGGGTTACGTGACCGTATTATTCATTGTCAGCTTGCTCGTGAAGAGTTGATAGAAAGAATGAAAAACTTGCAAGCCATTATCGATATACAGCCAGTCTTTCTTTCATCAGATTTTCCGTCAGTCATTGAAAAACTAGGCGAGCACCGTCTTCGTTATGCGTACGCTTGGAAGACGTTACTGGAAGCAGGATTACACTGCAACGGTGGCTCAGATGCTCCCATTGAACAAGTGAATCCGTTTTTAGGCATATATAGCGCTGTTACACGTAGAAGTTTTATTGACGGTATATGCTATATGCCTGAGGAAAGATTAACGGTTTATGAGGCTGTTTCTTTATTTACAACAGGAAGTGCCTATGCAATCGGAAAAGAAGCGAAGCGAGGGCAAATTGCAAAAGGATATGAAGCAGATTTTACAATATTAGACCGCAATATTTTTGAAATTGAGGCAGAAGAAATAAAAGAAGTACAAGCAGAAATGACCGTAATAGATGGCCAAGTTGTCTATAGAAAAGATGCGTAAAAAATATATGAGCGGTTTTCGGAATATATCGACTTACCGACAAAAACTGACAAGAATAACGGCCGGATAGTAAGAGATTATTGTTCGCGCCAATCGGGGGAAATAAATAACCGCAGAATTATGGAATTCCATAATTCTGCGGTTATTTTAATCTTATAAAAACGTTCTCTGTACTTTTTCCCAGAAAGAGTTGTTTTTTAATTTAACTGTTTTAATTTGTTTATCGCTTAAGCGTACAACAGCTTTTTCCACTTGTTTAATGCTAAGCGCTTCGTTATCCATGCCGATAACAGGATAATCGTTACCGTCTGGTCTTAGTTTTAAAGTTAATGTACGTTCGTGATTTAAAATGAAAGGTGAACCGAGCGTACGGTAAGTGTTGTTGTTTAAAGATGCTAGTTCGCTTACTTGGAAACATGGGATAAGCGGGTCAACAACTGCACCATGCAATGATTTATTGTAAGCAGTACTTCCTGTTGGGGTAGAAACTACTAAACCGTCCCCTCTAAATGTTTCGAAATATAAATCATCAACATGAACATCTACAACGAATGTTTTAATAATGCTAGAACGTAATGAGAACTCATTTAAACAATGGAAAGATGTACTGCCATCTACATCTACCTGAATTGTTGGATATTTTCGCACTTCAATTTCATTTTTTGTAATTTCTTGAAGGGCTGTATCAACGTGATCAATATGGAAATCGCAGTAGAAAGAAATTTCATCTTTCGTAGAAATCCCTGCGTATAAGCAATCTTCTCTAAAACCAGTTTTACGAACGGCTTGTAAGAAGGTTGCATCATCTCCAACACTGACGATAGCGTTTGCATTTTTTGGATGATCTAATATGGTAAATCCATTCTCTTCTAAAATACGATAGATTGGTTTCATTTTTTCAACGAGCGTTGCTTTGTCATCACCATAAAAGAAAAATAAATTGCGACGATCTGCCATTATGTATCCCTCCACTGCAGTTAAATTTTCTGTTTTTCGTGCTACATATCATTAGAGTCCGTTCCCTGATGATATGTTCAAATAATATATTTCGATATAAATTGTCAAAATACCTTTTTATTTTTAGAAAAATTTTTATATTCAATCTTATAAAACTCTGTTTAACGATGAATAAACTTGTCGATAATGGGTACGGAGTGAAAGGATGATACGTATGAAGTGGCTCGTAATTGGAATAATAATTCTTCTTCTTTTTATTTTGTTTATACTATTGTCGAAAATAAAGCTTAAGGTGACATTTTTATATTCAGAAATGGAAAAGCAATGTTTGCTTCAAGTGAAAATATGGATGATTCGATATACATTTGATGTGTTGGAAAGAATTGAAAAACAGCAGAAAAAGACAGGACAGAAAATCGAAAAAGCTGAAGAGGACGGCGGACTCGATAATAAAATTATGGCGCAACTTGACAGCATTGGTGAACTGATAAAAAAGCTTCAAGAAGTTCATACTATTGTTAAAGATTTTCTCAAACGAGTGAAAATCAATGGTTGGAAATGGCATACACAAATTGGAGCAGGCGATGCAGCTAGTACTGGAATTGTCACTGGATATGCATGGGGGACAAAAGGTATGGCTGCTGGAGTTGTCGGACAATATATGCATATTGTCGACGTACCAGAATTTGAAATTACCCCAGTTTTTCAAGGGAAAGGATTTGCATCAAGATGCGAGTTAACAGCATCTTTTCGTATATTCCGCGCTATAAAAACTGGCGTCAAATTACTCGTATTTATGAGAAGACAAAGATCTGGTATGACAGAAAAATCTGTTCAAGCATAGGGGGGATATAGAATGGACCATCCAATTCAAGGTTTAATGACAACAGCAATGCAGCATTTAAAACAAATGACTGATGTAAATACAATTGTTGGTGACCCAATTAAAGCGGCAGATGGAAGCGTAATTCTTACAGTTTCGAAAGTAAGTTTCGGATTTGCTGCTGGTGGAAGTGAATTTGGTAAAGTAGAACATTCAGGCCGTCATCCATTTGGCGGGGGAAGTGGTGGAGGAGTTTCTATTAATCCTGTTGCCTTTCTTGTTATAAATGGAGATGGTGTGAAAGTATTGCACTTAGATAAACAAACACACGTCATCGATAAGATAATTGAATTAGCGCCACAAGCTGTTGATAAAGTGAAAGAAATGATGGATAAACGAAAAGAAGATGATCCTGAATTTCAAATTTAACGAATAAAGAAGCTAATCAATAGGTTAGCTTCTTTAATTTTTTTGTAAATAAAGCGATTTTATTTGCATTATCGATAGGGACAAACTATCATTTACATTGTACATATTTTGTTTAAATAAGGGAGGATTTTCAAGTGGCAAACGTAACTTTTAAAGGTAATCCAATGACTTTAGTTGGAACAGAAGTTAAAGTTGGCGATCAAGCGCCAAACTTCCAAGTATTAGCAAACGACTTATCTCCAGTAAGTTTAGAAACATACAAAGGCGAAGTGAAATTAATTAGTGTTGTACCTTCAATCGACACAGGTGTGTGTGATGCACAAACACGTCGTTTTAACCAAGATGCAGCAGGTATTGAAAACGCGAAAGTATTAACAATTAGCGCTGATTTACCATTCGCTCAAAAACGCTGGTGTGCAGCAAACGGTTTAGAAAATGTTGTAACACTTTCTGACCACCGCGACCTTTCATTCGGTGAAGCTTACGGCTTAGTAATGAAAGAACTTCGTTTACTTGCTCGTGCAGTATTCGTAGTAGATAGCAATGACAAAGTAGTTTACGTAGAATACGTAAGCGAAGGTACAAGCCATCCAAACTATGAAGCAGCATTAGAAGCAGCTAAATCTGCGAAGTAATGTGAAGAAAATGACCTCTTATAAGGAGGTCGTTTTTTCTCATATATTGCTCTGTAACGGCATCGATATATGAGAAAAAACGTTATATCATATATAACTAAAGGGGAGCTCTTTACAGGAGGTCGCTTTTTCTTTTTGGAAAAAATCACTTTGTGGTATGATATAAGTTATGTGTAAAAGAGAGAAGGAGGAATGTACGTGAGTCAGACAGTAGAAACATTATTTTCTATTTTTGATTCTTCTGCGGTAGTTTTACGTAAAGAATTAGATGTAACATATTTAGAGGCGCTTGTAGAAACAGGTGATAACTTGTTTGAGGGAGCGATTTTACAAGAGGAATTATCCGAATCAGCAATTGAAAGGCTGAATCGTGAATATAGTACGTTTAATGAAGAAACATATAAAGGTGAAGAAATTCGTAAAGCATTTCAGTTAGCCATCTTAAAAGGAATGAAAGAAGGCGTACAAGCGAATCATGAAATGACGCCTGATGCAGTTGGAATGTTCATGAGTTACTTATTCCATAAATTTATGCAAGGTCAAAACGAGATCACAGTTTTAGATCCTGCAATTGGAACAGGTAATTTAATGACTACAGTGTTTAATAGCGCCAAAGAAGGACTAACAATGAGTGGATTTGGTGTAGAAGTGGATGAAGTGCTAATTAAACTTGCTTTAGTAAATGCAAATTTACAAAAGCATGCAATCGAATTCTTCCATCAAGATGGACTAGCACCACTTTATATCGATCCAGTTGATGCAGTCGTTTCAGATTTACCGGTTGGTTATTATCCAAACGAAATCGGTGCAAGTGAATATAAATTAAAAGCAGATGAAGGAATGTCGTATGCCCATCACTTATTTATTGAACAAAGTGTGAAACATACGAAAGAGGGCGGTTACTTATTCTTCTTAGTACCAAACTTCATTTTTGAAAGTGACCAGGCACCAAAATTACATGCATTTATTAAAGAAACATGCTTTATTCAAGGGTTATTACAGCTTCCTGTTTCCATGTTTAAAAACGAGAAAAATGCAAAAAGTATATTTGTTCTCCAAAAGAAAGGCGCTAATGTAACAATGCCAAAACAGGCGTTATTAGTGGAGTTGCCTAAATTCTCTAACATGAAGGCGATGGAAGACATTATGGATCAATTAAATGCTTGGTTTGCAACACATAAATAAAGCTGGGTATATGTAACAGCATTAGTGATTCATGTAGTACAGTTTTATATAATATGTCATATTTTTAAATATATACAAGATTTAACTGAATTTTTTTGAAATCTGTAATATATATTTTTTCTTGGTGTTACAATTTTTTCACTTGAAATATATGTCGGACGATGTTTAAATTAAAATCGTGAGTATAAAATTTGCTAATGATGAAACGTTTTCATATTTGGTGAATTTGATCAGATAAAATCGAGCGGTTTGTGGAAACATCCACACAACTACCAAGAGAAAAAGGGGCGAAAGACTAGATGTCAAAAATCATCGCGATTAACGCAGGAAGCTCTTCCTTAAAATTCCAATTATTTGAAATGCCAAGTGAAACAGTATTAACAAAAGGTTTAGTAGAACGTATCGGTTTAGAAGATAGTATCTTCACTATTACTGTAGATGGCGAAAAACAAAAAGAAATTACAAACATTCCAGATCACGCAGTAGCAGTTAATATGCTTCTTAAAAAGTTAACTGAAAACGGAATCGTTAAATCTCTAGATGAGATTGGTGGTATCGGTCACCGTGTTGTTCACGGCGGCGAAAAATTTGCTGACTCTGTTTTAATTACTGATGAAGTATTAGCTGATATCGAAGAATTAAGCGATTTAGCACCACTTCATAACCCAGCAAACGTTGTTGGTATTAAAGCATTCCAAGAAGTATTACCAAACGTACCAGCAGTAGCAGTATTCGATACAGCATTCCACCAAACAATGCCGGAATCTGCATTCCTATACAGCTTACCATATGAGTACTATGAAAAATTCGGCATCCGTAAATACGGTTTCCACGGAACTTCTCATAAATATGTAACTGAGCGTGCGGCTGAATTATTAGGTCGTCCAATTGAAAGCTTAAGCTTACTTTCTTGTCACTTAGGTAACGGTGCAAGTATCGCAGCAGTAGAAGGCGGTAAATCTATCGATACTTCTATGGGCTTCACACCACTTGCTGGTGTAACAATGGGTACACGTTCTGGTAACCTTGACCCTGCGTTAATTCCATACATCATGGAAAAAACAGGCCAAACAGTAGAAGAAGTAGTTAACGTATTAAACAAGAAGAGTGGTATGTTAGGTCTTACTGGTTACTCTAGTGACCTACGTGACATCATTGCGAAAGAAGAAGAAGGCGACCACCGTGCGAAAGTAGCACTTGATGTATTCGTAAGCCGTATCCACAAATACATCGGTTCTTACACTGCTCGTATGAAAGGTGTAGACGCAATCATCTTCACAGCTGGTGTAGGTGAAAACAGTGCGATTATTCGTGAGCGTGTATTAGAAGGCCTTGAGTACATGGGCGTATACTTCGATGCAAAACGTAATAACGTATTCGGTGAAGAAGCATTCATCAGCTTCCCACACTCTCCAGTAAAAATTATCGTAATTCCAACTGACGAAGAAGTTATGATTGCTCGTGACGTACTACGTCTTGGAGATATTGGTTAATATATGAAAAGAAAGACGAGATCCTATAGGATTTCGTCTTTTTTCTTTTGGATGTATTTTAAAACTCCATCTGGATATAATATTTTTTCTTTCTGAATGAATGCCGTAATAGGAATCCATTTCGCATACGCTACTGTTTCTTCATCTTGTATATTTAATATTTTCATTTCATATAGTGACGTGTCTAATAAACGCAAAGAATATAGTTGAATGATTTCATGACCAATGTCTCCATCGAGATGAAAGACATTTTCTAAACACCCTAAATAATTGGTGATTTCTATCTCCGTATGAAGCTCTTCTTTAAACTCCCGAATAACAGTATGTGCTGATTTTTCGCCAAGTTCAATTGAACCGCCAAGAGGACGATAATATATTTCACCTTCTGTATAATATTCTTGTACGAGAAGGCGATCTTGATGTACAGCAAGACCGAAAGCTTTTGCACGTGGATACATATAGAATCACTCCTTATTTGTTTTGTATAAGGACGATTATAATGTATGGTGTGATAAAAGTATCGTGTATTTAAGTGTGCGGTCTAACTGTAATTCCATCAAATAAGTCTTTCCAAAATGCTTCATTGTATTGGTATACATCCATAATAGGACATTTCATAACGCAAATACGTTGTAATCCCCAATCTTCTTGGGTGATAGTTGGTATATCGGCAGGAATTAGTAACAGGACAGAGAATGTATGTGTAACGATTTGAGATAAAATTTGTTCCAGGGAACATGCTTCTTCATATGTTCCTCCAGTTCGAATAAATAATATGGATTCTGCCGTTTCAATTGTAGCTAGAAAACGATTAATACGATGTTCATAGTTTAACTTAATTTCTGTATAAGAAGGCCAAGAAGTTGGTGTGTTTACATCTGTTTTAAAGTCATGACAGGAGTCAATTTCATAAAGGTTGTCCCTTAATCTTAATTTTGCATCATCATCCCAAAATGAGATGAAGGATAAATTTTCGAAATTTAAAAAGCGGTCAAATCGATTTTGTAATAATACATTCACTTTTTCTAATGAGGGACTTAGCATAAAATCAATAACGCCAAAAAATGGTGATAATTCTAATTGATATAATGCCCAAGCGGGCCAGCAGTTTTGTCCTAAGCTGAATACCGCATTATATTCTTTTTTTATATCGGATAGATTCATGTGATTTATCTCATCCTTTTTGTTAATATTTTATGCCATTCAAAAATGGTATGTGAATAAAGATAGACAAGCATATTTGCAAAGAATAAGCAGAAATATGTTACAATAGAAAAAAATCGAACGAGGTGGTTGTTACGATGCGATCGAAGCGAGAACAAGCCATTTTAGACAATATAAAAGAATGGGAAGCGCAATTAGTTGAGCAAGAAGCGACCGATTTTCAAAAAGTGTTTGATAAATGGTTACATGCTACAGTTGCGAAATTACCTGAGAAAAAGCGAAAAGAATTCTTCACGAAAGCAGATGGATGGCTCTTTCATTTGCATGCATTTATTCAAAGTTCACAAGCACAGTTAGATGCACGTAATCGGATTTTAGGAACATCAAGGTTATTTGATGAATCGATTGAACAGCTTGAAGATTTGAAAGCATTATCTATTGATCAATTAACATACATAGCAGAGCAGCAAACAGCACGTCATCGTCTATATTCATTTGTACAAGGTGGGGCAACAGGTGCTGGAGGTTTATTATTATTAACGGCGGATTTTCCGGTTATGATCGCGTTAAATGTGAAGGCAGTCCAACTTATTGCAACATCATTTGGACATGATGTGAACAAGCCGTATGAAATGATGCTTGCGTTAAAGGTGTTTCATGCGTCATTACTACCAGGAAGACTTCAGCAATATGCCTGGTACAATTTATTGCAAGAGCTGGAGCAAGAAGATTCGTTCTTTTACGAAGGAGACGAAGCAGTGCTACAAACAGCTTCTACTGAGGTTGTGTTAAAACAAATTTTGAAGACATTTTCGATTTATGCTCTTCGTCGTAAATTATTCCAAGGTATACCGGTAATTGGAATGGCAATTGGATCTACAGTGAATTATCGTTTAACAAGAAACGTTACTGAATTTGCAAATAGATTTTATCAAGTGCGCCATATAGTCGAGAAAGAAAAAAGAGCATAAAAAAAGCGAGAGGCCGAAGCCTTTCGCTTTTTTAATTTGTTGCATGTTTTTTGGACATTGGAACAGATACTGGCTGCTTTTCTGCTGTTTTTTCTGTTTTTGGATAATAAATTAAATCCAATGTTTTTGCCTGTACGGCAATCGAAAGAATAGTAAAAGCAATTTCTGTCCAATTTAAATAATATAATGAAAGCGCAAGAACAATCGCGTCAAAGACGAAGAAAATTTGCCCAATTGTAAAACGAGTTCGTTTACTTAATACAATTGTTAAAATATCGTCTCCACCGGTTGCACCGCCAAATCGTAATATAAAACCGAGTCCAATACCAGCTAACGCACCGCCAACTACTGCAGCTATAAATAAGTTATTTGATAAATCTACCGTAAATGGAGAATAATTTTCCATAAAGGAATAAAATACTCCGAATGAAATTGAACCTAGGAATGAATAACCAACCATTTTTCTACCTAAAAATGAAGCGCACAGTAAAATAATTGGGATATCCATTAATACAGTTGAAATAGATGGTGAAATATCATAAAAGTTTTGAATGAATAGTGCAATTCCTACAAATCCACCTTCTGTTAAGTGGTTTTGGAAGTGAATGTGATATAGCGCTGCTGCTAAAATAAATGAACCGATTAAAACCATAAAAATTTCTTTAATAATTTGCCGACTTTGGATGTTCCTCATCGTTATTCCTTCTTTCCGTAGTTAGTAGTCCTTTTTGTGTTGTAAACTAACTACGAGCTCACATGTAGCTTTCAGTTAGTTTACGAAAAAACTAACTACGCTATATGTCGCTGAAGAAATAACGAATAATCCTCTCGTCCATCAATTCTCCCTACCTTCGTTTTAGTTTAAGTCTTAAAACGACTAAACAAAACGTGGAGTAGGATTCGTCATTTAGCAATCCTGCTCTTCTTTGTTTTGTTTAGTTAGTAACAATTAAGTCCTAAACAAAACGCTATGTGTAAGAAGAGTCTTTTTTTTGCCAAATTATCCTTCGGGCAATCATAATTTCCCCACTCTCGTATTTTTTTCGCTAGACTAAAGTATCTGAGCTAAAAAATACGCTACGTGTATGATTCGTCAATACGATGCCACATGCTCCTTCGAGCGATCATGATATCAAAATCCCTTCCTTCAAGATTTATACTATTATATCATACTTTTAAAAAATGTATGCGGATGGAAACCGACAATAAACGGAGGGAATCTACAAAAAATGTTATGTTTAAATATTTTTGTAGAAAAGCCTAAGTTATTTCGGAGGATTGGACAGTTTATAACGGTTTGTCCAATAAGTAAGAAAAAAGGGTTTTATTCCGTTGTGTTCTTTTCATCACTTTTATCTTTAAAAAACGCATCCCAACTAATCACACTTAAAAAAGTTAAAGTGATAATAACGAAAGCACGCATAATTTTTAAACCTCCTTTTGTACATAGTATATGAATCATTCGATTCAGAATGTGTCATTTTTTTACAAGTCTTAACTATTATGAGAGTATATTAATATAGATAGATGAAGGGGAGAGTGAAGGTATGCTAAAAGACATGTTCAAAAGAAAAGAATTAATATGCATTTCATGTCAGAAAAAAATTCAATATGAAGAAGAGCTTGTTGCTTTTGTAAAGTTGCCGAAAGAAAGAAGTATATTAGTTGGTCCATTCGATGTATGTTTGGCGAAAACAGCACAAGAAATATATTGTAAATCATGTTATGACAAAAAAAGCATGACCCAAAGTTATTGAGGGGCATGCTTTTTTCATTGGTGTGCTTTCCCCTCAGATACATTTTGAGTGAGTCGATACCAAAGCCAAAGGTCATTAATGATGGAAGCAAGATCGGCAATTTCTGAATTTAGTTTACAAGAAACTTCGAAGTCTTCTTCGTTATTTAAATAATGTTGTTTTGTATTAATATAGTGCTCAAGTTCTTTTATACGATCAGGAATTTTCCCGCGAACTTGTTCCCATTTTAGTAAAATAGCATGTTGCATTTTTTCGGGGATTTCTTCCCAGTCTTCTTGTAAATGTGGAATTTCAATTCCTAGATGTTCATCGTATAAGAAATACTTTTCCATAAGTTCACCCCCGTTTTCCTGCTTATATTGTACATAAAAACAGAAAGAAGTTCGACGAAATTGTTTGAAAAAATTTGAAAATGACTCTTGATACATTTTGTGAAAGGTGGTAAAGTGTGAATTATTATAAAAGAAAATGAATATTTATTCTTTAGGGGGATGCAAAATGGAGAAGAAAAAAGTTGTATTAGCATATTCCGGAGGTCTTGATACTTCCGTTGCAATTAAATGGTTACAAGAGAAGAATTATGATATTATCGCGCTTTGTTTAGACTTAGGGGAAGGTAAAGACTTAGCATTTGTAAAAGAAAAGGCACTTTCAGTAGGTGCAATTAAATCATATATGATTGATGTTCAAGAAGAATTTGCAAACGAATATGCATTGATGGCGATGCAAGCACACACATTATACGAAGGGAAATACCCTCTTGTCTCTGCATTATCTCGTCCGCTTATTGCGAAGAAATTAGTAGAAATCGCAGAACAAGAAGGCGCAACTGCAGTTGCACACGGATGTACAGGGAAAGGAAATGATCAAGTTCGTTTTGAAGTTTCTATTCAAGCATTAAATCCTTACTTAGAAGTGATTGCACCTGTACGTGAATGGAAGTGGTCACGTGAAGAAGAAATTGCCTATGCAAAAGAAAACGATGTACCAATTCCGATTAATTTAGATAGCCCGTTTTCAATCGATCAAAACTTATGGGGACGCAGCAACGAATGTGGAATTTTAGAAGATCCATGGGCAGCGCCGCCAGAAGATGCATATGAGATGACATTGGCATTAGAAGATACACCGAATAAACCAGAGTTTGTAGAAATCGGATTTGAAGCAGGCGTACCGACTACTTTAAATGGCACTGCATATTCACTTGCAGAATTAATTAAAACGTTAAATGCGCTTGCTGGAAAACACGGCGTTGGACGTATTGATCACGTAGAAAATCGTCTTGTCGGTATTAAATCTCGTGAAGTATACGAATGCCCAGCAGCAATGACGTTAATCACTGCGCATAAAGAGTTGGAAGATTTAACACACGTAAAAGAAGTAGCACATTTTAAACCAGTGATTGAACAGAAAATAACAGAACTTATTTATAATGGTTTATGGTTCTCGCCTTTAAAACAAGCGCTTCATGCATTTTTACAAGAAACGCAAAAGAATGTAACAGGTACAGTGCGTGTGAAATTATTTAAAGGTCATGCGATTGTAGAAGGACGTAAATCTGAATACTCTTTATACGATGAAAAATTAGCAACATATACTGCTCAAGATGAATTTAATCATGATGCAGCAGTTGGATTCATTTCATTATTCGGTTTACCGACGAAAGTATACAGCCAAGTGAATCAAAAGAAGGTGGAAGCGTGAGCAAACTTTGGGGCGGACGTTTTACAGAAGAAGCGGAAGCATGGGTTGAAGAGTTCGGAGCATCCATCTCCTTCGATCAACAATTAGTAAATCAAGATATAAATGGGAGTATGGCACACGTAACGATGCTAGCAAAGCAAGGCATCGTTACGCAAGAAGAAGCAGAGAAAATAAAGATAGGTCTTCAATATTTATTGAAAGAAGCAAAAGAGAATAAGCTACAATTTTCAGTAGAAGCAGAAGATATTCATTTAAACATCGAAAAAATGTTAATTGAACAAATTGGCGAAGTAGGAGGAAAACTTCACACTGGCCGAAGTCGTAATGATCAAGTAGCGACAGATATGCATTTGTATTTAAAAGAAAAGGTAGAACATATTATAAAAGCTACAAAGCAATTGCAAACTGTTCTTGTTCAACAAGCAGAAAATAATATTGAAACCATTATGCCGGGCTATACGCACTTGCAGCGTGCCCAGCCGATTTCATTTGCTCATCATATTCTCGCTTACTTTTGGATGTTAGAGCGTGATGTGAATCGTTATGAAGATTCGTTAAAACGTATTAACATTTCGCCATTAGGAGCAGGAGCGTTAGCTGGAACGACATTCCCCATTGACCGAGAGTATAGTGCGGAGCTTCTTGGATTTAATGGAATCTATGAAAATAGTTTAGATGCAGTAAGCGATCGTGATTTCATACTGGAGTTCCTAAGTAACTCCTCTATGCTTATGATGCACTTATCACGCTTTTGCGAAGAACTTATTTTATGGAGTAGCCAAGAGTTTCAATTTATTGAAATGAGCGATCAATATGCAACGGGAAGCAGCATTATGCCGCAAAAGAAAAACCCGGATATGGCGGAACTAATCCGTGGTAAAACAGGCAGAGTATACGGTAATTTATTCAGTTTACTCACAGTAATGAAAGGATTACCGCTCGCTTACAATAAAGACTTACAAGAAGATAAAGAAGGAATGTTTGATACAGTTAAAACAGTAGAAGGATGCCTTCATATTATGACGGGCATGCTTGAAACGATGACTGTAAACAAAGAAAAAATGGGGCAAGCTGTGACGCAAGATTTCTCCAACGCAACAGAAATTGCTGACTATTTAGCGAACAAAGGACTACCATTCCGTCAAGCTCATGAAATTGTTGGAAAGTTAGTGCTATATTGCACACAAAAAGGAATTTATTTATTAGATGTCTCTCTTGAAACATATAAAGAAATGAGCTCCTTATTTGAAGAAGATTTGTATGAAGTGCTGTCACCATATGCAGCTGTAAAGCGTCGTAACAGTGCTGGCGGGACTGGGTTTGAACAAATCAAAAACGCTTTGGAGAAGGCGAAGGGGTTAACGAAAGAAGTTATTAAGAATTGAGTTGGGAAGTACGCCAGTCTAGTAAAGTCTGGCGTACTTTATTTTTTACTAGCATTTAAGTTACAATGTGGTAAAAAATAACAATTTAAGGGAAGTCTATGAAAAAAATAGTGTTGATCATTGTACTGTTAATTAGCTTAATTGCAAATGCTAAAGTGTTTCTTTTGGACAAATATATGTATGTTGGTGAAAAAGAAAAGCGAGAAGAAGCGGTTATCGCAACGATGTGGCATTTACAAGATAAAGGATATAAAGAAAGTGATATTTTATATATAAAACCGGCCTTTTATAGCAAAATGGATTCTTATGGTATGAATGTACAGTTTAAAGATGAACCAAATGAATCATATACATATAGAGTTTTAAAAGATGCGAAAATAAATAAACTAACTGTACACCAAGATAGCAATGAGTCTGGTGGTATGGGCGGGAAACATCAAGAGCTTAAATAAAGAAAGAAAACGACTGATGGCATTCGCCTGCAGTCGTTTTCTTTTAATCATACTTATGTCGATCTTCCGTAATTCGAATATACTCAATATCCATCAAATCACGAAGTAATGCACCATTACTTAGTTCAACGCCGTGCTTCTCTTTAAAATGAGTGCGAATCGTATCTAGCATTTCAATTTCTTTGCCGTTCACATCTAAAATAATGCGTTCAGAATCATCCATATAGCATCCTCCTTTTTTACACATATATATTTTGTCCGTCTATTTCTAAAAAATGTATGTTAACGTAATGTTAGGAAATAAGAAAGGGATGGAAAATGAGACGTATTTATTTTATAGGGCTAATTTTGTACACATTCATTGTATTACATGTTGCATTCCCAAATATCTTTTCATTTGAGGATTTAGAAACAGTACACGTTGCGATATTTATTTTTGCTCTATTTGTAGTAGATTGCTTTATTTCTATATGGCTTTCGAAAAGAAAAGATATACAAGGCAAAAAAGAAAGGGAACGGAAAAAGAGAAAACGTTCCTTTTGGATGATGACATACTGTTTGTCTTTAGTGCTTACTGCTGCTTTTTTTAGTGAACATATTCCATTAGAAAGAGTAAATATTGGATTTGGAGCATTCGTATTCGCATACTATTTTTTTATGCACTTTCTTCCTTATATGAAAGAAAAGCGAGGAGAAGAGGAAAATCCGCTTGTAGAAGAAGAGAAAGAACAAGAGCATAAGAGAATAGAAGGGGATATAAAGAAACTTGGAGAACAAAAGTGGTATTTAAAATCAAAAATCATATACGTTCTTTGCTTTATTACGCCGCCAATTGGTTATTTGTATGTTTTCTTATTTCGTAAAAAAATGACAGAAGGTGCAAGGCGAACGTACTTAACGGTTGCGACGATTATGATGGCATTATGGTCTTTGAAGTTTCTTCCGCCTTATGTGTTGGCAATTACCGTTGTTGTCGTAGCATGTCTTTTGTTTATAGTGAAGTTTATAAAATGAAAAACACCAAGCCTATGTGGACTTGGTGTTTTATCTATAAATTAAAGCTCACCTTGCTCTTCATCACCACGAACAACAAGGACATCGCATTTCGCATAGCGAATAATATGTTCAGAGACGCTACCAATTAGGAAACGCTCAACAGCATTTAAACCAGTCGCACCACACATAATTAAATCTACTTTATGGTTTGGAGCGATTTCTTTTGAAATTTTTGATTTAGGATTACCGAATTCTAATACAGTTTCAATTTTTTCAAGACCAGCTTCAAGCGCAGTTTTTTTGTAGTCTTCTAATAGGTCTTCTGCAAATAGATTTGCACGTTCCGCAATTGCACGGCTATAAGCTTCTACTGCTGAGTATGCTTTTACATCAACGATATGAGCAATTGTTAATGTTGCATTGTTGCGCTTTGCGACTTGAATTGCTTTTTTAAAGGCTTTTTCTGCTTCTTTAGAACCATCCACTGCGATTAAAATATTTGTATATGTATTATTCATAGTAAATTCCTCCCAATCTGTTTTATAACTGTTTACAACTTAATTATAAAACAAATTTTGGTAACGCGCTTGCCAGAAACGTTACAGAATTTTGAAAACTCTGTTTCAATTCATTTTAGTTGTAATTGGAGCGAGAACTTGTTACATATGAAGTATAGCAATTTAAAAGGGGGCAGTTTTGTGAGACATGCGCTCATTACAGCCGGTACGAAAGGTTTAGGAAAGCAAGTAACAGAAAAGTTATTGGCTAAAGGCTATTCAGTAACAGTAACGTACCATAGCGATATCACGGCTATGGAAACGATGAAAGAAACATATAAAGATGTGGAAGAGCGTCTACAATTCGTGCAAGCGGATGTCACGAAAAAGGAAGATTTACATAAAATAGTAGAAGAAGCGATGAGCCGTTTTGGCAAAATTGACTTTTTAATTAATAATGCTGGTCCATATGTATTTGAACGAAAAAAGTTAGTTGATTATGAAGAAGATGAATGGAATGAAATGATTCAGGGAAATTTAACAGCGGTATTTCATTTATTAAAACTTGTCGTTCCGGTCATGAGAAAACAGAACTTTGGCCGTATTATTAATTACGGATTTCAAGGGGCGGATAGTGCACCGGGATGGATTTATCGTTCAGCTTTTGCCGCAGCGAAAGTAGGACTTGTTTCATTAACGAAAACAGTTGCTTATGAAGAAGCGGAGTATGGTATCACTGCGAACATGGTATGTCCTGGTGATATTATTGGCGATATGAAAGAGGCAACTATTCAAGAAGCACGTCAGCTGAAAGAGCATAACACACCGATTGGTAGATCTGGAACAGGTGAAGATATTGCAAGAACCATTTCGTTTTTATGTGAGGACGATTCCGATATGATTACCGGTACAATTATTGAAGTGACTGGTGCAGTGGATGTTATTCATAGACATCGATAGAATAAAATAAGATGAAGTTTCGAATAATTGGACAGTTTATCCATTGTGCTGAGAGGTGCGGATAATACTGTCCTTTAATATAAAATTAAATCTATCGGAAAACTCGTGTTATTTTTTTGTCAAATATTGAGATATTATGTTAAAATATAAGAGCGTAGAAAGCGCTTTAAAAAATGATTCAGGGGTCATTTCATAACTCAAGGGGGAACTAATCATGCGTATCGGTATTCCAACAGAAATTAAAAACAATGAAAACCGTGTGGCAATGACGCCAGCGGGAGCAGTACATTTAGTACAAAATGGTCACGAAGTTTTTGTTCAAAAAGGAGCAGGTTTAGGATCTGGCTTTACAGATGAAGAATACGTACAAGCTGGTGCGAAACTTGTAGAAACTGCTGAAGAAGCATGGAATCAAGATATGGTTATGAAGGTAAAAGAGCCAGTAGCAAGTGAATACGGCTATTTCCGTGAAGGCTTAATCTTATTCACATACTTACACTTAGCTCCAGAACCACAATTAACGAAAGCATTAATCGATAACAAAGTTGCATCAATCGCATACGAAACAGTACAATTAGACAATCGTTCTTTACCATTACTTGCACCTATGAGTGAAGTGGCTGGTCGTATGTCTGCACAAATCGGTGCACAATTCCTTGAGAAAAACAAAGGCGGTAAAGGTATTTTACTTGCAGGCGTTCCAGGGGTAAAACGCGGCAAAGTAACAATCATCGGCGGTGG
Source organism: Bacillus cereus ATCC 14579 (assembly GCF_000007825.1). Taxonomy (NCBI): domain Bacteria; kingdom Bacillati; phylum Bacillota; class Bacilli; order Caryophanales; family Bacillaceae; genus Bacillus; species Bacillus cereus. The sequence goes on along the minus strand of NC_004722.1, from coordinate 4,567,094 downwards.
TCAAGCTGGTACAAACGCAGCTAAGATTGCAGTAGGTTTAGGTGCAGATGTAACAATCATTGACTTAAGTGCAGAACGTCTTCGTCAATTAGATGATATTTTCGGTAACCAAGTAAAAACATTAATGTCTAATCCATACAACATTGCAGAAGCTGTTAAAGAATCTGACCTTGTTATTGGAGCAGTATTAATTCCGGGTGCAAAAGCGCCAAAACTTGTAACTGAAGAAATGATTCAATCAATGGAACCAGGTTCTGTCGTTGTAGATATCGCGATTGACCAAGGTGGTATTTTTGAAACAACTGATCGTATTACAACTCATGACAACCCAACTTACGAAAAACATGGCGTTGTTCATTATGCAGTTGCTAATATGCCAGGTGCAGTTCCACGTACGTCAACTCTTGCGTTAACAAACGTAACAGTACCATATGCAGTACAAATTGCTAACAAGGGCTACAAAGAAGCTTGCTTAGGCAACACTGCATTATTAAAAGGTATTAACACATTAGATGGTTATGTAACATTCGAAGCAGTTGCGGAAGCTCACGGCTTACAATACGCTGATGCAAAAGAGCTTCTTGAAAAAGCTCCTGCTTTATCATAATAGAAATACATTTGAGACCTTCCTTTTCGTGAGGAGGGTCTTTTTTATATGGAGAAATAACATGTGAATAATTGTTATTTATTGGTGTAAATCGATTTTCATTATGATAATTTAGAATTATATAATAAAAAGAGGGGATTCGATGGGGAGCAAAAAGAGGAAGAAAAAACAGGCAAAGAGACAAAGGTATATAAAGAACAAAAAGGAACAGAACATACCTTTTTCACAAAAAGTAGTCATTACGATAGAGAAAACATTTCGGTATATTTGTATGGCTCTGTATGTAATTTTGTGTATGTATTCATTTGGAGTGTTTTACAGTTTTGGGATAACTCCCAATATTATTGAGAGCATTCTAGAATTTATACTTGTTGTAATAGAATTAGCCTTATTCGTTATACTCTTTGCTACAGTATGGCCTAGTCATGAAAGTAAAAAAGATAGAAAAAGAAGCAAAAAATCTTCATACGCTTCAAGCTCATCAAGTGGATTCGGTGACTACAGTAGCAATGACTGTAGTAGCTCAAGTGATGGTGGAGGAGATTGCGGAGGTGGTGGAGATTAAGTTAGTTTTTTAGAAGAACGACTAATGAAAGGATGGGACGAAAGATGGAGACTGTGAACTTAATAGAATTAACAAAGGATATTAAAGATCAACATAAAAACTTCGTCGTTTCAAATATAAACAGTCATTGCTTACGAATCGCTGTATTTACTGGTGAATATGATTGGCACTATCATTCTAATTCGGATGAATTATTTATTGTGTTAGAGGGAGAATTACTTATTGATTTTGAAGATGGAGAAACAGCGGTTTTAAAGCCAAATGATTCAATCTTAATTCCAGCATGTAAGATTCATAGAACGAGAGCATTAAAGAGAACTGTAAATCTTTGTTTTGAACATATAGAGGCGGATACGATTAAAGTGGAGCAATTATGAAAAAATTATCCGTAGCCGAGTATAGAAAAATCCTTCCGATTTTAGAAAGTCATACAAAAACGACGACGTTTGCTTATGCGGTATGTGATCAAGTGATAGATGGTGAGGTTTTTGCAAACGAGAAATTAACAGCAGGATTAATTATTACAGCTAACGGTATCTATTATTTATTTGGTGATACTGATGATCAAAATTATAACGAAGAGTTATTTTCATATTTAAAAACAGCTATTGAGAAAACAGAGAAGAGATTTACACTCTTTACTTCAAGTGAAGAGTGGGAAATGATGTTAGAAGAGCGTTTTAGTAATACACTTCGGAACATCCCGCGAATGAAATTTCAAAGAGTAACCTTTGAGGAGAGAAAACGAGATTTTAACAAAAATACATATGAAGTGAAGCGTATTGATAGAAGAGATATAGAGCGAAGCAGTGAATTTAAAGAGGAGTACTACAAAGAATATTGGGGATCAAAAGAAACGTTTTTGAATAGTGGTTTTGGATTTTGTATAGAACAAGATGGGATAATTGTAGCTGAATGTGTCTCGATATTTAGCGGGAATGGTTATGCTGAAATAGATATTGCAACACATGAAGCGCATCAAGGGAAAGGATTAGCTCAAGCTGTTGCAACACGGTTCATTGAACATTGCATGCAAAATGATATTATACCGAGCTGGGATTGTTATGTAGACAATATTCCTTCGCGAAAATTAGCTAGTAAATTAAGTTTTTATCATCCAATAGAATACAGTTTGTTTGTACGTAAGAAAACGGGGGAAGAAAAATGAATGTAGAATTAACGAGATTTAAAGTTAAGCCTGGTAAGAGTCATCGAGTAAATGAATGGATGCAGCTTCTGAATGACAATATGAAAGAAGTACTTTTGACATTAAACGACGAAAAGATGTACGTTGAGACAATTTTCCGGGAAATAAGAGATGGAGAAGAGTACTTATATTGGTATTCTGTGCAAGGAGAAGGTGGGGCTCTTGTCGAAAATTCTCATTATGAAATTGATAAAAAGCACTTGGAATTTTGGTATGAGTGTATTGATGAAGAAGCACCCTCTGTTGATATGAAAACAGAAGTCGTTATGATTCAAGATGTTGTGAAGGACGCGATGAAATAATAGAATAGTATTTCAGAGAAGCGCATCAAAATGGATGTGCTTTTTATTATGAAACAATTTATAAAAGCTGCATTTGGATGTCTTTAAGTGAAAATAAAGAGGGATACTGAGAATATTTTAGGATAAACTATAAAGTGAAACTTTAATCAGTGTGGGGTTCATCCCCCATCTAACTTCTTGCTTCCGCTGAATTTTGATGTGAGGTCTTACTGCCCGTTAATGCGGGATAAAGAAATAAAAAACACCAAACCAAAAGACCTACCAATATACGGTGTAGTCGTAACAGGCAAAACAGAGGATTTACAAAGTTTACAAGGAGCACCATATATTAAGGCTGCTGTAAGAGGTGTAACAGTTGAGAAATATTGATTACAAGCAATTAATGTGAATAATCAGAAAATTTATGTTATAATATGGGAAAAGGAGGTTTATATGAGGCAAATACATGGAGCAATTTATATTTACATAACAATGTTTTTCGTGGCGGTATCCTATGGATTGGGGCACGTGTATTCGCATCCTATACTAACTTTTTTAAGCGGAGCATGTATGGCGTTTGCGCTTCTTGTCCACCTTTTCTCAGTTTGGATCGTGAAATTTCAATTAAATATTAGTGAAATAGAAGAAGGCACTTTTTGAGTGGCCTTCTTTTTTTAATAATATTTTGGAAGTTCTTGTAGCAATTTTTCAATTTCGCATTCTGTTTCTTCGCATATAGAAAGCTTGCGCAGTCTGAAAAATAAGCTGCGTAAGAAAGATTTTATATTTCCGTATAGAAACTCGTATGATTCAATATGTAATGTTTGTTTTTGAACGGGTAATTGAGCTACTAAATCACGAAGGGCTAATATGAGTGCTTCTTCCTTTAAGCCATTTTGTAGCATTGCGACAATCGGATAAACGATACGTTCATCTTCTTCATATTTGTAATAGATGGAATGAACACAAACTTTGTTTAATAAAGTTTGTAATATTTCTTCGTAATATAAAGTTTCCAGTTTAGGACTATTCACAAGCGCCTCAAATGTATCAGAAGCATGAGCGATACTATGTGCCCAGCCGTGTTTTTGCACATATCCCCGGAAATCATGTTCGTTGTTCATATATAGAATTAGTTGATCTTTTACATTTGAAATATCAGTCTGTGATAAGAAATTATGATTTGTATCAGCATCAATAATGAGGGCAATTAATAATGTTGTAAATGCTCGGGTAAATACCGCATCTTCATCATCTGAATGAATCTTATACAATAAATATTTTTCACCGATGCTTTCTAATAATAGTTTCTGTAATTGTGTGTGTGAAAGATATTCCTTCTTGATGAGATGAAAAAAAGTAGAGTAGATGAGTTTGTCCCTTAAATAGCTATCAGTATCGCCAATTTGCTCAAGCATATTGGAACTTAAAGAATCAATGTTAAGTGTGTTATCCAGTATGTAATTATTATTACGAATTTCTTCTAACTGTTGTTGTAACATATAAACCCCCTATTTTAGAAAATTCTGTATTTTAATAGTATAATAGAAGGAAGAAATAGACAATAAATAAGTGCATTTGAATGGAGGGGCATGATGAAGAGAGCGTTATTCTTTTTCATTAGTATTTTCTTTTTAGGAAGCTGCTCGATTTGGTATTTTACTTTTTCTAGCGAGAGCAAAAGTTGGACTGGACAATATAAAGGGCATATTAAGGATGACAGTGAAGATGGAATGTTTACGTTTCAATATAAGGGCGGGGATGGAAAGACAGAATTTAAAAACTTAGAGATTGCTATTAATGGAGCCTTTAGTACAATGACACAAACGTCAGAAGTTCATAGAGGAGCAAAGGTTGAAATGAAGTCTTCTTGTGTAAGTTGCGCGCCTATCTCTAAAGATGAACCTATAGAAGTTGTGATTAAATGGGATGATAAGTATGAGGAGAAGATGGTGTTAAATTTGAAATAGCCTAGAGTAAGGAGTTAAAAATGAATAGGCATATGAAAATTGTTATGTTTTTAAGTGTATTTCTAGTCGTATTATCAGCGTGTGATACAAAACAAGTAGAGCAAGTAACGGTAAAAGAAGTACCTAAAGAAGGGTATATCATATTAAGAAATGACACGATGTTTTTTGCCGATGATAAAACGGTTGAAACAAAAGTAGAGTTGCAACATTATATAGAACAACAAATGAATAAAGAGCATCCAGCACATATAGTCTTGAGCTTTAAGGACAAAGACGCATATAAACAGTTAAAAACAGGGGATAAAATAAAAGTATGGTTTTCTCAAATACTTGAAAGTTATCCAGCAAAAATGATTGTAGAGAAATTTGAAATAGTAGGGAAATAGAAAAAGGCAGCACTCCCGCTGCCTTTTTCTATTATTTTACAAATTGTAACTCTTTCGGGAATTTCGTTAAAATTTCTGATCCGTCTTTTGTGATGTAAATATCATCTTCAATACGAACGCCACCTACGTTTGGTACGTAAATACCAGGTTCGATTGTGAAGACCATACCTTCTTTTAATGGAGCCTCGTTACCAGCTTTTACATCTGGATATTCGTGTACGCTAATTCCAAGTCCGTGACCAAGTCGGTGTGGGAAGAAGTCTCCGTAACCTGCATCTGCGATAACAGAACGAGCAGCGTTGTCGATTGCGCCAAGTGTAACACCTGGTTTACATGCTTCAACTGCTTGTAGTTGTCCAGCAAGTACAGTGTTGTAAATACGAGTTTGTTCTTCAGAAATCTCGCCGAATGCCACTGTACGTGTAATATCAGAGCAATAACCGTCAATGATTACGCCTAAATCAAATAGTACGAAATCACCGCGTTTCATTTTGTTTGCGCCAGGAATACCGTGTGGAAGAGCTGAGTTCGCACCTGCTAATACCATCGTATCAAATGACATTTTATGTATGCCTTTTGTTTTTAATTCGTGTTCAATAATTGCTAATACTTCTAGTTCACTACGATCTTCTTTAATTGCATTTACACCAACTTCAACAGCATAGTCCGCCATTTTAGCTGCTTCGCGTAAAATAGAAAGTTCTTTTTCATCTTTAATTAAACGAAGTTCGCGAACTTTCTCCTCAGCTGATTTGAAAGCTGCATTTGGGAATAATTTCGTTAATTCTTCGTAGCGCTCTACGTTTAAATGTTCTTTTTCAATTGCAACTGCATTTGCATTGATGCCGCGGTCTTTAATTGCTTTTGCAATCATATCCCATGGTCTGTCAGTATCAGTAAATCCGATAATTTCATGTGCCCAGCCAGCGTTACGTGCTTGACCTTCTTCCATTTTAGGGCAAATTAAAATAGGTTCTTTTTCTTGGAATACAAACATACCAAGTAATCTTTCGTGTGGTTCACAGTGGAAGTTTGTCATGTAGAAGACGTTTGGTGTAGAAGTTAAGAACGCAGCTTCTACGTTTTTTTCTTTTAGCCATTGCATTAAATTTTCTAATCTAGCATTCATCGATTGGCACCCCCGAGATATTTAATTACAAATATAACTTTAACTCGGAAGAAAGCGTTATGACAAGTAAATAGATGTTAGAAAAGACAGGGAATTGAAAAATCATGTAGAATACAAAGTGAGAATGTGAACAGGGGAGGAATGTAATAATGAAAGTATCTTATCATGGACATTCAGTTGTGAAAATTGAGGCGAATGGAAAAGTTATTTTAATTGACCCGTTTTTAACAGGTAATCCGAAAACAGATTTAAAAACTGAAGATGTAAAAGTGGATGCAATTCTTTTATCGCATGGACACGGTGATCATGTTGGAGATACAGTAGAACTTGCGAAGAAAAATAATGCAGTTGTTGTAGCGCCATTTGAACTAGCAACATTTTTAAGTTGGCAAGGTGTAAATACACACCCGATGCATATTGGTGGTTCACATGAATTTGACTTCGGAAAAGTGAAGTTTACACAAGCATTCCACGGCTCTAGTTATATTGATGAAGAAAATAAGACGATTACATATACAGGTATGCCAGCAGGTATTTTATTTACAGCAGAAGAGAAAACTGTATACCACGCAGGAGATACTGCACTATTCTCTGATATGAAGTTAATTGGGGAATTAAATAAAGTTGATCTAGCATTTTTACCAATTGGTGATAATTTCACAATGGGGCCAGAAGATGCTGTACTAGCGGCAAAATGGATTAATGCGAAAACTGTTGTACCGATGCATTACAATACGTTCCCAGTTATTGAACAAGATCCATATCAATTTGTAGAAAAGCTACAAAATTGTACAGGGAAAGTATTAGAAGCTGGAGAAAGTATTACACTATAGAAAAGAAACCCTTCATTTGAAAAGAAAAGTGAAGGGTTTTTTACGTGTGTAGGACAGCTTTTAATGCTTGTATTTGTTTTGGTGATTCTTCTCTTTTGGTACGTGGTTGTTCAGGTGTTTCATTCAATTCCATTGCAACTTTTTTCCCATCTACGAAAGCTAAAAATACAGCACCTACAACCTCTAAAAGTTTTTTCATCATGTGTTCGCTCCTTTGTTTTATTTCTTGTCTTAATTGTATAGGCAATTAAGTGGGCGAACTATCGAATGAGATGACAATAGCATTACATTGTTGTAATAGAATGACTGGTGGAATGTAAGCGTCATTTTGTTATAAAAAAAATAGTACAGGTATGCAAAGAGAGAGTGTAACAGTTTTGAAAATATAGTATACTAAAAGTACAACACATGAAGAATTTAGGGAAAAGAAAGTATGGTGAAACCATTTGGCTACCAAGCATAACCAAATTTTAGAACATATTAATAGCCTGCCAGTAGGCCATAAAATTTCTGTAAGACAAATTGCGAAAGATTTGAGTGTAAGTGAAGGGACCGCTTACCGTGCAATTAAAGATGCAGAAAATAAAGGATATGTTAGTACAATTGAACGTGTCGGAACAATTCGAATTGAACAAAAGAAGAAAGAGAATATCGAAAAACTGACATATGCAGAAGTCGTTAACATTGTCGACGGTCAAGTACTTGGAGGCAGAGAAGGACTACATAAAACATTAAATAAATTCGTAATCGGAGCTATGAAATTAGAAGCGATGATGCGCTATACAGAAGCTGGGAATTTACTCATTATTGGTAACCGTACCAATGCACATGAATTAGCGCTAGAAACTGGAGCCGCTGTATTAATTACGGGCGGATTTGATACGGAAGATCATGTGAAGAAATTAGCAGACGAATTAAAGCTGCCGATCATTTCAAGTAGCTACGATACATTTACGGTCGCAACGTTAATTAATCGTGCAATTTATGACCAACTTATTAAGAAAGAAATTGTACTCGTTGAAGATATTTTAACGCCAATTGAAGAAACGTTATATTTAAAGCCGAGTGATACAGTACAGCAATGGCATGCATATAACGAAGAGACAATGCACGGAAGATATCCAATTGTCGATGAAAGTAACAAAGTACTAGGAATCGTAACTTCAAAAGATATGATCGGAGTAGCGAAAGAAACACCAATTGATAAAGTAATGACAAAACACCCAATTACAGTGAACGGTAAAATGTCTGTCGCAGCTGCGGCACGTATGATGGTGTGGGAAGGAATTGAATTACTTCCTGTCGTTGAGGAAGGAAACAAACTGCAAGGTATTATTAGCCGTCAAGATGTACTTCAGGCACTGCAAATGATTCAACGTCAGCCACAAGTTGGAGAAACCATTGATGATATTGTAACGAATCAATTTATGACACCAAAAGAAGCGAAGAATGAGCATCTATATCAATTTTCGGTGACGCCGCAAATGACGAACTCAATCGGGACGTTATCGTACGGTGTATTTGCAACAATTGTGACAGAAGCGACAAATCGCGTCATTCGTGCGCAAAAGAAAAGTGATTTAATTGTTGAAAACTTAACTATTTATTTCGTAAAGCCGGTTCAAATTGATAATGTTGTATCTGTTCATCCGAAAGTATTAGAAATTGGACGTAAATTTGGTAAGGTCGATGTAGAGGTGCATCATGAAGGTAATGTTGTCTGGAAAAGCATTACTTATGGTTCAGTTAATCGATAAATAAAAAGATGGAACAAATCGTTTTGATTTGTTCCATCTTTTTTTGTTGTTTTAAATTTGAAAGGCATGATTTTAGATGGGAGTTTTAGTGAAATATGTATGGGATGGAGTGGAAAAGTAATGTGAGAAAAGACGGAATAATAATTCAATTCAGTTGTATATTGTGTTATGATTATATTGTAAGAAAATGGAATCGCGAGAGGTGGTATGCATTATGTCGTCAGCCGTACTCTTTTTTGGTAGTATCGCACTATTTTACTTTCTTGTAATGATACCGATTCAATATTTATATTTACAAGGTTTACATGAAAAAAAGGAAAAGACAGGATTATCTCAGCGAGAGCTATATGAAAAAATGTCTTTTGGAGAAGAACAATTACATTTTCACGTACAAGGGAACCCATTTAATATACCATCTGCGTTTGTTGCGTATATGATTTTGAAAGTTAAGGGACGTAAAAAAGCATCACAATATTGATGCTTTTTTACGTTGCTTCATAGACTTCAGCTTCTTTAACTGCTAATGGCAAGAAATGTTTGTATTGGCGAAACCCGTTAAATACACTTGCACTACCAAATAGAACGAATAAAACACCAACGATAATACGAGCGGTTGAAAGTTCTAAAAAGAATTGGTTTATCCCGAAAAATAAAACGAATGAACCGAGTGCCATTGCGGATTTTCCTGAGAGCCAACCTTTCTCCATTGGGCGGTTTGTACGAAAGTATTTTGTTTTGTAAAAGAGGTACAACATAAATGAGACGATAATACAGAAGACTAATACTGGCATAATGAACACTCCCATCGCTTTGTGAAAAATAATAGAAAAGAAAAAGAAATATCTAAACTTTCTAACTTTTATTATAAAGCAATTGTTCGCATGTATGAAATACTTTCCGTTATAATGGAGGATAAAGTGAAGAAGTTGATTAAAAAGGAGATTATACATATGCATGAGCAAATTTTAGGAGCAATTAAAGAGTTTGATACAATTATTATTCATCGCCACGTGCGTCCGGATCCAGATGCGTTAGGTTCACAGGGTGGTCTTGGTACAATTCTACAAGAATCGTTTCCAGAGAAAAATATTTATACGGTTGGGTATAATGAGCCGTCACTAGCATACTTACGAGTAATGGATGATATTGAAGATAGTGTATACGAAAATGCGCTTGTTATTGTTTGTGATACTGCGAATCAAGAACGTGTTGACGATCAACGCTATACAAAAGGGAAGATGTTAATTAAAATTGATCATCATCCAAATGAAGATCCGTATGGAGATATTACGTGGGTAGATACGACAGCGAGTTCTACAAGTGAAATGATTTATGAGTTTTATAACTATGGAAAAGATAAAGGATTAAAAATAACAAAAGAAGCAGCCCGCCTTATTTTAGCAGGAATTGTTGGAGATACAGGTCGTTTCTTATTCCCGAATACGACAGCAAAAACACTTCGTTACGTAAGTGAGCTTGTTGACATGGGTGTGAAATTCACAGATTTATACAATGAGATGTATAAGACAAAAGAAAAAATTGCTCGTTTAAACGGTTATATTTTACAAAACTTTACGATGGTAGAAGAAGGAGCAGCTTACATTAAATTAACGAAAGAAGTATTAGAAGAGTTTGATGTACTTCCTTCTGAAGCATCTGGTGTTGTTGGAGCGCTTGGCAATATTGATGGATTAAAGGCGTGGGTTCTATTTTTAGAGGAAGACGACGTAATTCGTGTTCGTCTTCGTTCAAAAGGACCAGTTATAAACAAATTAGCAATGCAATATAACGGCGGGGGGCATCCGATGGCTTCTGGTGCGAAGGCATCTTCTTGGGAAGAAGCGGATCGTCTTTTTGCTGATTTACGTGAGATTTGTAAATAAGAGACTATATGTTAGAACGAAAAGAAGGAGCGGCGCTAAAGCCCTCCTTCTTTATTTTTCTTTCTCTATAGTAATGCTAATTTCAAGCACTGTATCAAAAGATATTGTATCGACTTTAAAACGGTATAGCCGATCGTAATGTTTGTACGTTTTATTTTCGATTACCTTTTTAAGTAGGTCTTTATTTTTTGCGATACTTTGAATGTTTTTCGTTAAAAGATGTTGGAGGTCATTATGGATAGATGTAGTCATATTTTCGAGTGTGAGATTGTCTAAATCGTATTTTTCTCGATTGATAAGTTTTATTTTAATCTCTTGAATGGTTAAGAGCCGTTTATTTTCAGTGTTCAATTTTTCTTGATCTTCGAGAAGGACGTGGAGCTTTGCTTCTTGTTTTTCTATAATTTCTCTTTGTTCTGCTATTTTACTAGCTTGTTCTTCTTGAAAAACACCGTATATGTACAAAAAAATAAACCAGCTCAACACGCCTCCAACAGCAGCCCCAGCTAATACTAAGTACCATCTTTTTGCTGTATTGGCACTTGGTACTCTCATACATGTTCCTGCGTTAGCCATTTAATAATAATGAGACCTGTTTGCATACCACCAGTTGCGAAAAAAATAAGGAGAATTTGCTTTACGATATCTTTCATATCTCCGCCAAAGAAACTTCTTTCAAAGCTATAAAAGGTATCGAATGTTCCGCCGATTGCTGCAACGAGTGCCCAAATTCTTAAATTTTGGGCGAATTGATTAATGTAAGTTAGAGCTGGTTTTCCGATAAGAAACGCACCAAATCCACCAATTAATGAACCGCCAAGTATAACCCCAAAGGCAATAAAATAACTAATAATAAGCAGAGAGAAAAAAGTATGTTCTCTTACATCCATCGTCATTCCCCTTTCTTCTTCATATATATGGACAAAGTATAAGAAGTATGTTTTGATTTCCGCTTTCCTCATCACCTATAATAAAAGTAGTCAAATAGGTAAAGAGAGGGTACAACAGTGAAGTTTGTGCATTTACAATGTCAAACCGTTTTTAGTTTATTAAAAAGTGCTTGTAAAATTGATGAGCTTGTAGTCAGGGCGAAAGAACTCGGTTTTTCATCGCTGGCTATTACGGATGAAAATGTTATGTATGGCGTTATTCCGTTTTATAAAGCATGTAAGAAACATGGTATACAGCCCGTTATTGGATTAACCGCTTCTATTTTTAGTGAAGAAGAAGAAAGGTCTTATCCGCTTGTATTACTTGCTGAGAATGAAATAGGCTACCAAAATTTATTAAAGATTTCTAGCAGTATTATGACAAAGTCCAAAGAAGGTATTCTTAAGAAGTGGCTTGCGCATTATGCGAAAGGATTAATTGCAATTTCACCAGGTAAAGATGGCGAAATTGAGCAATTATTACTAGAAGACAATGAGAGTCAGGCTGAAGAAGTAGATCGCACGTATCAAAATATGTTTGGCCATTTTTATATGAGTTTGCAGCATCATGCGATTCAAGATGAGTTGCTTTTACAAGAGAAACTACTTGAATTTATTAGTAGGGTTAATATTCCAGTCGTTGCAACAAACGATGTGCGCTATATCAATCAAAGTGACGCGCTTGTTCACGAATGTTTACTATCTGTTGAAAGTGGAACGAAAATGACTGATCCAGATAGGCCGAGGCTGAAAACAGATCAGTATTATTTAAAGTCATCGGATGAAATGGAAGCACTATTTTCCCATGCGCCGGAAGCAATCCAAAATACAATAAAAATTGCAGAGCGTTGCCAAGTAGAAATACCGTTCCATGTAAATCAACTTCCGAAGTTTCCTGTTCCGTCTAATGAAACGAGTGATATATACTTGCGTCGTGTTTGTGAAGAAGGTTTGCGGAAACGATATGGTGAACCGAAAGAAGTGCATATAAAGCGTTTGGATCATGAATTAAATGTTATTTCTCGTATGGGATTTAGTGATTATTTCCTCATCGTATGGGATTTTATGAAGTATGCACATGAAAATCATATTCTAACAGGACCAGGTCGTGGATCGGCAGCTGGTTCACTCGTTTCATACGTATTAGAAATTACAGATATTGATCCAATTGAATACGATCTATTATTTGAAAGGTTTTTAAATCCTGAACGTGTGACGCTTCCCGATATTGATATTGATTTTCCAGACGTAAGACGTGATGAGATGATTCGCTATGTGAAAGATAAATACGGTCAGCTCCGTGTTGCGCAAATTGTAACGTTTGGTACGCTTGCAGCAAAAGCGGCAATTAGAGACATTGCCCGCGTAATGGGGCTTCCGCCGCGAGATATTGATATATTTTCAAAACTTATTCCATCAAAGCTTGGTATAACGTTAAAAGATGCATATGAAGAATCACAATCACTTCGTGAGTTTATACAAGGGAATCTTCTGCATGAGCGTGTATTTGAAATCGCAAAACGTGTAGAAGGTTTACCACGTCATACGTCTATTCATGCGGCTGGTGTTATTATGAGTCAAGAACCGCTAACAGGAAGTGTAGCAATTCAAGAAGGACATAACGATGTTTATGTTACGCAATATCCAGCCGATGCGCTAGAAGAACTTGGTTTGCTTAAGATGGACTTTTTAGGATTACGTAATTTAACGTTACTTGAAAATATTATAAAATTTATCGCGAACAAAATAGGGAAAGAAATCGATATAAGAAACTTACCTCTTCAAGATGAAAAGACGTTCCAATTATTAGGGAGAGGGGATACAACAGGTGTATTCCAGCTTGAGTCGGGTGGTATGCGAAATGTACTTCGCGGGTTAAAACCGAATGAGTTTGAAGATATCGTAGCTGTTAACTCGTTATACAGACCAGGACCGATGGAACAGATACCGACTTTTATTGAATCGAAACATGGAAAAAGAAAAATTGAATATTTACATCCGGATTTAAAGCCAATTTTAGAAAGAACATACGGCGTCATTGTATACCAAGAACAAATTATGCAAATTGCATCGAAGTTAGCTGGTTTTTCGCTCGGAGAAGCAGATTTACTGCGCCGTGCGGTGAGTAAAAAAAATCGTGATATTTTAGATCAGGAACGTAAGCATTTCGTCCAAGGATGTTTGCGAAATGGTTATGATGAGACATCTGCAGAGAAAATTTATGATTTAATTGTAAGATTTGCGAATTACGGTTTTAACCGAAGTCACGCTGTAGCTTACAGTATGATCGGATATCAGCTTGCCTATTTGAAAGCGAATTATACGCTGGAATTTATGACGGCATTATTATCAAGCGCAATTGGAAATGAAGATAAGATTGTACAGTATATACGAGAAACGAAGCGGAAAGGTTTTCACGTTTTGCCACCGTCTCTTCAGAGGAGTGGCTACAACTTCCAAATAGAAGGGAATGCGATACGTTACAGTTTACTTTCGATCCGAAATATTGGAATGGCTACAGTGACAGCATTATTAGAAGAACGAGAGAAAAAAATGTTCGAAGATTTATTTGAATTTTGTCTTCGTATGCCGTCAAAGTTCGTAACGGAGCGTAATTTAGAAGCTTTCGTCTGGTCGGGATGTTTTGACGATTTTGGTGTTTCGAGAACGAATTTATGGAAAAGTATTAAAGGGGCGTTAGAGTACGCGAATCTCGCACGTGATTTAGGAGATGCTGTTCCAAAATCAAAATATGTACAAGGAGAAGAGTTATCTTTTATTGAACAACTAAATAAAGAGAAGGAAGCGCTTGGCTTTTATTTATCAAGTTATCCGACAGCGCAATATGTGAAGTTAGCAAAAGAATTAGAAATTCCATCTCTCGCTCAGGCGATGCGACACAAGAAAAAAGTACAAAGAGCTATTGTGTATATAACAAGTGTGAGAGTGATTCGTACGAAAAAGTTTCAAAAGATGGCATTTATTACATTCTGTGATCAAAATGATGAAATGGAAGCGGTCCTCTTCCCGGAAACGTATATACATTTCTCGGATAAGTTGCAAGAAGGAGCAATTGTTTTAGTTGACGGTACGATTGAGCTAAGAAATCATAAGCTGCAATGGATTGTAAATGGACTATATCCGCTAGAGGAAATGGATGTTTATGAAGAAAAGAAAGACGCATCTGTTTACGTGAAATTGCCGTCTCAGTATGAGAAAAAGCTTTTAAATCAGGTTACGAAAATATTGTTCGACTATTCAGGTTTTGCGAAAGTACTAATTTATTATGAAAAGGAACATAAAATGGTACAATTATCTCGGAGTTTATCGATTCATCCAAGTGAAGAATGTTTAGGAGCACTTCGTGAAATTGTCGGGGAAGAAAATGTAGTTGTGAAAATATAATGGACAATTTCCCTACACTTCGATTATTATAGTAGTAGTGTTCGTGGTCAGACCACTTGGAGAAATTGATATCAGCAAGAATAATTTGAGGAGAGTGGATAGTTTGTCAACACTTCGTGAAGAAGCACTTCACATGCATAAAGTGCATCAAGGAAAATTAGAAACTGTATCAAAAGTAAAAGTAGAAAATGCAAAAGATTTAAGTCTTGCATATTCTCCAGGGGTTGCAGAACCTTGTAAAGAAATTTATGACGATAAAAGTAAGGTATATGAATATACGATGAAGGGAAATATGGTAGCAGTTGTGACAGATGGAACAGCTGTACTTGGTCTTGGTAACATTGGACCTGAAGCATCTCTTCCAGTAATGGAAGGTAAAGCTGTATTATTCAAGAGCTTTGCTGGTGTAGATGCATTCCCAATTGCCTTAAATACAAACGATGTAGATAAAATTGTTGAAACTGTAAAATTAATGGAGCCAACTTTTGGCGGCGTTAACTTAGAAGATATCGCAGCACCAAACTGCTTCATTATTGAAGAGCGTTTGAAAAAAGAAACAAATATTCCTATCTTCCATGATGATCAACACGGAACAGCTATTGTAACAGTAGCAGGTCTTGTAAATGCACTGAAATTAGTTGGAAAGAAAATGTCTGACATTAAAGTTGTCGCAAATGGCGCAGGTGCAGCAGGTATTGCAATTATTAAACTTTTATATCGCTATGGTGTACGCGACATTATTATGTGTGACCGTAAAGGCGCAATCTATGATGGTCGTCCTACAGGTATGAATCCGGTGAAGGATGAAGTTGCAAAATATACAAATAAGAATCGTATAGAAGGTTCTTTAGCTGATGTTGTACAAGGTGCGGACGTATTCATTGGTGTATCTGCAGAAGGTGCATTAACAGAAGAGATGGTTCGTACAATGAATGACGATGCGATTATTTTTGCAATGGCGAATCCAGTTCCAGAAATTATGCCAGAATTGGCAAAAGCAGCGGGCGCAGCTGTTGTTGGAACAGGTCGTTCTGACTTCCCGAACCAAGTAAATAATGTACTGGCGTTCCCTGGTATTTTCCGCGGTGCACTTGACGTACATGCGACACAAATTAACGAAGAAATGAAGATGGCAGCTGTACAGGCTATTGCTGAGCTTGTAGCAGAAGATGAGTTAAATGCAGACTATATCATTCCGGCACCATTTGACGCGCGTGTAGCGCCTCAAGTAGCGGCTTACGTTGCAAAAGCAGCAATGGAGACAGGAGTAGCTCGCCGTCAAGTAGATCCAAATGAGATCGCTGAAAAAACAAAACAATTAGCGCTGATTGGTAAAGAATAAGCGAGGAATTTCCATTGACATCATCAAATACAAAAGTATATCTCGAAATTGTAAAAAAAATCCGTTCCATTATGGAAGAGGATGGTTTGGTGGCGGGGGATCGTTTGCCGTCTGAGCGTGAGTTAAGTTCACGCTTAAACGTAGGACGTTCCTCTGTAAGAGAAGCATTGCGTGCTTTAGAACTGGTAGGATTGATTGAAACGAGACGTGGTGAAGGGACGTTTATTCGAAACTTTTATGATAACGGTCTTGTACAATTAATTGCTCCGTTCTTATTGCAAGATGAGAAAACAATTCGTGATTTATTACAAACGAAACGATTACTTGAGAAAGATATGATTCGAATTGTATGTAATTTACCGAAAGAAACGTTTTCTAAAGTACTAAGTAGATTACACCAAGTACTTGAAGGAAATGAAAGCTCAGTCCCAACGCTTCATCAAACGTTCTTTAAAACACTTATTGAACAAGTCGATAATTATTTACTATATCGCATTTGGATGATCGTAAATGATTACGTAGCAACTCTTTCTTGTAAAGTTTCAAGAGATTCTATCGATATGTATAGAAAGCTTTATGCTACTTTGGAAGAAAAACAAGAAAATGATGCACTAAAAATTTACGATGAATTAGTAGAGAATATACAGTTTCACTCGTAATGTATAAAATTTGTCGAAATGACCATGACACGTTATGACAAACATTCTACCGCTTAGCGGTTAAAGTTAAACGTAAAGAGTGAGGTTATTAGACAGATTGAGAAGATAAGGCTAACATCAAACTTTGGTGTTAGCCCCATTTTCTTCTTACGCTAACCTTAGCTCTCAACGAAGGGGGTCAAATTGTGCTAAGAGATTTATTCGTGAAAAAGAAAAAGTACGCTGCAATACCTTCAGAACAAGTACGAAAAGATGTACCAGATGGCGTTATGACAAAATGTCCGGAATGTAAAAAAATCATGTATACGAAAGAACTTCTAAAAAATTTAAAAGTATGTGTGAATTGTGGATATCATCATCCTATGAATGCATGGGAACGTCTTGATAGTATATTGGACGAAGGGTCATTCCGTGAGTATGACAAAGAAATGGTTTCATTAAATCCACTCGAGTTTCCAGGTTATGAAGAGAAACTAGAGAGCGATCGTAAGAAGACTGAATTGAACGAAGCGGTTGTAACTGGTGAAGGAACAATTGATGACATGCTTGTTGTTGTTGCAGTAATGGATTCTCGTTTTCGAATGGGGAGCATGGGCTCTGTAGTAGGAGAAAAAATCGCCCGTGCGGTTGAAAAGGCGTACGACTTACAAGTTCCATTTATTATCTTTACTGCTTCGGGTGGTGCCCGTATGCAAGAAGGTATATTAAGTTTAATGCAAATGGCAAAAACAAGCGTAGCTTTGAAAAAGCATAGTAATGCAGGAGGATTATTTATTTCTGTTATGACTCACCCAACGACGGGCGGGGTTTCAGCGAGTTTCGCTTCACTTGGTGATTATAATCTTGCAGAACCAGGTGCACTTATCGGATTTGCTGGTAGACGTGTAATTGAACAAACGGTGCGTGAGAAACTACCAGAAGATTTCCAAACGGCAGAATTCTTACTAGATCATGGTCAATTAGATGCGGTGGTGCATCGTGATGATATGAGAGAATCACTTCGCAAGATTTTAGAAGTTCATCAAGGAGGGGAAATGGCTGTATGGCAGAGCTAGAATTTGAAAAACCAGTTGTTGAGCTAAGAAATAAGATTCGTGAACTGAAAGACTATACGAAAAACAGCCAGATGGACTTCAGCGAGGAGATTCGTATTTTGGAAGAAAAGCTAGAAAATTTAGAGGAAGATATATACGGCAATCTGAAAGTATGGGACCGTGTTCAAATTGCTCGTCATGCAGAACGACCGACAACGCTCGATTATATTGAGCACTTATTTACTGATTTTTTCGAATGTCATGGAGATCGTCTATTTGGCGATGATGCAGCGATTGTCGGCGGCATTGCGAAATATAAAGGGATGCCTGTAACTGTAATTGGGCATCAGCGCGGAAAAGATACGAAAGAAAATATTCGCCGTAACTTTGGAATGCCTCATCCAGAAGGATATCGAAAAGCATTACGTTTAATGAAGCAGGCGGAAAAGTTTAATCGTCCTATTATTTGTTTTATTGATACGAAAGGAGCTTATCCTGGTAAAGCTGCTGAAGAACGTGGTCAAAGTGAAGCTATCGCCCGCAATTTATTTGAAATGGCAGGTTTAACGGTACCTGTTATTTGTATCGTTATCGGCGAAGGTGGTAGTGGTGGTGCGCTAGGCCTTGGAGTTGGAGATTACATTCATATGCTAGAAAATTCCACTTATTCTGTTATTACACCAGAGGGTGCAGCGGCAATTCTTTGGAAAGATGCAGGAAAAGCAAAGGAAGCTGCAGAGGCAATGAAAATTACAGCAGCAGATTTGAAAGAATTAGGTGTAATTGACGAAATTATTCCAGAAGCAAGAGGCGGAGCTCACCGTAATATTTTGAAACAGTCAGAAAATATAGACTTAATGATTCAAAAAACTTTTCAACAATTAAACGGAATTTCGAAAGATGAATTAATCGAAAAACGTTATGAAAAATATATGAAAATTGGGCAAGTTTCGTTTTCAAACGCTTCCATTTGGATAAAATAAGAAAAGCGTGCGTTCCACTTCGCGAATGCACGTTTTTATTATGAAAAGACACATCTTCTCCATTGTATTTTTATATTTTTTCGTGTTATTTTATTATAAGGCAAATAATCTTTATGAGGTGAGTACAAATGAAACGTATTGGTGTATTAACAAGTGGTGGAGATTCACCTGGTATGAATGCTGCCATTCGTGCAGTTGTTCGTAAAGCGATTTTCCATGATATTGAAGTATATGGTATTTACCATGGATACGCTGGATTAATTTCTGGTCACATTGAAAAATTAGAACTTGGTTCTGTTGGCGATATTATCCCCCGCGGTGGTACAAAATTATATACAGCAAGATGTCTTGAGTTTAAAGATCCAGAAGTACGACTAAAAGGTATCGAGCAATTAAAGAAACACGGTATCGAAGGGCTTGTTGTTATTGGTGGAGATGGTTCTTACCAAGGCGCTAAAAAATTAACTGAACAAGGATTCCCATGTGTTGGTGTACCAGGTACAATCGACAATGATATCCCTGGAACAGACTTCACAATTGGTTTCGATACAGCTTTAAACACTGTTATTGATGCAATTGATAAAATTCGTGACACAGCTACATCTCATGAACGTACATATGTTATCGAAGTAATGGGACGTCACGCTGGTGATATCGCATTATGGGCTGGTTTAGCTGATGGTGCGGAAACGATCTTAATTCCAGAAGAAGAGTATGACATGGATGATGTTATCGCTCGTCTGAAGCGTGGTAGTGAACGTGGTAAAAAACACAGTATTATCGTTGTAGCTGAAGGTGTTGGAAGTGCAATTGACATCGGTAAGCACATTGAAGAAGCAACAAACTTTGATACTCGTGTAACTGTATTAGGTCACGTACAACGTGGTGGATCACCAAGTGCACAAGACCGTGTATTAGCAAGTCGTCTTGGCGCAAGAGCAGTTGAATTATTAATTGCTGGTAAAGGCGGACGTTGTGTAGGTATTCAAGATAACAAACTTGTTGATCATGACATTATCGAAGCGTTAGCTCAAAAGCATACAATCGATAAAGACATGTATCAATTATCTAAAGAATTATCCATCTAATCGGCGTAATGTCAGATATTTGGGAACGGTTTCATAATTTTCGGAGGTGCAATATGCGTAAAACTAAAATTGTATGTACTATAGGTCCTGCTAGTGAAAGTATTGAAAAATTAGAGCAATTAATCGAAGCAGGTATGAACGTTGCTCGTTTAAACTTCTCTCATGGTAGCCATGAAGAGCACGGAGCTCGTATTAAAAACATTCGTGAAGCTTCAAAGAAAACTGGTAAAACAGTTGGTATCTTACTTGATACAAAAGGTCCAGAAATCCGTACTCACGACTTCGTAGACGGACAAGCTGAGCTTGTAACAGGTGCAGAAGTAGTTCTTTCTACTGAGCAAGTATTAGGTACTGCAGAGAAGTTCTCTGTATCTTATGCTGGTCTTTATGACGATGTAGACCCAGGTTCTCGTATTCTAATCGATGACGGTCTTATCGAACTAGAAGTAATCGAAAAAGCTGATGGAAACATCCGTACAAAAGTTCTTAACAGCGGAACTGTAAAAAATAAAAAAGGTGTTAACGTACCAAACGTAAGCATTAAGCTTCCTGGTATCACTGAAAAAGACGTAAAAGATATCATCTTCGGTATCGAGCAAAAAGTTGATTTCATTGCAGCTTCATTCGTACGTAAAGCGTCTGACGTATTAGAAATCCGTGAATTATTAGAAGAGCATAACGCTCAATACATCCAAATCGTACCAAAAATCGAGAACCAAGAAGGTATCGACAACATCGATTCAATCTTAGAAGTTTCTGACGGTTTAATGGTAGCTCGTGGTGACATGGGTGTAGAAATTCCACCAGAAGAAGTACCGTTAGTACAAAAACGTCTAATTAAAAAATGTAACGTGTTAGGTAAACCAGTTATTACTGCAACACAAATGTTAGATTCTATGCAACGTAACCCACGTCCAACTCGTGCGGAAGCAAGTGACGTAGCTAACGCAATCTTCGATGGTACAGATGCAATCATGCTTTCAGGTGAAACAGCTGCTGGACAATACCCAGTAGAAGCAGTAACAATGATGGCTAACATTGCGGTACGTGTTGAAAAATCATTACAATATGAAGATATGTTCAAAAAACGTATTAAAGAGTTCACTCCAACAATTACAGATGCAATTAGCCAATCTGTTGCACATACAGCACTTGCTCTTGATGTAGCTGCAATCGTAGCTCCAACAGAAAGTGGATATACTGCGAAAATGATCTCTAAATACCGTCCAAAATCTCCAATCGTAGCTGTAACATCTGACGAGCAAGTAGGACGTCGTCTTGCACTTGTTTGGGGTGTACAAGCATTTATGGCTGAGAAGCGCGCAGCTTCAACTGACGAAATGTTAGATACAGCAATTCAAACAGGTATGGATGCAGGTCTAATCGGACTTGGAGATACTGTAGTGATTACTGCTGGTGTTCCAGTTGCTGAAACTGGTACAACAAACTTAATGAAAATCCACGTTGTTGGTGAAGAAATTGCTAAAGGACAAGGAATCGGTCGTAAAGCTGCAAAAGGTAAAGTAGTTGTAGCAAAAACAGCTGCTGAAGCTGTAGCGAACGTAAACGAAGGTGATATCCTTGTTACAACAAGCACTGATAAAGATATGATTCCTGCAATCGAAAAAGCTGCAGCTTTAGTTGTAGAAGAAGGTGGCTTAACAAGCCATGCAGCTGTTGTAGGTGTATCAATCGGTATTCCTGTTATCGTTGGTGTAAACGGCGTAACAGCAACTTTAAAAAATGGCCAAGAAGTAACAGTTGATGCAGCACGCGGAATTGTTTATAATGGACATGCGGAAGTGCTATAAGTAATACTGGAGAGAAGGATCGGAGTCCTTCTCTTTTTTTTACACAAAAACGAGATAAAATTAGCTTAAAGCGCCTAGAATTGCTTTTAAAAGCTGTTTGTTATGGGTTTTAATATGAAAGGGTATCTATATTTCATATGATGTATATAGGCATTGTGAGGGCGTTAAAAGTGAGATGTGAGAGAGGTGTAGAACTATGAAGTGGTTACTATTCTTTTTTATTTTAATACCGGCGATTGAGATTACGGTCTTAATTGGATCAAGTCATGTAATAGGTTTATGGTCTACGTTCGCTATGATTGTATTTACAGGTGTTGTAGGTGTGTATTTGGCGAAAAGACAAGGGTTTAAAGTGCTTGGAGAGATTCAATCTAAGTTGAATAGAGGGGAAATGCCAGGTGAGGCGGTACTAGATGGTATTTTTGTATTTGTAGGAGGTATTCTCTTAGTGCTTCCTGGGTATGTGACAGATATGCTAGGGTTTATCTGCGTGATCCCTATTACGAGAGCTTTATTGAAGCCGCTTGTTATGAAGTGGATGGAATGGAAATTTAGAAAGAATTCTACTATTATTATTCAGAAATAGCACTTAGATTGTAGAAATCTAAGTGCTATTTTTTTGTCTTGTAAAAGGAGAGGAACTTGCTGATTGAAGCTTTGTTTTACCGCGCTATTTGTGGGGGGAATTTCTATCTCAAAGCTGGGCTGCTCGTAAGTGTCTGATGTGGGGCAAATGATGAGTGGGGATGAACAAAACGTTCGCTTATTATATTTGCTATATAATTTTCGTTTGAACTCTTGTGTGTACCTCGATTAAACTTGTGATTTTTTAGTGCTATTAATTTAGATGAATAAGATGGAGGGAAACACTGCTAAATTAAAGTTTTGCTTTCTTATATAGAGGAACGATTGGTGTAAAAAATTCATATAAAAAGGCGGAGATTGTTAGTTGAAGTCTTATTTTATGCTATTTTGCATATTTATTCGTTTACATAAAAAGTAATAAATGTAAATGATAATTATAAAATAACTAGAATAAATATGTAAAAACACCACGGAATATGCGTTTTTCATGCAAAAAAAACAAGAGAATTATCTTTTTTGAGTGCAATTCTCTTGTTTTATGTAATAAGTATGAAAAATAAGTACAAGGAATAATCAGTGGGAATTTCCCACTGATTACATGTAAGTTTTTTGTTGTGTATGAATTAAAAACTATTATTTTGAAGGTGAACCTTTAATATATTTCCACAAGTCATGGAAGACATTAGCTTTGTGTAATGTATTAAGTAGTACTAAGGTGACTGGGCCGATGATTAATCCTAAAAAGCCAAAAAGTTTAAAGCCGACAAATAGAGCGACGAGTGTTGCTAATGGATCGAGACCGATGTTAGATGAAAGTACTTTCGGCTCCATAATTTGTCTTTGGACAATCACGACGATGTATAAAATGAGAAGACCAATGGCGAATGCGGTATCGCCAGTGAAAAATACGTATATAACCCATGGAACAAAGACTGCGCCTGTTCCTAAATATGGTAGTAAATCTACAACCCCTGTAATAATCGCGATAGTAATGGCGTATGGTACGCGTAATATTAAAAGCCCGATTAGTACAATGACAGTTGTCATAGATACGAGTGTAAGTTGTGCTTTCACAAAACCAAACAAAGCTTTTCTTAAGTCGACAAAAATAGTTTTTCCATAGCCATGTACACGATTCGGTAGCAATTTTCTTGCTTTCTGAGCAAGACGGTGCCAATCGTAACTAATGAAGAAAGTGGCTAATAAAATGAATACAAGGACAGTTAAAGTTGTTGGCAGTGCACTAATGAAATTCGTTAACCCGCTTATAATGGCGGTTAAAAGTTCTTTCATTTGTGTTGTCGCTTCTGTTCCTAAGTTTTGAATGTTTTGTGTAATTGTATAGCGCTGTGGTTCTCCAAGATGATTAAATTTAGAGATTAAATCATCGTAGAGAGGCATAATATGATTAAGTGCAAATTGCTGAGCGAATGTAACGATATCTGGAAACTTTACTGTAACAAGTTGTAGTAAGTATGTTGTGGCAGATATTGCTTCAGTCACAAGATATGTAACAAGTCCAACGATAGCTCCAAATACGAGAATTAAGCTAACGAGTACTGCTAGTGCGCGAGGAAATTGTAGTTTTTGATTAAGGAAATTGACGACAGGATTAATCAAATAAGCAAATGCAAAAGCGATAATAAAAGGATAGATAAGCCCTGACATGTATAGTAATACATAGAACCCAGCTACCGTTGCTACAATGACAAATATGAGTCGCAATATCATATATAGTAAGTTTCGGTTCAAAGATGTATACCTCCCATTCCAATTTGGATTATCCTAATTCGTTCAACTTATAACGAGTGTGCCCCACTGATTAAAGTTTCACTTTATGTTATAGTGGAATGATGGATTTTTCCTGCTTTTTCAGTATGTGAGTGACTGTGAAAGCTTGGTGTTGATGCTTCTACTATATGGTAAAAACTTCATTTTCTCTTCTTTTTATTTTACCTGTTTCTAATTAGAAAAGAAAGAAGAGACGTCTGTTTTTTAAAATGTATACACGCTTAAATTTTTATGGTGAAAGTCTCAATTTATCATTTTAAAATACATAAAAAATGAAGTGATTCATGTTGAATAGGCATCGATATATCATGTATAACGATAGGTTTAAAGGTATTTTTGTTTGGAAATGAGTTCATTATTTTCAGAAAGGAAGTGCAAACATGATTAGTCAGTCAACGTTATTTTTATTCATACTACTTATTATAGGACTTATTGCGAAAAACCAATCGCTTACTGTGGCTATTGGTGTGTTATTTTTATTGAAGTTTACGTTTTTAGGAGATAAGGTCTTTCCTTATTTACAAACGAAAGGAATTAACCTAGGTGTAACGGTCATTACAATAGCGGTGCTCGTACCGATTGCGACGGGGGAAATAGGTTTTAAACAACTTGGAGAAGCGGCAAAATCTTATTATGCGTGGATTGCTTTAGCTTCAGGTGTAGCGGTCGCTTTGTTAGCGAAAGGCGGCGTACAATTGTTGACAACGGATCCCCACATTACAACTGCGCTTGTTTTTGGGACAATTATAGCGGTTGCGCTATTTAATGGGGTTGCTGTTGGTCCGTTAATTGGGGCTGGAATTGCCTATGCGGTTATGAGTATTATACAAATGTTTAAATAAGGAATTTTATAGTAATATAAAATTTTTGAATTCTTTCTGTTCACAAAAGTCAGATAATTGTTTATAATAGGATTAGAAACTTTGAAAAGTTACATAACAGCAGAGACTTTACACCAGATAAAATAAAAACAACATAAAACAATTTTATAATGATATTGTTTTATGTTGTTTTTATCATAAAACTCTTCGGAATTAATTTTCCTCACTAACTTGTTGTTTTGAGCGTGAGGATTCGGGGAGACATTCACGCTCATGCTTTCCATGTAAACAATGGACAATAAGAGGGGAACATCGCAACAAATTTGCATGATCGTGCATTTTGCTTGCCTAAAGAGTGAACGGGCGTTCATAATTCAAAAGGGGAGCAAATAGATATAAGGAGCAAGGTTGGGAGAATTTTCAGGAAAAGGAGAGAATGTCATGACTGTTATTCGAGGTTTAGAAGGGGTAGTAGCAACAACATCATCTGTGAGCTCTATTATTGATGATACATTAACTTATGTTGGGTATAATATTGATGATTTAGCTGAGAATGCTACGTTTGAAGAAGTAGTGTACTTATTATGGCACCGCAAGCTTCCTAATGAAAAAGAACTAGCAGAATTTAATGAAATTGTATCAGAATACTATAAAGTTCCAGGTGAGATTTTAACATATTTGAAACAAGTAGATTTAAAAATTGCACATCCGATGTCTGTTTTACGAACTGCAATTTCCATGCTATCATTATACGATGAGAGCGCTGAAATTATGGACGAAAAGTCCAATTATTTGAAAGCGGTTAAATTACAGGCGCAAGTAGGAACTTTAGTTGCTGCTTACGCGAGAATCCGTAAAGGTTTAGATATTGTTGAGCCAAGAAAGGATTTATCATTAGCTGCAAACTTCTTGTACATGTTAAATGATCGCGAGCCAAATGAAGTTGAAATTGAAGCTTTTGATAAGGCGCTTGTACTTCATGCAGATCATGAGTTAAACGCTTCTACATTTACTGCACGTGTTTGCGTAGCTACACTTTCAGATGTATATTCTGGTATTACAGCAGCAATCGGTGCATTAAAAGGTCCTCTTCACGGTGGGGCAAATGAAAATGTAATGAAGATGTTAACTGAGATTGGTGAAGAAGAAAATGTAGAGTCATATATTCATAATGCTCTTCAAAATAAAGTGAAAATCATGGGCTTTGGCCACCGTGTGTATGAGCAGGGTGATCCACGTGCAAAACACTTACGTGAAATGTCTAAGAGATTATGCGTGCTTTTAGGAGAAGAGAAATGGTATAATATGTCTATCAAAATTGAAGACATTGTAACAAAAGAAAAAGGTCTTCCACCAAATGTTGATTTCTATTCAGCTTCTGTATACCATTGTTTAGGAATTGACCATGACTTATTTACACCTATTTTTGCAATTAGCCGTATGTCAGGCTGGTTAGCTCATATTCTAGAACAATATGAAAACAACCGTTTAATTCGTCCGCGTGCTGATTATAATGGACCAACGCATCAAGTGTATGTTCCAATTGCACAACGATAAGCGAATAACACTATTTTGATAGTGAAAATACGCTTTCAAAAGTCTGATTTTTTCGGAAAGATGTAATGATTAGAATATTTTAATTTGACTAACGGTTTGAACTGAGGGGTTATTCCCTCAGTTTCATACATATGAAATTTCAAACATGGGGGTTATCACATTGACGACAGGTGAAAAAATTACTGTAACTAATGGTGTTATGAATGTACCAAACAATCCGATTATTCCATTTATCGAGGGAGATGGAATTGGTCCTGATATTTGGGCAGCTGCATCTCGCGTACTAGAAGCAGCAGTTGAAAAAGCTTATGATGGTGAGAAGAAAATCGTTTGGAAAGAAGTGCTTGCAGGGGAAAAAGCATTCAACCAAACAGGCGAGTGGTTACCAGAAGAAACTTTAAACTTAATTCGTGAATATTTAATCGCGATTAAAGGTCCACTTACAACTCCAGTTGGCGGTGGTATTCGTTCTCTAAACGTAGCACTTCGTCAAGAATTAGATTTATATGTATGTCTACGTCCAGTTCGTTATTTTGAAGGTGTTCCTTCACCTGTAAAACGTCCGGAAGATACTGATATGGT
Source organism: Bacillus cereus ATCC 14579 (assembly GCF_000007825.1). Classification (NCBI taxonomy): domain Bacteria; kingdom Bacillati; phylum Bacillota; class Bacilli; order Caryophanales; family Bacillaceae; genus Bacillus; species Bacillus cereus. The sequence goes on along the minus strand of NC_004722.1, from coordinate 4,539,889 downwards.
TATTTTCCGTGAAAATACAGAAGACATTTATGCTGGAATTGAATATGCGCAAGGATCTCCAGAAGCAGAAAAAGTTCTTGCTTTCTTAAAAGAAGCAATGGGTGTTAATAAAATTCGCTTCCCAGAAACATCTGGTATTGGTATTAAGCCAATTTCAGAAGAAGGGACAAAGCGTCTTGTTCGTGCTGCAATTCAATATGCAATTAACGAAAAACGCTCTTCTGTTACATTAGTTCATAAAGGAAACATTATGAAATTTACAGAAGGTGCTTTCAAAAACTGGGGTTACGAAGTAGCGGAACAAGAATTCGGCGACAAAGTATTTACTTGGGCTGAATACGATCGTATCGTTGAAAAAGATGGTAAAGATGCAGCGAATAAAGCGATGGCAGACGCTGAAGTGGCTGGAAAAATCATCGTAAAAGATTCTATTGCAGACATCTTCTTACAACAAATTTTAACTCGTCCACGTGAGTTCGATGTTGTTGCAACAATGAACTTAAATGGTGACTATATCTCTGATGCACTTGCTGCACAAGTAGGTGGAATTGGTATTGCACCTGGTGCAAACATTAACTATGTGACTGGACATGCTATCTTTGAAGCTACACACGGTACAGCTCCAAAATATGCAGGTTTAGATAAAGTAAACCCATCTTCTGTTCTTCTTTCAGGTGTATTATTATTAGAACACTTAGGATGGAACGAAGCTGCGAAATTAGTAACTGCTTCTGTTGAGAAAACAATTGCTTCAAAAGTAGTAACTTATGATTTCGCACGCTTAATGGAAGGTGCAACAGAAGTGAAATGTTCTGAGTTCGCTAATGAACTTATTAAAAACATGGATGTAGCGATAATCAAAAACGCATAATTAAAGCGGGGGGTAAATTATGACAATCAAACGCAAGAAGGTTTCAGTCATCGGTGCAGGATTTACAGGAGCAACAACGGCATTCTTATTAGCACAAAAAGAACTTGCAGATGTTGTATTAGTGGACATTCCACAACTGGAAAATCCAACAAAAGGGAAAGCGTTAGATATGTTAGAAGCGAGCCCAGTACAAGGTTTTGATGCTAACATTATTGGAACATCTGATTACGCAGATACTGCTGATTCTGACGTTGTCGTTATTACAGCAGGTATTGCACGTAAGCCTGGTATGAGCCGTGATGACTTAGTAGCAACAAACTCTAAAATTATGAAAAGTATTACGCGCGACATTGCAAAACATTCACCAAATGCAATTATTGTTGTGTTAACAAATCCAGTTGATGCAATGACATATTCTGTATTTAAAGAAGCAGGATTCCCGAAAGAGCGTGTAATCGGCCAATCGGGTGTATTAGATACAGCTCGTTTCCGTACATTCATCGCACAAGAATTAAATCTTTCTGTAAAAGACATTACAGGATTTGTTCTTGGCGGACACGGTGACGACATGGTACCTCTTGTGCGTTATTCTTATGCAGGCGGTATTCCGTTAGAAACGTTAATTCCGAAAGAGCGTTTAGAAGCAATCGTAGAACGTACACGTAAAGGTGGCGGTGAGATTGTAGGCTTATTAGGAAACGGTAGTGCATATTACGCACCAGCAGCTTCTTTAGTTGAAATGACAGAAGCAATCTTAAAAGATCAACGCCGTATATTACCAGCTATTGCGTACCTTGAAGGTGAGTATGGTTATAGTGACCTTTACTTAGGGGTACCAGTAATTCTAGGTGGTAACGGAATTGAAAAAATTATTGAATTAGAACTTCTTGCAGATGAAAAAGAAGCGTTAGATCGCTCTGTAGAATCTGTACGTAATGTAATGAAAGTTCTTGTTTAATAATTGAATAGTAGTGAAAAAGATTCGGGATTCCGAATCTTTTTCTACTATTTACCGAATTGTTTTTTTGAAATAATATGAAAACGCTATCATTTGTAATATCCTATAATGAAACTGTAGATTTATACTATACATTGCCCTCATCATAGTAAATTTCGGATAAGGTATCGCTTTTAGTAGGATAATAAGGTGAAAAAATCGGAGGGGGTTGTAACATGTTAAAGAAAAAAGTTCAAATTGGTCGTAAAATGGATGAAATTACAGTAGGAGAGAAATTATCTATCACTGAAAAAATTGAGGATAAAGATTTGTTATTGTACTTAGGGTTAACGAATGATGCCAATCCATTATATATTCAGCATGATTACGCATCCCAAACTCCGTATGAAAAGCCGATTGTACCAAGCATTATGCTAACGGGAATGATTACAACGGCGGTTACGAAATATTTACCGGGTCCAGGAAGTCATATTACGAGAAAGGACCTTACATTCGTGAAACATGTTCACCATTATGAAACGTTACAAATCCACTTTGAAGTTGTGGCTGTTTCTGAGGAGGAACATACAATTGATATGCTTGTATCTGCTCATGATGAAAAAGGAGAAACTGTTGTGAAAGGTTCATTAACAGTAACGCCACCTTTTAAATCAGTTTCTATTATGGAAAAAGCATTAGATAATTTTTAAAAAGATGAAAATATGAATAGCGCTAGCATACCTTTAATAAGGATGCTAGCGCTATTTTTAGTTGAAGAACCCTTCTTTGAACCCTTCAGCAAATTCTGAGCACCCCGTTTTAATCGTATCCCAGCTCGGAGCGTTAAAAGCAAGGATACATGTGACTGCTAAAGATAGAATGGATAGTATTAGTCGCATAATAGACCTCCTTATATTATTAATTTATATATTAAGATTAATAATATAATTATCGGTAATTGAAGTCAATTAAAGGAGTGGTTTTTTAGGTGAGGTGGAAAAGAGAAGACGTGATCTTTGAAACGGTAAGAGAAGCTGAAGTGTGGGCAGACGGGGTTGCGAATGAAATGTACGGGAGAGTATTTGATGGATATGAAACACCAGATTATAAAATAGCGTATGCTCTTTCGTTTTTCCTAGCACAAAATCAAGATTTTATAGTTCATACGGAAGTGAGCTTTAAAGAAGAGAGAGCAATCTATAAAGTTTGGCAAAATCCTGTGTAGTTGCAGGTGAATCGTAATTACTTCTATTTTCTCAATTCTACACAAACGATCTCCATGAATAGACAATTATATTGAGAGGGACCTTGTTTTCTAGTATGATGAGAATAACGGGGAAAATACTAGGATGAAGAAGGTTTCAAGTCTATAACTTGGAGGAAAAGAATGAACAATCGTATTTTAGTAGTTGATGATGAGGAATTTATCTTAACTTTAATCGAATTTAATTTACAACAAGCTGGGTTTGAAGTTATAACAGCGATGGATGGAGAAATGGCGCTTCAAAAAGCGACAACAGAACGCCCAGATTTAATTATATTAGATTTAATGCTTCCGAAAATGGATGGTATGGAAGTGTGTAAAGAATTACGATTGCAGCGCGTTATGACGCCGATTTTAATGTTAACGGCAAAAGATGATGAGTTTGATAAGGTGCTAGGCCTTGAACTTGGGGCGGATGATTATATGACAAAGCCATTTAGTCCAAGAGAAGTTGTTGCTCGTGTGAAGGCGATTTTGCGTCGTACGAAATTACAACAAGAAGAACAAGTTGCAGAAGCGCCAGATGAAGATAGCATCACAATTGCAGAACTTAAAATTTTACCGGAATTTTATGAGGCTTATTTCCAAGGAAGAAAGCTTGAATTAACACCAAAAGAATTTGAACTACTTGTGTATCTTGCGAAAAATAAAAGTCGCGTGTTAACACGTGATCAATTACTAAGTGCTGTATGGAATTACGATTTTGCTGGTGATACACGAATTGTTGATGTTCATATTAGCCATTTGCGCGATAAAATTGAACAAAATACGAAAAAACCGACGTACATTAAAACGATACGTGGTTTAGGATATAAATTAGAGGAGCCAAAAGGGAATGAATAAATTTCGTTCCAGGCTTCTTTTTACATTTGTTTCTCTTATTGTATTTATTTTAGTTGGACTAGGTTTATTACTAGAAACTGTGTTTGAAAACTACTATATAGATCATGCTAAAGAGAGAATGGTAAAAGAGACAGAGTATGTTGCGACGTTAGCAGAAGAGCAAGGGTTTGATAATGTCTTAAAAAATCCATACGTATTTGAAAAGTTAGAAGAAAAAATACCAGCTTCTATCGTATTTTTGGATGAAAAAAAGAAAGTTCAATATAGAAAAGGACAAGAATTGGCATTTAGTCCAGAGACGATTAAAGAACTTTCTTCGGAAGTGGCAAAACAACGAAGTAAAGTGATTACGAAAGAAACGGATCGAAAGAATGAATTTTATCATGCGGTGTTCGTTCAAGATGTAGAAGGAAAACAAGGATACATTTTGGTGAAAAGTATAATTGATCCTTTAAGAGACGTACATCAAAAAACGTGGGGATTATTAATTATCGGATTTGTCATTGCTTGTCTCGTAGTTGTATTTTTAGGTATGAAAATTACAGGGCAATATATTAGGCCAATTGAATCGGTTACGAAAGTTGCAATTGAATTGGCAAAGGGTAATTATAAAGCACGTGCATACGAAAGTCATTCGGATGAAACAGGGATGCTGAGTAAAGCGATTAATATTTTAGCTCGAAATTTACAAGAGATGACACTTGAACAAGAAATGCAGCAAGATCGTCTGCATACGTTAATTGAAAATATGGGAAGCGGAATGATTTTAATTGATAGCCGAGGATATATAAACCTTGTAAACCGCTCTTATAAGGAAACTTTCCACGTAACAGATGAAGAATATTTAGATCGCTTATATTATGAATCGTTTCATCATACAGAAATTATTGAGCTTGTAGAAGAAATCTTTATGACAGAAGTGAAAGTGCGTAAACAAATGTTATTGCCACTTGGAATTGAACGGAAGCATTTCGAAGTATATGGAGCGCCGATTATCGGGACAAACCATGAATGGAAAGGGATTGTTCTCGTATTCCATGACATAACAGAGTTAAAGAAATTAGAACAAATGAGAAAAGACTTTTTAGCGAATGTTTCTCATGAATTAAAGACACCGATTACTTCTATTAAAGGTTTTTCAGAAACACTCTTAGACGGAGCGATGGATAATAAAAAATTCTGCGAACATTTCTTGCACATTATTTTAAAAGAAAGTGAGCGCATGCAAGGATTAATTGAAGATTTATTAGATTTGTCGAAGATCGAACAACAAGGATTTAAATTAAATATGGGAACCGTTGATATGAAGGGGCTGCTTGAAGATATTCATATGGTACTTGATAATAAAGCAGGAGAAAAAGAAATCTCTTTACAAGTTAATGTATTAAAACGTGCCTCTGTTATTGGAGATCCAAGTCGTTTGAAACAAATCTTTATTAATTTAATTAATAACGCAATCGTATATACACCGGCTGGAGGCGTTGTTTCAGTAGAGTTAGCGGAAGATAAATATAATGCTTATATAAAAGTATCGGATACTGGAATTGGTATTAGTAAAGAGGAAATTCCGCGTATTTTTGAACGTTTCTACCGGGTGGATAAAGCAAGAAGTAGAAATACTGGTGGTACCGGCCTTGGATTGTCGATCGTAAAGCATTTAGTTGAGGCGCATCAAGGTACGATTACAGTAGATAGTGAAGTTGGAGAAGGGACAACGTTTACAGTTGTTTTACCGAAATCAGCAACTGAAAAATAGGATGAAGGATGTTTACAATATATTAACAATGGCTTAATTAAATATTAATAAAGCTCTGTTAATATAATACATGAAAACCCCTTCATCCAAGGAGTAATTTTGGACGAGAATAGTTAAGCTGTTCTCGTCACTTCCCTTTATGCCAATATAAGTCTGTTTTATATATGAAAGAAAATAGCCGTTATTTTTCTTCTCTCTATTAGTCATGTTAATATAGAAAGAGGAAAGGAACGGTTTTTTTCTGTGAAAAAAATCATTTCAAATTTGTATGGGGAGGTTTCAATTTTGGAAAAAAAGGTCGTATTAGTAGATGGTAATAATATCGCGTATCGTGCTTTCTTTGCACTACCGCTTTTAAATAACGACAAAGGTATACATACGAACGCAATTTACGGTTTTACAATGATGTTAATGAGAATATTAGAGGAAGAAAAGCCAACTCATATGTTAGTGGCGTTTGATGCAGGCAAAACAACGTTCCGTCATAAAACGTATAGTGAGTATAAAGGAGGACGTCAAAAGACTCCACCTGAATTATCAGAGCAGTTCCCGTTTATTCGTGAGATGCTGGATGCGTTCAATGTACCGCGTTATGAATTAGAAAATTATGAAGCGGATGACATCATGGGAACGTTAGCGAAAGAAGCGAGTGAGCAAGGGGCGAGTGTAAAAGTTATTTCAGGAGATAAAGATTTACTTCAACTTGTTTCTGATAACACGCTTGTATGTATTCCGCGAAAAGGGATTACAGAAGTGGATGAATATACGAAAGAAGCTTTATTTGAAAAATACAGCTTATCACCAAAGCAAATTATCGATATGAAAGGTTTAATGGGAGACCAATCAGATAATATTCCGGGTGTACCAGGAGTTGGTGAAAAAACGGCGATTAAATTGTTAACACAGTTTGGAACGGTTGAAGAAGTGTATGAAAATCTAGATCAAGTAAGTGGGAAGAAATTAAAAGAAAAACTGGAAGAAAATAAAGAACAAGCTCTTATGAGTAAGGATCTTGCAACTATTATTACAGATGCGCCGATTACAGTTCATGTGGATGATATGGCGTATAAAGGATATGAAGCAAGTGATGTCATTCCAATGTTCGAGAGTTTAGGATTTACATCTCTTTTAAATAAATTAGGTGTTACGCCAGAAGAAACAGCTCCAGCTGAATTAGATGATATTACATTTGATATTGTGGAAGAAGTTACAGAAGAAATGCTTCAGCAAGATAGTGCGCTTATCGTTGAAGTACAAGAAGATAACTATCATAAAGCAGACATTCAAGGTTTCGGTATTCAAAATGAAAATGGATGTTACTTTATTCAGACAGACATTGCTCTTAAGTCAGATGCTTTTAAAGAGTGGCTTGCAGATGGAGAGATGAGAAAGCATACATTTGATGCGAAGCGTGCAATCGTTGCACTGAAATGGAATGGGATAGATATGCAAGGGATTGACTTTGATCTATTAATCGCTGCTTATTTACTTGACCCGGCTGATACAGATAAAGATTTCTGTACTGTAGCGAAAATGAAAGAAACGCATGCTGTGAAATCAGATGAAGAAGTTTACGGAAAAGGTGCGAAACGTGCTGTTCCAGAGTTAAAGGTAGTCGCGGAGCATGTGGCTCGTAAAGTGCATGTATTATATGATGTAAAGCAAACATTCGTTGAAGAGTTAAAGAAGAATGAGCAATATGAACTGTTTACAGAGTTAGAATTGCCGCTTGCACGTGTATTAGCTGATATGGAAGTAAAGGGTGTAAAAGTTGATACAGAGCGTCTTCGTAATATGGGAGAAGAACTTGCGGGTAGATTAAAGGAAATGGAACAGGAAATCTATAAGCTTGCGGGAACAGAGTTTAATATTAATTCACCGAAGCAGCTTGGTGTTATTCTGTTTGAGAACTTAAACTTACCGGTTATTAAAAAGACGAAAACAGGTTATTCTACGTCAGCTGATGTACTAGATAAGCTTATGAATCACCATGAAATTATTCCAAATATTTTACATTATCGTCAATTAGGGAAACTAAATTCAACTTACATTGAAGGTTTACTGAAAGTTGTACATGAAGATTCATCTAAAATTCATACTCGCTTTAATCAAGTGTTAACGCAAACAGGTCGATTAAGTTCAACGGATCCGAACTTGCAAAATATCCCGATTCGATTAGAAGAAGGAAGAAAGATTCGTCAGGCATTTGTTCCATCAGAAGAAGGATGGATTATGTATGCGGCTGATTATTCACAAATCGAACTGCGTGTATTAGCTCATATTGCAAATGATAAAGGGCTAGTTGAAGCGTTCCAACATGACATGGATATTCATACGAAAACAGCTATGGATGTATTTGGCGTTGAAAAAGATGAAGTAACTTCAAATATGAGACGACAAGCGAAAGCTGTTAACTTCGGAATTGTGTATGGTATTAGTGATTATGGTCTTTCACAAAACTTAGGAATTACAAGAAAAGCAGCAGCGGAATTTATTGAAAAGTATTTAGAAAGTTTCCCTGGTGTACAAGAATACATGGAGGACATCGTAAAAGATGCGAAACAAAAAGGATATGTAGCTACATTATTAAATCGTCGCCGTTATATTCCAGAAATTACGAGTCGTAATTTTAACTTGCGTAGCTTCGCTGAGCGTACAGCGATGAATACACCAATTCAAGGTACTGCAGCAGATATTATTAAAAAAGCGATGATTATTATGGCAGATCGTTTAGAAGAAGAAGGATTACAAGCGCGTCTTCTTCTGCAAGTACACGATGAATTAATATTTGAAGCACCAAAAGAAGAAATCGAAAAATTAGAGCAGCTTGTACCTGAAGTAATGGAACATGCGATTGAACTTGCAGTTCCGCTGAAAGTTGATTATTCTTACGGTCCAACTTGGTACGACGCAAAATAAGGAAGTGATGAAATGCCTGAATTACCAGAGGTTGAAAACGTCAGACGGACACTTGAAAATCTTGTAACAGGAAAAACGATTGAAGATGTTATTGTTACTTATCCAAAAATAGTGAAACGACCGGATGATGCAGAAATCTTTAAAGAAATGCTAAAAGGCGAGAAGATTGAAAATATAAAGCGAAGAGGAAAGTTTTTGCTTTTATATGTAACGAATTATGTCATTGTTTCACATTTGCGTATGGAAGGTAAGTTTTTATTACATCAAGAGGATGAGCCGATTGATAAACATACGCACGTCCGTTTCTTATTTACAGATGGAACGGAATTACATTATAAAGATGTGAGAAAGTTTGGTACGATGCATCTCTTTAAGAAAGGTGAAGAAATGAACCAAATGCCTCTTGCTGACTTAGGTCCGGAGCCATTTGATGCTGAAATGACACCGCAGTATTTACAAGAAAGATTACAAAAGACAAATCGTAAAATAAAAGTTGTGCTACTGGACCAGCGTCTTTTAGTAGGGCTTGGAAATATATATGTAGATGAAGTTTTATTCCGTTCTCAAATCCATCCAGAACGAGAAGCTTCGTCTTTAACAGTAGAAGAAATTGAGCGAATTTATGAGGCTACCGTTACAACGCTAGGCGAAGCAGTAAAGCGTGGCGGAAGTACAATTCGGACGTATATCAACTCACAAGGGCAAATTGGTTCGTTCCAAGAACTCCTAAATGTATATGGGAAAAAAGGAGAGCCGTGCGTAACTTGTGGCACGATATTAGAAAAAACAGTTGTTGGCGGGCGAGGAACGCATTACTGCCCAATTTGTCAGCCTAGAATATAGAAAAGAGATAACATCGGATAGGCATTTGTCATATACATACAGCAGAGCTATGTATAAGGGAGGAGCTTACCGATGTACCTTTATTTATCTCTTATTTTATTAGCTTTTACATTAAGCTTAGATAGCTGTAGTGTAGGGCTAACATATGGTTTAAGAAGCGTAAGAATTCCACTAAGATCAATTATAATTATCGGAATGTGTTCAGCGGCTGTTATGCTTGTTTCAATGGGAATTGGACATATGATCGCGAAAGTATTTTCACCTGTTATCGCAACGCGTATCGGTGGGCTTGTTCTTATTGGAATAGGGATTTGGGTATTATATCAATTTTTTCGAAGTGAGAGAAAAGAAGAACCGAAGCAAGAGGAGAAGGTCTGGAAATTAGAGATTGCCTCGCTAGGCCTAGTGATTCAAATTTTACGGAAACCGACTGTTGCAGATTTTGATAAATCAGGCACCATTTCTGCAGGAGAAGCATTACTTCTTGGTATAGCTCTTTCTGTAGATTCATTTGGTGCCGGAATTGGTGCATCTTTATTAGGGTATGCACCCGCTATGATGGCGATATTAGTTGCAGTTATGAGTTCTTTGTTTTTATTTATTGGAATGAAACTTGGAACGGTTTTATCAAATATGAAGTGGTTACAAAAATTTACATTCCTGCCTGGAGTATTACTCATCATTATTGGAATTTGGAAAATGTAAGTATGGGCGTGGAACATTAGTTTCGCGCCTTTTATTATGAGGAGGATTATTATGACAGTAGTAATTGGATTAACGGGAGGCATTGCAAGCGGAAAAAGTACAGTGTCTCAAATGTTTCGTGAACTGAGCATACCAGTTATTGATGCAGATATTATCGCAAGAGAAGTTGTAGAGCGAGGAAAACCAGCATATAACAAAATAGTAGAAGTATTTGGAACGGAAGTGTTACAAGAGGATGGAGAACTAGATCGTCCAAAACTAGGAAGTGTCGTTTTCTATAATGAAGAAAAACGATTGCAGTTAAATAAAATTGTTCATCCTGCAGTGCGTGAGGAAATGAATAGGCAAAAGGAAATGTACATAAAAGAAGGTATGCAAGCGGTTGTGTTAGATATTCCTCTCTTATTTGAAAGCAAATTAACAAGTCTCGTTGACCGCATTTTAGTTGTAGCGGTTAAGCCGCATACGCAATTAGAACGTTTAATGAAACGAAATAACTTTTTAGAAGAAGAAGCAACAGCTCGTATTCAATCTCAAATGCCGTTAGAAGAAAAAGTGAAAAATGCAGATGAAGTGATAAATAATGATGGCACAATTATGGGAACGAAAACACAATTGCAGGTAATTTTAAAAAAGTGGAACATTATTGACTAAAAAATTGTGAAATTAATGAAAATGCTTAGTGACATATCCCCTTTTTGTGTTATACTATTATTGGGATTGGAGATAAATAGTATAACGCATTCAAGGGGGATAACATATTATGACTCGTGTGGCAATTAATGGATTTGGACGTATTGGGAGAATGGTATTTCGTCAAGCAATAAAAGAAAGCGCATTCGAAATTGTAGCAATCAATGCAAGCTATCCATCTGAAACGTTAGCACACTTAATTAAATATGATACAGTTCATGGCAAGTTTGACGGAACAGTAGAAGCATTTGAAGATCACTTATTAGTTGATGGAAAAATGATTCGCCTTTTAAACAACCGCGATCCAAAGGAATTGCCTTGGACAGATTTAGGTGTTGAAGTTGTAATTGAAGCAACTGGTAAATTTAATTCGAAAGAAAAAGCAATTCTTCACGTTGAAGCTGGAGCGAAAAAAGTTATTTTAACAGCGCCTGGTAAAAATGAAGATGTAACAATTGTAGTTGGTGTGAACGAAGACCAATTAGATATTACAAAACATACTGTTATTTCAAATGCATCTTGTACAACAAATTGTTTAGCGCCTGTTGTGAAGGTGTTAGATGAGCAGTTTGGAATTGAAAACGGTTTAATGACGACAGTTCACGCTTATACAAATGACCAAAAAAATATTGATAACCCACATAAAGATTTAAGAAGAGCACGTGCTTGCGGACAATCAATCATTCCGACAACGACAGGTGCTGTGAAAGCGCTAGCAAAAGTTCTTCCACATTTAAACGGAAAACTTCATGGTATGGCACTTCGTGTACCAACACCAAACGTGTCTCTTGTTGATTTAGTAGTAGATGTAAAACGCGATGTGACAGTTGAAGCTATTAACGATGCATTCAAAACTGTTGCAAACGGTGCGTTAAAAGGTATTGTAGAATTCAGCGAAGAGCCTTTAGTATCTATCGACTTTAATACAAATACACACTCAGCTATTATCGATGGTTTATCTACAATGGTAATGGGTGATCGTAAAGTGAAAGTACTTGCTTGGTATGATAACGAGTGGGGTTACTCTCGTCGTGTTGTAGATCTTGTAACGTTAGTTGTTGAAGAGTTAGCGAAACAAGAAAATGTGCAACACATTTAAGTGAATAAGGGAGGAGAGGGCAAGGCGATATTTGCCCTCTTTTTTTAATTTTTTCTGAAAAGGAAAAAAATTATATAAGTATATTTTAAAAAGTGGACATACCACGAAACGTTGTGATTACTGCATTTGTGAATCGTTTATTTTTTTTAGGGAAAAGTAAAGAGGAAAATATGACAGAAAATCGAAAAAACTGTTGTTGCAAAATGAAAATAAACAAAGTATACTAACACTCGTAAACTTAAGAGCTGAGGTACGTAGTCACTACTTAAAGGGTTAGGACCTCTCTGGACTAACTTTCCCCCGTGGTAGTGGAGCAAGCCAAATTGCAAATTAGTTTTCAATTCGAACAGTTAGAATAAATTTACAAGGGGGAACTGTAGAATGGATACTATGGATACGATGGGTCGTCACGTGATCGCTGAACTTTGGGATTGCGATTTCGACAAGCTTAATGACATGCCGTATATTGAACAATTATTTGTGGATGCAGCACTAAGAGCTGGTGCTGAAGTGCGTGAGGTTGCTTTCCATAAATTTGCACCACAAGGTGTAAGTGGAGTAGTAATTATCTCAGAATCACATTTAACAATTCATAGCTTTCCGGAGCACGGTTACGCAAGTATTGATGTTTATACTTGTGGGGATCGTATTGATCCAAATGTTGCTGCAGAATATATTGCAGAAGGTTTAAACGCGAAAACGCGTGAGAGCATCGAGCTTCCTCGAGGCACTGGTAGCTTCGAAATTAAGCAGAGAGAAACAAAAGCTCTTTAAAAAAGAACATAATTGATTTAAAATGTAAAGAGGTGTATAATGCACCTCTTTTTTAGTTTATAAAAAAGGGAAAATATAACGTACTCGTTAGTTGAATAAATTGGACTCTTGCAAATGAGGTAGTGCCCTATATACCTTCTTATTTTTAAGGATGAGATGATAAAGTGATGCGCTGGAACTTAAAGTGGTAAGAGAGTTAGAATGAGTTATATAATATTGTATATATATTTTAGGTGAAGTGAGTAGAGAAAAATAAAGAGTATAGTGTAAAGGAGTGAATGAATTGCGTTGTCCATCCTGTTCTCATAATGGTACAAGAGTGTTAGATTCGCGTCCGGTAGACGAGGGGCGCTCTATTCGAAGAAGGAGAGAGTGTGAAAGCTGCTTAAGTCGCTTTACGACCTTTGAAAGGGTAGAAGAGTCACCTCTTATCGTTGTAAAAAAAGAAGGCACACGAGAAGAGTTTAATAAAGAAAAGATTTTACGCGGTTTAATTAAAGCGTGTGAAAAAAGACCAGTATCTTTAAGACAATTAGAAGAAGTAACACAAAGCGTGGAACGTGAACTGCGTAATTTAGGTATATCAGAAGTGAAAAGTGATATGATTGGTGAAATTGTTATGGAAGAACTTCGCGATATTGATGATGTTGCTTACGTACGTTTTGCTTCTGTATATCGTCAATTTAAAGATTTAAATGTATTTATTGAAGAATTAAAAGATATACTGCAAAAAGAAAGAGAGTAGAAGTTGTATTTTATTCTCTTTACATACCGTAAGTAATAGGATAAGAGAGCTAGAAGCGCAAGCTAATAGCTCTTTTTCACTAAGAATTTATATAATGAAGATAGAACGAATGAAGTAGAGGATAGATTGGATGAGAGAAAGGAAAAGCAAGAATGGAAAAACAGTCATGGATGGAGCTATTGCCGATTGATCGTTATAAAGTAAGTGCGAAAGGACTACTGCACAATTACGACCGAAAAGTGTTAACGATGTTGTATCAGCCGTTAATAGGTAGTAGAGCTTTTAGCTTATACATGACACTATGGGGAGAGCTTGAGCAAGATCGTGTATTTGGAAAAGAGAATACGCATCATTCCCTTATGGTGACTATGCAAATGCAACTTCCTGAAGTATATGAGGAACGAGTAAAGTTAGAGGCAATTGGGCTTTTGAAGGTATATATTAAGAAAGAAAAAGATATTCGAATGTTCATATATGAGTTGCAACCACCTTTATCTCCGAAGCAGTTTTTTGATGATATTGTTTTAAGTATCTTTTTATACAATCGATTGAGCAGGACAAAATATAATCAAGTAAAGCAATATTTCTTAGAAGAAGAATTTGATTTTGCTTCTTATGAAAATGTTACGCGTTCTTTCAATGATGTGTTTGGTTCGTTTAATCCAGGACAACTTGAGCATGCGCAAGAAGACCTTCGTATTCCAAAAACGACAACTATGCCAAGTAACGAGAAGGGAGACGCTCCGAAAGTTTGGAATGATTTCTTTGATTTCTCTTTATTTGTAGATGGATTGTCCGCTCTTGTTCCTAAAAAGGCGATTACAGATCAAGTGAGAGACTGCGTTATAACACTTGCTTACGTGTATGGTGTAGATGTGTTATCGATGCAAAATATCGTTCTTGGTGCAGTGACAGAGATGCAAACAATTGATATGGAAAGGCTTAGAAAAGGAGCGCGCGATTGGTATCAATTTGAAAATGGTCAAGCATTACCGGTATTAAGTGAAAGAGTACAGCCTCATGCTGCACGTACGATGAAAGAGAAAGAGCCTTCATCGCAAGAGGAGATGCTAATAAAGCAGCTAGAGGAAATCTCACCAAAACAACTATTGAAAGAGATTTCTGGTGGTGCAGAGGCAACGAAAGCGGACTTGCAAATCGTTGAAGATGTCATGATTAATCAAAAATTGACACCAGGAGTTGTGAATGTACTTATTTATTACGTTATGCTACGCTCAGATATGAAACTTGCGAAAACGTATGTCGAGAAGATTGCTGGGCATTGGGCACGTAAAAAGGTCGGTACAGTAGCGGACGCGATGGCGTTAGCGAAAGAAGAGAACCGTCAATATCAAGAGTGGGCTGAGACGAAGAAAAAAGGCCGTACGGCGAAGAAAACGGTGCGGAAAGAAATGGTGCCAGATTGGCTTAAGGAAGAAGAGCCGAAAGAACAAGAGAAAGAAACAGTGAAGAAAGATGTAAGTGTAGAAAAAGATGCAAGTACGCTAGAAGATGAACGAAAACGACTAGAAGAAGTGTTAAAAAAATATAAGCGTGATTAATAGAAGAGAATGAACGCTCTTTGAGGTGAGAAAATGGAGCATATTCAAAATTCATTTGCAAAATTAATGGAAAATGAAAACTTTAAAAATAGATATGAAGTATTAAAGGCAGAAGTAATGGCGCATCCGCGTGTGAAAGAATTTATAGATGAACATAAGGGTGAAGTAACGACTTCTATGATTGAGCGCAGTCTTGTGAAGTTATATGAATATATTGGACAAAGTGTAGGTTGCGTGGATTGTCCGGATTTAGGCTCATGTAAAAATATGCTACAAGGGTACGAGCCAAAGCTTGTTATTCAAGGGAAGATGATTGATATTCAATACGATCGCTGCGTTAGAAAAGTAGCGCATGACGAGAGAAAGAAATATGAAAAACTTGTTCAAAGTGTATATATGCCAACGGATATTTTACAGGCAACTATGGAAAACTTAGATCCTTCTGATTTAAATGCACGTATCGATGCGATTGGTGCAGCGAATGAATTTTTAAGTACATATGAACCAGGTAAAAAAGCACAAGGTTTATATTTGTACGGTAAATTTGGTGTAGGAAAAACGTATTTGTTAGGAGCAATAGCGAACGAGCTTGCTCGAAAGAAAATAAGTTCGATGCTCGTATACTTCCCGGAATTTTTACGTGAAATTAAAAGTTCAATTCAAGATAATTCGATTGGTGAGAAGATTGATGCGGTTAAACGCGTACAAGTTTTAATGTTAGATGATATCGGGGCAGAAGCGATGTCAAGCTTTGTCCGTGACGATGTACTCGGTGCAATCTTACAATTCCGTATGTTAGAAAACTTACCGACGTTCTTTACGTCTAATTTTGATTTTAAACAACTGGAACACCATTTAACGTATACGCAGCGTGGCGAGGCTGAAGAAATGAAGGCAGCACGTATTATGGAACGAATTAAATATTTAGCGAAACCAATTCCGATTGGTGGGAAAAACCGTCGTCATAAGTAAAAGAGCAAGCTGAGAAGCTTGCTCTTTTGTATTATAGTGATATTTTCTTTTCAAATATGAGGTCGAAATATTCAGGTTGTCCAGAACTGCCAAACGTAGGGGCAACAATCTGTACGAACCTCCAGCCATCTCTAGCATGTTCTTGAATAATTTCTTGGTAGTCTTCAGCTGGTTTTGAGCGAGTGAACCCCCAATGTAATTCGACTTTTACGAATTTATATTCAAACATTCAGATACCCCCTTTTATTGATAAGTAAAGTATACAATAAAAATTCATAGTAGCTTGTATCATTTTTTTCTCCCTCCCTTAATATATATAAAATTAGCAAGCCATATTGAGTGGATTTTCTAACGATAGGAAATGTGATTCTACTAAGAGTGAAATTCACGCGGGACGGACTCTTATAGGATTTGTAACGTATAGATACAGTCCTTTAGAGCGGGGATAAAAGGGGGGACAAAAGTGATTGAAATTTGCTTCGAAGAAAAAAATGATGCTATGCACGTATATAGACAATTGCTGAAAAGAGCGGAAGTGTTATATAAGGAAACGAGTGTGTATTTACAGGACACAAAAAGTGGTGATTCACATACCAGTACGTGAATCGAATTATATTGAAAAAATCTTATTGCCAGTAATGGTGTATTTCATTGTGAATGTGAAACAAAATGAGTGGATTTATACGATTTTAAAAGAAAAGTTTTTTTATGAAGAACAAGAAGAGTGTCATCAAATATTGCACATGGCACATGAGATTTTAAAGGGAAGAAGAAAAGGTGTAGCTCAGGATTTAACGCGTAACGCATTTGAGTCATATATTAAGTCTTCTTTAAATAATTGGCTTTGTGATCCGCTCTCATTCTCGTTTTCATCATATATCCGTTTTCGTCTTCGTACATATAGGGAAATGGTGGCTAAACTTGCGGAAGTGGCAATTGATGAATATAAGATGGAGCAAGAATACCAAATGTTCATTGAGACGCTTCGGCAACAAGTAAGTAGCCGTAAATCACGTTTGTCTTGCGTGCATCTTATTTTTGATGAAAGCTTTATCTTTTATGATGATAAAGGTAGACGTTTAAAACAGGAGAAGTTGGTCCAATATATAGATGAGGAATTATTAAAGCAAAATGATGTATATATTGATACGAAAGTAATTGCGCCGCTTCTTTCTATTTCGCCTAAAAAGATTTATTTATATACGAAAGAACAAGACCATAATATGATTATTACTTTGCGAAATGTGTTCCAAGAACGGGTCCAATTACATGGATTACATGATTTTGAGCGCAATGTGAAAAATTTAAAAAATAAAGGTAACGCCCTTGATTTTCTAAGTTTTTGAGCATATAATTACCTACATAAATGAAATATATTGAAATGTCATGATGAGGACATGAGTAGTTTTCTACGATTTTCAGAGAGGGAAGCCTTAGGGTGTGAGCTTCCTAGTACGGGATTATTACTTACCACCTCTAAACTTTAGCAGTGAACGGTTTTTCTAGTAATTGCTAACGGACAACACCGTTATGTTGAACTTGAGCAATTAACAATTATGTTAATTGGAACAAGGGTGGAACCACGAATTCAACACTCGTCCCTTTTTACGGGATGAGTGTTTTTTATTTTGAGAAAAAGAGGAGTGACCAGTGATGGCAGATGTAGTTAAAATTACTTTCCCTGATGGAGCTGTGAAGGAGTTTCCAAAAGGCGTAACAACTGAAGAAATCGCAGCTTCTATTAGCCCAGGCTTAAAGAAAAAAGCTGTAGCTGGAAAATTAAACGATGAGATGATCGATCTTGTTACACCAATCGAAGAAGATGGTGCAGTTTCTATCATTACATTAGATTCTGAAGATGGCCTATATATTTTACGCCATTCAACAGCCCACCTTTTAGCACAAGCGTTAAAACGTTTATATAAAGATGTTAAGGTTGAGCTCGGCATTGGTCCAGTAATTGAAAATGGCTTCTACTACGATATTGATATGGAAGAAGCAATTACAGTTGAAGACTTCAAGAAAATCGAAAAAGAAATGCAAAAAATCGTGAACGAGAACTTAGAAATCGTTCGTCATGAAGTACCACGTGCAGAAGCAATTCGTCGCTTTGAAGAAATCGGCGATGAGTTAAAATTAGATTTAATTAACGATCTTCCAGAAGATGCAGTTATTTCAATCTATGAGCAAGGCGAATTCTTCGACCTTTGTCGTGGTGTTCACCTTCCATCTACAGGGAAAATTAAAGTGTTTAAATTATTAAGCGTTGCAGGTGCTTACTGGCGCGGCGATAGCAATAATAAAATGCTACAACGTATTTACGGTACTGCATTCGTTAAAAAAGCGGAATTAGATGAGCACTTACGTATGCTTGAAGAAGCGAAAGAGCGCGATCACCGTAAATTAGGTAAAGAATTAAAACTATTTACTAATAGCCAAAAAGTAGGACAAGGTTTACCACTTTGGTTACCAAAGGGTGCAACAATTCGTCGTATTATCGAGCGTTATATCGTTGATAAAGAAGCAAGCTTAGGCTATGATCACGTATATACTCCAGTACTAGGAAGCAGAGAGCTTTATGAAACTTCTGGTCACTGGAACCACTACCGTGATGGCATGTTCCCATCAATGGAAATGGATAACGAAGAATTAGTTCTTCGTCCAATGAACTGTCCTCATCATATGATGGTTTATAAAAATGATATTCACAGCTACCGTGAATTACCAATCCGTATTGCGGAACTTGGAACAATGCACCGTTATGAAATGTCAGGTGCGTTATCTGGATTACAACGTGTACGCGGAATGACTTTAAACGATGCGCATATTTTCGTTCGTCCAGATCAAATTAAAGAAGAGTTAAAACGTGTTGTAAACTTAACTCTAGAAGTGTACAAAGATTTCGGTTTAGAGAACTACTCATTCCGTCTATCTTACCGCGACCCAGCAGATACTAAAAAGTATTATGCGGATGATGAGATGTGGGAAAAAGCACAAGGTATGTTAAAAGAAGCTATGGATGAAATGGGTCTTGATTACTATGAAGCTGAAGGTGAAGCGGCATTCTACGGTCCAAAACTTGACGTTCAAGTTCGTACTGCTCTTGGAAAAGACGAAACACTTTCAACTGTACAATTAGACTTCTTGCTTCCAGAACGCTTTGAATTATCATACGTTGGTGAAGACGGTAAACAACATCGTCCAGTTGTAATTCACCGTGGTGTTGTATCAACTATGGAACGTTTTGTAGCCTTCTTAATTGAAGAATACAAAGGTGCATTCCCAACATGGTTAGCTCCAGTTCAAGTACAAGTAATTCCAGTTTCTCCGCAAGTACATTTAGACTATGCGAAGAAAGTACAAGACGAATTGCGTCGTGCTGGTATCCGTGTTGAATTAGACACTCGTGAAGAGAAGATCGGTTACAAAATCCGTGAAGCACAAATGCAAAAAATTCCGTACATGCTTGTAGTAGGTGACAATGAAGTAACTGAAAACGGCGTAAACGTACGTAAATATGGTGAACAAAAATCAGAAACAATCGCATTAGATGCTTTTGTTGACATGATTAAAGTAGAAGGAAAACGATAAGAAAAAGCCGCGGTATACCGCGGCTTTTTTATGTAATATACTTGAGAAAAATTAGAAAAAATAACCATGTAACACTTATCATAAAAAAGTATTGCAAGTATGTTAGTTGTTTGTTACAATATTTCTTGTTGTTAGTAAAACACATCGCGTCTTCTTGACAGACGTCATGTCCTATGATAAACTCATCAAGGATAATAGAATATTGTTTTGTGGAACAAGTAGAAGCACCCGCTTCTCACCTGATGGACGCATTCGCAGTTAACAGGTAAATGTATTTCTTACTTAAGATTTTACAAGTGTGGGTGTCGTATGCCCGCACTTTTTTTGTTCGGGTTCTATGACTACAAAATATGTTCTGAGAAAACCTTGGAGGTGGCTTACTATTAGCAAGGATATGATGATTAACGAGCAAATTCGTGCACGTGAAGTACGTTTAGTTGGCGCAAATGGCGATCAACTTGGAATCAAGTCTCGTAATGACGCTTTAGACTTAGCTGCAAATCTTAATCTTGATTTAGTATTAGTTGCTCCAAATGCGAAACCGCCAGTATGCCGCATTATGGACTACGGTAAATTCCGCTTTGAGCAACAGAAGAAAGAAAAAGAGCAGCGCAAAAATCAAAAAGTAATTAGCATGAAAGAAGTTCGTTTAAGTCCAACAATTGATGAACACGACTTTAACACAAAACTTCGTAATGCTATCAAGTTTTTAGAGAAAGGCGACAAGGTTAAAGCATCAATTCGCTTTAAAGGACGTGCCATTACTCATAAAGAAATCGGTCAACGTGTTTTAGATCGCTTCTCAGAAGCTTGTGCTGAAGTTAGCACAGTTGAATCTAAGCCTAAAATGGAAGGACGCAGTATGTTCTTAGTTTTAGCACCGAAAAACGATAAGTAATAGATAGAGGAGGAAATACCTATGCCTAAACAAAAAACTCATCGCGGCGCTGCAAAGCGTTTCAAAAAGACTGGATCAGGTAAACTGAAACGTTCTCACGCTTACACAAGCCATTTATTCGCTAACAAATCTACAAAAGCTAAACGTAAACTACGTAAAGCTGGTGTAGTAAGCGCTGGTGACTTCAAACGCATTCGTCAAATGCTTGACAACTTAAAATAAGTTCGGCTGATATATAGAACAATTAGGAGGTAATATTATGCCAAGAGTAAAAGGTGGTACAGTTACTCGTCAACGTCGTAAAAAAGTAATTAAATTAGCAAAAGGTTACTACGGTTCAAAAAATACATTATTCAAGGTTGCTAACCAACAGGTTATGAAATCTCTAATGTATGCATTCCGTGACCGCCGTCAAAAGAAACGTGACTTCCGTAAATTATGGATTACACGTATCAACGCAGCAGCTCGTATGAATGGTCTTTCTTACAGCCGCTTAATGCACGGTCTTAAAAATGCTGGCATCGAAGTTAACCGCAAGATGCTTGCTGACTTAGCTGTTCATGACGAAAAAGCTTTCGCTGAATTAGCAACAGTTGCAAAAAACAACATTAACTAATTAATTAGTTGAAACCTTAGAAGAATTTTCTTCTAAGTTTTTTTATTTGTATTCAAATAGAAGTTAGAAGTGAAAGAAATTCTAAAGATTAACGGCTATGTTGTTATCAATATGACAAAATCAATATAAAAGTTATAGCAGTATAGAAGAATATACATATGAAGTCAGGAGAATACTCCTGGCTTTTTTCAATTCTGCTCGTTTGGAAAGAAGAGTATCTTTCCTAGCTGAAACGACACTGCTATAATGGAAAGATGATATGGAACTTTCATCAGATGAACAATTTAAGAGCGATGACTGAAACGTATTTGTAAATTAAGGACAAGCTATTTTATAAAGAGTTAGATAGCTGACTTATTCATAAGAACTGAAACATAATAATGAACTTTGAGATGAAACAACATTGTTGCGTAAAATGCGATGTTGGAGGAGGACAATAGAATGGACTTACTACAACTATTTAAATTACAAAAAGAATTAGATGACCGTATTGCAAAAGAACATGACTTACAACCGAAAAAATTGTTAAAAGAAAAAATGTTAGCTCTTCTTGTAGAAATTGGAGAACTTGCAAATGAAACACGTTGTTTTAAATATTGGAGCAACAAACCAGCATCAGAACGTGAAGTAATATTAGAAGAATACGTAGATGGTTTGCATTTTATTTTATCAATCGGAATTGATTTAGGTATTGATAAAAACTTCCTATTCTATAAATGTGCACAGACGAATAAAACACAAGTGGAAATTTTCTTAGACACATATGCGAAAGTAATTCGTTTTACAGATCAACCATCTATTACAAACTATATTGAATTATTTACGAGCTATCTTCGACTTGGACAAGCACTTGAATTTGAACAAGAAGAGATTGAAAAAGCATATTTAGATAAAAATGAAGTAAATCATCAGCGTCAAACACAAGGATACTAATTTAATTTTTGAATATTTCAATTTAATTATTGTATAATGAATTGACTGAAGAAAAAGGAGGGTGTTGGCAATGACAAAATTAGACGCGACATTGGCAATGCTAAAAGAATTAACAGATGCACGTGGTATTGCTGGTAATGAGCGTGAACCACGTGAAGTAATGAAGAAATATATTGAGCCGTTTGCGGACGAACTTTCTACTGATAATTTAGGGAGTTTAGTTGCGAAAAAAGTAGGGGAAGAAAACGGCCCGAAAATTATGGTTGCAGGTCATTTAGATGAAGTTGGATTTATGATTACACAAATCGATGACAAAGGTTTCCTTCGCTTCCAAACGGTTGGTGGCTGGTGGTCACAAGTTATGCTTGCGCAACGCGTGACGATTGTAACGCGTAAAGGAGATGTAACAGGTGTAATTGGTTCAAAACCACCGCACATTTTACCTCCAGAAGCTCGTAAAAAGCCAGTTGAAATTAAAGACATGTTCATCGATATCGGTGCTTCTAGCCAAGAAGAAGCGATGGAGTGGGGCGTACGACCAGGAGATCAAGTTGTACCTTACTTTGAATTCCAAGTGATGAAGAATGAAAAAATGTTACTTGCAAAAGCATGGGATAACCGAATCGGTTGTGCAATTGCAATTGACGTATTAAAACAATTAAAAGATGAAAAGCATCCAAATGTTGTATATGGCGTTGGAACTGTACAAGAAGAAGTTGGTCTTCGTGGCGCAAAAACATCTGCGAATTATATTAAACCAGATATCGCGTTCGCAGTAGATGTTGGTATCGCTGGAGATACACCGGGTGTAACGTCAAAAGAAGCACAAAGTAAAATGGGCGATGGACCACAAATCATTTTATATGATGCTTCTGTTATTGGACATACAGGTTTACGTGATTTCGTAGTTGATGTTGCTGATGAATTACAAATCCCGTATCAATATGATTCAGTAGCAGGCGGAGGAACGGATGCGGGTGCGATTCACATTGCTGTAAATGGTATTCCTTCTATGGCAATTACAATTGCAACGCGCTATATCCATTCTCATGCGGCAATGTTACATCGTGATGATTATGAAAATGCAGTGAAGTTAATTGTAGAAGTTATTAAACGTCTTGATAAAGAGGCTGTACATAACATTACATTTAATTAATAGAAAAAGCGAAGGAGCTTCTCCTTCGCTTTTTTATGTTTTAAAAAGGCCTTTCTAATCCTGCAGCAGTATGAGCCCCTAAAATAATTAAACGAGTTAATTGCATCGCCATAAAATGCGGGGTATATATCATCCCTCTTTTTAGCCATGACATAATCATTCCTAGGTGGGCACCAGTAACATAACTAATGAGAATATCGCGTGGAACCATTAGTTTTTCATCGTTAGGTTGTGAAATAGAGAGGCTTAATGTTAAATGCGTTTGAATTGCTTTCATCATCTTATACGTATAGTTTCCAGCAGCTTTATCACCAAGCATGACGTTATAGAAGTTAGTGTTTTCTGCAATATGTTCGAACAAGGCCAAAAAACTTGGATGTGGCGAATCAAATGTTAGTTGGAAATCTTCTTTATTTCTATTTCTCGGTTTAATTACTTCAGTTAGCTTTTCTAACATTTCTTCAATGCTTTTGTCTAGTAAGTCATATTTATCGTGGTAATGGCTATAAAATGTAGCGCGGTTTACAGGAGCGCGTTCTGCGATATGTTGCACAGTTACATTTTCAAAGCCTTTTTCGCCTACTAAAGCGACAAAAGCATCCTGTATGAGTTGTCTCGTCCGTTTTACACGTGGATCATTTGTATTTTTAATAGACATTTTTATTTCCCCTCGTTTAATTTTCTATACTTAAACAACATATTGGTATTATATTGTTGTTTAAACGACATTTCATACGTGAATTGTCGGTTGTAGATTCAAAATAATTATTTATAATTATAAACGATAGTCCTTCAGAAATCAGCACCGCTCGCAGGTAGATAAATTTCGATTTACGCTGCAGATGGTGTGATTTTTTTGTTAAAAGGTTAATATAATTAACAATTAAACAATCTAAACAATAAGGACATAAATAGTTTAGAAAAAAATTATATGCGATATAAGGAGAGGAATGCAATGAATCAGTTTCGAAGAATGGTAATTATCAACATTATCACATTAATTGTACTAGTTGGCGGCGGTATTGGCGGTTATTACTATTACAATCAAACGGAAAATTACTTAAAAACAGACAATGCAAAGATTGATGGAAAGGTAATTCCGGTTGCTTCACCAGTAGCAGGTAAACTAACTGACTGGAAAGCTGAAGTAGGAAAAAATTATAATGAGAACGATAAATTAGGTACTGTTACTGTAGCGGCAGCTAATGGAGAACAAACAGTAGATGTAACAATTCCACAAAATGCAACAGTTGTACAATCAAACGCGACAACAAATGCTTTCGTTGGAGCGGGTAGCCCGATTGCTTATGCATTTGATATGAACAATTTATGGGTAACAGCAAACATTGAAGAAACAGATGTTGATGATGTTCAAAAAGGTCAAGATGTAGATGTGTATGTAGATGCATACCCAGATACAACGTTAACAGGAAAAGTAGAACAAGTTGGCTTAACAACAGCGAATACATTCTCTATGTTGCCATCAAGCAACGCAACAGCGAACTATACGAAAGTAACACAAGTAGTACCAGTTAAAATTTCTTTAGATCATAGCAAATCAGTAAATATTGTTCCTGGCATGAATGTGACAGTTCGTATTCATAAGTAAGGGGGAGATGAGATGTCCTCAATTGTAATTGCAGGATATGCACTATTTTGTATAATCGTCTTCTTCCTTGTAAATCGTCTTTTACGAAAGAAAAAAACGAAAATGGGAGAAGAACAAGTCCCAGCCGTAAGTAAAATAGAAGTAAGTAAAGTTGAAACAGAAGAGAAAGAAATTGAACGAAAGCAAGAATCGGAAATTTCTAATGTAGTTGAGTTAGAAACAGGAAAGCAAGAAGAAGTAAAACAAGAAAAAGAAGTGCCGAAAAAACAAATGTCTATGCCTGTAGAGAATGTGAACGTAAAAGCAGTTGTAGCTGTATTAATTCTAGGCATGTTCGTTTCTATTTTAAACCAAACAATCATTAATGTTGCATTACCTCCGTTAATGAATGAATTTAATGTATCAACTTCAACAGCACAATGGTTAATTACAGGCTTCATGCTTGTAAATGGTATTTTAGTACCGATTAGTGCCTTTTTAATTTCACGATTTACGTATCGTAAATTATTCGTAGCAGCAATGTTATTCTTCACGGTAGGATCTATCATTTGTGCTACTTCAGGAAACTTTACAATGATGATGACAGGTCGCGTAATTCAAGCAGTTGGTGCGGGTATTTTAATGCCGGTTGGTATGAATATCTTCATGACGTTATTCCCGCCTCATAAACGCGGAGCGGCGATGGGATTACTAGGTGTAGCGATGATTTTAGCACCAGCTATCGGACCAACTGTAACAGGTTGGGTGATTGAAAACTATAGCTGGAACTTAATGTTCTATGCGATGTTTATTATTGGTTTAATTATTACGTTCCTATCTTTAAAATTCTTTACACTAGCTCAGCCGGTGTCTAAAACGAAATTAGATATATTCGGTGTGGTTAGTTCAAGTATTGGACTAGGAAGCTTATTGTACGGATTTAGTGAAGCTGGAAATAATAGTTGGACTAGTGCAGAAGTCATTATTTCACTTGTTATCGGTGTAATTGGTTTAGCGTTATTTATTTGGAGAGAGTTAACAACGGACAATAAAATGCTTGATTTACAAGTATTTAAATATCCAGTATTTACTTTTACTTTAGTAATTAATGCAATCGTTACGATGGCATTATTCGGAGGTATGTTATTGCTTCCAGTATATCTGCAAAACATTCGTGGCTTTACGCCAATTGAATCTGGTTTACTACTTCTTCCAGGATCATTAATTATGGGGATCATGGGACCAGTAGCGGGTAAATTATTCGATAAATATGGTATTCGTCCATTAGCGATAATTGGATTGGCAATTACGACGTATGCGACATATGAATTTACAAAATTATCGATGGATACGCCGTATAGCGTTATTATGACGGATTACATTATACGTTCAATTGGTATGTCATTCATTATGATGCCAATTATGACAGCTGGTATGAACGCGCTGCCGATGAAATTAATTTCTCACGGTACAGCAACGCAAAATACGTCAAGACAAGTAGCGGGTTCAATCGGAACAGCTATTTTAATTACACTTATGACGCAACAAACGACTGCTCACGTAGCTGATTACGGCAACATGTTAACAACATCAAACCCAATTTTAGTTGATAAAGTACACGGCATGGGTCAAAGCTTAGCGGCCTTAGCTGGATCAGCTCAAGCAGGAGACGCGATGAGCACACAACTATTATATGGACAAATTTCAAAGCTATCTGCAATTAACGGTATTAACGATGCCTTCTTAATCGCAACGATACTAGCAGGTATCGCTTGGGTGTTATCGTTCTTCTTACAATCAGGCAATAAACCAAATAGAAAAGCAGGGAATTAATTTCCCTGCTTTTTTGTCTTTTTAAAGAGTGAGATATAAAAAATGATAACCAGTTACGGAGCACAGCCCTGCTAGAAACAAAATTATCCCCATAGAACAAATACTCGATATTTGCCTGCCGCTTATAATAGCTAATAGTCCAGCTAAAGAGAAGAAGCACCAATATAAAGTTCCCGAAATTGGAACCATCCCCTCTAAATCTATTCCAGAACCTATACAAACGATAGGAACAACGATAAGTAATATGCTAATTAAACCAGCTATAATAGTGAGTGATTTATGATATTTAATACCATAAATAATTAAAAAAATACCAACGATAAATGCGCATAACATTAAAGTAAGAGCTAAAATCATCCAAGTTAATATTCCAAACACTTCTGGATTACCTCCGATTTGGAG
Organism: Bacillus cereus ATCC 14579; assembly: GCF_000007825.1. NCBI lineage: Bacteria > Bacillati > Bacillota > Bacilli > Caryophanales > Bacillaceae > Bacillus > Bacillus cereus. The sequence continues at coordinate 4,512,889 of NC_004722.1, read as the reverse complement.
GGTGCTAAAAAATATTATATATAGAATGAATCACCTACAGACATGAGCTCCCAGAAGATAACACCTAATATTCCAATGGTAAAAATAATGAATCCCATATTACGTATACTTTTAATTTTGGCTTGTACTCCACTTACCCCTGCTAATAATCCAGTTAAAGAAAATAGGGTCCAGTAAAGAGCAGTTGGAATCGGGAAAATTGTATCGATATGAATCCCTACACTTAAAAGAACAAAAGGTAGTGTGACAAAGGATAGGCTAAGTAGCCCCATTAAACCAACGAGTAATTTCCGATATTTAATCCCCGTTACTATTAAAAAAATACCACCAGCAATCCCGCATAGTAAGAGAAGTGGCGTGAAAAGCATCCAAATAATACTGAACATATGTAAACTCCTTTATGTGAATTAAGTTATATTTTACTACATGAGGTTTATTTTGGATATTATTAATGAGTATATATAAATTGAAGGAAATGGGTAATAACGATACGGATTATCAAAAACGCTAACCGCAGAAGAGTTTGAAGTTATGATAAAAGAGTAAAGAGAGGTATCGCGATGATACCTCTTTTTAACTCAAGAATGCCAAACATGTTATTCATAATATGAAATAACATAGCTGGAATAATGGACTTTGTTTTTTTACATAAAATGGCCATTAATAATCCCATAAAGAAAGTAATTACCATTACCCCAAGTGAGTATGTATGAGCGATACCGAAGAAGAAACTTGTTACGATGGCTGCAATCCAAAATGGAAAGCGTTCTGAGAAGAAGCGAAGTATAAAACCACGGAAAATAAGTTCTTCAAAAATGGGTGTGAGTATTGCAAAGCTGAGAAGTAATAATATTTGATATTGCTTAAAGACGTCTAAGCTTAGTGCGGAAGATTGCTGCTTTGTTGCGTCTTGGAACACATAATTTAACAAGATGTAATTGAGTATGATGTTGATAACGAAGAAAAGAAGTAAGTATACGTATGTGCGCCATTCTTTCAGTGTTTTAAAGTTAAAAGATTTTAGTAGTAATTTTTTTGCGGGTTCGAATTTAAAAATGAAGAATAACAATACAGCTAGTTGTAATACGGTACTTGCAGTATTTGCAATAGATTCATACAGGGCAACTTGTTTTTTAACTGTAAGACCTGCTGTATAAATTGTTAATGGCATTGCGAGGAACATAGTAATAAGTCCAGTTCCAAAAAAGGCGAATAAAACAGAGCTAATAAATTGTCCCCATGACATCGAGTGTTTTTGTTCATTAGAAAGCTGTGTAGCGGGTTGCATTTGTAAAATCACCTCTTTTATATTTGCATATTTAATTATAAAGTAAGATGTTTTTGAATGTAACATTTAAATATTACATATAAAGTGAAACTTTAATCATTGGGGAGGTTCATCCCCCACTGATTATCAGCCCTCACCAATCGGGCTTTTACGGGCAGTTGATTCTCCACCTAACTTCCTCGTCGTTGCTGAATTTCGAGGTGGGGGTCTTACTGCTCGTTAATGCGGGATAAAGGTTTATTTTCCATAAAATAATAAAAGAGGTATCACCCTGTAGTGATGCCTCTTTCTCATTGATAACTATGTTCTGTCTTGTTATTCAATTTTGCTTGCTCTATTTGCAATTCACGCTCTACCAATCGATCTAATTGCTGAATTGCTTTAAGTGCTTTTTCATAAGAAATTGTTCGATAATGATGCGCTCCGCCCGGTTCTTCATCTGCTTCGTCTGCCCATTTAATAATATTTTGAAGAGATGTTCTTTCAATTTCTTGTTCCACTAAGAAAGAATCTGTATGAAGAAGAATTGCAATAGAAATTTCTTTTGCTAGTTTTGGATGTTCTCCTAATCTAATAAGTAATTTATGTGCTCTTTCAGCGCCTTTAATTGCATGGATATCATTCTTTTTATATAAGTCATAATCCCATTCGCCGCCTGTGTACCACGTATGATGTCCGATATCATGAAGGAAGCCAGCTTTTGTGGCAGCATCGACTGAGGCGTGATGCTTTTTGGCTAGGTGAAACGCATGGTAAGCGACAGCGATCGCGTGGACCATTCCAGAACGGTTTACGTATTTTTGTGTAATGTGGTGTTTAAAAATTTGTTCAAGCGTAATACGGTGCATAAAACATTCACTCCTTTTATCTTATGGTGTATATGAAGAAAAATCGATCGGTTTAAATGTATTTTGAACATTGTACTCCATTCATAGTTCGTTAGTAAAGTAGAAATGTTTAGGAGAAGAAAAAATTTTTCTGCAAAAAAATCACCTTAGCTTATGCAAAGGTGATTTTCAAATTGCTTATTTTTTTAATCCTTGCTCTAGTGTTTCTAACATTTCGTGCTTTTCATTTTCATCAGCATTTTTCCAAATGACTTCAAATAAAACGCCAAGACCTGGAAGCATTTTTTCTTCACCGCTTTGAATTGCATCGACGATTGTTTCTTGTAATTGATCTTGTGAATTTCCAGATACATTCGCTAATACGGCACCGCGTAAATTAAAACTCATTGCTTTCACCTCTTCTTCAGAATTGAAACTGACGTTAGTTTTTGTTCTTTTTTATGTAAATATGTATGAAAAATAGGCTATAATGATAAGACAAGAAGAGAGGGAAATACATATTATGAAAAACATTGATTCAGTACAAAATCCGCGTGTAAAGCAGTGGAAAAAGCTGCAAACGAAAAAAGAACGCGATAAAAAAGGTTTATTTTTTGTAGAAGGATTCCACTTAGTCGAGGAAGCTTTGAAGACAGGAATTGTAACAGAACTTATCGTTTCAGATCAGACAGACCTTCCGAAAGATTGGACAGTTAATGATGTGGAAATGTACATCGTACCTGAGGCGATTGTAAAAATACTTCGTGAAACAGAAACGACGCAAGGTGTATTTGCTGTTTGTGAGAAGCATGAGAAAGAAGTAGCTCTTACTGATGGGAAATTCCTTTTATTAGATGGCCTGCAAGACCCAGGTAATTTAGGAACAATTATTCGTACAGCTGATGCAGCTGGTATTCACGCCGTTGTGCTTGGAGAAGGTTGTGTTGATGTTTACAATAGTAAAGTACTCCGCTCTACACAAGGCTCTATTTTCCACTTACCAATTGTAAAAGGGAACTTAGAAGAATGGGTAGACAAGTTAAAAGAAAATAACGTTCCTGTATATGGAACAGCTCTTGAAAATGGAGTTCCGTATGGTGAAGTAACGCCGGCTGGCAGTTTTGCATTAATTGTAGGAAATGAAGGAAATGGCGTACGCCAAGAAATTCTTGCAAAAACGGATCAAAACTTGTATATTCCGATTTACGGCGGGGCAGAATCATTAAATGTTGCGGTTGCAGCAGGGATTTTAACGTATTATTTGCAAAGCCCGGTTGCGAACAAATAAAAAACTTCTTATAATAAGTTGAAGTACATTATATTAAAAGTTAAATAACGAAAAACGTTGATAGAGAAGAGTAGCTTACAAAATCGCCATATAGGGAGAGAATGTCGTAGACTGAAAGCATTCTTATGGTAGACGAAAGTGAATTCACCTCTGGAGTTGACGCCAGGACCATGTATATGTAAAGGCGTTCCGGTCAGAATTGATCGTTATAACTAATGAGTGGGCAGACATGTTCTGTCAATTTAGGGTGGTACCGCGAATTTACCTCGTCCCTTTTTGGGAGCGAGGTTTTTTTATTTTTAAAATTAGGAGGGTTCCAAAATGGAAGCACGTTTAAAAGAGCTAAAGCAAAAAGCGTTAGAGCTTATTGAAGAAGCGAAAGAGCTGAAAGGCTTAAACGACGTACGCGTAGCGTATTTAGGAAAAAAAGGTCCAATTACAGAAGTATTACGCGGCATGGGAAAATTATCAGCAGAAGAGCGTCCACGTATGGGAGCATTAGTAAATGAAGTACGTGAAGCGATTCAAACGCGTCTAGACGACAAAATTAGTAACTTAGAAAAAGCAGTAATTGAAGCGAAATTAGCTACTGAAACAATTGATGTTACATTGCCAGGTCGTCCTGTTGAAACAGGTTGTCACCATCCGTTAACGGCTGTTGTTGAGCAAATTGAAGATGTATTCATCGGTATGGGTTATGAAGTAGCTGAAGGAACAGAAGTAGAAAAAGACTACTACAACTTCGAAGCACTAAACTTACCGAAAGATCACCCAGCGCGTGATATGCAAGATACATTCTACATCACAGAAGAAACGTTACTACGTACACATACATCTTCTGTGCAAGCACGTACGATGGAAAATAATAAAGAAAAAGGCCCAATTAAAATTATTTGTCCTGGTAAAGTGTATCGCCGTGATGACGACGATGCGACGCATTCACATCAGTTCATGCAAATTGAAGGTCTTGTAATTGATAAAAACATTCGTATGAGTGACTTAAAAGGTACACTGCAAGTATTCGTGAAAAAGATGTTCGGTGAAGATCGTGAAATCCGTCTTCGTCCAAGTTTCTTCCCATTCACAGAGCCATCTGTAGAGATGGATATTTCTTGTATGATGTGTCATGGCAAAGGCTGCGGCACTTGTAAAGGAACTGGCTGGATTGAAATTCTAGGCGCAGGTATGGTTCACCCGAACGTACTTGAAATGGCTGGTTATGATTCAAAAGAATATCAAGGTTTCGCATTCGGTATGGGCGCAGAGCGTATCGCAATGTTGAAATACGGAGTAGATGACATTCGTCATTTCTATACAAATGATGTACGTTTCTTACAACAATTCAAACGAGCGTAAGGGAAGGAGAGGATAAGTATGTTCGTATCATATCGTTGGTTACAAGAGTATGTAGATATTAAAGATGTAACAGCACAAGAACTAGCAGACAAAATCACGAAAAGTGGTATTGAAGTAGAAGGCGTTGAAGTATTAAATAAAGGTGTAAAAGGTGTTGTAGTTGGTCACGTATTAGAATGTGAAAAACACCCAGAAGCTGATAAATTAAGCAAATGCTTAATCGATATCGGTGAAGAAGAGCCAGTTCAAATTATTTGTGGAGCTGCTAACATTGCAAAAGGTTTAAAAGTACCAGTTGCAAAAGTTGGAGCTGTACTTCCTGGTAACTTCAAAATCAAAAAAGCAAAACTACGCGGTGAAGCTTCTCACGGTATGGTTTGTGCTCTTCAAGAGCTTGGTATTGATGGAAAGTTAGTTTCAAAAGAATACGCAGATGGTATCTTCATCTTCCCAAGTGACGCTGAAGTTGGTGCAGATGCACTTGAAATTTTAAACTTACACGATGAAGTACTTGAGCTTGGCTTAACACCAAACCGTGCAGATTGCTTAAACATGTTAGGTGTTGCTTACGAAGTAGCTGCTATTTATGGCCGCGAAGTAAAGCTTCCAGCTATCGACTTACAAGAAACAGCAGAAAAAACTTCTGATTATATTTCTGTAAGTGTAGAAGCGAAAGAAGAAAACCCATTATACATTGCAAAAATGGTTAAAAACGTAAAGATTGGTCCATCACCAATGTGGATGCAAACTCGTCTTATGGCAGCTGGCATTCGTCCAATTAGCAACGTAGTGGATATTACAAACTACATTTTAATGGAATACGGTCAACCGTTACATGCATTCGATTACGATAAATTAGGTTCAAAAGAAATCGTTGTTCGTCTTGCAAAAGAAGGCGAAAAAATTGAAACGTTAGATGATCAAGAGCGTACATTACAAAGCCACCACCTTGTAATTACAAACGGCACGAAAGCTTTAGCTGTTGCTGGTGTAATGGGCGGGGCGGATTCTGAAGTTACAAATGAGACAGTAAACGTTCTAATTGAGTCTGCATATTTTGCAGGTCAAACAGTACGTCGTACATCAAAAGACTTAGGTCTTCGTAGTGAATCAAGTGCACGTTTCGAAAAAGGAATCGACCCAACACGTACATTTGAAGCAATTCAACACGCAGCTGCTTTAATGGCGAAATATGCTGGCGGTGAAGCACTTGAAGGTGTAGTAGAAGCTGACAACTTACAAGTACAAGAGCGTACAGTATCTGTTACTGCTGAAAAAGTAAACCGTGTATTAGGTACAAATATTTCTGCGAGTGAAATGGGTACAATGTTCACAAACTTGAAATTCCCATTCACAGAAGTAGAAGGAACATTCCACGTGAATGTACCAGCACGTCGTCCTGATATTACAATTTCAGAAGACTTAGTAGAAGAAGTGGGCCGTCTATACGGTTATGACCACATTCCAGTTACATTACCTTCTGGAACGATGACTCGTGGTAAATTAACATCAGCACAAACGAAACGTCGTAAAGTACGCCGCTTCTTAGAGGGTGCTGGTTTATATGAAGCAATCACGTATTCATTAACAAGCGCTGACAAAGCGAAACAATATATGGTTGAGCCAAACGAAAAGGCGCCTGTAGGTCTTGCGCTTCCAATGAGTGAAGAACGTAGCCAACTTCGTTTAAGCTTAGTACCGCAATTACTAGAAGCAGTTTCATACAATGTCGCTCGTAAAAACGACAGCGTTGCTTTATACGAAGTAGGTTCTATCTTCTTACCGACAGAAGAAGGAGAACTTCCGAAAGAAGAACAACATCTTGCAGGTGTTATGACAGGTCTTGCTCTTCACCATGCATGGCAAGGTGAGAAGAAAGTAGTAGACTTCTTCGTTGTGAAAGGTGTACTAGAAGGACTATTCGACGTACTTGGCGTTGCAAACCAAATCACATATGCACCAGCAAAACGCGAAGGTATGCACCCAGGCCGTACAGCTGACATCGTATTAGATGGCGAAGTAATTGGTTTCATCGGTCAATTGCACCCAGAAGCAGAAAAACAATTAGATGTGAAAAATACATTCGTATTTGAATTATCTCTTGTAAAAGTATTCGGTGCAGACGCTGAAGAAACTTACTACGCAGCAATTCCACGTTTCCCATCTATGACACGTGACATGGCTGTTGTAGTAACAAAAGAAACAAAAGCTGGTGAAATGAAGCAAGTCATTGCTGAAGCTGGCGGAGAACTTCTGAAAGACGTAACACTATTCGACTTATACGAAGGTGAAAAAATGGAAGAAGGCAAGAAATCACTTGCATTCTCTATGACTTACTTCGATGCAGAACGTACATTAACAGACGAAGAAGTAACAGAAGCACATAACCGTGTACTAACAACGGTAGAAGAGAAATTCGGTGCGGAGTTACGTAAGTAATTAGAAAATTGCCGGATATATTCCGGCAATTTTTTTATTGGGTTAGTTGTCGGACACTGTCGGTAAGTCGATATATTACAAAAATCGCTCATATATTTTCCGACACCTTGCATCTTTCTCTCGAATGTAGTACATTAATTTTAGTTTAACAAAATGAAAGACGATGATAAGGAAAAGTAGTATATACTATAATCCAAAGCGAGTCAGGGACGGTGAGAGCCTGATGAGGCGGTATATGTGAAGAACACCTTGGAGTTGCTAACCGAAATTGAATCTTGTATTCAAGAGTAGACTTAGACGGGAATCCGGCCTGTTACAAACCGGGAAGTATGTATTACATACGAGTTAAAGTTGGTCTTTATGACAAATTGGGTGGTACCGCGAAGTTTAACCTTTCGTCCCTTTATGGATGAAAGGTTTTTTTGTATTTAAATATATGAGCAAAGGAGAATTTCACTATGGAAAACACATTAGTAAAAAGTCTGTATAGAGATACAGAAAAGTATGCAGATCAAACAGTACAAGTATCAGGGTGGATTCGTAACTTACGTGATTCAAAAGCATTTGGTTTCATCGAATTAAACGACGGTAGCTTCTTCAAAAGCGTTCAAATCGTTTTCGATACAGAATTAGAGAACTTCAAAGAAATTGCAAAACTTCCACTTAGCTCTTCAGTTAAAGTAGAAGGTAAAGTAATTGCAACGCCTGGAGCGAAGCAACCATTTGAAATTAAAGCAGAAAAAATTGATATCGAGGGCTTATCAGATTCTGATTACCCACTTCAAAAGAAGCGTCATACATTTGAATACTTACGTACAATCGCTCACTTACGTCCAAGAACAAATGCATTCTCTGCAACGTTCCGCGTACGTTCTATCGCAGCATTTGCGATTCACCAATTCTTCCAAGAGCGTGGATTTGTACATGTTCATACACCTATCATCACTGGTAGTGATACAGAAGGTGCTGGCGAAATGTTCCGCGTAACAACGCAAGATTTAAATAACCTACCAAAAGGTGAAGACGGAAAAGTTGATGAGTCAAAAGACTTCTTCGGTAAAGAAACAAACTTAACAGTAAGTGGACAGCTGAACGCTGAAGCTTATGCATTAGCATTCCGTGATGTATACACATTCGGACCTACATTCCGTGCGGAAAACTCAAACACAACTCGCCACGCTGCTGAGTTCTGGATGGTTGAGCCTGAGATTGCATTCGCTGAACTAGGGGACGTAATGAACCTTACAGAAGATATGCTGAAATATGCAATGAAATACGTATTAGAGCATGCACCAGAAGAAATGGAATTCTTCAACAGCTTCGTTGATAAAACAGTTCTTGAGCGCATGAACAACGTAATTAACTCTGACTTCGGTCGCATCACTTATACAGAAGCAATTAAAGTGCTTCAAGAATCAGGTGCTGATTTCAAATACCCAGTAGAATGGGGAATTGACTTACAAACAGAGCACGAAAGATACTTATCAGAAGAAATCTTCAAACGCCCTGTATTCGTAACTGACTATCCGAAAGACATTAAAGCATTCTACATGCGTTTAAATGAAGACGGTAAAACAGTAGCTGCTACTGACCTTCTAGTTCCTGGCATCGGCGAATTAATCGGCGGAAGCCAACGTGAAGAAAGAATGGACGTTTTAGTAGACAGAATTAAAGAATTAGGTATGAACGAAGAGGATTACTGGTGGTACTTAGAACTTAGAAAATACGGCGGTACAAAACACGCTGGATTCGGTCTAGGTTTCGAGCGCTTCCTAATGTACATCACTGGCATGGCTAACATCCGTGACGTAATTCCATTCCCAAGAACTCCAGGTTCTTCTGAGTTCTAAAATGTGAAAAAAGCGAGAGGATTTCCTCTCGCTTTTTCTTTTGCATAGTTTATTACCCTGTAGCAAAAAGTAACGCGAAGGGGTGAATATAAATGAGTAAAAAAGTGAAAAAAGATCATTCAAGATCGGGCCTAGGTTCTCCAGAAGTAGAAGGACAAGGAACGACGACACATGAAACAGGTTCACATAAAGTACCTTCATCAAATAAGAAGCAGAAACGAAGCTAACATAAAAAAGGAGAGTCTTGGCGACTCTCCTTTTTTCATGTATTACATCTTCTTATCGTTAATTTCTTTTGTAATCTTATTTATGTCTTTGCCTAATCGATCTAAATAGAAAAACCACAGTAAACTCATGAACACGTAATAGATGGCCATCACGCCAAGATTATCAGATATATTTTCGAATGTGGATTTAGTAGTGAAAAAAGCTCCTCAAATGGTAGAAATAGTGAAGTAAGAAAGTGGGCCTACGAGGTGTACGAAAACATATAATATCTTTTTAACTTTTACAGCGTTCATATGAAAAACCTCCTTTTTCTAATCATACATTCAAGTTCCTCACAGAAGTGTTGTAGTTTTGCTGGATTATGTATTAACGAGCGAGCATCGTGTTTCCCGATAAATCTTCGAATCCGAAAGTTTAATAAGAAAGAGCGACCATAACGCTCTATTAGATCGTTGAACGCTCGTTGTTCACTTAGTAGCTGAATGTTTTCCCTAATTTCAAACTGCCTTTCGTGTGGATCGCCTAGTAAAATATTTAGAATCATTTGTAGAAGTAGCAATGGGGATCCCCTCCTATGTTAGAATAATCTGTATATTATAATTGTAACAAAACTATAAGGACAATAGTAGGGTGAAACAAAAAACAGGAGTTTGTAGGCTCCTGTTTTTGTCGATACTATCTTAATAAGCGAAGCGCCTTCTCCGTATTAGCGAAATGCAGTTTCACAAACTCAGGTAATCGTTCTTTACCAAGCTTTTGAATTAATTTAGCAGCGGCGATATCAACTTGTTTACCGGCACCTTTTGGCAGCGGCATACCAGCTTTTTTACTTAGTTCATCAAATTGTTTTACGAATGAGTAACGAGCTAAAATGGAGGCAGCGGCTACAGCTAAATGGACGCTTTCGCCTTTCGTTGCGAAATAAACATTTTCACGCTGTACCTGTTTTTGTTTTGCTAAATATTTGTAGTATGTATCAGGTTGTGTGAATTGGTCGATTAAGACGCCTTCAGGTTTTGTAGGTGCCATTTTAGCTAATAAGTTTGTAATAGCTTTATTGTGTAGCAAGGCTTTTAACTTACCTTGGTTGTTTCCTTTATCAAATAGCTCGTTATATTTTTCGTTATGAAGGACAAGAGAGCTATAAGGAACAACGTGTAGAAGTTGTTTCGCAATGGCAGTAATTTGATCGTCATTTAAGTTTTTAGAGTCTTTTACACCAAGTTCTTTTAGTAGTGGAATTTGCTTTGCATCCACATATACAGCAACGACTGTCATCGGTCCAAAGAAATCTCCCGTACCAACTTCATCAGACCCTACAATAGACATTGTACCGATGGAAGCAGGAGGCGCATAACGATGGGAATCGACAGATTTTTTTACAGCTGTTTTCGGTGTTTGAGAGACAGTTTGCCAACGAGAAGCTTCTGCTTCAGCGCGGCCTCCTTGGAACATTACTTTTCCAGATTTATACGCTGTAATCGTGCAAGATGGTACCTTTGCCATGAAGATCCCGCCTTGCGGAGTTTTTGGGCTAAGCGAATGTTTATATTGTTGTTTCATGTCTTCAATTACTGTAGAATTTGTTTGAATTACGATAGAATTTGACATAATGGTCGCCCCTTTTTTTATATTGTTATTTTTATCATATCGGATTGTTCTTTCTGTTTCCATATTATGAAGGTTCATGGTATGATAAACTTTAGGATTCTGTACGTGATTGGAGGCCGGTGAGTTGTCACAACAAAAGGGAAAGAAAAGTCGAATTAATGTAGAAATCTATGGTCAGCAATATTCAGTTGTTGGCGATGAAAGTACAAGTCATATCCGCATGGTAGCAGCGATTGTGGATGATAAAATGCGCGAACTCAATGCCAAGAATCCTTCGCTTGACACGAGTAGACTAGCGGTATTGACGGCGGTAAACGTCATACACGATTACATAAAATTAAAAGAAGAACATGAGAAATTGAAAGAAAGTATGACAAAAAAAGGAATGGAATAACATGATTGATATTATTATCATTTTACTGCTTGTTATGGGATTTTTCCTCGGCTTACGCAGAGGGTTTATTCTGCAACTTGTAAAGTTAACAAGCTTTATTATCGCATACCTTGTTGCATACTGGTACTGTAAAGATTTAGCGCCAGCACTTGCGAAATTTATTCCGTATCCATTTGATAAAAACGTATCTGTTCCAGAATGGATTGATGCAAATAATATTGAGACAGTATTTTATCAAGCGCTTGCGTTTATCATATTGTTTATTATCACTAAAATTGCACTTTCATTACTTGGTAATTTGTTAAATATGTTTGCAGAAATACCGGTTTTAAAGCAAGTAAATGCGTTTGCGGGGGCAATCCTCGGATTTTTAGAAGTATATATTATTTTGTTTGTCTTAATTATCATTGGAAATATTCTTCCGATTGAACAAGTACAAACACCATTACAAAAATCATCAATTAGCAAAATAATTGTAGACGATACACCGATTCTATCTGAAAAGGTGAAGGAACTATGGCAGACAGGTAGCAGAGTATAACTTCTCTTTTTTCGGAAAGAGAAGTTTTTTTCTATGAAAGAAAGGCGGGGCAATGATGAAAGTAAATAAAAAACAAGTGATCAAATTATTAGAGACAATCGGGCTTTTTATGGAACTAAAGGGTGCGAATCCATTTAAAATATCTGCATTTCGTAAAGCGGCAGCAGCATTAGAAAGTGACGATCGTAGTCTTTCTGAAATTGAAGATTTCACAAAGATTCCAGGAATCGGAAAAGGAACAGCAGCCGTTATACAAGAATATATAGAATCGGGAACATCTGAAGTATTACAAGAACTTGAAAAAGAAGTACCAAGTAGCTTATTGCCGTTATTAAAACTACCAGGTCTTGGTGGTAAAAAGGTGGCTAAGTTATATAAAGAGCTAGGCGTTATTGATATGGAGACGTTAAAAGCTGCTTGTGAGGAAAATAAAGTACAAGCTTTAGCTGGTTTCGGTAAGAAGACAGAAGAGAAAATATTAGAAGCAATCGATCAAGTAGGCTCTCGTCCAGAGCGTTTACCAATTGCGATGGTATTGCCTATTGCCGGGGAAATAGAGGAGAAATTGTCGAATATTGCTGAAGTAATTCGTTTCTCTCGCGCTGGTAGTTTGCGCCGTGTTCGTGAAACAGTGAAAGATTTAGATTTTATCATTGCAACGACAGAACCAGCAGCGGTACGTGAGCATTTACTACAATTTGATAATATGATTGAAGTAATAGCAAGTGGAGATACGAAAGTTTCTGTCCGTCTTCAATATGAATATGATATTTCAATTGATTTCCGTTTAGTAAAACCAGAAGAGTTTATTACAACTCTTCACCATTTCACAGGATCAAAAGATCATAACGTAAAAATGCGTCAAATCGCAAAAGATAAAGGCGAGAAAATTAGTGAGTACGGTGTAGAGAACTTGGAAACAGGTGAAGTGAAAACATTTGAGACTGAAGAAGACTTCTTTGCTCATTTCGGTTTGCCATTTATTCCGCCAGAAGTGCGTGAAGATGGAAAAGAAATTGAATTAATTAAAGAGTATCCGAACTTACTTCAGTTTTCCGATATACAAGGTGATTTACATATGCATACAACTTGGAGTGACGGTGCTTTTTCTATTGAAGAAATGGTACAAGCGTGCCGTGCTCGTGGATATAAGTTTATGGCGATTACTGATCACTCGCAATACTTAAAAGTGGCGAACGGTTTAACGAAAGAGCGTCTTCGTGAGCAAGCGAAAGAAATTGAACGTATGAATGAAAAGTATCCAGACATTACAATTTTACGCGGAATTGAAATGGACATTTTACCAGATGCCTCGCTTGATTTTGATGATGAAGTATTAGCAGAATTAGATTATGTCATTGGAGCGATTCACTCTAGCTTCTCACAAGACCGTGAAACGATTATGAAGCGTCTACGTACTGCATTTGAGAATAAACATGTCACAATGATTGCCCATCTTACAGGACGTCTTCTCGGGCGTCGTGAGGGTTATGATGTAGATACAGATTTATTAATTGAACTAGCAAAAGAGACAAATACAGTTTTAGAATTAAATGCGAATCCGAACCGTCTAGATTTAAGCGCGAAATTATTAAAACAAGCACAAGATGCTGGTGTGAAAGTAGCGATTAATACGGATGCTCATACGCTTGAAATGTTAGAAGATATGGAAACAGGTGTAGCAGCAGCACGTAAAGGTTGGATTCAAAAAGATAACGTGATTAACACGTGGGATATTGAACGTTTATTAGACTATATTAAACGTAATAAGTAATACAAGGGGGACCTGCAACATGTTAGAAAGAACGTTGCGTGTATTAGAATACAATAAAGTAAAAGAACAATTACTTGAACATACAGCATCTTCACTTGGTCGTGACAAAGTGAAGCATTTAGTGCCGAGCACTGATTTTGAAGAAATTGTAGAAATGCAAGATACAACGGATGAAGCAGCGAAAGTTATTCGTTTAAAAGGTAGTGCACCATTAGGTGGTATTACGGATATTCGCTCAAATGTGAAGCGTGCAAAAATTGGGAGTATGTTAAGTCCAAATGAATTACTTGATATTGCAAATACGATGTATGGTAGTCGTAATATGAAACGCTTCATTGAAGATATGGCTGATAACGGTGTCGAGCTTCCGATTTTAGAAACTCACGTCGCTCAAATTGTATCTTTATATGATTTAGAAAAGAAAATTACAAATTGCATCGGTGACGGCGGTGAAGTAGTCGATAGCGCAAGTGATAAACTGCGTGGTATTCGTACTCAAATTCGTACTGCGGAAAGTCGTATTCGTGAAAAGTTAGAAAATATGACGCGCTCTTCAAACGCGCAAAAGATGCTGTCTGATTCGATTGTAACGATTCGTAACGAACGTTACGTAATCCCAGTAAAACAAGAATATCGCGGCGTATATGGTGGTATTGTTCACGATCAATCGGCTTCTGGACAAACGTTATTTATTGAGCCACAAGTCATTGTAGAATTAAATAATGCACTGCAAGAAGCACGTGTGAAAGAAAAACAAGAAATCGAACGCATCTTATTAATGTTAACAGAAGAAGTGGCAGTAGAAGCGGATATCGTTTTATCAAACGTAGAAGTAGTTGCAAATCTTGATTTCATCTTTGCGAAAGCTTTTTATGCGAAGCGAATTAAAGCGACAAAGCCGATTGTAAATAACGAGCGTTACATGGACTTAAGACAAGCACGCCATCCGCTTATCGATCCAGAAATAATCGTGCCAAATAACATTATGTTAGGGAAAGATTTCACGACAATTGTTATTACAGGACCGAATACAGGTGGTAAAACAGTTACGCTGAAAACAGTTGGTATTTGTGTGTTAATGGCGCAATCTGGCCTTCACATTCCAGTAATGGATGAGTCAGAGATTTGTGTATTCAAAAATATCTTTGCTGATATCGGTGATGAGCAATCGATTGAACAGAGTTTAAGTACGTTCTCCTCACATATGGTGAACATCGTTGATATTTTAGAAAAAGCTGATTTTGAAAGCTTAGTTTTATTCGATGAATTAGGTGCTGGAACAGACCCACAGGAAGGGGCTGCACTTGCCATTTCAATTTTAGATGAAGTATGTAATCGCGGTGCTCGCGTTGTTGCAACGACGCATTATCCAGAATTAAAAGCATACGGATATAACCGTGAGCAAGTTATTAATGCGAGTGTTGAGTTTGATGTAAATACATTAAGTCCAACTTATAAATTATTAATCGGTGTACCAGGCCGTAGTAATGCCTTTGAAATTTCGAAACGTCTTGGATTATCTGATCGCGTTATTGAGCAAGCACGCAATCACATTAGTACAGATACGAATAAAATTGAAAATATGATTGCGAAGTTAGAAGAAAGCCAGAAGAACGCAGAGCGTGACTGGAACGAAGCAGAAGCGCTTCGCAAACAATCTGAAAAACTGCATCGTGAATTACAACGTCAAATCATTGAATTTAACGAAGATCGTGATGAACGATTATTAAAAGCGCAAAAAGAAGGAGAAGAAAAAGTCGAAGCTGCAAAGAAAGAAGCAGAAGGCATTATTCAAGAACTTCGTCAATTGCGTAAAGCACAGCTTGCAAATGTGAAAGACCACGAGCTAATTGAAGCGAAGAGTCGTCTAGAAGGCGCAGCGCCAGAGCTTGTTAAGAAACAAAAAGTAAATGTGAAAAATACTGCACCGAAACAACAGTTACGTGCAGGTGATGAAGTGAAAGTATTAACGTTCGGTCAAAAAGGTCAACTACTTGAAAAAGTAAGCGATACAGAGTGGAGCGTACAAATCGGTATTCTGAAGATGAAAGTGAAAGAATCTAATATGGAATACATTAACACACCGAAGCAAACAGAGGAAAAAAGCAGTTGCAACGGTAAAAGGTAGAGACTATCACGTTTCATTAGAACTTGATCTTCGTGGTGAACGATTTGAAAATGCAATGGCGCGCGTTGAGAAATACTTAGACGATGCCCAGCTTGCAAGCTATCCTCGCGTATCAATCATTCACGGTAAAGGGACAGGAGCACTTCGCCAAGGTGTACAAGATTACTTGAAGAAGCATCGCGGTGTAAAAACCTTCCGTTACGGTGACATGGGCGAGGGAGGCCTAGGCGTAACAGTTGTCGAATTAAAATAGAAAACAACGAAACAAAGGGGAAACCATTATATGTTTATGGACAAACTTGCAAAAGTATTGTTAGCTTGTTGTGGAATATTTTTGGTGATTGGGGTTATTTATTTAGTTGTTTTTGCGAAGTGAAAAAGCGTCAATCGTGGCAGAATGATATTGCCATAGATTGACGCTTTTAATATATGTGAAAAGGAATAGAACATGAAAATCAACCAATACATAAGCGAAGCAAAATTATGCTCCAGACGTGAAACAGATCGTCTCATTAAAGCTGGACGCGTGGCTATTAACGGCGAAATATGTACGCACGGTGCACTCGTAAGCGATGGTGATAGGGTAACGATTGATGGGCAAGTTATTGTAAAAGAAGAGAAAGAAAAAGTGTATATCGCATTTCATAAACCAGTCGGAATTACTTGTACAGCAGCCGATCATATTGAAGATAATATTATTGATTATATCAATTACCCAGAGCGAATCTTTCCAGTTGGGCGATTAGATAAAGCATCAGAAGGACTTATTTTATTAACGAATGACGGCGGCATTGCGAATCAAATTTTACATGGTGATCATGAGCACGAGAAAGAATATGTTGTCACAGTCGATAAACCTTTTACGGACTGGTTTATTGATGAGATGTCCCGCGGTGTAAAGATTAAAGATGGAATGACGAAGCCGTGCAAAGTGACAAGAGTCGATCAATCAACATTTCGTATCGTTTTAACGCAAGGAATGAACAGGCAAATTCGTAGAATGAGTCGTGCTTTCGGATTTACTGTAATAAAGCTAAAGCGAGTACGCATTATGAATATAGAGCTAAATGAGCTTGAAGTTGGAAAGTGGCGGAGCGTTACAGCTGAAGAGTTAGAAATTTTAATAGGGCAGTTATAGGGAGGAAAATTTTTCTCCCTATATTTTTTTGTCAGAAAAAATAAAACTATTGATTTTTTAAAAAATAGCCCATATAATAAAAAACAACAAGTTTCGACAAGATATTTTATAAAAGTAATGATGAGGACATGAGTTGTATTTTACGATTCTCAGAGAGGGAAGCCTTAGGCTGTGAGCTTCCTAATACGAAAAGACAAGCTTACCACCTCTAAACTTCAAGAGTGAACTGCATACATGATGCATTGTAATTCTTGGCGGATAAAACCGTTATCAATTTACACGAGCTATAAAATGAGCTTATTTCGTTATAAATTCATTTTATTAGAATAAGGGTGGAACCACGATTTCAACACTCGTCCCTTTATTAGGGACGGGTGTTTTTTGCGTTCTTTTACGGGGAAGTATGCTTGAAAGAGGATATGTGACGGATTTTAATTCAGAATATTTTGTTAATTTATTATTTTAGGAGGTTAGTAGAAATGAAATCATCTTTAAAGTTTTCAGAGATGTTTGCAATAAGTTTAATGTTATTTGCACTGTTTTTTGGTGCGGGTAATATGATTTTTCCACCAGCATTAGGACAAGGCGCTGGAACAGACGTATGGATTGCGTTGTTTGGTTTTATCGTAACAGGCGTTGGACTACCTTTATTAGGAGTAATTGTTATAGCTTTAAAGGGAGATATTAATGAGCTAGCAGGACGTGTACATCCTATATTCGCACTTGTTTTTATCACTGCAATTTATTTATGTTTAGGCGTATTCGTAAGTGTGCCGCGTACAGGAACAGTAGCTTATGAGATGAGTATTGCACCGTTTTTACCAAGTGAGATAGCTGGTCAGTCATATCCACTTGTTATCTTTACACTTATTTTCTTTGCAGTCACTTTCTATTTAGCTTTAAATCCTTCGAAATTAGTGGGTCGTATTGGTAAAGTGCTAACTCCAATATTATTAGCTGTTATTGCAATTATCGTAGGTAAAGCACTTATTACACCAATTGGAGAATTTGGTGCACCGACAGAAGCGTATAGTGCTCCTCTCTTTAAAGGATTTATTGATGGATATTTAACTTTAGATGGACTTGCGGCACTGGTATTCGGAAATGTTGTAATTCATGCGTTAAAAGAAAAAGGCATTACACATAAAAACAGTATTGCAAAAGTAACAATCTTTGCAGGATTTATTGCAGCGCTTGGTCTACTACTTGTGTATTTAGCACTTGCTTATCTTGGAGCTTCTAGTGTGTCACTTGGAATGGGCGCAAACGGAGGAATTATTTTAACAAATGTCGTGAATCATTTATTTGGTAGCTACGGAACTTTATTACTAGGGATCGCAATTACAGCAGCATGTTTAACAACTTCTGTAGGTATTGTTGCAGCTTGTGGTGATTACTTCTCTTCCTTATTACCAAAGCTTTCTTATCAAAAAGTCGTTTTCATTTTCTGTGTATTAGCATTTATGGTAGCAAACCTTGGGTTAACTCAGTTAAATGCATTAGCATTACCAATCTTAATCGCAATTTATCCAATTGGAATCGTACTTATCGTATTATCACTTGTTGAAAACTACGTTCGTCTTCCATTAGCGATGTATGTGGGCGGGATTGTAGGAGCATTTGCAATAAGTTTCTTTGATGGGTTACACAATGCAAACCTTCAAATTGCAGCGCTAGCACCTATTTTAGATAAGATTCCATTATATAGTGTAGGAATTGGTTGGTTAGTTCCAGGTATAATCGGTATAGGATTTGGTTATATAGTTTCTAAGTTTCAAAAGCAGGAAATTGCTGTAGAAAAATAGAGAAAAGAGGCTTTCTATAATAGAAAGTCTCTTTTTTTGTAAAAAAAGCCGCATATAGAGAAATTTAGATATTAAAAATTTTATACGTAATATAGTTGACAAAAAATTTATGAGTAGGCTAAGATTGACTTAGTTGTGGAAATATTGGAAGGGAAGTGAGGGAAACGGGGTTTCTATAACTATAGTGTTGTTATGGGAAGAGGTGAAAGAAGAGGAGAAGAGAAAATTTATTTTTTTGACTTACATTGAGAATGATAATCAATAAATACGTTTTATAATTTTTTCTCAGTTTCTATGCCTTCGTATAAGGAATAGGGTGAGATATTATTTTTAATATTAAATGAGAATGATAATCAATAATGCTTATGTTACATAAAAGAATGCTAATTAAATAATAGGTAGAAGAGATTATTTTTTTTTTATGAATTGAGAATAATTATCATTTTCGGAAAAAGTGAAATGAAAGATAACCAAGGAGGAAACAAAAAAAATGAAAAAGGTTTCTGTATTACCCGCTTTTATTATAACGTTCGTATGTATGCTAGCTTTTCTTGTAATGCCATACGGGAATGCTTCAGCAAAACTAGCTGATGGTACTTACGATATTAATTACGTAATTCAAAAAGCGGAAAATGATTCAGCTTCAATGGCAAATGACTATTTTGAAAAGCCGGCAAAATTAATAGTGAAAAACGGTGAGATGAGAGTACAAGTTCCGATGAATCATAGTGCTTGGATTACAGAATTTAAAGCACCAGAGAACGGAAATTTTGTTGATGCGAAAGTTGTTAATAAAGATGAATCGGCAGATAAAAGAACAGTAGAGTTTAAAGTAGATGATTTATCCAAACCGGCAGCTGTAAAAATTCATGTTGTTGTACCAAGTGCAAACTATGACCACCACTACACAATTCGTTTTGCTTTTGATGCAAATGTAAAAGCTGTAGGTGGCGATAATGGCGTAGCTGCTACAACAAAAAATAATGATCAAGCGAAAACAGATACACAAGTAAAAGAAGAGAAAACAAAAGTAGAGAGTAAGGAAACAGCTAAAGAAGTGAATAAAGAAACAAAAAATGAAAATGGAAAAGCTGAAAAAACAGATAACCCAAAAACAGGCGATGAAGCACGTATTGGATTGTTTGCAGTGTTAATTCTTATTTCAGGTGCTTTCTTAATTCGTAAAGTGAAATTGAGTAAATAAATCTTTTGAAGGGTGATGAATATATGTTTAAACAATTTAAAATGATTATTGCCGTATTTGCTGTTTTATTTACATTTATCGCAACACTAGGTTTACAAGATGCAAAGGCTGCTACAAAACTAGCTGATGGAAAATATAATATTGCTTTTACTGTATGGAAAGGCGATAAAGATGAATCGTCTAGAATGAATAGTTATTTTGAAAGCCCAGCAACATTAACAGTTAAAAATGGAAAACAATATGTTTCATTTAAAGTGAAAGATAGTGCTTCTATTAAAAGTTTCCAAGTAGAAAAAGATGGTCAATTTGTAGAAACAACCGTGTTAAGTGAAAATAAAAAAGATAATACTAGAGTTGTAGAATTTGAAGTTGCTGACTTGTCAAAAAAACTAAATGGCAAGGTGAAAATTAATATTCCAATTATTAATTATAATGCTTCGTATGATATTCGCTTTGTATTTGATGGGAACAGTATTAAATAATTTTCAAAAGGGAGAGTCGTTCCATTGAACAGGTATACAAAAATTATTGTTGCTATGTTTTTAATGATATTTACATTCGTATCAACATTACAACCACTTGCAGTTCAAGCAGCTACCAAGTTGGCTGACGGTGAATATTCAATTGGCTTCAAAGTTTTAAAAGATACATCAGATGAAGAATCGATGATGAATCAATATTCAGTAAGTCCGGGAACTTTAAAAGTGAAGGATGGGAAAAAGAAAGTATCCTTTACATTAACAAATAGTTCATGGATTACGAAATTTGAAACAGAAAAAGCAGGTAAGCTAGTTGCGACAAATGTAATTAGTGAAGATAAAGAAAAAGATACAAGAGTAGTAGAATTTGATGTAGAAGATGTAGAGAAGGTATTAAATGCAAAAGTAAAAGTAGATATTGATTTTTTAAATTATCATCATGAGTACGACGTTCGTATTGCATTTGATCAAAATAGCATTACACCAATTCATGTAGAAAAACCAAATGAAAAAGAGGACCCA
The DNA here is from genome assembly GCF_000007825.1 of Bacillus cereus ATCC 14579. NCBI lineage: Bacteria > Bacillati > Bacillota > Bacilli > Caryophanales > Bacillaceae > Bacillus > Bacillus cereus. The sequence goes on along the minus strand of NC_004722.1, from coordinate 4,492,017 downwards.
GCTAATAAGCCAGATCCAAATGAAACTACCGATCCAGGTCAGAAGCCCGACCAAAAGCCTGACCCAGATCAACAACCAAATTCTAACACAATTACAGATGGTGCGTACAGCATTCCATTTAAAGTGTTAAAAGATCAAACAGATGAAGAATCTAAGATGAATAGTTACATGGTAAATCCAGGAGTATTAAAAGTAGAAAACGGTAAGAAAAAAGCAATTGTAACACTAAAAAGTAGCTCATTAATTAAAAATTTCCAAACGGAAAAAGATGGCGCATTTGTTGATGCAAAAGTAGTGAGTGAGGATAAGGAAAAAGATACAAGAGTAGTAGAGTTTGAAGTAAACGATTTATCTAAAAAACTAAATACAAAAGTATTTATCGAAATGGCATCAAGAAATTATAAGCAAATGCATGATGTACAACTTTTATTTGAACAAGATAAACTTGAACAAATTAAAAATGAAGAGAAAAAACCAGAAGTAGAAAAACCGGAAGCAGAAAAACCGGAAGCAGAAAAACCAGATGAAAATAAAAAACCAGATGCTGAAACAATTAAAGATGGTGAATACAGCATCAATTTCAAAGCATTAAAAGATCAAACAGACGAAATTTCAATGATGAACACATATACAAAAAGTCCAGGTGTGCTAAAAGTAAAAGATGGTAAGAAGTATGTATCATTTACGTTAACGAACAGTTCTTGGATTACAAAATTTGAATTTGAGAAAAATGGTTCGTTTGTTGATGCACATGTAATAAGTGAAGATAAAAAAGCTGATACACGCGTAGTGGAAGTAGAAGTATCAGATTTATCAAAAAAGTTAAATGCAAAAGTAAAAGTAGATATCGATTCAATGAATTATCACCATTTTTACGATATTCAATTTGCATTTGATAAAGGTAGCATTAAGCCGTTAGATAGCCAAGGCGGAAACAACAACCAAGGCGGAAACGACAACCAAGGTGGAAACAACAACCAAGGTGGAAACAACAACCAAGGTGGAAATGATAACCAAGATAATAACACAACAATTGATCCAAAAGCTCTTAAAGATGGTGAATACAGAATTGGCTTTAAAGTGTTAAAAGATCAAACAGATGAAATCTCAATGATGAACACATACACAAAAAGCCCAGGTGTATTAAAAGTAAAAGATGGTAAGAAATACGTATCGTTTACATTAACAAATAGTACATGGATTACGAAATTTGAATTTGAGAAAAATGGTTCTTTCGTTAATGCAAAAGTGTTAAGTGAAAATAAAGAACAAAATACAAGAGTAGTAGAAGTAGAAGTAAACGATTTGTCTAAAAAATTAAATGCAAAAGTAAAAGTAGATATTGATTCAATGAATTATCACCATTTTTATGATGTTCAATTTGTATTTGATCAAGACAGTATTAAAGCCTTAGGGAACCAAGGCGGAAACGACAACCAAGGCGGAAACAACAACCAAGGCGGAAACGACAACCAAGACGGAAACAACAACCAAGGCGGAAACAACAACCAAGGTGGAAACAACAACCAAGGTGGAAATAATAACCCGAAAGTAATAGTTGATCCGAAAAATTTAGTAGATGGCCAATATGATATTACATTTAAAGTATTAAAAGATAAAACAGATGAGATTTCAAAGATGAATGACTATGTTGTAAATCCAGCGAAATTAATCGTAAAAGATGGTAAAAAATATATTGAGATGACGCTGAAAAATAGTGCGTGGATTACGAAATTCCAAACGGAAAACAATGAACTATTCGCTGATGCGAAAGTAGTAAGCGAAGATAAAAATGTAAATACGCGAGTAGTACAGTTTGAAGTAGAAGATCTATTTAAAAAATTAAACGCAAAAGTAAAGGTAGACATCGATGAGATGAACTACCATCATTTCTACGATGTGCAAATTCAATTTGATACAAATAATATCGGCGCGTTAGGAACTCTTAAAGAGGAACCGAAAAATGAACCGAAAAATGAACCGAAAAATGAACCGAAAAATCCAGTGACTACACCGAAAGTAGATAATGTAAAAACAGTAGGTACTCCTGATTTTAACCGAAATGCAGATGGTCAGAAGAAAAAAGAAGATACAAAAAATGATTCGAAAAAAGAGAAAAACTCAAAAACTGCAGATACAGCACAACTTGGTTTATATATGGTGTTACTGCTAGGTTCACTTGCTTTACTAGTTTGTAAATATAGAGCAGGTAGATTGTAATTTTTGGAGTCTTGATGCATATTCGCGTGCATCAAGACTTGTTTCATATTGTATGGAAAGGAGTGGTGATTGAGAGTGAAGAAAATTGCAAGTGTACTAATGGCTATCATTTTGTTAATGAGTATAGCTGGGTGCTCATCACCAAAAAAAGAAACAGCAAAGCAGGTAAAGAGTGAGAGTAAAGAGCGCGTTGTTGCAACAACAGTGGCTGTTACTGAAATTATGGATGCGTTAGAAGTAGATTTAGTTGGCGTTTCAACAAGCTCTAAAACTTTACCGAAGCGATATAAAGGTTTACCTGAAGTTGGGAATCCAATGAGTCCAGATATGGAAAAGGTAAAGTCATTAAAGCCTTCAGAAGTGTTATCTGTGACAACACTTGAATATGAATTAAAGCCAGTTTTTGATGGTGTGGGTATGAAAGCAAACTTTTTAGATTTAACGAGTTTGAAAAATATGCAAAGTTCTATTAGCCATTTAGGTAAGAAATATGGGCGTGAAAAACAGGCCGAAGCAGTAGTAACTAAATTAGATAAAAAGGTTGCTAGCATTCAAAAAGAAGTAAAAGGAAAGAAAGAACCGACAGTACTTATTTTATTAGGTGTGCCGGGAAGTTATTTAGTAGCAACAGAGCATTCTTATATTGGAGATTTAGTGAAACAACTAGGTGGTAAAAATATTGTGCAAGGTGAACAAGTAGAATATTTAGCTTCTAATACAGAGTATTTAAAGAAAGCTGATCCAGATATTATTTTACGAGCAGCTCATGGTATGCCTGATGAAGTTGTAAAAATGTTTGATAAAGAATTTAAAACAAATGATATTTGGAAACACTTTGCTGCGGTTAAAAATAACCGTGTTTACGATTTAGAAGAGCGTTTATTTGGAACGACAGGCAATTTAGCAGCAATTGAAGCGTTAGATGAATTGAAAAAAATGATGTATCCGTGATGCATTTTAATATAAAGGAAGAGTAGAATGAATAAAAAAACTTGGAGTTTCCTCATTGTTACTGCATTGCTTATTGTTATGACATCATTGTCAGCGATGAAAGGGAGTTTAGAAGTAGGTATTGTTGAACTTGTACAAGGGATATTTACAGGTGGAAATGAAGATGTTGCAGTCATTAAAGATTTACGTTTCCCGCGTATTATTATTGCGTTGTTCACTGGAGCGGCTCTCGCTGTTTCAGGTGTGCTTTTTCAAGCTGTTATGAAAAATCCACTCGCCGATGCTGGGGTAATCGGTATATCTTCAGGAGCAAGTTTTATGACACTCGTTATTATTACGTTGTTCCCGCAATTCTTTTTCTGGACACCCGTATTCGCCTTTTTAGGTGGTGCGCTTGCATGTTATCTCGTTTATTCGTTTTCATGGAAATCAGGATTAAGCCCGCTTCGCATTATTTTAATTGGTATTGCCATTAATGCAATGTTTACTGGATTAAATGAATCATTCGTTACGATTTGTGGGTATTTTATTAAGAGTATTAAGCAAACGACGACTTCTAACATAACAATGAAGACGTGGGGCGATGTAGAAATAATGGTGACTTATGGAACGATTGGTCTTATTCTTGCTCTGTTCGTAGGAGCTTGGTGTAACTTATTATCGCTACAAGATAAGACTGCGAAAAACTTAGGCTTGCATGTGACGAGAGTTCGTCTTATTATTTCTGCCATTGCAGTACTCTTAGCGGCAGTATCAACAGCGATTGCAGGTGTTATTGCTTTTGTAGGATTACTAGTTCCGCATATTTCAAGACAATTAGTCGGTTCAGACCATAAAGTATTAATTCCATTTTCTGCGCTTGCAGGGGCGTTATTAATTTTGACGGCAGATACAATTGGAAGGTTAATTGTGCCACCTAACGAAATTCCAGCAGCAACAATTATGGCGGTTATTGGTGGTCCATTCTTAATATTTTTGCTTAGAAAGAGTGATAAAGTTCATGGAAATTAAAAATGTAACCTTTTCATACGATAACGTAACAAATCGTTTAAAGTCTGTTAGTAGTGAAATAGAAATTGGGAAAATTACAACAATCATTGGACCGAATGGATGTGGGAAATCAACATTACTTAGTGTCATGTCTAGAAACCACGCTCCTAGCAGTGGAGAAGTAATACTTGATGGGAAAGCGATTGGTGAATATAAACCGAAAGAGTTTGCTAGAAAGCTAGCAGTTGTCCATCAACAAAATGAGGCTCCAGCAGATATTACAGTGGAAAAGCTAATAAGCTTCGGGCGTATGCCATATAAAAATATATTCTCTCCGCAAACAGATGAAGATAGAGAAGCGATTGAGCGTGCACTAGTATGTACGAATTTACAAAGTAAGCGTGATAAGCCAATTTATGCTTTATCTGGTGGAGAGAGGCAGCGAGTTTGGATCGCGATGACATTAGCTCAAAATACACCAATGCTCTTCTTAGATGAGCCGACCACATATTTAGATATTTACTATCAGTTAGAAATATTAGAGTTAGTGAAAGAGTTAAATGAAGTGCATGGACTAACGATTGTAATGGTATTACATGATATTAATCAAGCCATTCGTTATAGCGACCATATTATCGTTATGAAAGATGGAGAAATTATTACGAAAGGTATTCCTAATGATGTAATAACAGAAGAAATGGTTAAAGCAATATATGGTGTAGATGTCATTGTAAAGCAGGATGAAGATACCGGATTGTACATGGTACCTATGGGAATCTAAAGGCTGAGCATAATCCGTTTTGAGGTGATAATTTGAATAGTAAGAAAGGACGGAAAAAGAATTCTTTTTTTCAACGCATACTTACAATTGTGTTTTTAGGAATCTTTTTCTATTCAATGTATGAGTTGGGCGGGATTTTCATGGATTATTATGAAAATCGTAAAGTAATGGCTGAGGCACAACATATTTATAAAAGAAGTCCAATGGAAGAAAAATCAGAAAATGGAGAGGTACGTAAACAGTTTCAGGATCTCCAGAAAATTAATCCAGAGATAGTCGGATGGATTACGATGGATGATACACAAATTAATTATCCAATCGTTCAAGCAAAAGATAATGATTACTATTTATTTCGTAATTATAAAGGTGAAGATATGAGAGCGGGAAGCATTTTTATGGACCATCGTAATGATGTGAAATCTCAAAATCGAAATACGATTTTATATGGCCATCGTATGAAAGATGGTTCTATGTTTGGTAGTTTAAAAAAAATGTTGGATGAAGACTTTTTTATGTCTCATCGTAAATTATATTACGATACATTATTTGAAGGATACGACGTTGAAGTTTTTTCAGTATACACGACAACAACGGACTTTTATTACATTGAAACGGATTTTGGAAATGATGCAGCATATGCATCGTTCTTAAAGGAAATTCAAGAAAAATCACTGTACAAAACGGATACGGAATTGACGGCTAATGATGAAATCGTAACACTTTCTACTTGTGATTATGCTCTTGATCCAGAGGCTGGAAGGCTAGTTGTACACGCAAAATTAGTAAAAAGAAATTAAAGAAAAAAGTATAGAATATGAGAAGTGATAGATAACGCTTCTCATATTCTATACTTTAAAAAAGGACTGTTCTTACTGTGCTGCAGCCATTGGCATACGTACAACTTTTACATCATAGTAAGCAATTTTATTATCAAGAATATATTCTGGCATTCCGCCTTGATGTGAGTGAGCATCTTTAAATGCAGCGCTCTTTGTCCAACCTTGGAAATCTTCTTTTGCATTCCAGCGAGTGCTAATTGTTACTTCATCATAATCAACTGTATTTTGTGTTAAAAGAACTTCTAGACCTAAAAAGCCTGGCATCGTTTCAACTTTACCTACTTTATTAAAACGCTCAATTAATTTATGCCCATTTCCCTTTGTAATTTTAGCTGTATTTGTAACAATAATCATGTTTATTCCTCCTATAAATGTAGCTATATTTTCAAGAACTCATATACATCAAATGATAATGAAAATCATTATCATTGTCAATGGTAAATGTGAAATATATAAGTTTTTTTCTATTATTTTGGACAGTGAGATTTTCATTTCAAAACATAGTAAATATGTGGCGGTTAAGTGCGAGAATGAGCTAGTTGTACTAGCAAAGCAATAATATGGTATAGTGAAACGAGGCTGTTTTTTCAGTCTCGTTTTTCAAATGCTTCCTGTAGAGAAAGCATGCAAATGGAAAGGAAGTTATTATATGCGATTAGAAGTAACTGTAAAAATAAAACCGAAATTTATAAAAGAAATTAAAAGTGGATATCCGCTTATTTTAAAAGATGCGATTCAAAATTTAAATGATGTTCGTGAAGAAGGAACAATCATCAAAGTAGTAGATGAGAAGAACAACTTTGTCGGAAAAGGTTATTATGGAAAGCAAAATAAAGGATACGGCTGGATTTTAACGAGAAAAGAGAGTGAACAAATTAATCAATCTTTCTTTGAAAGTAAAATCAAATCTGCCCTACATAAACGAAAGCAATTTTATAAATCAAGTGATACGACAGCATTCCGTGTGGTGAATGGTGAAGGTGATGGTCTTGGAGGACTAATTATCGATTATTATGATGGCTACTACGTAGTAAGTTGGTATAGTGAAGGGATTTACACTTTCAGAGATGAGATTATAGCCGCTCTTCAAAAAGTAGCAAACTTTAAAGGTATTTATGAGAAAAAGCGTTTTGATACGAAAGGGAAATATATTGAGGGTGATGATTTCGTAGCAGGAGAGCGCGGCGAGTTCCCACTTATCGTAAAAGAGAACGGTGTGAACTTTGCGGTTTATTTAAATGATGGGGCAATGGTTGGTGTATTTTTAGATCAACGTAACGTTCGAAAACAAATTCGTGATAAATATGCAAAGGGAAGAACAGTGTTAAATATGTTCTCTTATACAGGTGCTTTCTCTGTATTTGCAGCGCTTGGCGGAGCAAGTAAAACGACGAGTGTTGACCTTGCAAATCGTAGTTTAAGTAAAACGATTGAGCAGTTTAGTGTAAATGAAGTTGATTATGAAGCACAAGATATTATTGTAGAAGATGTATTTCTTTACTTCAAATATGCAGCTAAGAAAAAGATGAAATTTGATATGGTCGTACTTGATCCTCCAAGCTTCGCCCGCTCAAAAAAATATACATTTAGTGCAGCAAAAGATTATAAAAATTTATTAAAAGAAACAATTGCTATTACAGAAAATAACGGTATTATCGTTGCTTCTACAAATTGTAGCGCATTCGATATGAAAAAGTTTAAAGGCTTTATCGATACAGCCTTTAAAGAAATGAATGGAAAATATAAAATATTAGAAGAACATTCTTTACCAGAAGATTTCCGTACCATTGATCAATTTAAAGAAGGAGACTACTTAAAAGTAGTTTTCATCGAGAAAATTAAAGGTTAATAAAGAAAAGGAGCTCGAGTTTACTTGAGCTCCTTTTCTTATTGAACGATATTTTGTACTCTACCGACTTGTCCGTCCTGCAATCGCACTTTAATGCCATGCGGATGGGAAGGGGAGTTTGTTAAAATATCTTTTACAATTCCACGTGTTAATTTGCCTGTTCGTTGATCTTGTTTTAATACAATATCAACTTCAAGACCGGGCGCGATATTAGAACGTTTTTGTCCGTTCATTTACACACCTGTACGTCTACGTTGGTTGTTTGTTTTCTTTGTTTGTTGGTTTTGTAATTTTTTCGTTTCTTGGCTTTGATTTTTTGCATTTTGACCATTTCCATTTCCTTGCTTTTTCTTAGCAAGTTGTTCGCGCATTAAATCAGCTAAGCTTACTTTTTTGTTTTCTGACATGATAAGTCTCCTTTATATAAAGTTAATTATGAACAATCGTAGTGAATTTCATCATATCATTGTTAAGGAAGGAAGGGAAGTTGGTTTGAAAATTCATATAATTGTTTCCAGTCTGTAGTAGTTACGATACAATTGGATTGTTAACGTTTGTAAAAAGGGGATAGACATATGTCACATCATATTTTATTAGTTGAAGATGATATCTCAATTCAAGAGATGGTGGAAAAGTATTTAATAAAAGAGGGTTTTCAAGTAACAATTGCGTCTGATGGAGAGGAAGGCGTGAACACATATTTAAAAGGTTCATTTGATTTGATTATCCTTGACATTATGATGCCAAAGCTAGATGGCTTAGAAGTTGTACGAATCATTCGAGAAAAAAGTGCTGTTCCGATTTTAATGATGTCGGCAAAAGATACAGATGTTGATAAAGCTGTTGGATTAGGACTTGGAGCAGATGATTACATTTGTAAGCCGTTTTCTATGATTGAATTAGCTGCACGTGTAAAAGCGGGTATTCGGAGGTCTACGAAATATTCGGCTACAGAAACAACAGAAAAGATGATTCAAATTGGTGATTTAACAATTGATCCAATTAATTTTACAGTTGAAAAAAACGGGAAGTCTCTCAAACTTACTTTAAAAGAATTTGAGATTTTAAAGCTATTCGTAAAGAACCAAAATCGTGTATTTACGAAAGCGCAAATATATACATTAGTTTGGAATGAAGAGTATTACGGTGACGATAACGTTATTAATGTTCATATGAGAAGATTGCGTGAGAAAATCGAAAGTGATCCATCTAATCCAGAATATATTAAAACGTTATGGGGCATCGGCTATAAGTTGGAAGTGATGTAATATGGTCAATTTGTTAATAGGTATTATTTTTATATTGTTATGTGTTATTTATATGCAATATAGAATGAGAAAAAATAGTAGTGAAAATTTACGATACACATATGAAAAGTTAGAAAGTATTGTAAATGACAAAACAGGCGAGACGTTACTCGTTATGACAGATGATCTAGAATTGCAAAAATTATTAGTGGCAATTAATCAATTATTAGATGCAAAACAGAAAACGAATGCAGATCATGCAAAAGTAGAAATTTCGATGAGAAAAATGCTTTCAAATATTTCGCATGACTTGAAAACACCACTAACAGTTATTCTTGGATATACAGAAATGTTAAATAAGGATAAAACGATAAATAAAGAAGAACAACAAATATTACTTGAAAAAGTGCATACGAAAACACTAGAAGTGATGGAGTTAATTCATAAGTTTTTTGACTTGGCAAAATTAGAATCTGGTGACAAAGCAATTGAAATGACAAAAGTAAATATGAATGAAGTTTGCCGCGAGAAGATTTTATCATTTTATGATTTAGTGACGACGAAAGGTTTTCAGGTTCATATTGATATACCAGAAAGAAATATATACGCACTTGGAAATGTAGAAGTATTAGGTAGGGTATTGAATAATTTAATATCAAATGCAATTACATATGGAGACGATGGAAAGGCACTTGGTATGACGTTAAGAGATGATGACACGGGCGTGTATATAGATGTATGGGATAAAGGAAAAGGGATTGATGAATCTCATATTGATAAAGTGTTTGAGCGTATGTACACACTTGAAGATTCAAGAAATAGATTGTACCAAGGAAGTGGTCTCGGATTAACGATTACGAAACGGCTTGTGGAAGCGATGGACGGGAAAATCCATCTTTCTAGTAAACCGTATGAAAAAACAATTTTTACAATTGTATTAACAAAGATACAGTTTTAGCTTGTAGAGCAGTAGATTCTACAAGCTTTTTTTCAGCGTAAGGAATTTGTAAGAAACGGGTAAGAAAAAAGAGATTTCCGTTGTCTATTATAGAAATATAGAGTATTGCGAAAGGGGAAAGTAACATGACATATATATTAAAAACAAATCAGTTAACGAAAGTGTTTAAAGGGAAAGAAGTTATTTCCGGTGTTAACATGCATGTGAAAAAAGGAGAAATTTACGGTTTTTTAGGACCAAACGGTGCTGGTAAAACAACGATTATGAAAATGATTACAAATTTAATAAAACCGACGAGCGGTGAGATTGAAATTTTCGGTGAGAAGTTAACAGATACATCTTATGAAGTATTAAAGAGAATGGGGACGATTATTGAATATCCAATCTTTTATGATAAATTAACGGCGAAAGAAAACTTAGAATTACATTGTGAATATATGGGCTATTACGATAAAAATGAAATTGACCATGCTTTACATTTAGTGAAGCTGCAAGGTATAGATAATAAAAAAGTAAAAGATTTTTCATTAGGAATGAAACAACGACTCGGTATTGCAAGGGCAATCGTAACAAAGCCAGAATTACTCATTTTAGATGAACCCATTAACGGTTTAGATCCAATTGGTATTAAAGAATTAAGAGACTTATTTAAAATGCTCTGCAAAGAATATGGCATTACATTATTAGTTTCTAGCCATATTTTAGGTGAGATGGAATTAATGGCGGATACAATTGGTGTCATTCAAAATGGAAAACTAATAAAAGAAGTTTCAATGAAGAGTATTAACGGAAAACAAACAGAGTATATTGAAATCACTGTTCCTGATGTGAAACGTGCAACTTATATTTTAGAAGATAAACTTGGTATAAAAAACTACAAAATAATGAGTGGAAACATGATTCGGGTTTATGATACGTTAGCGTCTCAGCAGGCCATTTCAAAAGCACTTATTATGAACGATGTGGAAATTGAAAGTATTAATAAGAAACATAGTTCCTTAGAAGAATATTTCTTAAATGTAATGGATGGAGAAGGTATTCATGCTTAATGGACTGTGGCTGAACCTGGTAAGTGGATTTATCGTAATGCTAATAAGTGGAATTTTATATTATAGAAAACCAGGGCGGAAATGGTTGTTCAGTGTACTAGTGATAGGAATGTTAAGCTTCGTTACTGCTGGAATTAGAATGTTAGTAGCATAGAGACAGGTATATAAAGAATGGAGGCGTAATTTATATGTTTAAATTAATGAAGCTCGAATGGAAGAAACATAAATTATCTAGTTACTTTAAAGGGGTAGCAATTTGTATTATAGCAATTTTCGCTGCAGTAAGCCTTATGGCGTGGGGATCTAAGGTAGAGGATGATTTGATGTTCTCTAGCTATATGGAATACATGTCTTTAGCAAATATTCTTATTAGAATTACATTTATTATTTTTGCATCGGTTATTTTATCACGCTTAGTGATTGATGAATACAAGAACAAAACAATACAGCTACTATTTATGTATCCACTGCAAAGGAAAATGCTAATGAGTGCGAAATTAACAATTGTTTTTTGTTTTTGTTTTGTGAGCACGATTATCGCTACTTTCATTATTAGTTTGCTCATATTCTGTATGAATCCAATAATGGGACTACTTGAAACGCCTGTTACGATGGGGGAAATAATAGCTATCGTTCCAGCTACTATTATAAGTGCATTTATGATATCTGGTATTAGTTTAATTCCTTTATTTTTTGGAATGAGAAAGAAATCAACACCGACAACGATTACTTCTGCAGTAATAATTGGGATGATGATGAACAGTAACGTTGGTCCTGGAAATGGTCAAGTAAGTATGTTTGATTTTATAGCTATCCCAATCGTGCTCTGTTTATTAGGAATTTTCATTAGCTATCTATCGTTTCGTAAAATTGACAAGATAGATGTGGCGTGAAGCAAGCTTAAAACAAAAACGAACTGGGGTATGAATAGTGAAAAAAATGATAGTAATTGCAATATTATTCATTACAATTGCTAGTGTAGTTTTTGGTATTAAGGTATTTCAGGGGAAAGATTTTAAGAAAGAAAAGTCTTTTGATATAAATAATATAAAAGCAATAGAAGTAGACAATGAAAATTGGAATCTTGAGTTTAAAAGTACAGACGCTAATAAAATAGTAATTTCTGCTCAAGGTGAACAAGCAGATAAAGAGATAGATCCTGTCAAAATAGAAAATGACGAAAATAAAATTGTGATTAAGCAAAAACAAAAGGTGAACAGATTTTTTTATGGTTTTACGTTTAGAAAGAAAAATAGTATATGTATAGCTATTCCGAAGAAAGAGATAGATAAAATTGTATTAAATAATAAATCGGGTGATGTGAAAATAAACGATATAGTAGTAAAAAGCATCGTGATAAAAGGCAAATCTGGAGATGGAATGATTACAGGACTATCGGCAGAGAAGGGTGAATTTACATCCGAAAGAGGAGATTTAATGTTAAAAGATAGTTCATTACAAGAATTAAATATAAAGTCTACGACTGGTGATAACTATATCACAAATGTAAGTAACTCAAATATGAACATCACTTCAACATCTGGGGAAGTATTGCTGAAAGATATGATAGAAGGAAAATCATTATTTATAGAAACAAAATCAGGGGATATTGGCGTACGGTATAAAGGTGTCCCGGCATCATTGAAGCTTATGGCTAAAAGTAATTCGGCTGACGTAATAGTAGATTTAAAAGGACTTAAGAAAGATAAAAGTACAGAAAAAATAAAAGTAGGAACGATTGGTGATGCAAAAAATGAAGCGAAGATTTTAAGTGAAACAGGAGTCATTTATATTGATTAAATCTTAGGAGGAAGGAGGACACTATCATGCTACATTTAATGAAGCTAGAATTGAAAAAGTTTAAGCTTGGTTGGTACGTGAAGAGAGCAATTATTGCAAATATTGTTATACTGGCATTAATGATCTTTGTGAGCATCATTGCTCAAGTAGAAGGTGATGCAGAAATAAGGAATCCAGAGACGATATTGTTAATGGCTAGCACAATAGTAAGAGCAACGTTTATTGTTTTTGGTAGTGTATTAATCGCAAGGCTAATAATTGGTGAATATAAAAATAAAACAATACTACTTATGTTTTCTTACCCTATTAATCGGAAGAAAATGATGGCTAGTAAGTTGGCTATTACAGCGATAGTAACATTTATAACAGTTATTGTATCTAACATTTTAGTAGTAGGAGTTTTCTTTGGTATAGATAGCTATTTTTCAATTCTTCCTAATTCATTTACAGTAGATCAATTGATGCAAGAAGGAATAAAACTAGTTCCTTTAGCCATTGCAACTGCGGGGATGAGTTTAATCCCATTATATTTCGGAATGCGTAAACGCTCCGTGCCAACTACAATTGTTTCATCTCTTATCGTTGTCACAATTGCAATGAATGGCAACCCAGAGTTTTCTACAGCAACTTTTCTTCCCCTTCAACTAGCACTCGCAGCAATTGGAGTTGTGATTGCGTATTACGGCATTAAAAATATAGAGAAGGAAGATATAGCAGTATGATAAGAATACGTAAAAGGAGTTGGTGTTATACTAACTCCTTTTTTGTATATGTATGCTTCGTTACTACTCTGTAAATTTGGAGTGTTTGCTTAAATACGCTTGTACTTCTGGAGAAATATTAAAGTTATTAGGACTTTTATATTCGATAGTAAACTCTCCGTCTTTATTTGTTTCAAAGGCGATTGCATAGCTATTCATTTTAGCATCGTAAGAAGTGTTTTTGACCTCTGCATCTAGATTAAAATATTTTGTAATATACTCTTTTGATTCCGTAATTGCTGTTTGTTTTCCCCAAGGGGTACCATAATAGGTGAAATAAAGAGATACACTAATAACTCCAATAATAGAAGTTAGTAAAATAGTTCCCATAGCTATTTTTTTATTTTTTGTATTCAATTTGGTTACCCCTCTTCGTAATATGTATTCATTTTAACCTATATATTCCATGAAACAACCATTTAGAAAAAATAGTTTCACATGAAACAAGTTACAGAAAAAGACAAGATGTGTAAACACCTTGTCTTTTTTGTCGTTACATTTTAGGAGCTTCCATTCCAGCCGCAGCCCATTCTTCTTTTGCGGGGCCATATACGCCAGGAACTGTTAAGCCGGCTTGTCGCATTAAAACCGTCATTTGCCCGCGGTGATGATTTTGATGATTAATAAGTGTCATTAAAAATATAGAATTCGGCATAGGGCGACCAAAGAAGTCATTAATAGTTGCTAAATCTTTATTAGTCCATTTACTTTGAAGTGCTTCAACAAAAGCCGCATTCACTTTACGGTACTCATCTGCAATTGTTTTTGCAGAAGTTGGGACAGGATAATCTTTCGTTTCTCCTTCAAACTTTAGCCCTGTGCCAGATAGTATAACAGGAATTGCCGTCACGATATGCCAAGCGACTCTTCCTAACGTCCAATGTCCAGGTGCAATTTCTTGTGATAAAGATGCATCGGTTAATGAATCAAGCATTTTCTGAGTAGACTCTGCTTCGTATGTCCATGATTGCAAGAAGCCTTCAATTGTTTGGTACATTATTGTTATCCCCCTCTACTTATGTTCATAGATTAAGTTTGAGAAGAAATGACAAGTTCCCTTTATGTTTTAATAATGGTATTTAAAATTTTATATATAAATTTTATGATACTATTGAGTGTATATAGAATTATATTAATTCAGGGGGATATTATGAAAAGATTGATTTTAGGAATCATAATTTTATTTTTAATGGTAGGATGTAGCAATGAAACCTATAAAAAAGCAATGGATCAAGGGAAATTGGCGTTAGCGAGTAAAGAATATGACACGGCAGTAGCATCATTTGAGCTAGCATTAGAAGAGAAAAAGGATGATAAAGAAGCAAAGGTATTAAAAGACCAAACTACTAAGATGATAAGTTCGATAAAAGAGAAATCGAGTGGAAATATAGAACAAGCAATAGGTTTGTTTCAAGAAGTAGAAAAGATGAAAGATGGTTCCGCAATCCTTCAAAGTCAAGCGAAAGAACAAAAAGATTCGCTCATAGAGCATAAAGAGTTAAAAGGTCAATATATAGGTCAATTGGAAAAGGCAGAGAAGTTAAAGAATGATAAAAAGTATGAAGAGGCTAAAGGGATAGTAAATAAAATTGTTAAAGATACTGGCCAAAATCAACAATTTATTTCGGAAAATCAACGGGCCGAAGAGCTGAATAAGCAAATAGATGGCTTACTAACTCAACAAGCAGAAGTTAAGAAAAAAGAGGAAGAGTTAAAAAATGAAAAGAAAAAAGAGGCTGATATTGGAAAGTTAAAGGGGTCTTGGATGTCATCAG
This sequence comes from Bacillus cereus ATCC 14579, assembly GCF_000007825.1. NCBI lineage: Bacteria > Bacillati > Bacillota > Bacilli > Caryophanales > Bacillaceae > Bacillus > Bacillus cereus. The sequence goes on along the minus strand of NC_004722.1, from coordinate 4,476,797 downwards.
AAAGTACAGACAGGCCAGTTGGGTTGGAAATAGAATCTATTAATAGTGAGAAAACAGGCGGAGAATTTATGGAACATAATATTTTTGGGAAAGGGACTACTATAGGAGACTTTCGAATATTAAGTGTGGACCAAGGGATTATTTCCATAGAGCTTGTATTTTTAATGGGAGAAAGAAAACAGAAGGTTGATTTGAAACTTGAGGAGAGCACATTAACTGTACATCATGAGTTTATGGGAGGGACTAAATCTGTAAAATTAGTGAGATCAGAGTAATTTATCCCGCTATTCACCTGCAGTAAAATTCCCACCTCAAGATTCGGCTGGAGCAAAGAAGTTAGGTGGGAGATCCACTGCTCATAAAAGCCCAATTGGTTTGGGTTAATAATCAGTGGGGATGAAGAACCCCCCACTAATTAAAGTTTCACTTTATTTAGTATATAAAAAGGAGGCTTCTAACAAGAAGCCTCCTTTTTAATTAACTTTCTTCCCACTCTTCCTCATCAACCATAAGAAATAAGGTGCTCCAAGTACAGCGACGACAAGACCAGAAGGAATTTCTTTCGGATATGCGATTGTTCGGCCGAGTAAGTCAGCAATGGAAAGAAGAATTGCTCCAAACAGTGCTGAGCAAACGAATAGTCTTTGATGGTTCATACCAACAACAATTCTTGCTAAGTGAGGTGCGACAAGGCCTAAAAAGGCAATTGTACCGACAGCAGCGATATTTACTGACGCAAGTAGTGTCGCTAGCACAATTAGAGCAAGACGTGTTTTATTTACTGGTTGCCCAAGTCCAGTTGCTAAATCGTCTCCCAGTACGAGAACGTCAAGTTGTTTTATTAAGAAAAAGATAATGAATACAAGAATTAGAGATGGAGATAGAATGATATTTTCTAAGTGATTCCACCCTCTTGCATACGTACTGCCAGATAACCATGTTAAAGCAGCGGCAACATTCAAATTGGCTCTAACGATAAAGATTTGAATAATTGCTGAGCCAAGCGCAGAAATACCAATCCCTATTAAAGCGAGAGCTGTTGGACTAAATCCTGATTTCCAAGAGAAGAAGAGGACAATTCCAACTGCAAGTAGTCCGCCAATAAATGCACCAATTGGTAGGAAGAAACCAGGAAGTGCAGGAAAGACATACATAATCGTTAAAGCGCCGACACCAGCTCCCGATGAAATACCAATAATAGAAGGATCGGCAAGTGGGTTTCGTAATATACTTTGGAAAACAAGCCCACTTATTGCAAGGCATGCGCCAGCAATAGCAGCAACGAGCATTCTTGGTAAACGAAGATTCATCATCATATTTTTGTCAAATTGTGTTAATTGACCTGATATAACATTAGTAATGCTTTCGATATAAGCGTTACTACCGATTGTAACACCAAGAGCAATCGTCACAATACAAAGTGTGATAGATATAATGATTACCTTTTTATAAGAGTAATAGCGGGAACTAGCTCCAGCTGCATTCGCACCGTTATCATTCATATATTGTTTCGATTTCATCATTCGATACACTAAGTAAATAAGCCAAGGAGATCCAATCATTGCTGTGACTGCCCCAACAGGAAGTTCTGCACCGGTTGGATCTATTAATCTACCGACAACATCTGCTCCAAGCAATAATACTGCCCCCCATAAGAAAGAAGAGAGAAGAAGAGTAAAGTGTTGACGGTATCCGATAAGGCGCATTAAATGAGGTGCAACTAAGCCGACAAAGCCAATTGGTCCAACAACAGTAACAATTACTGCTGTTAAAAAGATTGCAGCAATGAAGGCGATAAGACGTGTTACTGCTGTTTTTTCACCAAGAGAAATAGCAACATCATCACCAAGTAAGAGAATGTTGAGTTTACGAGACATAAATAGTAAAACTAGGAAAGAAATAATGATAAATGGAAAAGGCAAATTGAACGCCATCCCAGTTATTTTGAATAAGAGAGCCAGCTCCCCATAAAAATAAACCAGCTGTTTCATTTTCATAGAAAAGCTGCATCGTTCCGGTAAAGGCAGAGAGCATTAATGTAACGACCATACCAGCTAATGCCATTCTAAGTGGGGTTCCCTTTTTTCCACCAGAAATACGGTATACAAATAAAGCAGTAATAGCACCACCGATAAATGTGAACAGAAGAGAATTAATTTGTAAATCTTTCGGTAAGAAAATTGTAGCCGCTACTAGAAAGAGATATGCGCCAGAGTGAATACCCATTGTACTGGATTCAGCAAGTGGATTTTTCGTTAACGTTTGTAAAATAACCCCTGATGCAGCAAGAGCGCCTCCAGCTAAAATGGCAATTACAGCTCTAGGTAATCGAAGCATAATTAAAGTTTGATGTTCTAGTGATTGGTTCGGTGAGATAAGAGCATCAATAATCATACTATAGGAAATGTTTGCTTGACCTTGTCCGATATGAATAAAGAAAAGGAGGAGCAAGAGAGCTGCTCCTCCTCCGAATACAAGACTTGCTCGAAGTGTATGTTGTAAGCTATTCATTGTGTAATCACTTCTTCGCTGTCATTACATCTGCTACTTGTGTTGCTAAAGATGTTGCAGACTCAGGACCACCGAAAATCCAAGTGTCGCCTTTTAATTTATACATTTTGTTTTCTTTTTTGAACTTTAATTCTTCCCAAGCAGGGTTGCCTTTTAGTTGCGTGTCAAAAATGTTATCTTCATCCGCTACAATGTAAATGAAGTTTGAATCTTGTACACTTTGTAATGATTCTACAGTTGTTTGTTTAAAACCATCTGGCTCAGATTTTCCTGCTTCAAAAGTATTTGTTAGACCTAATTTTTTTGTAACTTGTAAAGCTAAAGAATTGTCAGTTAAGATACGGAATGTTGGTACGTTTTTAGCAGTAAATGCTTGTGCCATTGCGATGTTTTTATCTTTTAAGTCTGCTTTCTCAATTTTTGCTTTTGCATCAGCGAATGCTTTATCCATATCAGCTAATACTTTTTTACCTTCTTCTTCTTTTCCAACTGCTTTTGCAATTTGTTTAAATGTTTCTGTCATTTCAGCAAAGTGATCGTTATTGCTTGTTGATGGATCAAACATAACTGTTGGTGCAATTTGCTCTAATTCATTTTTAATTGCTTTACCACGGAATGAAGCTGTAATAATTAAGTCTGGTTTTAAACGGCTAATTTCTTCTAAGTTTGGTTGTTGACGTGTCCCTACATCTACAACATCTTTACTCGGTTTTGTTTTTGTATTTACCCATTTATTATAATTCTTAATGTCTGCCATCCCTACTGGCTGAACACCAAGTGCTAATAAGTCTTCAGAATATACCCACTCAAGTACAACTACTTTTTTTGCTGGTTTATCTAACTTCGTTTCCCCTTCAGCGTGTTTAATTGTTATAGCTTGATTTTTATTGTCCGCTTTTGTTTCTTTTTTCTCCTCTTTTTGCTGTCCGCATCCAACAGCGAATAGAAGAACTACTATGAAAATACTGAGAATTTTCTTCATCTTTTGCCCCCAAATTAAGTGTTTTTTGTAACTAGTACCATAAGTGAAAATGGTTATCAATTACAACACCCAAATCATACTATGAGGATATTTTAAGTGTCAATATATTTTTAAAATTTTGACGAAAAATAACGAACTATACGGATTTTTATATATTATAGTCGCTATTTATGAAGAATAAGCCTCTTTACTAAAAATATTGGCGAATGTGGAAAGTTTAAATGGGAAAGTGGCTGTGTACGATAGTGTAATGTGTATTGTTAATAGTCTGTGGAGATAAGGCGAAAGTACAAGCAAAAGGAGAGTGAATCGCATGTAATAATTACTAGAATGTATGGAGGAAATCTGTGTTTTATCCCCAACTAGGCAAAGTATTTCTTTGTTATTTAGATAGGTGTTTTTTAAGTCGGTGATTGCGCTAAAAAGATCGAATGTAAAGGAAGTGATCAACATGTCTTCATGGAGCAATAACGTAAATGGATATTGTGGGTGTAATAATCAAAATGGTGTACATGTTGATTCATGCTGTTTTAGTTGCGATGGGACAGTTCCTAAGGTTGGTCCAACCGGTCCGACGGGAGCAACAGGTGGCACAGGCCCAACGGGAGCAACAGGAGCAACAGGTGGCACAGGCCCAATGGGGGCGACAGGAGTAACAGGCGACACAGGTCCAACGGGAGCGACAGGAATAACAGGAGCAACAGGCCCAACGGGAGCGACAGGAATAACAGGGGCAACGGGTCCAACAGGAGCGACAGGCCCAACAGGAGCGACAGGTTCAACAGGGGCAACGGGAGCGACGGGTTCAACAGGAGTGACAGGCCCAACGGGAGCAACAGGCTCAACAGGTCCAACGGGAACGACGGGTTCAACCGGTCCGACAGGAGCAACAGGAGCGACGGGCTCAACGGGTTCAACCGGGGCTACAGGTACAAGTATCACGGCGACATATGCATTTGCAAATAATACGTCGGGAACAGCGATATCGGTAGTTCTTGGTGGAACGAATGTCCCGCTTCCAAATAATCAAAACATCGGTCCAGGAATTACTGTTTCTGGTGGAAACACAGTATTTACGGTTGCAAATGCTGGTAATTATTATATTTCATATACAATTAATATAACGGCTTCATTATTAGTCAGTTCACGGATTACAATTAATGGAGGGGCACTTGCTGGGACAATAAATTCTCCTGCGGTAGCAACCACATCATTTAGTGCAACAATTATTACAACTCTTGCAGCAGGAGATGCTATTAGCTTGCAATTATTTGGTTTGTTAGCTGTTGCGACATTATCAACAACTACCCCAGGAGCGGTATTAACAATTATAAGATTAAGTTAATGACAAACTCTCTTACTCTTTTAAGATTAAGAGAGTTTCTACATATAATAAGAAGTTAATGAAGTAAAGCATAGTTATATAAAAGTCAGAATATTATGATTGTAACGCTATGGTGACTATAATATAATGAAAATAACCATCATGAATGAACATTCATTTATTTTTTATGTATTTGAAGGGGGAATGAAGGTGGAAAAACCATGGTTGAAAAGTTATCCAGAGGAAATTCCGAGTACGGTTTCTTATGATATTCAGCCGCTTCATAGATATGTAGAACAGATGGCTTCTCGCTACCCATAAAAGAAAGCGCTTCACTTTTTAGGGAAGGATATTACGTTTTCGGACTTCCATGATAAGGTGAAGCGGTTTGCAAATTATCTTCAAAAGCTCGGTGTGGAAAAGGGTGATCGAGTTGCTATTATGTTGCCGAATTGTCCGCAAGCTGTAATTGGTTATTACGGTACATTACTTGCGGGAGGTATCGTAGTACAAACCAATCCACTGTATACAGAAAGGGAATTAGAATATCAGCTTCATGACTCGGGAGCAAAAGTAATTCTTTGTCTCGATTTAGTGTTTCCAAGAGTAACGAATGTTCAATCTGCTACAAAAATTGAGCATATTATCGTAACTCGTATTGCAGACTTTTTACCATTCCCTAAAAATCTATTGTATCCATTTGTGCAGAAAAAACAGTCGAATTTAGTTGTGAAAGTATCAGAGAGTGAAACGATTCATCTTTGGAATTCAGTAGAAAAAGAAGTGAATACGAATGTTGAGGTGCCTTGTGATCCTGAAAATGATCTAGCTCTTTTACAGTACACAGGAGGAACAACCGGATTTCCGAAAGGAGTTATGTTAACGCATAAAAACCTCGTCTCTAACACGTTAATGGGAGTTCAATGGTTATATAATTGCAAAGAAGGAGAAGAAGTCGTTCTTGGGGTTCTTCCATTTTTCCATGTTTATGGTATGACAGCTGTTATGAATTTAAGTATTATGCAAGGATACAAAATGGTCCTTATTCCAAAGTTTGATATGAAAATGGTTTTTGAAGCGATTAAGAAGCATAAAGTGACATTGTTTCCAGGGGCACCAACTATTTATATCGCTCTTTTAAATAGTCCGCTTTTAAAAGAATACGATATTTCTTCTATTCGTGCTTGTATTAGTGGATCAGCACCACTGCCAGTAGAAGTACAGGAAAAGTTCGAAAAAGTTACAGGTGGTAAACTAGTAGAGGGATATGGTTTAACAGAATCCTCTCCGGTTACACATAGTAATTTTTTATGGGAAAAGCGAGTGCCAGGTAGCATCGGAGTTCCGTGGCCAGATACAGAAGCAATCATTATGTCGCTTGAAACTGGTGAGGCATTACCGCCAGGAGAAATAGGTGAAATTGTAGTGAAAGGCCCTCAAATTATGAAAGGATATTGGAATAAGCCAGAGGAAACAGCGGCTGTATTGCAAGATGGCTGGCTCCATACAGGTGATGTTGGCTACATGGATGAAGATGGATTCTTCTATGTAAAAGATCGCAAGAAAGATATGATTGTCGCGAGTGGATTTAATGTGTATCCTCGTGAAGTTGAAGAAGTATTATATGAGCATGAAAAAGTGCAAGAAGTAGTGACAATTGGAGTTCCAGATCCGTACCGAGGAGAGACGGTTAAAGCATTTGTTGTGTTAAAAGAAGGTACGGAGTGCTCTGAGGAAGAATTAAATCAGTTTGCACGTAAATATTTAGCGGCTTATAAAGTGCCGAAAGTATATGAGTTTAGAGATGAATTGCCAAAAACGACAGTAGGGAAAATTTTACGCCGTGTTCTAATAGATGAAGAGAAGAGAAAGAATGAGGATGAGCAAACGGGCTAAGGCCCTTTCTTTTTGAAAAAATAGGATTGACACTTTTCTAAATAGTCAGTATTATAAGAATATGAATGACTATTCATTCAGTCATCTTCTTGAAGGGGACAGTAAAGTGAAGAAAAATAGACCGAAATACAATCAAATTATTGATGCGGCAGTCATTGTGATTGCGGAGAATGGGTACCACCAAGCGCAAGTTTCTAAAATCGCAAAGCAAGCTGGGGTAGCTGATGGCACGATTTATTTATATTTTAAAAATAAAGAAGATATATTAATATCCTTATTCCAAGAGAAGATGGGAGAATTTGTCGAAACAATTCGTCAAAAAACAGCAGGAATTGAAAGCGCTGTATCGAAGTTATTCATGTTGGTAGAAACGCACTTCTTGCTGTTGTCGCAAAATGATCCGCTTGCTATCGTTACGCAATTAGAGCTAAGGCAGTCCAATCAAGACTTGCGCCTTAAAATAAATGAAGTATTAAAAGGCTACTTACAAGTTATGGATGAGATTTTAGAGACTGGTATAAAACAAGGTGAATTTCAAGCAGATTTAAATGTTCGCGTGGCAAGACAAATGATCTTTGGAACAGTAGATGAAGTTGTGACCAATTGGGTAATGAGCGATCATAAGTATGATCTGGTCGCACTTTCAAAAACGGTACACGGGCTACTTATTGCAGCTTGTGGTTATCGTCAATAATGGGAGGGATCATGTTGAAATTCCTATCTGTAAGAGTTGAAGATCATATCGCGGTGGCGACGTTAAATAACGCACCAGCGAATGCGATGTCTTCACAAGTTATGCATGACGTTACTGAATTAATTGATCAAGTGGAAAAGGATGATAACATTCGTGTTGTTGTTATTCACGGTGAAGGACGTTTCTTCTCAGCAGGAGCAGATATTAAAGAATTTACATCTGTTACTGAAGCGAAGCAAGCAACAGAATTAGCACAGCTTGGACAAGTTACGTTTGAGCGTGTTGAAAAATGTTCAAAACCAGTTATTGCGGCAATTCATGGAGCGGCAATGGGCGGCGGCCTTGAGTTTGTTATGTCTTGCCACATGCGCTTTGCAACTGAAAGTGCAAAACTTGGTTTACCTGAATTAACACTTGGATTAATTCCTGGCTTTGCAGGTACACAGCGCTTACCACGTTATGTTGGGAAAGCGAAAGCTTGTGAAATGATGTTAACAAGTACACCAATTACTGGTGCAGAAGCATTAAAGTGGGGACTTGTTAACGGATTGTTCTCTGAAGAATCTCTTTTAGATGATACGCTTAAAGTTGCAAAACAAATTGCTGGAAAAAGTCCAGCAACAACTCGTGCTGTACTAGAGTTATTGCAAACGACAAAATCGTCTCATTACTATGAAGGTGTACAACGTGAATCACAAATTTTTGGTGAAGTATTTACGAGTGAAGATGGAAGAGAAGGTGTAGCCGCATTTTTAGAAAAGCGTAAACCTTCATTTAGTGGCAGGTAGTTCAATTATTTTTTTAATATAAATTAACAGAAAATTAAAATTGATAGAATCTTTCTGAAAAACAAGGGGGTAAATGGAATGAACATCTACGTACTCATGAAACGAACATTTGATACAGAAGAAAAAATCGTAATTAAAAACGGTGCAATTTACGATGGCGAAGCGGAATTCATCATCAACCCTTACGATGAATATGCAATTGAAGAAGCAATTCAAGTAAGAGACGCACAAGGTGGAGAAGTTACAGTTGTAACAGTCGGTGGCGAAGATAGTGAGAAAGAACTTCGTACTGCATTAGCAATGGGCTGTGATAAAGCGGTATTAATTAATATTGAAGATGATGTAGAAAATGGTGACCAGTTCACGACAGCAAAAGTACTTGCTGAGTATTTAAAAGATAAAGATGCAGATTTAATTTTAGGCGGAAACGTTGCAATTGATGGTGCATCTGGACAAGTAGGGCCACGCGTAGCTGAAGCGTTAAATATTCCATATGTAACGACAATTACAAAACTTGAAATTGACGGTACAAATGTGAAGATTGAGCGTGATGTTGAAGGTGATACAGAAGTGATTGCAACTTCATTACCAGTTTTAGTAACAGCACAGCAAGGTTTAAATGAACCGCGTTATCCATCGCTTCCAGGTATTATGAAAGCGAAGAAAAAGCCGCTAGAAGAATTAGAATTAGATGATTTAGATTTAGAAGAAGATGATGTGGAAGCAAAGACAAAAACAATTGAAATCTATTTGCCTCCTAAGAAAGATGCAGGAAAAGTGTTACAAGGCGAGCTGCAAGATCAAGTAAAAGAACTTGTATCGTTGCTCCATACAGAAGCGAAAGTAATCTAATAAAATACGAAATTATATATGCAGGAGGGAAAATCTATGGCTCGTAAAGTATTAGTAATGGGTGAAGTTCGTGATGGATCGCTACGTAACGTTTCTTTTGAAGCGGTAGCAGCAGCAAAAACAATTGCAGAAGGCGGTGAAGTAGTAGGTCTTCTAATTGGAGACAGCGTTGCCTCTTTTGCAAATGAATTGATTCATTACGGTGCAGATCGCGTTGTGACAGTTGAAAATGATAAATTAAAATCATATACATCTGATGGTTATGCACAAGCGTTTTTAGCTGTACATGCTGGAGAAAATCCAGAAGGTATCGTTTTTGGACATACAGCACTTGGTAAAGATTTATCACCAAAATTAGCAGCGAAGCTTGAAGCTGGTTTAGTTTCTGACGTAACTGCTTTAGAGGTTGAAGGTGGAAATGTTATCTTCACTCGTCCAATTTACTCTGGTAAAGCATTCGAGAAGAAGATTGTAACAGACGGCATGTTATTTGCGACAGTGCGTCCAAATAACATTGCAACTCTGGAAAAAGATGAGTCTCGCAGCGGTGACGTATCTTCTATTACAGTTGATGTGAAAGATTTACGTACAATCATTCAAGATGTTGTCCGTAAAACAGCAGAAGGTGTGGATCTTTCTGAAGCAAAAGTTATTATCGCTGGCGGACGTGGTGTGAAGAGTGAAGAAGGCTTTAAGCCATTAAAAGAGTTAGCAGACGTACTAGGCGGCGCTGTTGGGGCATCTCGTGGTGCTTGTGACGCTGAATACGAGTGATTACTCATTACAAATTGGTCAAACTGGTAAAGTTGTTACGCCAGACTTATACATTGCATGTGGTATTTCTGGTGCGATTCAGCATTTAGCAGGTATGTCTAACTCAAAAATAATCGTTGCGATTAATAAAGATCCAGAAGCAAGTATCTTTAAAGTAGCTGACTATGGTATTGTCGGTGACTTATTCGAAGTTGTACCTCTTTTAACAGAAGAGTTTAAAAAGTTAAAAGTACATTCATGATTTAAGTACCCTTGAGTTCCAAGTGAAGTACCCCTATATATAGAAAAAGGTGAGAGATCCCCTGTCTCTCATCTTTTTAGTATTTAATCCGTATTTTTATATAGTATAAAGGAACATTTTTTTGTTACAATACATAACGATACATATTATTCGCCACGTATATAAGTTAATGATATACTCTTGGTAGAATATACTTGAAGGAGGAAATAAAATGGCAATTGTAAACGCAAATGACCAAAGCTTCGCAGCAGAAACTAGCGAAGGTGTTGTATTATTAGATTTCTGGGCACCTTGGTGTGGACCTTGTAAAATGATCGCTCCTGTATTAGAGGAAATTGATGCAGAACTAGGCGAAAAAGTAAAAGTAGTAAAAGTAGACGTTGATGAAAACCAAGAAACTGCTCGTCAATTCGAAGTAATGAGCATTCCAGCTCTTTTCGTATTAAAAGACGGTAAAGTAGTTGATCAAGCGTTAGGTTACAAACCGAAAGAAGCGTTAGTAGAATTAGTTTCTAAACACTTCTAAAATAAAAAAAGCTACCATTTGGTAGCTTTTTTTATTTTCTTTTTTACAGTCTTTCCGTTACAATAAAAGAACGTATGTTGGGTGTTTGGGCATAGTATGTTTTCAAGGGAAAATAAAAATGCTAAGTATGTAGAAATGGAGGGAGACGAGTGCACGAACATTTGAAAGAGAAGTTGGCTATTTCCCCAGATCAACCTGGTTGTTATTTGATGAAAGATAAGCAAGGAACGGTTATATATGTCGGAAAGGCAAAAGTGCTTAAAAATCGTGTGCGCTCGTACTTTACTGGTTCACATGATGGGAAAACACTGCGGCTTGTAGGAGAAATTGTTGATTTTGAATATATTGTAACCTCTTCGAATTTAGAAGCACTTATTTTAGAGTTAAATCTAATTAAAAAATATGATCCGAAATATAATATTCAATTAAAAGATGATAAAACATATCCTTTTATTAAAATTACGGCGGAGAAGCAACCGCGCTTACTCATTACTCGAAACGTAAAAAAGGATAAAGGGAAATATTTTGGTCCTTATCCAAATGCACAATCTGCTCATGAAACGAAAAAACTGCTAGATCGTATGTATCCACTTCGGAAATGCACGAATATGCCAGATAAAGTTTGTTTGTATTATCATATGGGTCAATGTTTAGCGCCTTGTGTGAAAGAAGTGACGGAAGAACAAAATAAAGAAATCGTAGATGAAATTATTAAGTTTTTAAATGGTGGACATAAAGAAGTTCGTTCAGAACTAGAAATAAAAATGTATGAGGCCTCAGAGAAACTAGAGTTTGAACGTGCAAAAGAGTTGCGTGATCAAATTGCTCATATTGATGCGATTATGGAAAAACAAAAGATGATTATGAGTGACTTAGTGGATCGTGATGTGTTTGGATATGCAGTGGATAAAGGATGGATGTGTGTTCAAGTTTTCTTCGTTCGAAAAGGAAAGCTAATTGAACGTGATGTTTCTATGTTTCCAATTTACGATGAACCAGAAGAGGGTTTTTTAACGTTTATCGGCCAATTTTATGAAAACAGTAGTCATTTTAAGCCGAAGGAAATTGTCGTTCCAGGAAGTATAGACTCGGAATTAGTAGAGCGCTTTTTAGAAGTGGAAGCGACGCAGCCGAAACGTGGTAAGAAAAAAGACCTTGTAGAATTGGCAAATAAAAATGCGAAGATTGCTCTTGAAGAGAAGTTTTACTTAATTGAACGTGATGAAGAACGAACGATTAAAGCGGTAGATCATTTAGGGAAGCAGCTTGGGATTGAAACGCCGTATCGTATTGAAGCGTTTGATAACTCAAATATTCAAGGAACAAATCCCGTTTCTGCAATGATTGCTTTTATCGATGGGAAACCGGCGAAGAAAGAGTATCGAAAATATAAAATTAAAACCGTTCAAGGGCCAGATGATTATGAGTCTATGAGAGAAGTTGTGAGGCGCCGTTATACAAGGGCACTTAAAGAAAATTCACCTTTACCTGATTTGATTATTATTGATGGAGGAAAAGGCCATCTAGCGGCTGCAAGTGATATTTTAGAGAATGAGCTCGGATTATATATTCCGATGGCAGGTCTTGTAAAAGATGATAAACATAAAACCTCCCATTTAATTATTGGGGATCCACCGGAACCTGTGATGCTTGAGAGAAATAGCCAAGAATTTTATTTATTGCAGCGTATTCAAGATGAGGTGCATCGATTTGCGATTACATTCCATCGTCAATTACATGGGAAATCTGTCATTCAATCAGCATTGGATGATATTCCAGGAATCGGTGATAAACGGAAAAAGGTATTGTTAAAACATTTTGGTTCATTAAAGAAGATGAAAGAAGCTTCTATAGAGGAATTTGTCGAAGCGGGTATGCCGAAAAATGTCGCGGAGACGATTTATACGTATTTAACAGATAAGAAGACGTTGTAGTTTACAACGTCTTCTGTTTTTTGGTATAATTTCTGAAGATTTAAAATAAACTCATCTGAATGAAAATACAAAAAAGTCAACTAAACTGATATGTCTAGTTGACTGTAGGTAATGCTTACACTTCAATGAGATCTTTTATATCCCATTTTACAAGAAATGTAATAGAGTCAGAACGTTTTTTCTTTTCTTCGTATGACTCTGCAACGACGTTCCGTTGCTTTTGGATTTGTTCAGCGATGAATCCGGCTTCTAGTTGATAAGAAGAATGTCGTTTTTGTTTTTGACGTTCTGCGATGAGTGTGCCTTTAAGTTGGAACTGCATTTCACGACGCTTATGTTCAACAATGCTTAAAGTGCCCCAGCCAGCCTTTTCAAAGAACTGAATGACTTCTTCAATTGTTTCTAGCGGATATTTTCTTGCAAGGTTTCTACCAGACCAGTATAAAATACCATCTAAATCGTTGCCGATTAAATCAGGTAGTAATTCTTCACGTAGCAATTCATAAGCGAAGGCGTTCAATGAAACATCTTCTAAAGATGTTGTATCGATTGTATTTTTACTCACAATATTCCCCTCTTTCTATAGGGATTATTATATAACATTTCACATTTATAAAAACAGATTTTTCTTTAGGAAAATCTGAATATATAAGAAGAAAAAAAGAATTGGCAAATTATATGCAAATTATGTATACGTTTTCTTGACGCTTCGACAAAAATAGGAGTAAAATGAACTTGGTATCAAATTATGCTGAAATATTTCGAATAATTTTTTCAGTTTTTCTTATGCCAATAGTGAAAAAACATTATTGTCATAAACTAATCTGAAAACAGCAGTCAAACATTCAAGGGGGGTAATGGGGACATGAAAGGCCGCGAGTATACGTTTCGTAAGTGGCACTCATTAATGGGGGTCATCCCGGTTGGTGTTTTTTTGACGCAACATTTAATTGTAAACAACTTTGCAACACGAGGAGCAGAGGCTTTTAACAAAGCTGCAGGCTTTATGGAGCTCCTTCCATTCCGGTATGCGCTAGAAATTTTCATCATCTTTTTACCGATACTGTACCATGCTATATATGGCTTATATATTGCATTTACAGCTAAGAACAATGCGGTTTCTTACGGTTATTTCCGTAACTGGATGTTCGTCTTCCAAAGAATTTCAGGTATCGTTACGCTGATCTTCATTTCTTGGCACGTCTGGGAAACTCGTATTCAAGCAATGTTAGGTAAAGAGGTAAACTATGATATGATGGCAGATATTTTAAACAATCCAGCTATGTTTGCATTCTACTTAGTTGGTGTTGTTTCAACAATTTTCCACTTTGCAAATGGACTATGGACATTCTGCATCAGCTGGGGAATTACAGTATCTCCACGTTCACAAAGAATCTCTACTTATGTAACATTAGCTATTTTCTTAGGTTTATCTTATGTAGGTGTGAGTGCATTATTAGCGTTCATCGATCCACAGCTAGCAAACCAGTAAGGAGTGGGAGAGCATGAAAGGGAAACTTATAGTAGTCGGCGGTGGCTTGGCTGGCTTAATGGCAACGATTAAAGCGGCAGAAGCAGGAGTAAATGTTGAACTGTTTTCTTTAGTACCAGTAAAACGTTCACATTCTGTATGTGCTCAGGGCGGAATTAACGGTGCCGTAAATACGAAAGGTGAAGGGGATTCTCCATGGATCCACTTTGACGATACAATTTATGGTGGGGACTTCTTAGCGAACCAACCACCAGTTAAAGCAATGTGTGAAGCAGCACCTGGTATCATTCATTTAATGGACCGTATGGGTGTTATGTTCAACCGTACGGAAGAAGGACTTCTTGATTTCCGTCGATTTGGTGGAACGCAACATCACCGTACAGCATTTGCTGGTGCAACAACTGGACAGCAATTACTTTACGCATTAGATGAGCAAGTACGTCGTCACGAAGTAGCAGGACTTGTAACGAAATATGAAGGTTGGGATTTCTTACGAGCTGTTGTTGATGATGAAGGTGTGTGCCGAGGAATCGTTGCACAAGACTTACAAACTATGGAGATTAGAAGTTTCGGAGCAGATGCCGTTATTATGGCAACAGGGGGCCCTGGTATCATTTTCGGAAAATCAACAAACTCCATTATCAATACAGGTACAGCAGCTTCTGCTGTATATCAACAAGGCGCATATTATGCAAACGGTGAGTTCATTCAAATTCACCCAACGGCAATTCCTGGAGACGATAAATTACGTCTTATGAGTGAATCTGCACGTGGTGAAGGTGGACGTGTTTGGACATATAAAGATGGTAAACCATGGTACTTCTTAGAAGAAAAATATCCGGCTTACGGAAACCTTGTACCTCGTGACATCGCAACGCGTGAAATCTTTGATGTTTGCGTAGAGCAAAAACTAGGTATTAACGGTGAAAACATGGTGTACTTAGATCTTTCTCATAAAGATCCAAAAGAACTAGATATTAAACTAGGTGGAATTATTGAAATCTATGAGAAATTTACAGGGGATGATCCTCGTAAACTACCGATGAAAATCTTCCCAGCTGTTCACTATTCAATGGGCGGACTATGGGTTGATTATAAACAGATGACAAATATTCCAGGTTTATTTGCAGCAGGTGAGTGTGATTATTCTATGCACGGTGGTAACCGTCTTGGTGCGAACTCACTATTATCAGCAATTTATGGTGGTATGGTAGCAGGACCAAACGCAACGGAGTATATGAAAGGTCTTTCTAAATCATCTGATGCTGTTTCATCTACTGTATATGAGCAAAATGAATTAATCGAAACAGAGAAATTTAACAATATTTTAACGATGGATGGTAACGAAAATGCGTATGTTCTTCATAAAGAGCTTGGAGAATGGATGACAGATAACGTTACAGTAGTTCGTGAAAATAAAAAATTATTAGAAACAGATGCGAAAATTGAAGAATTAATGGCTCGTTACAAACGTATTAACATTAACGATACAGCAAGATGGAGTAACCAAGGTGCTTCATTTACACGCCAACTTGCAAATATGTTTGAGTTAGCACGTGTTATTACAATTGGCGCATATAACCGTAATGAGAGCCGTGGGGCGCATTACAAACCTGAATTCCCAAATCGTGATGATGCAAACTTCTTAAAAACTACGATGGCAAAATTTGAGGGAGAAGGAAATGCACCAGCATTCCATTACGAGGACGTTGATATTTCGTTAATTAAACCGCGTAAACGTGATTATTCTTCAAAACACGATGTAGCTGCTAAGGGTGAAGAGAAGGGGGATAAACAACATGTCTGAGAAAACAATCCGCCTCATCATTACGAGACAAGACGGGCCAGATGCGCAAGCGTTTGACCAAGAGTTTGAAATTCCATATCGTCCGAATATGAATATTATCTCAGCACTTATGGAAATCCGTCGTAATCCTGTTGATTCAAAAGGGAACCAAACAACTCCGATTGCATGGGATATGAACTGCTTAGAGGAAGTATGTGGTGCATGTTCGATGGTGATTAACGGAAAACCACGTCAATCATGTACGGCACTTATTGATCAATTAGAGCAACCAATTCGCTTAAAACCGATGAAGACATTCCCGGTTGTACGTGACTTACAAGTTGATCGTAGTCGCATGTTTAATGCTCTAAAACGCGTTAAAGCGTGGATTCCAATTGATGGTACGTATGACCTAGGTCCAGGACCAAGAATGCCTGAGAAAAAGCGTCAATGGGCTTATGAGCTTTCAAAATGTATGACATGTGGTGTTTGCTTAGAATCATGTCCAAACGTAAACAGTAAGTCTGACTTTATTGGACCAGCACCGTTATCACAAGCTCGCTTATTCAACTCACATCCAACGGGTGAAATGCATAAAGCAGATCGCTTACGTGCAATTATGGGAGATGGAGGACTAGCAAACTGTGGTAACTCTCAAAACTGTGTGCAATCATGTCCGAAGGGTATTCCTTTAACAACTTCAATTGCGGCATTAAACCGTGATACAACAATTCAATCGTTCAAAGATTTCTTTGGTAGCGATAATAACTATTAATAAATATTGCCTCTTCATATCGAAGAGGCAATATTTATAACTATATTTTTCTGTTTATTCTGTTTATTTCAAGGTGAAAAGGAGAGATAACAATGAAGAGGATTTCTTATATTGAAGACTTTGAGCAATGGGAAAGTGGTTTTTCGTTTTACAACCCTGTAAAGGTTCGTTTTGGTGAAGTAGATATGTTTGGACATGTAAATAATGTCGTTGCTTTTACTTATTTTGAAGAAGCTCGTATTGCGTTGTTTAAAGAACTTGGATTTATGCAAGAGTGGACACATGCATCATCAGAAACGATGATCGTTGTTGCGGATTTACAATGTAATTTTATTAAGCAAATATATTTTGATGAACAGCTGAAGGTGTATGTAAAGGCAGGATCGGTCGGGAATTCTTCTTTAGATTTACATTATATGGTGAAGAATGCAGAAGGAGAGATTTGTTTAGTAGGTCGTGGAATGATGGTTCAAGCGTCGAAAAAAACAGGAAGAGGCGAACCATGGCCTGAAGAATGGAAGAAGAAATTACTACAATAATAGAGTGAAAGAAAAATAAGAGAGCAATTTGCTCTCTTATTTTTTGTCTTCCATCGCTTCTTCTAATGTTAAGTGATGTTTATATAGGTATGTAGCGTATGGATTACCAACGTAGCGTAAGTGCCATGGTTCATAGGCATATTCTGTTGTATCTGTTTTATCTTCTAAGTAACGAATGACAAAGCCGAATTCATGAGCATGTTCCGCGACCCATTTTCCTTCTGCTGTCTCTCCGAAGATAGGCTCTAATTGAAATTTAGCTGATTTTGAACTAATATCCATTGCTAAACCCGTTTGGTGTTCACTTGTACCAGGAATTGCGCTTACCGAATTAGCTTCGGCTTTTCCTTGACGTCTAACGTATGTATCATGCAACGATTTTTGGCGTTTGTATGAACGATAACCAGATACAGCTGTAAGATCAAGCCCTTCTTTTTTCGCAGCTTTGAACATGTTTTCAAGTGCCTCGGCAGCATCTTTGCGCAGCAATGTTTTTTCTTTATCTTTTGGACTAATAAATGGTACATTTGGTCTCGTTAAGTCTTCAGGAATGTATCCATCTGGTAGTTTTCGATGTTTATTAATTAAGACAAGATTAGATTTTGGATTTGTTACAACTGAAAAGTCATTGTCTATTTTCTTTGCATTATGATCAGCTTTTGGAAAAGCAGGAATCTCTTCTTTTTTATGGTTATTATGCTTTTGACTTTCGACAGCTTTTGCTTCATTATGTAGTGGTGTTTTAGAACCAAAGTAAGCGAAAGATGTGATCCCGATTACAATAGTAGTGGCAGAAATAATTATTATCTTTTTCATGATGCCTTGTAATCACAGTCCCTTCTTCATAAAATGTGTATTGTTTTTTTATTATAAATCTAGTTTGTTGGAAAAGGAATATGAGAGTCATAACGTAATAGAAATGCAAAGAAAATGTCAGAAAATGTGTGAATTTGTAGTATTTTTTTATATAATTCATTTCTTATCTTTCATGATTTGCATTTTTTATGTAATATATATACATAAGAAGATGTAGCGATTATCGAGAATAAAGAACTTCTTGTATAGACTAGGAGTGAATGGAAATGGATTTTGCAACAATTATTGGACTTATTTTAGGATTTGTAGCAGTGGTAGTAGGGATGGTCGTCAAGGGCGCTGACATAACAGCCTTATTAAATCCTGCCGCAGCATTAATTATTTTTATTGGTACATTTGCTGCAGTATGTATTGCATTTCCGATGAATCAACTAAAAAGGGTTCCAAAACTATTTAAAGTTCTTTTTGGTTCAAATAAAAAGGATTTAAGTTATGAACAGTTGCTAGAATTATTTGTTCATTGGACATCTGAAAGTAGAAAATACGGTATTTTGTCTTTAGAGCAACAATTAGACAAAATTCAAGATGAATTTCTTTTGCGCGGTATGAAATTTGTGATTGATGGCGTATCCGCAGAAGATTTAGAGCAGATTTTGGAATCTGAATTAGAAGCAATTGAAGAAAGACATGCAAAGGGAGCTGCTATTTTTTCACAAGCTGGTACGTATGCACCGACATTAGGAGTTTTAGGTGCTGTTATCGGTCTTGTAGCTGCGCTTGGTAACTTAACTGATATTGAAAAGTTAGGTCATGCTATTTCGGGTGCGTTTATTGCAACGATTTTTGGTATTTTTTCAGGTTATGTATTATGGCATCCATTTGCAAATAAGTTAAAGCAAAAATCTTCAGCTGAAATTGAGAAAAAACGTTTAATCATTGATTGTTTATTAATGTTACAAGAAGGTACATATCCGTTTATTATGAAGAACCGCATTTTAGGTGCACTTTCTGCAACTGAGCGTAAAAAGCTAGAAAAAGGAGCAGAAAAAAATGCGGAGTAAGAAAAATAGAAGAGGCAAAAAGAAAAAACATGATGAGCATATCGATGAAACGTGGTTAATCCCATATTCTGATATGTTAACGTTGTTATTTGCATTGTTTATCGTTTTATTCGCAATGAGTAGTATAGATGCTGCGAAGTTTAAACAGATGGCAGTTGCTTTTCGAAGTGAATTAGCTGGGGGAACAGGTAACAAAGAATTTTTAAGTGATCAAAAGCCAAATGATGAAAAAGAATTATCAGCAAGTAGCCTTGAGGCAGAACAAGCAAAAAAACAAGAAGAAGCTAGAGCTAAAGAAAAAAAAGAGATGGATGAATTGAAAGCATTACAAAAAAAGATTGATCAATATATTAATGAAAAACAATTATCTTCTTCTTTTCAAACTAAATTAACTGAAAAGGGATTAATGGTGACAATATTAGAAAATATACTGTTTGATTCGGGGAAAGCAGATGTGAAATTAGAATCTTTAGGGATTGCAAAAGAGATGTCTAGCTTACTTGTTTCAGCGTCACCTCGTGAAATTACAGTATCGGGTCATACGGATAATGTCCCTATTGCCAATGCGCAGTTTGCGTCGAATTGGGAATTAAGTACGCAGCGGGCAGTTAATTTTATGCAAGTATTACTGCAAAATAAAGAATTACAACCAGAAAAATTTAGTGCGATTGGATACGGAGAATACCGTTCAATTGCTCCAAACGATACACAAGAAGGAAAGGCAAAGAATAGGCGTGTGGAAGTATTTATCTTGCCTTTAACAGAGAAAGTAAAATAAAAGAGGATGGCGAATGCCATCCTCTTTTATTTTACATCAAATGATTTTAAGTTGTCGCGACGGATTTTATCTTTTTCTGCATCTGATTTTTTGAAATCATAATCATATAAAGCGCCTTCCCAATCGCCATACATTGGATTCGGGAAAATAATGAATTTCTCACCAAATTGTGCTTTTGAATCTGCTACTGTTTGGTTACGATCTTTTACAGATTTTCCATCAAAACCTGTGAAATCAGATAAGTTATCACCGAAGAATAAGACAATATCATGGGTTTGAGAAACGAGTTCACGGCGTTTTTCTTTTCCTTTTTCTTTCGGATCTTGTAGTAATATATGTTCTTTCGTTGCTTGAGGAGCACCTACACGCTCAAGATTTTTAATTGTTGCATCTAGTTGATTCGTTTTACGATTTGAGATGTAGTAAATATCTACACCTTTAGACTCTGTATATTTTAAGAAATCAATTGCGCCTGGAAGGGCTTCAGCCTCAGCTTTGTTAATCCAATCATCCCATTTGTAAGGATAGCCTTTGCCTGTTTTTACGCTCATTGCCTGATGAGGACTGTTATCTAAAACAGTTTCGTCTAAATCAAGCACGATAGCAGGTTTTTTATCTGTCCCTTTTGCAAGAATTGCATCAAGCTTTAATTGACCAATGTTGTACCCTTGGTAGTAAAGTGCTTTCGTTTCACCGGCTGTTTGATACCATAAATCAGCCATTAATTGTTGTTCTGTTAATTTTACTTTCTCTTCTTTCGCCACTGTTTTCTCTGGTGTTCCTGAACATGCTACAAGTGATGTAGATAGAACCGCTACAGATAATAAAGTGGTAATGCCCCTCTTCATCTTCATATGTATCCTCCTTGATGTTAGAAAATCATTTTATATTATATATTAAAATATAATATTTTTATATGAACATTTGCATATTGTCTTTTGTATATATAGTAGTATGTCCTATATTAGAAAGATGAGCAAAATAATAATAGCTGTTTTGACAAGTTTTATTGTCGTAATGACAATTATAATTGACAAAAAGAACTTTGTTATTTACAATTTTAACTAAATAGAACAAATGATGGATTCATGACGATGTTTACATATAAGAGGATGAAGCGTGGTGCTATATTTTGTCTTGAATAAACATAGTCTTTGAAAGAGAGTACGAATGATACTAAAGGGGAGGCTTTATACTTGAGTTTACAAATTCAAAACTTAACGAAACAATTTGGGGAATCAAAAGCAGTTAACGGTTTGCAAATTTCGTTACCAAAAGGTGAAGTACTAGGGTTACTTGGACGAAATGGTGCAGGGAAAACAACAACAATCAAAATGCTTCTCGGATTATTAACGCCTAATGAAGGTTCGATTACATGGGATGGAAAAGCATTTGGAAATAGTGGTGTAACAATTGGGTATTTACCAGAAGAAAGAGGTTTATATACAAAAAGTAGAGTAATAGATCAGCTGCGATATTTTGGTAGATTAGAAGGAATGTCGAAGAAAGAAGTGGATCACGCTATTGATCACTGGTTAGAGCGTTTAGCGATACCAGAATATAAATTTAAAACGGCTGGAGAGCTTTCAAAAGGGAATCAGCAAAAAATCCAATTAATTGCTGCTCTTCTTCATAATCCGGAACTTCTCATTCTAGATGAACCATTCAGCGGCCTTGATCCAGTTAATGCTGGGATGTTAGCTATTATTATTGAAGAACAAGTACAGAGCGGAAAGACGATTATTTTATCAAGTCATCGTATGGAACAAGTAGAGGCTTTTTGCCAACATGTATGTATTTTGAAAAAAGGTGAAGCAGTCGTAAAAGGACAGCTAAGTGATATTAAGAAAGAATACGGTTTCCGTAATTTAACGATTGAAGATACAGTAGAGAATGAAAAGGGATTAGAAGCTATACATGTATCGTATGAAAAACAACAAGGCCTTCTTTATGTGAAAGTACAAGACGATGCGGAAGCTCTCAAGATTTTGCAACAGTTGCAAGAGCAAGGTGTTAGCTTACGACAATTCAAAATGTTAGAGCCGACGTTAAACGAAATCTTTGTAGAGAGGGCGAAATAACGATGCGTAAATTTTCTCACGTATTTTCATTTTATTTTAGGGAAGCGTTTTTATCTAAGAAATCATTAATTACGAGTGCGATTTTATTTTTAGTTGTGTTTGGGATTTTTGCATTTAATCATTTTACTTCAGGCGATGATAAAAATAAGGATAAAGATAAAATTGCAGTTGTAGTAGAGAGTCCCACATATAAAGTACAAAAAGATGAGCTAAATAAGCTATTGCCATCAGCAAAAATAACAATTGGTTCAAAGGATGATTTTGATAAACTGCATAAGCAAGTAGAAGAAGGCGATTTAGATGGTCTATTCCATGTGACGGAAAAGGGTGGGGCTCCATCGATTACATATATGTATAATGGATTTCCAAGCCAAGCAACTTCTGCAATTATGGCAGGATATTTAAAGCAACAATATACGATGGTGACGATTGCCAAAAATAATGTTTCACCAGAAATTGCACAGCAATTACAAACAGAAATTCAAGTAAAGCAAGAACCGATAAAAGATCGTACATCTTCTTTCGGAATTGCCTATTTCTTTACATTGGCTTTATATATGTTTATTGTAGCGTTCGGAAATACAATCGCAATGAATATTGCATCTGAAAAGGCATCACGTGTAATGGAAGTAATGCTTCCGAAAGTGAAGCTTCTTACGATGATGTATGCGAAAATTTTAGCGGTTGTTTCAACGGCGTTATTGCAACTTGTCGTATTGGCGTGTGGTTATCTTATTCCATATTTGTTAGGTTGGGTCGATTTAGAAAGTGCCTCACTATTTGGTATTCCAATTGACTTTACGAAATTAGATGCAAAAGTTATCAGCATGTTTCTTGTTTATTTCATTACGGGATATTTACTTTATGCGATGATGTATGCTGCTGCTGGAGCTGTCGTGTCTAAGACGGAGGATTTACAAGCTGTATCTTTCCCGGTAATGATTTTAATTATGGCTGCATTCTTTATTAGTATTAAATCATTAAGTGATCCGAATAGTACTATCGTTGTTGTAAGTTCTTACGTTCCATTTTTTACACCGATGGTTACCTTCTCACGTATTGTAGCTGGTGAAGCAGGTATGCTAGAAATTACGATAACATTAGCAGTCTTATTGGCGACAATTGCAGTATTAAATGCTGTTACAAGCCGCATTTACGTAAACGGCGTAATGAATTACTCAGATAAAGTGAAATTTAAAGATTTAGCGAAATTTATAAAGCGTCAATAATGAGAGAAAAGCATGATTTCCTATTGAAATCATGCTTTTTCTTTATGTATAAATTAAAAATAGTATATAATAATAAGAGTCGTCTTTTAATAGAATGAATAAAAAGGAGGGTGTGCAGATGGGGATTAGTAGTCGTTTTACAGTAGGTGTTCATATGCTGACATTACTTGCGATAGATCGAAACTCTCGCTGTACCTCTGAATGGATTGCCGGTAGTGTGAATACAAATCCAGTTGTGATTCGTCGCATTACAGGAATGTTGAAGAGAGCAGGACTTGTTGATGTACAAGCTGGTAAAGGTGGTACGACACTTGCTCGAGATTTAGAAGAAATTACATTACTTGATGTATATAAAGCAGTGGAAGTTGTAGAAGAAGGACAACTATTTTCCTTCCATGAAAATCCCAACATTGAATGTCCAGTAGGAGCTAATATTCAATCAGTATTAGAAATTATTTTAATGCAAGCGCAAGAAGCGATGGAAAACGTACTTGCAAATGTAACGGTAGATCAATTAGTTACAAATTTAAAGTCTAAAATGAAAGAATAAAAAAAGCGAGCTTCCTCATAATGAGGGCTCGCATTTTTTTATTTAGAAATATTGAAAATTCTATTTTTCAGTATTTAAAATGAATTTACCTACGATAGCTGCGAAGATACCACCAAGAATTGGTGCTACGATGAATACCCATAGTTGAGAAAGTGCTTCTCCACCAACAAATAAAGCTGGTGCGATACTACGAGCTGGGTTAACAGATGTTCCAGTTAACGGAATTCCTAATAAGTGAATTAAAACTAATGTGAAACCAATTACTAGTCCAGCTAAAGAAGAACTTCCTTTTTTACCTGTTACAGCAACGATAACTAAAATAAATACGAAAGTTAAAATGAACTCAACTAAAAATGCTCCAGATAAACCAAGAGTTCCGAAACCATTTTGTCCTAAATTATCTAAAGGTGTTTTAGCAGATTTTAAAATTGTTACTAACGTTGCAGTTCCTAATAAACCACCTAAAATTTGAGCTAATACATAATAACAAAGTTCCATAGCGTTCATTCGTTTGTTGATGAACATAGCTACTGATACTGCTGGGTTAATGTGACATCCAGAAATTGTTCCGATGCTATATGCCATAGCTACAATAGATAAGCCGAAAGCCATAGCGATTCCTAATATTCCAATTCCTTCAATTCCGCCGCCAGTGACAGCTACTCCAGTTCCGAATAATACAAGTACAAATGTACCAATAAATTCAGCGATTGCTTTTTTTAACATAATTTACCTCCTATTAATGCGCATGAAACGTATTATAACATAAGTTTTAGTATAAACAGCCAATGAAATACTATTCTGATAAGGCGAAATAGGGGGACAATAAAAAAGAGTATGGTTCATCTCTATAGAACCATACCCTTTTTTTATGCCGATTTTTTCTGTTTAACGACTGGAACAGAACGGTTTAAAATACTATTTGCAACCATTCCTAACATGATAATAATCATTCCGATGAGAGAAAGTCCTCCAGGGAGTGAACCATTTAAGAAAATGATTTCTCCAAGTACGGTAAAGACCATCGTTCCAGCTTGTGTTGCTTCAACAGCTCCAAGTAGAGCGAGGTTATCTTTTGCTAAGTCAGTAGCAAAGAAAAATGTCATCGTTGCAATAACGCCGGAACATAATGCTAACAAAAATCCTTGAAGCATTTGGTTGGATGTTGGAATGCCAGTAGTAGAAAATCCGTATATACCAAGCAAGATTGTTATAGGAAGACTTCCAATTGCCATTCCTAATACACGTTGGAACGTATCAAGGCGTCCACCAACAAGCTCCATCATTTTTCGGTTACCGAACGGATATAAGAAAGCGGCTAATACGACAGGTAAAAAACCTGAAATGAACTGAGTCATTGTAATATGGCCTGCGGCAGTTGCTTGCATACAAATTACACCAAGTAAAATAAATAATGCAACATATAAGCTACGAAGTGGAATTTTTCCCGCGTACAAGTTTCGTACCTGATTTTGTTTCTATTTTTACGAAAAATAGTGGTGATAGTAGTAAACCAGCTAAAATCGTAACTTGCCAAGTTCCAGCAACGAGCCAAGCTGGAGAAAAGACAGCTGAGAAACTTAATAAAGAATAAAAACCAATACCGGCAACAGAACCCCATCCGATCCATGCCAATGGATGTTTTTTTAACTCTTCCCATAATCCCCTAAAGTTTTTGCGAAATAAAACGATAAGGAATAAAATAGGAAGAGCAAATAAAAAACGGAAGGAAGCTGTCCAAGCCCAGCTCGTTCCAGATACATTCATTGCTTTATTAATAATAAAGGTTGCAGAAAAAAAGGCCGATGATAAAAGACCTAATAAAATTGCGCGCATGAAGTATAGCACTCCTTTCGAAAATAAATAATTATGTATAGTATGATATACTTTCATTTGTTAAAAGTAAACTATTTTATACTTTGAGGTGGTTTTATATATGAAAGAAAATGAAGATATGCAAACGAAAGAAGTCATTCAACAAGTTGGACAGTTATTGAGACAAATTCGAAATGAACAGAAATTAAGTTTAGAAGAATTAGCCCATAAAACAGGAGTTAGTAAATTAACATTAGGAAAGATAGAAAGAGGGGAAACAAATCCGACACTAGCTGTCATTTGGAAAATAACGAAAGGGTTATCAATTCCTTTATCCAGATTAATGGTTGCTGGAGAACCTGTAGCTGTTGCGCGCTGTGGAGAAGGATTTGCAGTAGATGAAGGACAAGCGTGGCATTTAGAAACGATGTTCCGTTATACGAAAGAAACAGGGATGGAAATGCACCGTGCTTGTTTACGATCAAATAGTATATATGAGCCAGAAGCTCATCATGAAGGTGCGATTGAGCTTGTAACGGTAATGAAAGGGAAAGTGTCTATTCAAGTGGAGAATGATGTATACGAATTAAATGAGTTTGATTCCATTCAATTTGAAGCGAATAAGAAGCATATTTATAAAAATGAAGAAGAAGAAGTGGCGGTATTACATTTAACGATGAAATATTCTTCATGAAAAAATCACCTATAGGATTCTATAGGTGATTTGCTCTTCTTAAGTATGTGAAATGATGCCATTAGTACGAACGTGGCATAAGTAATAAACAAATGAAATAAACTAAAAATCCTGTCCCAAAACATAAAACAGCAATAACCCAAATGATACGAATAAGAGTAGAGCTAATATCAAAATATTCTCCTAAACCACCACATATACCAAATAGCATTTTATCAGTTTCGGATTTACATAACCTTTTTGACATATTCCAATCAACTCCTTTTTATATCAAACTGCATACTTTTATTCTATATGGAAATTTATGAGAAGACTATGGGGTTGTATTACATTTTTTTTGTGAGAAGCGATCGTATTAATTGTCTTAATTTTCAGTGGATATTAAACTTGTAGTTATGAGGTGATTTTTAATAAAGGGTGGGGAAATAGAGATGACAGTATATTGGTTGACTAACGTAATGCTTGAATCAGGATATACATATGAAGAAGAGAGAATTTCACAAACAGAAACAGAATTATGCAGTTTACTTATTGAAGATGGTCGAATTAAAAAAATTATAAAAGGGATTGTTCAAGAGGAAGATATAGTAACTTTTGATGCTAAGAACTTATTAATGTTGCCAGCTTTCAAAGAGATGCACATTCACATTGATAAAACATATTATAGTGGCCCATGGAAAGCTTGTATGCCAGCAGAAAGTATTTTTACACGTTTTAATGAAGAAGAAAAAATTTTACCAAAGCAATTAGCGACTGCTCAAAATAGAGCGGAAAATATGCTAGAGTTACTACTGCAAAATGGTGCAACGAATATTAGAACGCATTGTAATGTTGATCCAATTATTGGGCTTGGTAATTTGGAGGCGACGTTAGCGGCATTAGAAACATATAAAAATCGAGTATCTAGTAGAATTGTTGCGTTTCCGCAACATGGATTATTGCGCAGTAATTCTGTGCAACTCGTGAAAGATGCGATGCGTATGGGTGCCAATCTAGTCGGAGGAGTAGATCCAGCTACAGTGGATAATGACATTGAAAAGTCATTACATACAATTATGGATATCGCAGTCGAATTTAATGCGGATGTTGATATTCATTTGCACGATGCGAATAATCTTGGAACGTTTACGATGAAGAGATTGGCAAGTTTAACAGAAGAAGCAGGATGGCAAGGCCGTGTAACGATTAGTCATGCACTTGGACTTGGTGGTGTTACTGATAAAGAGGCTGAAGAAGTGGCAGAAAGACTCGCAAATGTAAATATTGATATTACTTCAACAGTGCCAATTGGTAAACAAGTAATCCCAATTCCGTTATTAGATAAAAAAGGTGTTAAGGTTTCATTAGGCAATGATAGCATTACAGATCATTGGTCACCGTTTGGAACAGGTGATATGCTTCAAAAGGCGAATCGATTAGCAGAGCGTTTTGGGTGGAGTGACGAAAGGTCTTTAGGAAAAGCACTCCGCTTTATTACAGGAGGAAAAGAAACGTTAAATAAGGAAGGGAAGCGAGTATGGCCGAATGTAGGGGATGAAGCGAGCTTTGTTTTGACGAATGCGACATGCGCTGCTGAAGCAGTAGCGCGTCAAACAGAAAAACGTTTAGTCGTGTATAAAGGAAATATTGTTGTTGGAAGTTTAAATGAGGTGGAATTAAATAATCTTGTGTAGAAGAATCGTTTAAATATTTTGAGGAGGGTTCTAATGGTGAGTATAGAACTCTTCTTTTTTATTCTTACAATATATTTTTATAGGAAAGCTAGAAGGGATGAAAAAATTGGACAATCAACATAACCAAAATCATATTATGGGAACTTTACAATGGTTTATATTTTTATTAGCAAATTCAATCGCACTACCAATTGTCGTTGGCGGATTATTTCATCTTACGACGGAAGAAATATTTTATTTAATGCAGCGTACGTTTTTTGTAGTTGGTATATCTTCTTTTTTACAAGGATGGCTTGGGCATAGACTACCAATTGCGGATGGGCCGGCTGGATCTTGGGTTGGTGTATTTACCGTACTTGCTTATGCAACGGCCGGACAAGATCAATTACATAGTACACTGCAAATTTTAGAATTAGGAATGATAATCTCCGGTATTATTTTAATAGGATTAGGAGTAACTGGTTTTATAGGACGTATTTTATTTTTATTTACGCCGCTTGTGACAGGGACGTTTTTACTTTTATTATGTTTACAATTAAGTGGTGTGTTTTTAAAAGGAATGTTAGGAATTACAGCTACTATTTCTCAAATCGACGGATTTACAGCAATGATCGCGTTTAGTATATTTCTGTTCGTTATTATACTATCTAATTTTGGAAAAGGCTTTGTCAAAAGTTATGCAGTTTTAATAGGATTAATTAGTGGGTGGATTATTTTTCTCATTGCAGGAAAAGTGACAATCCCATCTCAAGTAACTCATTTTGTGCAACTTCCACATATATTTGCTTGGGGGCTTCCAAAATGGAATACAGGTATGGCTGTATCAAGTTTTGTTATGGTATGTATTTTAGTTTCGAATACAGTGGCAGCTATTATAGCAATTAATCAAGCAACTATTCATAAAGCGACTATTGAACAAAAACAGTTGAAAGATGGAACATGGGTTGGGGGGATTTCGCATATCATCTCTTCTGTATTTTCAACTGTAGGTGTCGTTCCGTTACCAGCAACGGCAGGATTTATACGTTTAACAAAACAAAAATATATCCGATCGTTCTTAATGGCATGTGCGTTACTAGTCGTAATGTCTCTTTTTCCAAGTATTATTCGTTACTTAGCATCTTTACCATCAGCTGTCGCATCGGCTGTTTTAATGGCTTCGTTCGTACAGTTAATTGGAATTGGATTTAATAATATAAAACAAGTGCCGATGAGTGAAAGGAATGTAACGATTTTAGGCGTTGCAGTATTATTTGGCAGCGGCGTTATGTTTTTACCGTCTGGAGCACTCCAATCCTTGCCGTCTGTTATGCAATATATATTCGGTAATGGCTTATTTGTAGGTACGGTTGTAAGTATATTGCTAGAACAAATATGGCGCGTTGGAAAGTAAGTGGATAAAAAGAGTGTACGCACTGTATAAAAGTCTAAAATAACATAGGAAATAAAGCCCATTTTCATTCACCACCTGCACATTTCGTTCATACAATATCTTGACTAAATAAACACCCAACTTACACATACACAGCTCTGGCTTAAGCAAGGAGGGTTATACCAGTTGAAGGAAAAAGCGTATCAATCTAAACCTTTACTCACAAAGAGAGAGAGAGAAGTATTTGAATTGCTGGTTCAAGATAAAACAACGAAGGAAATTGCAGGTGAACTTTTTATAAGTGAAAAGACAGTTCGCAACCACATCTCAAACGCAATGCAAAAGCTAGGGGTTAAAGGACGTTCACAAGCAGTTGTGGAGCTTCTTCGTATGGGAGAGCTCGAATTATAAGAAAGCAGCCGACTTTTATATAAAAGTCGGCTATTTTTTTGTTTGCTTCACTTGCTATATGAATGATAAAAACGTTTCATACATAAATAGGTAATAAGGAGGGGATATGTTGAAAAGGATACTGTTAGTTTCAACAAGTGCTCATGATATGAATGGACACCCGACTGGTTTGTGGCTTGAAGAGCTCGCAGCTCCTTATCATGTATTAAAAAAGGCTAAGTTTGATGTTGATATTGTGTCAATAAAAGGCGGGAGAGTACCTATAGATAGAGTGTCTATTCCGAATGGTATACCTCGCGAATTCAAGCATGTAGCTTCTTTATTGCAAAATACGAAGCCGATTTCAAATGTTCATTTTTCGGATTATGATGCGGTTTTATTTGGTGGTGGGCACGGGGCGATTGTAGATTTTCCAGGTAATCCATATGTAGCAAATTTGATTGAGAATATGTATAACAATAACCGGATTGTAGCGGCTGTTTGTCACGGAGTAAGCTCTTTAGTCGGTGTGAAAAATAAGGATGGCTTGTATTTTGTAGCGGGTAAGCGTATAACAGGTTATACAAACGATGAAGAAAGAGCTGTACATTTAGAAAAGCGCGTTCCGTTTTTGTTAGAAAGTAAGTTGAAAGAAGAAGGAGCTTTGTTTTATGTAGCCCCCAATTTTACGCCGCATGTAGTAGTAGATGGTCATTTAATTACAGGACAAAATCCACAGTCTAGCGTGGAAATAGGTAAGGCTATAAAAAGGGCTGTAAATAAATTATAGAAAAAGTACCCGCTACTAACAAAGGTAGTGGGTATTTTTATCCCTCTATTTGCCGGGCAGTAGGACCCCCGATTGGTGAGAGCTAATAATCAGTGGGGATGAACGCCCCCCCACTGATTAAAGTTTCACTGTATTCTAAAATTCCCGCCTCGAAATTGGTTTGTAACCGTCCAGTTGGTAATAATTGATTATAGTTTTTTATGTATAGTATATGAAAATGTAATAAACTAAAAAGGCATAGTGAGTATAATAACTTCATTTATAATCATTCGTGAATTTGCTATACTATTTTGTATGGACAAAAGGGGAGGCTCTTTTAAATGAGAAAAGTCGCATGTGCAAATACTTATATTAATAAAATAAAGCCCATTATTAGAAAGACAAGTTTTAGCCAATTGAAAATAGATGAAATTGCGAAATATATGGATATTAGTAAAGCTACTTTATATAAACGTTTTTCTTCGAAAGATGAAATTATTGAGGTGGTAGTAGAGGATTTCATGAACTATCTACTCGAAGGTGATGCGGATAATCAAGATGAAAGTATGTCATTTACAGAACGTTTCCAAAAGACGTTTATCCATTCTTTAAAATGTGTGACATATATTTCGGATGTTTTTTTGCAAGATTTGAAAGAAGCATATCCACATTTGTCGGATCAATTAGTCGCTGCCCAACAAAATCGTAACCATAATTTGCAAATGTTTTTTGAAGCGGGTATGGAACAAGGTTATTTTAATAAAATGAATGCACAATTATTTATGGTACAAGATGATGTGATGTTAAGACGTATTATAGATCATTCTTTTTGTATTCAGTACGATATTACGTTAAAGAAAGCGATACTTGATTTTTATCAATTAAAGAAGTATCAACTTTTTAAACCAGAGTATATAGAAGCAATTGATGATTCTGAAATTGAAAAAGAAGTTATTGCTATTTTGCAAATGATTTCGTAAAAAAGCAGATCTCCCTTAATAGAGGAGAATCTGCTTTTTTAGTACATATTATTTTTGCAACTGTTTTAATACTAATTCGGAAAATAGACCACCTGAAGCTGGATTTTGACCAGTGATAACACGATTATCTTCTAGAGCATAAGCTTCCCACGGTTGCGCGGCTTTTTCGTAAAGTCCTCCATTTTTAATGAGTTCATCTTCTGTTAAAAATGGAACGAATTGATCTAATTCAGCTAATTTTTCTTCTTCATTTGAAAAGCCTGTTACCTTCTTACCGCTAATTAAACGATCCCCATTGCTTAATGTAATATGAAATAAACCAGCAGCTCCATGACAAACCGAAGAAACAATTCCGCCGTTTTCATAAATATTGCGGCTAATATTTTGAAGTTCTTTATTTTCTGGGAAGTCCCAAATAACCCCGTGGCCACCTGCGTAATAAATAACAGCGTAGTCTTCTGGATTCACTTCACTTGGTTTCATTGTAGAACCGAGGCGATTCATAAACTCTTTCTTTTGATACCATTCCCAATCGATACTCTCCGCCATTGCTAAACTATGTGGATCAATTGGTGTATAACCGCCTTGTGGACTGACGTAATCAACTTCGTAACCAGCTTCTTCTACTTTTTTTACGAAATGTACAGCTTCACCAAGCCAAAGTCCGGTAGCCCTATTTAAATTTGGGTATTTTTCTACGCTTGTTAATACAACTAACATTTTTCTCTTCATCATAATCCTCCTATAATGTCTCTTCTATATAAAAGTTCTGTATGCGTTTCATTTTATTAAGTTAAAAAATGTAAATTTGAATAATCATGCCAGTCCTCCTTATATCGGCTTCGAAATTAGTGTATAATAACTTTTGAACAAAGTAAACTAAAAAGACTTAATTAGTTTACTTTGTATATTTTTCGTTGACAAACTGTAATGCTGAAACTATGATAGTTCCATGAATATCGAACAACATACGTGTTTCGTTTCGAATTCAATTTACCCCGCATTAACGGGCAGTAAGACCTCCATCTCAAAATTCAGCGGAAGCAAAGAATTTAGGTGGGGGTTGGGCTGCCCGTAAAAGCCCGATTGGTGAGGGCTAATAATCAGTGGGGAATGAACACAAACCTCACTGATTAAAGTTTCACTTTATCGCGCGATAAATTAGCAACTTTTACACATTTAATGAAGTTGTTTAGTGGTGATACAACATTTAAATAAGTTCATTTTTTTATCTATAGTTTGATAGTTTTAAAATTGCAATCAGGAGAGTGTTACACATGGGGAAAGATATAAGAAACCATTCGAAATGGTTTGTTTTTACATTATGTTTTATTGTTTTGTTAGGACCGATGAACGCTGTGTTATTTAATGTAGCGCTAGAGGATATTGCCAATGATTTATCAATTAGTCAATCGAAAGTAAGCTGGGTTGTAGTAGGGTATTCCTTAGTTGTCGGTATTGGTTCGATAATATATGGAAAGCTGGCTGATCGTTACAGTGTAAAAAGACTATTAATTATTTCTATTATCATATTTGTAGCTGGTTCTATTGTTGGATTTGTGAATCAATCTTATGAAATTATCATTTTCGCAAGGTTAGTGCAGGCGAGCGGCGGAGCAGCGTTTATTGCGCTTAGTATGATTGCGGTGGCGAAATTAGTTGCTCCAGCTAAAAAACCAGGTGCGTTAGCAATGATTAGTTCTTCTATTGCATTAGCGGTTGGTATTGGACCTTTAGTAGGTGGGGCAATTACAAATACGTTAGGGTGGCCGTATTTATTTTTATTTATGGTTATTTCAATGATTGGTATTTTCTTACTCGTAAAATTTATGCCAGAAGAGGCGCGACATACAGATGAAGTGTTTCGCTTTGATTTCATTGGAGCAGTTTTATTATTTGTATTGATTACGACCATTTTATTAGGAGTTAATATTAATAGTTGGCTTTTTGTGTTATCTGTTGTTTTTCTATTTTTATTTAAGGCTCATATGAAGAGAACGGAGTCGCCGTTTATTGATATTGAGTTATTTACAAATAAACCATTACTTCGTTTAATAGCGGTCGGATTTATCATTAATGTGGCGTTATGTGCCAGTTTATTATTATTACCATTACTGTTAGGAAGAGGACATGGATTGTCTCCATTCGTTATTGGAATTGTATTGTTTATTGCATCTCTCTTTGGTATTGTATCTAGTTTTATTACCGGAAAGATTATTCCTTCGTTTGGGAATGTGAAGATGATGTATGTAGCTTCTGTAGTTATGATCATTGGCTTTTTAATTTTAGGGATTATTCCGGACGGGAACTTACTCTTTATTTTATTTGCGGTTATTTTAACATTTATGAGTTATTCGGCAATTCAAGTATCATTAAACACATTTATCCCGAAAACATTAAATCCAGCTAAAGTTGGAGTCGGTCTTGGTTTATATAATTTAATTAACTTTTTCGGTATGGCATTTGGACCAGCTGTAGCGAGCAAAATTATGGAATCTACAAATAGTTATCGATTGAATTTTATTTTGATCGTCATTTTAATTGCTGCTCATTTCTTCTTATTAATGGGAATGTCTTCTTTTCAAAAAAAGATGGAGCAATGAATATGCACTTTATATAGAAGAAACCGACTTTCTTATAGAAGGTCGGTTATTTTTCTATCTTGCAAATTACGAAAAAAAGGAGCAAAATAAAAAAGGTCCTAGTCTATACATGGGAAAATGAAAATTTTCATACAGAAGCATTTGAAGTGAGCGAACTTAAAGTGTGTAAAATATAATGATAAACATAAAAGATGATGAATGAGAAAACGGGTGATGAAGTTGAATAGAGCAATCGGTGTTATCGATTCAGGAGTTGGCGGTTTAACAGTAGCGAAGGAATTAATTCGTCAGTTGCCGAAAGAGCGTATCATATATTTAGGAGATACAGCACGTTGTCCTTATGGTCCACGTTCTCGAGAAGAAGTACGTCAATTTACGTGGGAAATGACAGAGCATTTACTAGACTTAAATATTAAAATGTTAGTTATTGCGTGTAATACAGCAACTGCAGTTGTATTAGAAGAGATGCAAAAACAATTACCAATTCCAGTAGTAGGAGTTATTCACCCAGGATCACGTACAGCTTTAAAAGTGACAAACACGTATCACGTTGGGATTATTGGAACGATTGGAACGGTGAAAAGTGGTGCATACGAAGAGGCGTTAAAGTCTATTAATAACCGTGTTATGGTAGAAAGTTTAGCTTGTCCACCTTTCGTTGAACTTGTAGAGAGTGGGAATTTCGAAAGTGAAATGGCGTATGAAGTTGTAAGAGAAACGTTGCAACCACTGAAAAGTACCGATATTGATACACTTATATTAGGGTGTACACATTATCCGATTTTAGGACCTGTTATTAAAAAAGTAATGGGAGATAAAGTGCAACTAATTAGTTCTGGTGATGAAACAGCACGTGAAGTAAGTACAATCTTATATCATAGTAAAATGTTGAATGAAGGAGAAGAACAAAGCGATCATCTCTTCTTAACAACAGGAAAAATAGGCTTGTTTAAAGAAATTGCATCAAAATGGTTCGGTCAACCGATTGAAAATGTGAAGCATATTCATTTAGAAAAAGAATAATAGTAGAATTTATATAAGTGAGCTCCTGAGAAATCAGGAGTTTTTGTTTTATCTTGCTATTTGCTGGGGAGTAAGACCCCTGTTGATTAAAGTTTCAATTTATAAGAGGCGCAGCTTGTTCTAAAACGTGAAACAGCTCGTATACATAATAGTACAAACTTAGATTTTAGGGGGGAATGGTATGCCTAAATCCACTTTTAAATGGGTTGTTGGTGCTACTGTGAGTGCTGTTTTACTAACAGGGTGTGGCTTTATAAATCAAGAGAAAGCAACTGAACAAATTGATCCGCCAAAACAAGTTACGTATACAGAGGGTGGGAAGAAAGAAGTAGCTAAAAAAGATAAGCAAGGGCAAATGGTAAATAGAGAACTATACCTTGTTGATAAAAATGGTTATGTTGTACCACAAACGTTAGCTATACCTACTCCGAAAGCAAATGAGACTGTGAAGCAAACGTTAGAATACCTTGTGAAAGATGGACCGGTAACGAATTTATTACCGAATGGGTTTCGTGCAGTCATTCCGGCGAATACAACGATGACCTTAGATTTGAAAAAGGACGGAACGGCAGTTATTGATTTCTCTAAAGAAATGAAAAACTATGCGAAAGAAGAAGAGCGTCAAATCGTTGAATCTATAGCTTGGACGTTGACGCAATTTACAGAGATAAAACAAGTGCAGTTCCAAATAAATGGTGAGAAATTGGCAAAGATGCCGGTTGGTGGTACACCGCTTGGTGAAGGAGTGAGCCGTGCAAATGGTATTAACTTCGATGATGAACAAGTAGCAGATGTAACAAATACAAAACCAGTCACACTGTATTTTATGGCGCAAAATAATAATAAACAGCAATACTACGTACCAGTCACACGCCGCGTTGCGGAAGGTAAAGAAAATGACTATGCAACAATTATAGATGAACTTGTAAAAGGTCCGATCCATCAATCGCTCCTGAATGATTTTAATCCAGGCGTTAAGCTTATTACGAATCCGAAATTACAAGACGGAAATCTTACATTAAACTTTAATGAAAATATATTTGTAAACCCAGATAAAAATATGATCTCAAATTACGTATTGAAGTCGTTAGTTTTATCTTTAACAGAAAAGAAAGGTGTGAAAAATATTTCTATTGAAGTGAATGGAAAAGCAAATCTTATAGATGAAAAGGGCGGAAAGTTAATAAAACCTGTAGATCGTCCAGAAAACGTGAATACAGGTAGTTTTTAATCGTCAATAATTTGATATACTTAAGTAAGAAAGGAGAATTGCTTTTTGGGTTCTCCTTCTTTTATTGTATACATATCATACATTTAAATTTGGCTATACTAACGAGTAGTAATTAAGAGGAGGTTATTTTTATGCGAGTAGATGGTAGAGAGAAAACAGAATTACGCCATATACATATTCATACGAATTATTTAAAACATCCAGAGGGATCTGTATTAATTGAAGTTGGGGATACAAAGGTGATTTGCTCAGCAACAATTGAAGAGCGTGTACCACCGTTTATGCGTGGAGAAGGAAAAGGATGGGTAACAGCTGAATACGCGATGATTCCGCGTGCAACAGAACAACGTACGATTAGGGAGTCAAGCAAAGGGAAAGTAACAGGGCGTACAATGGAAATCCAGCGCTTAATTGGACGAGCATTACGTGCGGTAGTTGATTTAGAAGCGCTTGGCGAGAGAACAGTTTGGATTGACTGTGATGTCATCCAAGCAGATGGTGGAACGAGAACAGCTTCTATTACAGGTGCATACGTAGCGATGGTATTAGCGTTTGAGAAGTTATTACAAGCAGAAAAAGTATCTAAAATTCCAGTAAAAGATTATTTAGCAGCAACGTCAGTAGGGATTGTTGAAGAGCAAGGTGTTGTTTTAGATTTAAACTATGCAGAAGATTCTAAAGCAGACGTTGATATGAATGTAATTATGACTGGAAAAGGTCAGTTTGTTGAAGTGCAAGGAACTGGAGAAGAAGCGACGTTTAGTAGAGCGCAGTTAAATGAATTACTTGATGCAGCAGAACAAGGCATTTTCCAACTGATTGATATGCAAAAAGAAGCGTTAGGTGACATCGTATCTCATATAGAGTAGAGGTGGAAAGTATGAAACAAGTTGTTGTAGCGACAAAAAATATGGGGAAAGTACGTGAATTTGCTGAGTTATTTGAGCGATTTGATTTAGAAGTGAAATCATTACACGATTTTCCTCATATTGAAGAAGTTGAAGAAACTGGTGAAACATTTGAAGAAAATGCGATCTTAAAAGCGGATAGTTTGAGTAGACAGTTGAATGCAATTGTAATTGCGGATGATTCAGGTCTTATTGTAGATGCGTTAAACGGGAAACCAGGCGTGTATTCAGCTCGTTTTGCTGGAGAGCCAAAAGATGATCAAGCGAATATTGATAAAGTTTTACAAGAATTAAATGAAATACCGTTTGATAAGCGTAAAGCTCGCTTCTACTGTGCATTAGCAGTAGCTTTCCCTGAAGGTGATAAAAAGCCTGTCATTGTAAACGGGACATGTGAAGGATTTATTTTAGAACAACGCCGCGGAGAAAATGGCTTTGGATACGATCCGATCTTTTATGTGGAAGAATACAAAAAAGCAATGGCGGAATTAAGTTCAGATGAAAAAAATGCTATTAGTCACCGCGGACGTGCTCTTCGTAAGCTAGAAGAAAAAATCCCTGAATGGTTTTTAGGAGAATAAGGGAGAGAGATTGATGAAAGCTTTAATCGTAAGCGATAGTCATAGCTCTGTGAAGGAATTACAGCAGTTAAAAGAGAAGTATGAAGGGAAAGTAGATATCATGATTCATTGCGGTGATTCAGAGCTAACACCTGCTCATGAAGAGCTGCAAGGTTTCCATGTTGTAAAAGGAAATTGTGATTATGCTAACTTTCAAGATGAAATTGTAACTGATGTAGATGGAATTCGCTTCTTAGTTGTACATGGGCATCGACATAATGTAAAAATGACATTACAAACGCTAGCGTACCATGCTGAAGAAGTGGGAGCGCAAGTTGCATGCTTCGGACATTCTCACGTATTAGGTGCGGAATTAATCGAGGGCGTTTTATTTATTAATCCAGGCAGTATTTTATTACCACGTCAGCGTGTAGAAAAGACATTTGCTTTATTAGAAATGGATGAAAATCAAATGGAAGTTCGTTTTGAAACGTTAGACGGACAACTAGTTGAACAGGCAGTTTTTAAAAGAGGATAAGAAAATTTATCCTCTTTTAAAAAAGGTGTTGACTTTATGTGTGGTTATACATATAATAAATATTGTCGATAGGGCAACGGCGCTAACGAAGAAAAGAAAATAACATATGCGGGTGTAGTTTAGTGGTAAAACAAGAGCCTTCCAAGCTCTGGTCGAGAGTTCGATTCTCTTCACCCGCTCCATGTCCCAGTAGCTCAGCCGGATAGAGCATACGCCTTCTAAGCGTACGGTCGGGAGTTCGAATCTCTCCTGGGACGCTAAAAAAACCTTGTTATCAAAAGATAACAAGGTTTTTTGTTTGTCTAAAATTTGATGTTTGGGTTATAAGTGTAGTTCATGCTTAATATTTGCGACCTTTCCTTTGATATTAAGCAGTTGCATATGTACTTTTTTTCTTAAATAAAAAGAGCGCCATTTATGCGCCCTATTCATCTTATTTAATTTAAAGAATTAATAGGTTTATGATGGAACTCAAATCCATATCCAGATTCTCTTAATTGTTTACTTGCAATATTATAAAATTCTTTACCATTCTAGTACGGTTGAGCAGCAGTTATCGGAACTTATCCCCGGCAGTGTGTTACAATTAATAGAAGCGGAAAATGAGAATCTCCAATTGACTGGACCTGTGATTGGTTAGATGGTTTAAGAAGGTCGTATAAAAAAGGGAGATGGCGCAAAGATGGCGAGATCAAATGAGAATGATTTAACGGAGAAATTGGCAGAAGGCCACCGAAAATATGGTGATGGCAATTTTACAGTACAGAACATCGGTGATGAAACTAACCCGAATTGGACTGTCGTAAAAAATGTGAGGAAGGGATCGGCAGGCATTCGCGAAGGAGAAGATATATTAAGACTGCGATCAAAATATATAAAATAGTACGGAAATGGGCGGAGCGGGAGCTCGAATTTCTCCTGGTGCGCTAAATTTTAAAGGGTGATACATATTAATATGTATCAACCTTTTTTGGTTGGTTAAATTTAGGTTTAAATTAAAGCATAATTAAAAAGGGTATATATTAAGAATGGTAGGAGATAAAAGTGGCTATATAACCGATATTTGTGTCAAATCCTTACAAAAATAATTGTATTGATGAAGTGAATGTGAATTTTAAATATTATTGTGGTTTTTCAGTAGCGCAAAAAAGGAAATCCATAAATGCAATGCATGAAAGTTTTTTAAGTGAAAATAGATTGGAGAGTGTTTTGGAAGTATCCAGTAAATCAGAAAGTGATTTGGGGAGAGCGTTAAGTGCATTTAATCTCAAGATAGAATTAAAAAATGGTAAAAACTTTAGTGTTGAAAACGCATTTCAAGCAAGTAAAGTATTTGAATTTGGAGGCCCTTTCTTAGATTTGTTATATTGTACAGCGAAGGAGGCAAAAAAAGATGTGAGGTTGAAAAATAGCGGGAATCTAATTAGTTTTAGATATTTTAATCGTGAATGGCCTTTATGTCCTAAAACGGCTTTTTATGATTGGTTATATATAAATGCACTAGCTAGGCAACAAAAATTAGGTTCTTGTGTTTTGGAATATAGTGCCTTTTCTGATATTGAATTTAACCCTAAAAAATCTATAAATTGCCAAGCGAGAGCGCTGGCTTTATATGTTTCTTTGCATAAGGCTGATAAGCTTCAGTATGTTTTGAGTTCGGTTGATCAATATATGGAGGTTTTAGGTGAGGGGAAAAAAATTAAAATGACTGACTCTGAAAGTGAAGAAAAAGTAAATGAGAAAGATACTGATATCAATGATGGGCAAATACAAATGACGCTATTCGATAAAAATTTTTAGAAAAACAATGGAAAATTAGATTTTCCATTGTTTTTTTATTTGTGAAGAGGATTAGTTATTTGGTATTCGTTGTTGTTTTGATAGATAATTTTGAGTTCGAAAACATTTAAAGTAGTATATATAGTTGTTCTGATATGGTAAATTAAGTAAAGGTGAATAAATTAAAGAGACGAAAGGGGAATTATTATGGCACTTCCTACACCAGTGGGACAGCAATGTGATGTTTTATCTTTTCCAGCGGAGGGGCACTTTGTGGTATTAGGTACAGCGGGAAGCGGTAAAACAACTTTAGCGATTCTTAGAGCATCTATGTTATCTCGAGGATATTGTATTGATGAGGAGAAAACTTTATTGTTAACTTTTAATAAAGCTTTGGTAACATATTTAAATAGTTTTGCAAAGAATGAGTTGAAAAATGTAGATGTTCGAAACTACCATTCGTTTGCGAGAGGGTATTTAAATAGTAGAGGAAAATTAGGAAGAAATGATATAGTACCGAATTTCAAATGGGATAATCAAAAGTTATCGATGATAAAAGCAGCAAAAGATTTGGTGAAGCAAAAATATCCTAAGGAAGTAACTTTTGAACGAGAAGAAGTAGTGTTTTATGAGGAAATCCAATGGTTACAAAGAATGGGGATTGAAGATTTAGGAAAGTATGAGAAAATCACTAGGACTGGAAGAATTGGAACAAGAATTAATAGAGATAA
The DNA here is from genome assembly GCF_000007825.1 of Bacillus cereus ATCC 14579. Classification (NCBI taxonomy): domain Bacteria; kingdom Bacillati; phylum Bacillota; class Bacilli; order Caryophanales; family Bacillaceae; genus Bacillus; species Bacillus cereus. The sequence continues at coordinate 4,436,102 of NC_004722.1, read as the reverse complement.
AAGAAGGTATTTCTTTGAGGTTTATCAGGAATATTTGAAGATTCGTGAGGAGAGGGGATACAAATATGATTGGGACGATATGGCTTATTTTGTAAGGGAAGAGTTTAATGTTGATACGAGGGAACGAATGTATAAACATATTATTATAGATGAAGGACAGGATTTTTCACCAGTGATGTTACAATCTTTAGCAGCTGCTGTACCTAAGGGGGGGAGTCTGACGTTTTTTGGAGATGTTGCTCAGCAAATATATGGTCAAGGGTTAAGTTGGAGATTTGCAGGGCTTAAACCCAAAAAAATTGAAGAATTTAAAGAGAATCATAGAAATTCTAAGCATATCGCAGATTTAGCTTTCGCGATTTCTAGTTCCGAATATTATACCGGAGCACCTGATATTGTAAAACCTATGACAAGAAAAGCGTTGGGCGCCAAACCTGCCTTGGTAAAATTTGAAGGTATGGATAAGGAAATAAAACAAGTAATAGATTGGGTAAATGGGGCAAGAAAGAATCAGACTGTAGCTGTTTTGGTGAGAACAAGAGGGATGGTTAATTTACTTGAGGAGAGGCTTTTGGAGCAAGGGATTCAAAGTCAGGTGATAAAAAAGGATATGAATAAATGGAATGGTGCACCGGGAGTTTCAATTGGGACCTATCATTCGGCAAAAGGATTAGAGTTTGACGTAGTATTAATGCCTTTTTGTGAAAAGGAAGTTATGCCCGATAAAGAACGAATATTGGCACTTGAAGGTGAAGGTGAAGCGAAGAGAGAAGATGTTAAGTTAATTTATGTTGGGGTAACTAGAGCGAAATACACATTAATTATTTCTTACTCTAATGAAATAACAGATTTAATTCCAGTAGACGAAGAATTGTTGCAGGTGACTGAAATATGAGAGAGCAAATAAAGTTGGAAATTGAAAAGCGTGGTATTACAAGGTTATGTCATTTTACTAATTCGAGGAGTTTTATCCACATTATTCAAAACGATTTAGGGGTTGTGGCTAATAATTTTCTTGGGGATGAAGAAGAGATTGGTATAATGTCTAAGAATGATAATTTACGTTTGGACGGTAAAGAGGATTATATCAGCTGCTCTATAGAATATCCGAATACATGGTATTTGGATAAAGTAAAATTGCGTGATCCTAACTTTCGAGATTGGGTTGTTTTATTTATAGATCCTCTAGTTATGCTTGAAGAAAACACTTTGTTTTGCCATAGAAATGCGGCTGCGGGGGAGGGTAAATACTTAAAGAGCGGTAATGAAGGGTTGAGAGGGATGTTCGCTCAAACTGTTGATGGAAAATTTAAAATAAATAGGGCGTATAATATGTTATCGTGTTGTCCAACTGACGGTCAAGCTGAGGTGATGGTTTATAAAAATATACCTAAGGAGAGCATTAAAGGTGTTTGTGTCTCTAGTATGGAGCAAGTGAAAATTGAAATGCTAAAAATCTCGCATTTGAATTTATTAGAGGGAGAATTAAATTTTGATTGGATTATTTCTCCGGAACTCTTTTCTACTAACTGGACAAAATCTGTTAAAATGGGTAAAAGACCTTCCGAACTTTTCTTAGAAAAGGAGTGAGATATTTTGTATCCACAAAAAATTAAATTCAAACAAAAATTTATGGGTTCTTTCTTAGGTGCGGTAATTGGGGATGCAAAAGGATGGCCACAAGAAGTTAATGGTAATAATATAGAAAAGCCTTTAAGTGAGAATGTTTTAGGTTTTTTGAATTGGACTAGAAAAAATGGTGGGAAAAGTTTCTTACATAAGGAAACGATTGAATCAGGTGAATATAGTGATGATACTCAATTGCTTATTTCCTCTACTAGAAGTTTGCTTTATGGCGAAAATTGGTCTAAGTATTTTGGGAAAGTGGAACTTCCAGCCTGGCTTCTTTATGAACGCGGGGGAGGAGGGGCGACTAAAAGAGCAGCGAAAAGCTTAAGTAAAGGTAATTTACCTTGGAAATTAGATAAAAATAACTATAAAGAGGTAAAATCATACTTTGAGGCAGGGGGAAATGGTGTTGTGATGAGAATTATGCCTCATGATGTTTATTAGAAAATTCATGATAGAAATTATCGAGCCTTAAATAGTGGTAAACGGAATATATACTCATGGACATCCTCGGGCGCTTCTAGGAGCTCTGATTTATGCGGAAGCAATTAATTATTTAGCGAATAAACAATCGCCTCTAGAGTATGGAGAATTAATAGATTATTTATTAGAGGCTAGGGATAAATGGGAACAGATGCCAGAGGTTAATAATATCTCAGATTGGATTAATCATGCTGAAGAGGTTTATAAAGGGAAGTACAGAGATATTTGGAAGCAAACAGTTCAAGAACTGATGGATTTATTAAATTTAGCGAAAAAAGCCTTAAAACTGGGTGTACTTGATGATTCATATAGTGTTTTAAAGGATATGGGATGTTTTGATCGTAAAGTACAGGGGGCTGGAACTGTTTCAGCGGTTGTTTCTATTTATTTAGCTTCCAAGTATGCCTCAAATCCTGAGTTAGGAATAATGGAATCGGCATATCTTGAAAATGCTGATTCGGACACTATAGCGTCTCTTGTGGGTGGTTTATTAGGTGTAATTAATGAATTGGACTGGATTAATAAGGACTGGTTGAAAATTCAAGATCTTGATTATATAACTAATTTAGTGAATTTGTTATTTGAAGAATCAGAAAACGAGAATCGCAATTTCGATATAAAGCTTTGGACAGAAGAGCATAATAAAGTGGTTAAGAATAAAATTAGGGACTTACCTGTGAATGCGAAATTTTCTTTTGGACCATTTAATTTAAGATTGGTTAATAGAAAGACATTGGAGAGTTCAGTTGATAAATTAGAGGTTATACAATTTAAGTGTATAAGTGAACAAGGGCAAACTATATATTTAAAAACGATGAAAAAGTATAAAAAACAGTATGCGGCTAAGTCGGGAATGAATTCTTCAGGAACTGTGGAAAAAAATATACAATCTAGTAGTAAAAGTTTAGGTGATATGTTTTTAGACTTAGCAAAAATGTTTCCTGGAAGGCTTGTTGCAAAAAGAGCACTTAGCATTTTAGGAGAGACTATGAAATGGATAGATGAGCAGGGAAGTTCTGTTATTACGGAAAAGGAAATTCAATCATTTTCTGCCAAATTAGTTCAAAAAGGGATTAGTTTAAATGAGGTAATTCAGATAGTTACATTTGTAGTGAAGAATTCTGTTAAAAATAAATAAATTAACGCAAGTGAAATACACGTCCTTTGATAGAAAGGGACGTGTATTTATTCTTCTAGGAAGTAAATAACAGTGTATCTAAGTGGAGTTAAATAACGTATCTATTGTATTGTTATTTGGATTTTAGTGATAACAAGTTTTTCTGTTTAGTTGTTAATAAACTTCTCAAATACAAAACCATAATCTTTCACATTATATTGTTTCTTCGTATCAACAAGCCAGTTAAAGGCAATCTCGTTCATTTCTTTAAATTGCTCTGCTAAATTTACTTGTGCGTTTGAAATGCGGCTAAAGGCATTAGATGCCATATCTAAACTTTTATGTGCATATTGTAATGTAATATCGTTGTCGTATGAAATTTCTTCGATTTTAAGTAAAGCCTTATATAAATCTTTTAATTCTTCAATATGTTTTTTATGAACATCAATTGAGTAATGTTCATCGCCCATTTGAAACTTAATTTCTACATCTAAATCAATCGTTCCTGCAGTTTCGAGTGCTACGTTTTTAATTTGATATTTACTATAACGAAAGCGGCGTAGTGTACGTTTTTTACTTGTTGCGCTTGTACCGTCTAAGTGAATTAACCCTTTGTTTGTGAAGCAATATTCATCTGATTTCGATTTAATTAGAAAGTAAATTTTCTCTCCATCTTCATGCATTACATAATCATCGGCATCGACCTTATCATAGTCTTTAGGTGTAATAACAGAACCTACATCGCTTAGTCCTAATACATCTGCGGCCATTTTTTTAAACATATATAATCCCCCTTGTAAATTAAATTCTTAATTGTATAAAAATATATTAACATGATTTTCATCCTTTGTTTTCTTGTAATACGAAAATATCTGAAGGTAAGTTAAGAAAAGTAATGAATAATTATTTTGATCCTAAATTATTTAGTAAATCTATTAGTTTAAGATTGGATTCTCCGAAAAATAACCAAGAGAAAAAAGTTAATTTTGCAAGTGATTATAGAGAAATTCCGTGAAAGCACCTCAAGCTATGTGAGGTATTTTTCTATCCTCTTTTGAAATCTTACAATTCTGTAAGGTAACTGTAAGGTAGTTCGATGGTAACAAATTGCTAATCTTTTATAATGAAGATAACAACGATAAAACGAGGAGGCAGAAATGATGAAAGGATTAGTTGTAACGGGCTTAACGGTTGCTTTTGGATTTGTAGCATATGAGAAATTAACGTATGTAGTTGATGTTGTGAAACATTTGATTGCTTAGAGAAAACAGCCATGAGAGGGAAAGGGAATGAGTGAATGAATGGAATGGTTATTTGGAATTATAGGTACTTGTAGTGTAGTGTTATTGTTCTTTGTCCCAAGTGGTATACTTAGTTCGACAACAAGTTTGTTCTTCTTAAGTTTGTTTGCTTGTACGATGCTTATTATTATGTTTTTAATGAAGCGAAGTAAACCAATCTTCTATTTTAGCATGATTGTTATGGCAATTATTGTTCTCCAAATTATTACCCTTGTAATATACCCCACAATTATAAAAGCTTTCCATTAATGATGAATCCTCTGCGCTTGTTGCTGGGGATTTTTATTTGTACAATTTTAATTTTTAGTAGAGATTTATTCGTATTGGAATGTAAAAATTAAATATTTTTATATTTCAAACAAATAGTTTTGGGATGTTGTGTTCTCATTACGCATTTGATATATTTACTTTGAACATAATTAAAATCAAGAAAAAGAGGCGGACGTATGGATAAAAAAGAAAATACGGTCGTATTGTTTCCACAACTATCAGAGCGCTATATTGATGAAGGTTTTTTAGCGCTGAAAGAGCGGAAGTTCGAAGATGCATTGCGCTGCTTTGAAATATTACGTCAGTATAATGCGGAAACGGAACAAACGGAATTAGCTTCAGTTATTTGTTTACTCGAATTAAAACGTATGGAAGAAGCGAAAGACAAATGTGAACAGTTGCTTAAAACAGGAGTTGTCTTATTTGGTGATATTCTTGAAACGTACGTGACTATTTTAGTTCAAACAAATGATTATGAAGGTGTTATTGAAACTGTTGAAAAGGTTTTACAAACGAAAGATATAATGCCTGATCAAAAGGAAAAATTAGCGCAACTTGCTTTATTTGCAGAAGGTATGCTCAATGAGGGAGATGCATCGCTAGTCGATTCAAATTTTGAGTTGGATGAGTTTACTAATGAAATTTTTGGAGAAAACTTTGGACAGAAGCTAAGAGCGATTCAGCGACTTTCGTTAAAAGACTTAGATCTTGCATTACCTGTTTTAAAGAAATTTTTAATAGAAGAAGAGCAACACCCCTATTTGAAAACTTCTATTTTGTATAAAATGATAGAAAGTCAGGTAGAAGAGGAAATAGAGGTAGAAAAGTTTGGGAATACGATTAAGGTAATTCCAGCATTTACAGGTCATAATGAGGAGCAATCCAATAACATTATACATAAATTATCAAGTCGATTAGAGCAAAATTATCCCGATATATTTGAAGCAATGGTTACATATTGGAAAGAATTGCAAATTAGCGTTTTCCCATTTGCTCTATTAATGGATAAAGAAGAGATTTGGTCAGCTGTTTTAGAGAGAATTGGAAGAAAGCGTTTCGGATTGGCTATTGATGAAGAAGAGCTTATGGCAGCATACAATATCGAATTGGAAGAGTTTCATATTGCCTATCAATGGTTATTACGTGTTGAAAGAGAAGGATATTTGCCCGTATAATTATGAAAAAGAATCGTTCAGTTCTTGAAACGAGCATATTCTATGTTATAATGTAAGGGTTGCAAAAGGCAGAAAACTGCCTGTTTGTAAGAGAAGAGAAGTGTAATTCTCTTACTTAATATGTTTCATATTATTCTCGAACAAAATATACCGTAGTTGTCTTCTGGGCAATTAGTAGATTGGAACATTATATCTGAAAGCTTTTGCTAGAGGATTATTTGTGTATTTGTTATTTCAAAAAAGAGATAATGAAGATCTTAATCTATAGAGGTATGTGCATACATTATTATAGTTGGAGGGAAAGAATAAATGTCTACAAAATGGGAAAAATTAGAAGGTAACGTTGGCGTTTTAACAATCGAAGTTGATGCTAAAGAAGTAAACAACTCTATCGACGCTGCGTTCAAAAAAGTAGTAAAAACAATTAACGTACCAGGTTTCCGTAAAGGAAAAATGCCTCGTCCATTATTCGAACAACGCTTTGGTATTGAATCTTTATACCAAGATGCTTTAGATATCATTTTACCAAAAGCATACGGTGAAGCGATTGAAGAAGCTGGTATCTTCCCAGTTGATCATCCTGAAATCGACATCGAGAAGTTCGAAAAAAATGCTAACCTTATCTTCACTGCAAAAGTTACAGTGAAACCTGAAGTTAAATTAGGTGAGTACAAAGGTTTAGCAGTAGAAAAAGTTGAAACAACTGTAACTGACGAAGATGTAGAGAACGAATTAAAATCTTTACAAGAACGTCAAGCTGAACTAGTTGTTAAAGAAGAAGGAACTGTTGAAAACGGTGATACAGCTGTAATCGACTTCGAAGGTTTCGTTGATGGCGAAGCATTTGAAGGCGGAAAAGGCGAAAACTACTCTCTAGCAATCGGTTCTGGTACATTCATCCCAGGTTTCGAAGAGCAAGTAATCGGTCTTAAATCTGGTGAGTCTAAAGACGTTGAAGTATCATTCCCAGAAGAGTACCATGCTGCTGAATTAGCTGGCAAACCAGCAACATTCAAAGTAACAATTCACGAAATCAAAACAAAAGAACTTCCTGAGTTAAACGACGAGTTCGCTAAAGAAGCAGACGAAGCGGTTGCAACTCTTGATGAATTAAAAGCAAAACTTCGCACAAACTTAGAAGAAGGCAAAAAGCACGAAGCTGAGCACAAAGTACGTGACGAAGTAGTAGAATTAGCTGCTGCTAACGCTGAAATCGAAATTCCAGAAGCTATGATCAACACTGAGTTAGATCGTATGGTTCGTGAATTCGAGCAACGTTTAAGCCAACAAGGTATGAACCTTGAGCTTTACTACCAATTCACAGGTACTGATGCTGACAAATTAAAAGAGCAAATGAAAGAAGATGCACAAAAACGTGTAAGAATCAATCTTGTTCTTGAAGCTATCATTGAAGCTGAAAACATCGAAGTTACTGAAGAAGAAGTAACTGCAGAAGTTGAAAAAATGGCTGAAATGTACGGTATGCCAGTAGACGCTATCAAGCAAGCTCTTGGAAGCGTAGACGCTTTAGCTGAAGATCTTAAAGTGCGTAAAGCTGTAGACTTCTTAGTAGAAAACGCTGCATAATAAAATAACAAGGCACGATTAAAATCGTGCCTTGTTTTATAAATATAGAAATATATTTATAAAACTTTTCGATGGAGAAGGAAAAGTTCCTTTACAAGTCGAATATACATATTTCAAAAGTTTTAAAAATTTTTTATTTGTACATAACTAGTCATATTATTTGTATTTCTCGCCACGTAGTGACATAATATGTATTTACATACGATACATTTATCGTGTACATACGAAGGCAAGAGGTTAGCACTTTGTAAGGGGTGTGAAAATATGTTTAAATTTAATGATGAAAAAGGGCAATTAAAATGTTCTTTCTGTGGTAAAACACAAACGCAAGTTCGAAAGTTAGTGGCAGGTCCAGGTGTTTACATTTGTGACGAGTGTATCGAACTTTGTACTGAAATTGTACAAGAGGAGCTTGCGAAGGACGAAGAAGTAGAATTCAAAGATGTACCGAAACCGGTAGAAATTCGTGAAATCTTAGATGAGTATGTCATCGGGCAAGATAGCGCGAAAAAAGCACTAGCGGTAGCGGTATATAACCATTACAAACGCATTAATTCTAACAGCAAAATTGACGATGTAGAATTAGCGAAGAGTAATATCGCACTTATCGGGCCAACAGGTAGTGGTAAAACATTACTGGCGCAAACTTTAGCGCGTATTTTAAATGTTCCATTTGCAATCGCGGACGCAACATCTTTAACAGAAGCTGGATATGTTGGGGAAGATGTAGAAAATATCTTACTAAAATTAATTCAAGCAGCTGATTATGATGTAGAGAAAGCGGAAAAAGGAATTATTTATATTGATGAGATTGATAAAGTGGCACGTAAGTCCGAAAATCCATCAATTACACGTGATGTATCTGGTGAAGGTGTGCAGCAGGCACTTCTGAAAATTTTAGAAGGTACTGTAGCAAGCGTTCCACCTCAAGGTGGTCGTAAGCATCCGCACCAAGAGTTTATTCAAATTGATACAACGAATATCTTATTCATTTGTGGTGGAGCGTTTGATGGCATTGAGCCGATTATTAAACGTCGCCTTGGTGAAAAAGTAATTGGATTTGGTTCTGAGAAGAAAAATGCTGATGTGAATGAGAAGCATGTTTTATCTCACGTATTACCAGAGGATCTTTTAAGATTTGGTTTAATTCCAGAGTTTATCGGTCGTCTTCCAGTTATTGCGAACCTAGAGCCACTTGATGAAGATGCTCTTGTTGATATTTTAACGAAACCGAAAAATGCACTTGTTAAGCAATTCCAAAAATTATTGGAGCTTGACGATGTTGAGTTAGAGTTTGAAGAAGGTGCACTAATCGAAATTGCGAAAAAAGCAATTGAACGTAAAACGGGTGCTCGTGGACTTCGTTCTATTATTGAAGGCTTAATGCTTGATGTAATGTTCGAACTTCCATCTCGTAAAGATATCGAGAAGTGTATTCTTACAAAAGAAACAGTAGCTGATAATGAGCCGCCAAAATTGGTGTTACAAGACGGTACTGTACTTGATACAAAAACATCTGCATAATGCGAAAGGGAAACAGCAATTTTTATAATTGCTGTTTTTCTTTATGTTTAGCTACGTTCCTCCGCGGAAATACTAAGAGATAAAATATTGCGGGAGGAAATAAATAATGAGCTGGACAAATATATTTTTAGTTGTTCAACTTGTTTTTGGTGTAATTGTCGGATTGTATTTCTGGCATTTACTTCGAAATCAACGAACACAAAAAGTTTCAATTGATCGAGAATCGAAAAAAGAATTAGAACAGCTTCGTAAAATGCGTGAGATTTCTTTAACAGAGCCGCTAGCAGAAAAGGTGCGTCCTACAACCTTTTTAGATATTGTAGGGCAAGAGGACGGAATTAAGTCGTTAAAAGCGGCTCTTTGTGGTCCGAATCCGCAACATGTAATCATATATGGCCCGCCAGGTGTTGGGAAAACAGCGGCAGCACGTCTTGTATTAGAAGAAGCGAAACGAAATCCTAAATCTCCATTTCGTACGAATGCAACATTTATTGAACTTGATGCGACAACAGCTCGGTTTGATGAACGTGGTATCGCAGACCCTTTAATAGGTTCGGTGCATGATCCGATTTATCAAGGTGCTGGGGCGATGGGGCAAGCAGGTATTCCGCAACCGAAAAAAGGTGCTGTAACAGATGCACATGGTGGTATTTTGTTTATTGATGAGATTGGCGAGCTCCATCCGATTCAAATGAACAAAATGTTAAAGGTGTTAGAAGATCGAAAAGTATTTTTAGAAAGTGCGTACTATAGTGAAGAAAATACGATGATCCCAACATATATACATGATATTTTCCAAAAAGGCTTACCGGCAGATTTTCGCTTAGTTGGAGCAACGACACGTTCGCCAGAGGAAATTCCTCCTGCTATTCGGTCACGTTGCTTAGAAGTATTTTTCCGTGAATTAGATACGGAAGAAATTCAAAAAGTAGCGAAAAATGCCGCGGAAAAAGTGGAAATGCAAATAGGTGAAAATGGTATTGAAATGATCGGGATGTATGCAAGGAATGGACGAGAAGCGATTAATCTCGTGCAAATCTCTGCTGGTATGGCGATAAATGAAGAACGTTCTTTCATTAAGGATGAAGATATAGAGTGGGTTGTTCACTCAAGTCAGCTTACACCGAAATATGAAAAGCGCATTTATCCGATTCCAAGGATTGGTCTTGTAAATGGTCTTGCTGTATACGGACCAAATACAGGTGCGTTATTAGAAATTGAAGTAACAGCAATCAAGGCGAAAGATAAAGGATCGGTAAATGTTACCGGAATTGTGGAAGAAGAAAGTATTGGTAGTCAAACGAAATCGATTCGTCGTAAAAGTATGGCGAAAGGCTCTGTTGATAATGTATTAACAGTACTTCGTTCTTTAGATGTGTTGCCAGAAGGATATGATATACATATTAATTTTCCAGGTGGTATCCCGATTGATGGCCCTTCTGCAGGAATCGCTATGGCAACAGGTGTATATTCTGCGGTACACCGCACATATGTAAATAATGAAGTAGCGATGACAGGGGAAATAAGTATACACGGAGAAGTAAAGCCTATTGGTGGCGTATACGCAAAAATAAAAGCTGCGAAAAAAGCGGGAGCTAAGAAAGTCATTATTCCTGCTGAAAATATGCAACCATTTTTGTATACGATCAAGGGAATTGAAATTATTCCTGTCCGTAAGTTAAAAGAAGTATTTGAGTTAACGTTTATGCAAGAAAATATGCATAGAGAGCTAGATGTACATACTAAGGTAGACGAAACTGATGCACAATCTATGTGAAAATAAACAATAATAAAATTTGCCAGACTTCGTTTAAGTTTGTATGCTTAATCGGAGTCTTTTTTCTTTTCGTGAGGTAGAAAAACAAGCTATTTACAATTGCGCGGAATCTCAGCAATTGCATCTAGGTGTATTGTAATATAAAATAGTTGAACAGGAGTTTAATTTATTATGGAGGTGCTATGTCTAGTATGAATACGAACGAAAGAATCGTGCCCCTCCTACCATTAAGAGGCGTTCTCGTATATCCAACGATGGTTTTGCATCTTGATGTAGGACGTGATAAATCGATACAAGCACTAGAGCAGGCGGCAATGGATGAAAATATCATCTTTTTAGCAATGCAAAAAGAAATGAATATCGATGATCCGAAAGAAGATGACATATATAGTGTAGGTACGGTGGCGAAAGTGAAGCAAATGTTAAAATTGCCGAACGGTACGCTTCGTGTCCTTGTGGAAGGTTTACATAGAGCAGAAGTAATAGAGTTTATCGAAGAAGAAAATGTAGTACAAGTGTCGATTAAAACGGTAACTGAAGAAGTAGAAGATGATTTAGAAGAGAAAGCTCTTATGCGTACGTTACTGGAGCATTTCGAACAATATATTAAAGTTTCGAAAAAAGTTTCAAATGAAACATTTGCAACGGTAGCTGATGTGGAAGAACCAGGGAGATTAGCTGATCTAATTGCTTCTCACTTGCCGATTAAAACGAAGCAGAAACAAGAGATTCTAGAGATTGTATCTGTAAAAGAACGATTACAAACACTTATTTCAATTATTCAAGATGAACAAGAGTTACTTAGCCTAGAAAAGAAAATTGGGCAAAAAGTGAAACGTTCCATGGAGCGCACGCAAAAAGAATATTTCTTACGTGAGCAAATGAAGGCGATTCAAACTGAACTTGGCGACAAAGAAGGCAAGGGCGGAGAAGTAGAAGAACTTCGTGAGAAAATTGAACAGTCAGGAATGCCGGAAGAAACAATGAAGGCTGCGCTGAAAGAATTAGATCGTTATGAAAAGTTACCAGCAAGTTCTGCGGAGAGTGGTGTTATTCGCAATTATATTGATTGGTTATTAGCGCTTCCGTGGACAGAGGCAACAGAAGATATAATTGATCTTGCTCATTCGGAAGAGATTTTAAATAACGATCATTACGGTCTTGAAAAAGTGAAAGAGCGTGTACTTGAATATTTAGCTGTACAGAAGTTAACGAATTCATTAAAAGGACCTATCCTTTGTTTAGTAGGCCCTCCTGGGGTCGGCAAAACTTCGTTAGCGCGTTCAATTGCAACATCATTGAATCGTAACTTCGTCCGTGTATCTCTTGGTGGTGTGCGTGATGAATCTGAAATTCGTGGTCACCGCCGTACATATGTTGGAGCAATGCCAGGACGCATTATTCAAGGTATGAAAAAGGCGAAAACAGTTAATCCAGTCTTCTTATTAGATGAGATTGATAAAATGTCTAACGATTTCCGTGGAGATCCATCAGCGGCATTACTTGAAGTATTAGATCCAGAACAAAACCATAACTTCAGTGATCATTACATTGAAGAACCATATGATCTATCAAAAGTTATGTTTGTAGCAACTGCTAATACACTTTCAAGTATTCCAGGTCCATTACTTGACCGTATGGAAATCATTTCGATTGCTGGCTATACAGAACTTGAAAAAGTACACATTGCTCGTGAGCATTTATTGCCGAAACAATTAAAAGAACATGGCTTACGAAAAGGTAATTTACAAGTGCGTGATGAAGCGCTGCTTGAGATTATTCGTTATTATACACGTGAGGCTGGTGTTCGTACGCTAGAGCGCCAAATTGCAAAAGTTTGCCGTAAAGTAGCGAAGATTATCGTTACAGCAGAACGTAAACGTATCGTTGTGACAGAGAAAAAGATTGTTGATTTACTTGGTAAACACATATTCCGTTATGGGCAAGCTGAAAAAACAGACCAAGTTGGTATGGCAACAGGTCTAGCTTACACAGCAGCAGGCGGCGATACACTTGCCATTGAAGTTTCTGTAGCGCCAGGAAAAGGGAAACTAATTTTAACAGGGAAACTTGGGGATGTTATGAAAGAATCAGCACAAGCTGCGTTTAGTTATATACGTTCTCGTGCAGAAGAGCTTCAGATCGATCCGAATTTCCATGAGAAAAATGATATTCATATTCACGTTCCAGAAGGAGCAGTTCCAAAAGACGGACCGTCAGCAGGTATTACGATGGCAACGGCACTTATTTCTGCGCTAACAGGTATTCCTGTAAGTAAAGAAGTCGGTATGACAGGTGAAATTACACTTCGTGGTCGTGTATTACCAATTGGTGGTTTAAAAGAAAAAACATTAAGTGCTCACCGCGCAGGCTTAACAAAAATTATTTTGCCAGCAGAAAACGAGAAAGATTTAGATGATATTCCAGAGAGCGTAAAAGAAAACCTTACGTTTGTGCTTGCATCTCATTTAGATGAAGTATTGGAGCACGCATTAGTAGGAGTGAAACAATGAAAGTAACAAAAGCAGATATTGTAATTAGTGCTGTTAAACCAGAACAATATCCAGACAGTGATTTACCAGAAATTGCATTAGCAGGTCGTTCAAATGTGGGGAAGTCTTCCTTTATTAATAAAATTTTAAATCGTAAAAAGTTAGTACGTATTTCTTCTAAACCAGGAAAAACGCAAACGCTGAACTTTTTCTTAATCAATGAGATGATGCACTTTGTTGACGTTCCAGGTTATGGATATGCGAAAGTATCTAAATCGGAGCGCGCTGCATGGGGGAAAATGATTGAAACGTACTTTACAACGCGTGAACAATTAGACGCAGCTGTATTAGTAGTTGATTTACGTCACCAACCAACAAGTGATGACGTGATGATGTATGATTTCTTAAAGCATTATGAAATCCCAACAATTATTATTGCGACGAAAGCCGATAAAATTCCGAAAGGGAAATGGCAAAAGCATTTAAAAGTTGTAAAAGAAACGCTTGCTGTTGAAATTGGCGATGAAATTGTTCTATTCTCTTCTGAAACAGGACTTGGAAAAGAAGAAGCGTGGAAAGCAATTCATAAATTTACAAAAACAAAAAACGCGTGACGAATGTCGCGCGTTTTTGTTTTGCTAAATTTTTTAGCGTACGTTTAATGTAACTTCAATATTTCCTCGTGTTGCTTTCGAGTAAGGACATACACCGTGAGCCGCTTCTACAAGTTCTTGTGCTTCGCTATGTGAAACGCCAGCCACATGTACATCAAGTACAGCAGATAGGCCGAAACCACCATCTGTATCTTTTCCGATAGAAACGTGAGCAGTTACTTCTGTACTTTCTACTTTCACACGTTTTGTACGAATGACAAGTTGTAATGCACTATCGAAACAAGCTGCATAACCAGCTGCAAATAGTTGTTCTGGATTTGTTGCTTCTCCGCCTGCACCACCTAGTGCTTTCGGCATTTTTACATCAAGATTTAATATGCCATCATCTGAAACTACTTTCCCATTTCTTCCACCTGTTGCTGTTACTGAAGCAGTATATAATTTATCCATATTTATTCCCCTTTTCCATCATTAATTGTTTTCATTGTGTCAATCAGTTTATTTAGTTGAATTAATAAAGAGCGATATTCTTGCTCTGTAATTCCTAAGTTTGTAGCCATCGTTGTCGGTAATGAACAAGCCTTTTCCTTTAAATCTTTGCCCTGTTCTGTTAATTCAATACAAACTTTTCGCTCGTCTTCTTTGGAACGAACACGTTTTACAAGTTTTAATGATTCCATACGTTTTAACATAGGTGTTAACGTACCAGAATCTAAAAATAGACGTTCTCCAATTTCTTTTACTGTTAGTCCATCTTGCTCCCATAGTACGAGTAAAGTAATGTACTGGGGATACGTAATACCCATTTCTTCTAAATAAGGTCGATAAAAACGAGTAACCTCTCTAGAGCAGGCGTAAATAGAAAAACAAAGTTGGTTATCTAGATGCAAAGAGTCTTCTGTCATAAATAACTCCCTTCTAATTAAGTTGTGCACAATTTAATTTTGTAAAACTAATATAACGAAAAAGAAGTGCAATGTCAAATACATTTTATTGAGAAAGTCTTTGTTACATTTTGGAACAATCATACATATTTTCCTTCATGATGAAAGAAGATAGGGAAGATGATGTTATAATTTATATGGAATAGTTTCCATCACTTGATTATGAGGGCTTTTTTTGGTAACGTACAAATAGAGTTATTAATTTATAATCATTATAAAGTAGAAATTTTTTTATTAGTGTTACTGAATCTCCTTTATTACATACGGAGGAATAATTAAAAAATAATCGGTTGTTCCCCCGATTGTCAGATTCATAAGAGGAAAGTTGTATTATGATAGTAGATAAAGTGATAAAACGGGTGAAGGGGCACATGCTGCGTGCATATTCTTGTTGTTAGTGTAAATTATCGAACAGCCCCTGTAGAATTTCGTGAGAAACTCACATTTCAGGCAGCAGAAATAGAGCGAGCGATGACTACATTACAAAATCAAAAGAGCGTGTTAGAGAATGTCATTGTGTCAACTTGTAATCGCACTGAGATTTATGCTGTTGTCGATCAATTACACACGGGCCGGTATTATATTAAGAAATTTTTAGCTGATTGGTTTCAGCTTGAAATAGAAGAAGTCGCGCCATATTTAACTATTTTTGAACAAGATGGCGCAATAGATCATTTATTCCGCGTAACGTGCGGTTTAGATTCAATGGTAGTCGGAGAAACGCAGATTTTAGGTCAAATAAAAGATAGCTTTTTAGAAGCGCAACAAGTTAAAGCAACAGGCACAATTTTTAATGAATTGTTTAAGCAAGTCATTACATTAGCAAAACGTGCCCACTCAGAAACAACAATCGGGGAAAGTGCAATGTCTGTTAGTTATGCTGCTGTTGAGCTTGGAAAGAAAATATTTGGCGAGTTAACAGATTGTCATGTGCTTATTCTTGGTGCTGGTAAAATGGGCGAACTTGCACTACAAAACTTATATGGAAGTGGTGCTCGTAAAGTAACAGTTATGAATAGGACGCTTTCGAAAGCAGAAGTAATGGCTGAGAAATATATGGGACATGCAAAATCGTTAAGCGAATTACAATGTGCATTATTAGAAGCAGATATTTTAATTAGTTCAACTGGTGCATCTGAGTATGTCATTACGAAAGAGATGATGACAAAGGTGGAGAAAATGCGCTCTGGTCGTCCATTATTTATGGTTGACATTGCAGTGCCGCGTGATATTGATCCAGCGATTGATGAGCTAGAAGGTTCTTTCTTGTATGATATTGATGATTTACAAGGAGTAGTGGAGGCAAACCGTGCTGAGCGTTTGAAAGAGGCAGAGAAAATTCAATTTATGATTGAAGAGGAAATTGTTCTATTTAAAACGTGGTTAAGTACACTTGGTGTTGTTCCATTAATATCAGCTCTTCGTGATAAGGCACTTGCAATCCAAAGTGAAACGATGGTAAGCCTAGAGCGAAAAATACCAAACCTTAGTGATCGTGAGAAAAAAGTTATTAGTAAGCATACGAAAAGTATTATTAATCAATTATTAAAAGACCCAATTTTAGTAGCGAAAGAAATAGCTGCTGAAGAGGGAGCGAGCGAAAAATTAGCGTTATTTGCAAAGATTTTTGATTTAGAAACGGAAGAAGTAGAGAGTCGTGCGGAAGAAGTAGAACATAAAAGAGTGTGGACACCATCCGTTCCATCTTTATAATTTGGAAGGATGATCGGATGAGTTTTTTTAATAACAGTATTATTTATCATATTGCAATTATTTTATATGCTTGTAGCATTAGTTTATATTTTATAGATTATTTCCAAAGTAACCGAAAGGCGAACCGATTTGCTTTTTGGTTACTTGCGATTGTATGGGTCCTGCAGTCTATTTTTATGTTGCTTAGAGCTACAGATTCAGAAACGAATCCTATTTTAACTTTATTATCAGGGATTTATTTTTATGTTTGGTTATTGATTACGATGTCGTTAGTTATTAATCGATTTATGAGAATTGACTTTTTAGTCTTTTTTACAAATGTTGTAGCATTTGGCGTAAGCGCTTTTTCTATTTTTACACCGCTCGGAAAGATGTCGCCAGTACTTGCGGAACAATTAGTTTCAGAACTTGTATACGTGCATGTCGGTATGGCAATTATTTCTTACGCAACGTTTACTGTATCGTTCATTTTTTCTATTATGTATTTATTGCAATATCGCCTATTAAAAAAGAAAAAATGGAATGCGAGATTAAGAAGGTTAGGGAATTTACCGAAGCTAGAATCTATGTCTTACGGATTAAATTTATTTTCTGTTCCATTTTTCTTACTAGCAATTTTATTAGGATGTATATGGGGATATACAAAATTGGATAATTTCCATTGGTATGATACGAAAGTAATCGGATCTTTTGTCGTTCTATTTGTGTATTGCACAGGTTTATATTTACGAGCGGCAGATGTGTTGCAAGGTAAGAAAATTGTACAGTGGAATATCGGATCGTTTCTCGTAATGCTAGTAAACATTTTTCTATTAAGCAGTTTGTCCAATTTCCACTTTTGGTATTTATAATGAGGAGAGAGAATTATGCGCAAAATTATTGTAGGGTCACGAAAGAGTAAACTAGCATTAACGCAAACAAACTGGTTTATTGATCAGTTAAAAGCCCTAGGTCTACCATATGAATTTGAAGTGAAAGAAATTGTCACAAAAGGTGATGTTATTTTAGATGTTACTCTTTCAAAAGTAGGCGGAAAAGGCTTGTTCGTTAAAGAAATTGAGCATGCGTTACTTACGAAAGAAATCGATATGGCTGTACATAGTATGAAAGATATGCCAGCCGTACTTCCAGAAGGTTTAATGATTGGCTGTACACCAAAGCGTGTTGACCCTCGTGATGCTTTTATCTCAAAAAATGGAGCATCGTTTAAAGAGTTAGCGGAAGGTGCTATTTTAGGTACGAGTAGTTTAAGACGTAGTGCACAGCTACTCGCTGCGAGACCAGATTTACAAGTGAAGTGGATTCGCGGGAATATCGATACACGTTTACGTAAATTAAAAGAAGAAGATTACGATGCGATTATTTTAGCGACAGCTGGATTACAAAGAATGGGCTGGGATAATGATGTTATTACAGAACATTTAGATGATACGTTATGTGTACCTGCTGTAGGACAAGGTGCATTAGCGATTGAGTGTCGTGAGGATGATAAGGATTTATTGCAGTTGTTAGCGCATATTAATGATACGATAACAGAAAGAACAGTGGCAGCGGAGCGAGTATTTCTTCATAAACTTGAAGGTGGATGCCAAGTTCCAATTGCTGGATATGCAACCCTTACAGAAAACGATGCAATCGAATTAACAGCTCTTGTCGGCTCTATGGATGGCTCTGTTTTATTAAAAGAGACAGTAGTGGGTACTAACCCTGAGGAAGTAGGGTTAGAGGCCGCGGACCGTTTAATTAAACAAGGCGCCAAAGAACTCATTCTTGCTGCAAATAAGGAGCAACAATAAATATGAACGCTCTCGCTGGAAAAACGGTATTGATTACACGTGCCCAGCATCAAGCGAAACAAATGAGTGTAGCAGTGAAAGAAAAGAGCGGAATTCCATTGGAAATTCCGCTTTTGCGTATGGAAGGTATGTCTCATAGGCAAATTCAACATATTGAAGAGCAGCTACATTCATACGACTGGGTTATTTTTACGAGCAGAAATGGTGTAGCTTTTTTTCTAGATAGTTTAAAAAAGAAACTACCGTTAACCATTAGAATCGCTGCGGTAGGTGTGAAAACAAAATTAGAGTTAGAAAAAAGGGGCTATCAAGTTCATTTTGTTCCGACTTCATTTGTTGCAGAAGCATTTGCAGAAGAGTTTCTAAAAGAATTAAGTGGAAACGAACGTATTTTATTTCCGAAAGGGAATTTAGCAAGAGAGGTAATTCCGGTTGCACTTCGGGAAATTGGTGTTTCTCTAGATGAGCTAATCGTATACGGTACGAAAGTGAATATAGAAAAAAAGCAAGAACTTATAGCAGCATTGAAGTTAGGGAAAGTAGACATTATTACATTTACGAGCCCTTCAACTGTTACTAGTTTTGTTCGTTTACTTGAGGGTACAAACTGGAGAGAATGGACAAAAAAATGTACAATTGCTTGTATAGGACCTATTACGGAAAAAGAGGCAAGTCTTTATTTTCCGTCTGTTATTGTGCCGAAAGAGTACACTGTAGAAGCATTACTACAATATGTTTGTGAATCTATAAAATGAAAGAATGGGGATAGAAATCTATGAACTCTTTACAATTTAATCGTCATCGTCGTTTAAGACAAAGCGGGGGCATGCGTGCACTTGTGCGTGAAACGTTTTTACATACGGAAGATTTTATTTACCCTATTTTTGTATTAGAAGGTGAAAATGTTCGTAATGAAGTTCCTTCTATGCCGGGCGTATATCAAATGTCTTTAGATTTATTGCAAGCTGAAATGCAAGAAGTTGTTGATTTAGGTATTCGTTCTGTTATTGTATTTGGTTTACCTGCTGAAAAGGATGAAGTTGGATCATCAGCATATTGTGATCATGGAATTGTACAACGTGCTATTCAGCAAATTAAAGGTGATTTCCCTGAGCTAGTAGTAGTTGCAGATACATGTTTATGTCAATTTACAAGCCATGGTCATTGCGGTGTAATTGAAGATGGGATTATTTTAAATGACGAGTCTCTTGCAGTTCTTGCGAAAACAGCTGTAAGTCAAGCGAAAGCGGGAGCGGATATTATTGCGCCATCAAACATGATGGACGGCTTCGTAACAGCAATTCGTCATGCATTAGACGAAAATGGTTTTGGACACGTGCCAGTTATGTCGTACGCTGTGAAATATTCATCAGCATTTTATGGACCATTCCGTGATGCTGCGCACGGTGCACCGCAATTTGGTGACCGTAAAACATATCAAATGGATCCGGCAAACCGTATGGAAGCATTCCGTGAAGCAGAATCAGATGTAATGGAAGGTGCAGATTTCTTAATCGTAAAACCAGCTCTTTCTTACTTAGATATCGTTCGTGATGTGAAAAATAACTTTAATTTACCAGTTGTCGCTTATAATGTAAGTGGTGAATATTCGATGATTAAAGCGGCAGCGCAAAATGGTTGGATTAATGAAAAAGAAGTTGTTCTTGAAAAATTAATTAGTATGAAACGTGCAGGGGCAGATTTAATTATTACGTATCATGCAAAAGATGCAGCAAGATGGTTACAAGAAGGAGGCGCTAAATAATGAAAAAGTTTGATAAGTCAATTGCAGCGTTTGAAGAGGCGCAAGACTTAATGCCTGGTGGCGTAAATAGCCCGGTTCGTGCCTTTAAGTCTGTTGGGATGAATCCGTTGTTTATGGAGCGTGGAAAAGGCTCTAAAGTATATGATATCGATGGGAATGAATACATCGACTACGTATTATCATGGGGTCCTTTAATTCATGGTCATGCAAATGATCGTGTTGTAGAAGCGTTAAAATCTGTTGCTGAAAGAGGTACAAGCTTCGGTGCACCAACAGAAATTGAAAATAAATTAGCAAAACTTGTTATTGAGCGCGTGCCATCAATTGAGATTGTGCGTATGGTTAACTCTGGAACGGAAGCAACAATGAGTGCACTACGTTTAGCTCGTGGTTATACAGGTCGTAATAAAATCTTGAAATTTATTGGTTGTTACCACGGTCATGGTGATTCGTTATTAATTAAAGCTGGTTCTGGTGTGGCGACTTTAGGTTTACCAGATAGTCCTGGTGTACCAGAAGGTGTAGCGAAAAATACGATTACAGTAGCGTATAACGATTTAGAAAGCGTAAAATACGCGTTTGAACAATTCGGTGATGATATTGCTTGTGTAATTGTAGAACCAGTAGCAGGAAATATGGGGGTTGTTCCTCCGCAGCCTGGATTTTTAGAAGGTCTTCGTGAAGTAACAGAACAAAACGGTGCATTGCTTATTTTTGATGAAGTAATGACAGGGTTCCGAGTAGCTTATAATTGTGGCCAAGGTTATTATGGCGTAACGCCTGATTTAACATGCCTAGGTAAAGTAATCGGTGGTGGTTTACCGGTAGGAGCATACGGTGGTAAAGCGGAAATTATGCGCCAAGTTGCGCCAAGCGGACCGATTTACCAAGCTGGTACTTTATCAGGTAATCCACTTGCAATGGCGGCAGGTTATGAAACGTTAGTACAGTTGACGCCAGAATCATATGTAGAATTTGAGCGTAAAGCTGAAATGTTAGAAGCTGGATTACGTAAAGCAGCTGAAAAACATGGCATTCCGCATCATATTAACCGTGCAGGCTCTATGATTGGTATTTTCTTTACAGATGAACCCGTTATTAATTACGATGCAGCAAAATCTTCAAACTTAGAATTCTTTGCGGCTTACTATCGTGAAATGGTAGAACAAGGTGTATTCTTACCACCATCTCAATTCGAAGGTTTATTCTTATCGACAGCACATAGTGATGCAGATATTGAAGCAACGATTGCAGCAGCTGAAATTGCAATGTCAAAATTAAAAGCGTAGTGTATTAGAGAAAATCGCTCTCCATAAGGGGAGCGATTTTTTTTATTCATAAAGTAAGCTTCCCACACATAAATCTGTAATGACATATAGTTTGGGAGGGGGAAAAGAAGTGGCTGCAGATCATTCATTACGATTTTCATTAAAAGAATCTGTGTGGTTCCAAAAAGGACAGGAAGTCGAAGAACTTTTGTCAATTTCGTTAGATCCAGACGTTGAGATAGAAGAGCTTGATCATGAAGTAATCGTGAGAGGACAATTAGATTTAACGGGAGAGTATGTTGCACGAAAAGATGATTCCGCGTATTCATTAAGAGAACTATCGCCAGCAAAGTCAATTGATTATGTAGAAACAAGAGAAGATGGGGTTAATGAACTTGTTCATTCCTTTCCACTTGAAATATCAATTCCGAGAAATCGAGTGAAAGTAATTGAAGAGCTATATGTATCAATCGAGGAATTTGATTATGAATTAAAGGAAAATGGTTGCTTACAATTATTAGCGGATATATCTATTACCGGTTTGTGTGATGAAGAGAGAAGCGAGGATGAAGTTGAAGAGGAAGAAACGGTGTATGCTGAGTTAGAAGAAGATTCAGCGCAAGAGGATGAAAATAGACCGGCGCCGCATGTAGAAGAACCAGCATATAAGGAATCAGATGAGTGGGAAGATTACGCATTTGAACCGTTCCAATTAGAGGAAAGAAAAGAGCAGGAATTAGAAGAAGAGAAAATAGAAGAACATGAATTTGTGGAACGTGAAGAGGAGCAAGAAACAACGCCGCAATTTGAACTGTTCGGACGAAAAGATTTCAAGAAAGAAAAAGCGAAAAAGCAGGAAGAACAAGAAGAAGAGTACTCACAGCGAGATGAAAATGCGCTTTATTTAACAAAACTATTTACGAAAGAACCGGAAGAAGAATTTACAAAGTTAAGAATGTATTTCGTGCAAGAAGGGGATACAATTGAATCTATTGCAGACCGTTATGAAACGTCTGTACAAAATTTATACCGTGTCAATCAAACAGAAGATATATTTTTAAATACGGGGCAAATTATTTATATTCCCGTTTCAAGGGTAAAGGCGAAATAAGGAAGTGAGTGTTTTCACTCACTTCCTTTCTTAGAGGCTATGTTTTGAATAGAAAGGGTTATTCGTATGGATATTGAGTTGCGAAATCACTATGAACCTATCGTGAGGCAATATAGATTGGATACGCAGCATATGGAAGAGCACGGAAATGTAATGAAAATTTATACGAATCAAGGTCCATATGCACTCAAGAAAATAGAAGGCAGAAAGTTAGAGCGGAATAACTTTCTGCATCATATTCAATATTTGAAGGAGAAAGGTTTTTCAAATTATGTACCTATATATCATGCGACGGATGGAAGTTATATTTTAAGTGACGGGACGTATAATTATTATTTAATGCCTTGGTTAGAACGTGCAGAAGGAAACGGTGAGGACAATGATCAATACCATAAAATGTTTCAGACACTTGGAACGTTGCATCAAAAAACTGTGAAGGAAGAAACGTATACGGAAGAAGATTTAGAAAAACATTATACAAGTATATCCGATCGTTGGGAAAATGATGGTGAGATGTTAGAAGAGTTTCTCGTAGAATCTGAATCAAAATGGTATATGTCCCCGTTTGAATTGCAATATTGTACGTACTATCATCATGTAATGAGAGCGCGTGAATTTGCAACGAAGCAATTAAATGAGTGGAACGATGCGATGAAAGAAAAGGAGAAAACGCGTATTACTTTTGTGCATGGTAATGTGTCACTGAATCATTTTTTATTTGACTATGAACGGAATGGCTATTTTATTAGTTTAGAAAAATCGAAGTTTGCAACGCCTGTGCAAGATATAGTAGGTTTTTATTCACGGTCTTTAAACACATATCCAATCGCAAGAAGTGATCGGTTTGAATGGTTTCAAATGTATCAAAAAAATTTCCCTTTTACGAAAGAAGAGCAACTACTTATGTTTGCGTATATGACGTATCCATCGCAATTTATTCGGCAAATCCAGTCTTATAAGAAAAGAAGAGATAATCGTAACGAGGAAAATGAACTGCGCGGAGTAAAGAGTTTGCAACAATCGCATTGGCTCGTTAGCAATATAGAATATTTCCTGTCACAATTACAAGCTGCCCAGCAAGGGAACGGATAAAGTAAACATTCCCCGCTGATGATTAGCCTTCACTAATTGGGCGTTTACGGGCACCAGGGCTCCCTTCTAACTTCTTTGCTTCAGCTGAGTTTTGAGGTGGAGGTCTTACTGCCCACAAATAGCGGGGTAAAGAAGAGAAGTAGAGGATTCTACTTATCTTCTTTTTGGCACCAAAAGCTGTAGTTTTAAATTTATCTTGACGAATAAGGTTTCGTTTTTTACACTATTGTATATAATAATTAACAATCATATAAATGCCTTGAAGGGGAAGAGTATAACATGAAACGTCTTCAGAGAGGAGAATCATTAGCTGGGAGATTCTCTAGATAGTTATGTTAGAAGGTAGCCCTGGAGCATCTTTTCTGAACGGAATAGTTCTTATTAGGAAAAGACGGATTTGTCCGTTATCAAATTAAGAGTATAAGCAAATTATGAATTTGTTTGTAAATAAAGGTGGTACCGCGATGTCCCTCGTCCTTTTTGGATGAGGGACATTTTTTATTTTAAGGAGGGAAAATAATGTCAAACACGGAAAAGAATTTACCAACTAAATATGATCATATGTCCGTTGAAGAAGGCCTTTATCAATGGTGGCTTGAAGGCAAATATTTTGAAGCAACAGGAGACGAGAAGAAACAACCGTATACAATTGTAATTCCACCTCCGAACGTAACTGGTAAGTTACACTTAGGTCATGCTTGGGATACAACTCTTCAAGATATTTTAACTCGTACGAAGCGTATGCAAGGATACGATGTACTATGGCTTCCAGGAATGGACCATGCTGGTATCGCAACACAAGCGAAAGTAGAAGGAAAACTTCGTGAAGAAGGTATTTCACGTTACGATCTTGGCCGTGAAAAATTCCTTGAAAAAGCTTGGGAGTGGAAAGAAGAGTACGCTTCTCACATTCGTCAACAATGGGGGAAAGTTGGTTTAGGACTAGACTATTCTCGTGAACGCTTCACATTAGACAAAGGTTTATCAGATGCGGTTAATAAAGTATTCGTTCAATTATACGAAAAAGGCTTAATTTACCGTGGTGAATATATCATCAACTGGGATCCAGCAACACGTACAGCTCTTTCTGATATTGAAGTAATTCATAAAGAAGTTCAAGGTGCATTCTACCATATGAACTATCCGTTAACAGATGGTTCTGGTCACATTCGTCTTGCTACTACTCGTCCAGAAACGATGCTTGGTGATACAGCAGTAGCAGTTCATCCAGAAGACGATCGTTACAAACATTTAATCGGAAAAACAGTTACACTTCCAATCGTAGGCCGTGAGATTCCGATTATTGCTGATGAGTACGTAGAAAAAGATTTCGGAACGGGCGTTGTAAAAATTACACCAGCTCATGACCCGAATGACTTTGAAGTAGGTAACCGTCATGACTTACCACGCATCTTAGTAATGAACGAAGATGGATCGATGAACGAAAAAGCTGGTAAGTATAACGGTATGGATCGTTTCGAATGCCGTAAAGAATTAGTAAAAGACTTACAAGAAGCTGGCGTATTAGTAGAAATCGAGCCACATATGCATTCAGTAGGTCATAGTGAGCGTAGCGGTGCGGTTGTTGAGCCTTATTTATCAACACAGTGGTTCGTAAAAATGGCTCCACTTGCTGAAAAAGCAGTAGCGCTTCAACAAAAAGAAGAAGAAAAAGTAACGTTCGTACCAGAGCGTTTTGAAAACACATATTTACGTTGGATGGAAAATATTCATGACTGGTGTATTTCTCGTCAATTATGGTGGGGACACCGTATTCCAGCTTGGTACCATAAAGAAACTGGTGAAGTATACGTAGGTACAGAAGCACCAGCAGATATTGAAAACTGGAATCAAGATAACGATGTACTTGATACATGGTTCAGTTCAGCATTATGGCCATTCTCCACACTTGGTTGGCCAAATGAAGATTCAGCAGACTTCAAACGTTACTATTCAACAGATGCACTAGTAACGGGTTATGATATCATCTTCTTCTGGGTATCTCGTATGATTTTCCAAGGTTTAGAGTTTACAGGCGAGCGTCCATTTAAAGATGTATTAATTCACGGTTTAGTTCGTGACGAGCAAGGTCGTAAAATGAGTAAATCTCTTGGTAACGGTATTGATCCAATGGATGTTATCGAGAAGTACGGTGCAGATGCAATGCGTTTCTTCTTATCAACAGGAAGTGCACCAGGTCAAGATTTACGTTTCAGCATGGAAAAAGTAGAATCTACTTGGAACTTCATTAATAAAATTTGGAACGCATCACGTTTCGTATTAATGAACATGGATGATATGAAGTATGAAGAAATCGATTTAACTGGTGAAAAATCAGTTGCGGATAAGTGGATCTTAACTCGCTTAAACGAAACAATCGAAAGCGTAACACGTAACATGGATAAATATGAGTTCGGTGAAGCTGGTCGTTCATTATACAACTTCATTTGGGACGATTTCTGTGATTGGTATATTGAAATGGCGAAACTTCCACTATACGGTGAAGATGAAGCAGCTAAGAAAACAACTCGTTCTATTTTAGCTTACGTATTAGATCAAACAATGCGTCTATTACACCCATTCATGCCATTCGTAACAGAGAAAATTTGGCAACATTTACCGCATGAAGGCGAGTCTATTACAGTAGCTGCGTGGCCAACAGTTCGCGAAGATTTACAAGATACGGAGGCTGCGGCAGAAATGCACCTTCTAGTTGATATCATTCGCTCTGTTCGTAACATCCGTGCAGAAGTAAATACGCCAATGAGCAAAAAAGTTCAAATGCAAATTAAAGCAAAAGATGAGGCTGTACTTGCTCAACTTACGAAAAATAGCTCTTACATTGAGCGTTTCTGTAACCCAAGCGAATTAACAATTCAAACGGACTTACAAGCGCCAGAAAAAGCAATGACTGCAATCGTATCAGGTGCAGAGTTATTCTTACCGTTAGCTGATCTTATCAATCTTGATGAAGAGAGAGCTCGTCTTGAGAAAGAACTTGAGAAGTTCGATAAAGAAGTAGAACGTGTACAGAAGAAACTTTCTAACCAAGGTTTCGTAGCGAAAGCTCCTGCAGCGGTTATTGAAGGAGAGCGTGCGAAAGAGCAAGATTACCTAGAAAAACGCGAAGCAGTTCGTCAACGTCTAGCAGATCTTGAAAAGTAAAAATATTTTTAGAGACTCACTATATTGGTGAGTCTCTTTTCTTTGCGTATAATAGAACTATGAAAGTTGTCTTTTGAAAGGGGAAAAGCATACGTGATACATACATACGAAGAAGCGATAGGGTGGATTCATAGCCGATTGAAATTTGGTATTAAACCAGGATTAGAAAGAATGAATTGGATGCTAGAAGAGCTCGGAAATCCAGAGCGTCATATAAAATGTGTTCATCTTGCTGGTACAAATGGAAAAGGTTCAACGTTAACATATATGCGTTACATGTTAGAAGGCGCGAAATATAAGGTAGGAACGTTTACCTCTCCTTACATCGAATCATTTAATGAACGCATTAGTGTGAATGGAACACCAATTGCAGACGAAGAGATTACTGAACTTGTAAAGCTGGTAAAACCAGTCGTGGAAAAACTAGATGAAACGGATTTAGGGGAAGCGACAGAGTTTGAAATTATTACTGTTATGGCGATTTGCTATTTCGGCAAATTCAATTTCTGTGATGTTGTTTTATTTGAAACAGGGCTTGGTGGACGTTTTGATTCTACCAATGTTATACACCCTGTTCTCACGATTATTACGAATATCGGTCACGATCATATGCATATTTTAGGAAATACACTAGGAGAAATTGCATATGAAAAGGCGGGGATTATTAAGTCTGGCGTGCCGGTAATTACTGGTGTACAAGATGAAGAAGCTTTGCAAGTCATTCAAAATGTTGCAAAGGAAAATCATGCAAACTTATACGAGATGGGCAACCATTTTACAGCATTACATAAACAGTCTAGTGAAGATGGAGAACAGTTCGATTTCACTTGTCCTTTCGCCTCTTTTGAAGATGTGCGAATCACAATGAAAGGCAGCCACCAAGTAGGAAACGCAGCACTTGCGCTTATGGCAGTCATGTATGTAAAAACATACTTATCATTTTTAATTGAGGAAGAAGAAATAAGAACTGGATACCAGGAAGCGTATTGGGTGGGGCGCTTTGAAAAACTGCAAAGTAATCCAGATATTATTATAGATGGTGCTCATAATCCAGAAGGTATCGAAAGCCTTGTGAAAACAGTAGAAGCGCATTACAAAGATAAAAATGTAATAGTGTTATTTACTGCCCTTGGTGATAAACAATTACATAACATGGTAGGCCAATTAGAAACCATTGCAGATGAAATTATTTTTACAACATTCGCCTTTGATCGTGCTATTTCTGCTGATAAGCTTGCATCATATTCACAGAAAGAATCAAAATTAGTTTTTGAAAATTGGAAAGAGGCAATTGATACAAAAGTTGAAATGATAGCAGAAAATGATGTTTTTATCATAACAGGTTCTCTTTATTTCATTTCTGAAGTACGAAAATATATTTGCGAGAAAAACTAGATAGTCTTTGCTATCTAGTTTTTTTGTTCTACAAATGAAGTCAAATGCATACATATAAGATAAATATATAGGGTTATTTGGCGAATTCCTCTGACAAATATCTCGTTTTTTTATGAAATGAATATGATATGATGCGGACAACGATAAGAGGTGAGGTGTGAGTGTATGGACAAGCAATCACGAACGATCTCAGTGAAAGTGAATGGAACAGAAGCGAAGTATGAGGAAAAAAAGAAAGATGAATTTGAATGGATGGTAGTAGAAAGTGAACGACCGAAAAATGTTGTTCCGTTTCAAAAAGCGAAATCAATGTCTGTGGAAAAATACCGAAAGAAGTGGAGTAATACATTAATTGTAATCGTTGCAACTGCAATCATTATCGGTACGGCGTTTGGAATGGGGATGCTTCATTTACTTACTGGACAAGGAACGACAGGAGGAAGTGAAGTGACAGCTTCAAGGCCGACTGGAAATGGAGAATCAAAGGTGGGTGGAACGGCAGAACAAACACCAGCACCGAAAGAAGAAAAACAAAAAGCACAAGCAGGAACGTCATTGGATCCAATGAAATTATTTTTTGTTCAAGGGGGGCTTTATTCTTCTGAAGAAAAGGGACAGGCAGCTCTTGAAGAATGGAAAGGCAATGGGGGCATTGGTGCTTTGAGACCGAGCGGTGATAAGTATGCAATAGTTGTTGGTATTGCTAGCGATGAACAGTCTATAAATCAATTAATGACTAAGTATAAAAATGATGGTGTCTCCGTTTTAAAAAAGAACTGGGATATAACAGATAAAGCATTGTTGAAAGATGATAAAGAAGTAGGAACATTTTTAACAAAAGTGCAGCCATTATACACTCATTTAGCAAAATATGCTTCTAGCGTACAAGTTGGTGGAAAAAGCAGCGCAAAAGATATAGAAGTAATTGAAAAAGAATGGAAAAAGGTTGAAAAAGAAGGGAAAAGTATGAAACAAGAAGAAGCAAAGAAACTGTATATGTATACGTCGGTAGCTGTACAAACAGTAAAAGATGGGAAGATGGATAAGGAATCTTTGGCGAAATTAAATCAAGTTATTATTGATGGTTTACTCTCGTATGAAAAAATTGTTTCGTAGAAAGTGAAATGATAGGATAATAAAATGAGTAAGAAAGAAGTACATGTACTTCTTTCTTTTCTTTTGAATTTAGAGCAAAGTGCTTTCTCTATGACAGGAATATAATCGTATGCAATAAAGAAGTGTTATTTTAGTTAGAGAAATTAATATTTCTTTCATTTGTGGGCAAACTATTCCTTTGATACGATTAATATAAATTGTTCTGCTTCATGTGAGAAAGGAAGGAGAAAATATGAGAAAAATAATTTTAGCTTCAGGGTCACCTCGGAGGAAGGAATTGCTTGAGTTAGCTAGTGTGCCATTTGAAATCGTTGTAAGTGAAGTAGAGGAAACAATTGGTGCATATTCATCGCCTTCTGATATTGTAATGTCGCTTGCCTTGCAAAAAGCATCAGCGGTGGCAGAAAATAATAGTGATCACATTGTGTTAGGTGCAGATACAATTGTTACATATGAGTCGCGTATTCTTGGTAAGCCTTCTAATGAGGATGAGGCGAAAGAGATGTTGCAATTACTATCAGGGAAAACACATGAAGTGTATACAGGTGTTGCAATTATAGCAAAAGAAAAAACGGTTACTTTTTATGAGCGTACAGAAGTTACATTTTGGGAGTTAACAGAAGAGGAAATTGATACATACGTCGCGTCGAAAGAACCTTTTGATAAAGCCGGTAGTTATGGGATTCAAGGTAAAGGATCTATTTTCGTTCAAAATATTCAAGGGGACTACTATAGTGTAGTTGGCTTACCAATTGCACGTCTCGTTCGGGAATTAAAACAATTTGATATTGATGTAACCCATGCGTAAAATTGCATGGGGTTTTCTTTGAGAGAACAAATAAAGGGGTGGAGAGATGAACGGTATTCGTGATGTTGTAAGAGAAGAACAGCCACGGGAGCGTTTATTGTTAGAAGGTGCTGGAAGTTTATCAAATCGAGAGCTTCTCGCAGTGTTACTCAGAACAGGTTCTAAAGAAGAAACAGTTTTAAAGTTGTCAGATAAAATTTTACATCAATTTGATGGCTTACGTATGTTGAAAGATGCAACATTAGAAGAGCTAATTAGTATACATGGTATTGGGATTTCAAAGGCATCGCAACTTATGGCAGCCTTTGAACTAGGCAGAAGAATGGTACGTTTAGAATATCAAAATAGATATAGTATTCGAAGTCCAGAAGATTGTGCGAAATACATGATGGAAGAAATGCGTTTTTTACAACAAGAGCATTTTGTTTGTTTATATTTAAATACAAAAAATCAAGTTATACATAGGCAAACGATCTTTATTGGAAGTTTAAACACGTCAATTGTACACCCGAGGGAAGTTTTTAAAGAAGCCTTCCGTCGTGCAGCAGCCTCTATCATATTGGCACATATAGGCAAGCTATATATGGGGCGTAATTAAACTTTGTTGTAATGATGGGCATATATATATTTCGCCCATTTTTTGATGAGCGAAATTAAGAGTTGTATACAAATGTATATCTTCTTAATTATAAATAGTCTAATTTTTTTCTTCTTGAAATAAACTAAATTCTTTAATCAATTCATTTAAGACAAAATCTATGGATTGTATTTGCCCTAATAAATTGTCTCTAATACATGAAAATTCATTTTTATTTATTTGACTTACCATGATTTCTTTTCTCCAATGAAGTCGTTTAATATAGTCTTCTATCTTCCCACGCCGAAATGTCTCTGCTATTTTAATCACTCCCTACTATCTTTGTATTGTATACATTTGTATATGTGTTAAATTACAGTATATTTTTATAGTATAACCATA
This sequence comes from Bacillus cereus ATCC 14579, assembly GCF_000007825.1. Classification (NCBI taxonomy): domain Bacteria; kingdom Bacillati; phylum Bacillota; class Bacilli; order Caryophanales; family Bacillaceae; genus Bacillus; species Bacillus cereus. Next base: position 4,404,981 of record NC_004722.1, on the reverse strand, counting down.
AGGATATTTAACTTTACATCATCTTCTTAGCTTTTAATTAGGGTAGGGAAATTCAGATGTAATTCTTGAAAATTACATCTGAATTGTTGACGGATTATTTTCAGAGTGATAAGATTTAATCGTAATGATAATTAAGTAATTTTAAAGAAATACTTTTTTAAAGAGGGCGGGATATGAAACTTGAAGATATCGTAACAGTTAGAATAGGAAGAAACCTTTCTAGAGGAAACGAGAAAAATGATCTGAATTTAGTTGCTTATTCGTATGAGGATTTAATGAATGATTTAGATGGATCATTTCTAGAATTACAAGCTAGTTCTTATAGTGGAAATTCAAATTATAAAGACAGTTATTTGAGCAGTGCCGGAGATGTTGTTTTCAGCTTTGTTAGTTCAAAAGCTGGGATAGTGAGTGACTTAAACCAAGGGAAGATCATAAGCCAAAACTTTGCGAAACTCATTATTAAACATGAATATTTGGATAGTAGCTATTTATGTTATGCGTTGAATGAATCATACTCAATGAAAAAGCAAATGGCAATTTCCATGCAAGGAAGTACTGTACCAAAATTAACTCCAGCGATTTTAAAAGCATTAGAAATTAAGTTACCAAGTATTGAGAAACAACGTACGATTGGAAAAGCTTATTTCTTTTTGAGAAAGCGTCAAGCTTTGGCAAAGAAACAAGTAGAACTTGAAGAACAACTTTATTTAAAAGCATTGAAGCAATTAGATCAATAATAGAAGAAGTGAGGAACGCAACATGGCTGAATTAAATTCAAAATTATTTAGTGCCGCAGACAACTTGCGAAGCAAAATGGATGCATCAGAATACAAAAACTACTTATTAGGATTGATCTTTTACAAGTACTTATCTGATAAATTATTAGAAAAAGTAGTTGAAATAGCAGATGAATCGCTAGAAGAATACGATACACAAGAAAAACAAACTCAATTGTATAGAGAATCATTAGCAGATGAAGATATAAAAAATGACTTGATTGAAACGTTAGTGGATACATTAGGCTATGATATTGAACTAGATTATTTATTTAATGTATTAACCAATCAAGCTAAACAAAACACGTTTCAATTAAATGACTTGAATAAAGCCTTTATCGATTTGTCTACGAAATATGATCAATTTAATGGATTGTTTGATGATGTGGATTTGAAATCAAAAAAACTTGGAGCAGATGATCAACAACGAAACATTACTATTACAGAAGTACTGAAGAAACTAAATGATGTCGATGTGCTGGGACATAATGGCGATGTCATTGGGGATGCCTATGAGTTCTTGATTGGTCAATTTGCCTCAGAAGCTGGTAAGAAAGCAGGAGAATTCTATACACCTCATGAGGTATCTGTCATGATGGCTCGTATCGCCGCAATTGGTCAAGAAGACAAAAAATTGTTTAGTGTATTTGATCCAACCATGGGATCAGGTTCCTTGATGTTGAATATTCAAAACTATATTAACCATCCAGATAGTGTAAAGTATCATGGACAAGAACTAAATACAACGACCTATAATTTAGCGAAGATGAACTTGATCTTGCATGGTGTTGATAAAGAAGATATGCGTTTACGCAATGGGGATACGTTGAACAAAGATTGGCCAACAGATGAACCATATACCTTTGATTCTGTCCTTATGAATCCACCATACTCTGCAAAATGGTCTTCAGACGACACATTCTTAGATGATTCTCGTTTCAACCGTTACGGGAAGTTAGCGCCAAAATCAAAAGCAGACTTTGCTTTTCTTTTACATGGATTCTATCATTTGAAAGATTCTGGAACAATGGCAATCGTCTTACCGCATGGGGTACTGTTCCGTGGAGCTGCAGAAGGTGTGATTCGTAAGAAATTACTAGAAGATGGAAGTATTGATGCTGTTATTGGTATGCCAGCAAACTTATTCTTTGGGACATCAATTCCAACAACAGTCATAATCTTGAAGAAGAATCGTGCCACTCGTGATGTGTTATTCATTGATGCAAGCAAGGAGTTTATAAAAGGAAAGAACCAAAATAAACTCTTCAAAGAACATATTGATAAGATTGTTGAAACGTATAAGAAGCGTGAAGATGTGGAGAAATATGCCCACGTTGCTACCTTTGATGAAATCAAAGAAAATGAGTTCAATTTAAACATTCCCCGATAATGTAGATACTTTTGAGGAAGAAGCACCTGTAGATATGGCTGCAATTGGCTCAACAATTCAAGAAATTCGAAAAGAAAAAGCAGAACTAGAATCCAATTTATACGACATGATTTCTTCGCTACAATTTGATGAAGAAAACGCAGAATGGATCAAGGGTGCATTAGAGGTGTTTAATCGTGAAAAATAACCATATACCAGAGATTCGGTTTGCGGGATTTACTGGGAATTGGGGAAAGAAACCCTTAACTGAATTAGTGGAAAGAGTTACAAGAAAAAACAAAAAAGGTGAATCTAGGCTTCCTTTGACAATATCGGCCCAGTATGGATTAGTTGACCAAGAAACCTATTTTAATAAAACAGTGGCTAGTACTAATTTAGAGGGATATTACTTATTATACAAAGGGGAGTTTGCTTACAACAAGAGTTATTCAAACGGTTATCCATATGGTGCAATTAAAAGACTCGAAAAACATGATAAGGGTGTATTATCCAGTTTATATATATGCTTTAGACCGTTAAATTATTCCGTTTCTAGTGATTTCCTAACTCATTATTTTGAATCGGCAGTGTGGCATAAAGAAGTATCTATGATATCTGTAGAAGGTGCACGTAATCATGGTCTTCTAAACATAAGTGTGAGCGATTTTTTTGAGACTCTTCATTTAATCCCTAACCTGGTAGAACAAACCCAAATCGGTAACTTTTTAAAACAACTAGACGACATGATCGCTCTTCATCAGCAAGAACTAACCACCCTCAAACAAACAAAAAAGGGATTCTTGCAAAAAATGTTTCCAAAAGAGGGGGAGTCCGTGCCAGAAGTTCGGTTCCCAGGATTTACTGGAGATTGGGAGCAGCGTAAGTTAGAAAGTATTTACGAAAAAATCAGAAATGCTTTTGTTGGTACAGCAACGCCATATTATGTGGAAGATGGTCATTTTTATTTAGAATCAAATAATGTTAAGGATGGACAGATAAATAGAAATACAGAAGTGTTCATCAATGATGAATTTTACGAAAAGCAAAAAAATAACTGGCTTCATACTGGTGACTTAGTTATGGTTCAATCTGGACATGTTGGACATACAGCAGTGATTCCTGAAGAATTAGATAATACTGCTGCTCATGCTTTGATTATGTTTTCAAACTATCGAGAAAAAGCTGATCCATACTTCTTAAATTATCAGTTTCAAACCCATAAATCAAAAAAGAAATTGAATAACATCACAACTGGTAATACTATAAAGCATATTTTGGCATCCGAGATGAAAAAATTTCTGGTTGATATTCCAAAATACGAAGAACAAAAAATGATTGGTAACTTTTTTAAACAACTGGATGACGCTATCGCTCTTCATCAGCGTGAATTAGATGCCTTAAAAGAAACGAAAAAAGCATTCCTACAAAAGATGTTTGCCTAAGGGGATAGAAGAGAGGGAGAAACATGACACAGATACCACATAATGATGAAGCTGAAGTAGAACGTCGCCTGATTGAAGTGCTAGGAGAAGGTCATAATCAGTGGAATTATCGTCCAGATTTAAAATCCGAAGAAGACCTATGGAAGAACTTGCGACAAAAGATTACTCAAAATAACTTATCAGAAATTGGGGAACATCCAATTTCTGATAAAGAATTTGACATCATTAAAACAGAATTACTATCGAAAACACGGACACCTTTTGATGCTGCTAGATGGCTTAAAGGGGAGAATGGAATCTCTCGGATTACGATTGAACGTGAAGATGTATCTCTGGGTTCTATGTCGTTGGTGTTGTATTCCAATCAAGATATTGGTGGTGGAATATCTACTTACGAAGTTGTTCATCAGATTGCGAAACAAAAGGTAAACGTTGATGGGCGTGATCGCCGATTTGACGTGACACTCTTAATCAATGGATTGCCAATTGTTCAAATTGAATTGAAACAGGTGAGTGCCAAAGACGGCGTATTCCAGGCCTATAATCAAATCAAGAAATACGCAGAAGAAGGGATGTTTAGAAATAATATTTTTTCTACTCTTCAGTTATTTGTCATTTCCAACGAACAAACGACTCGCTATTTTGCTAATACGATGCCAAAAGACATGCATAAGAAATTTATCTTTAGCTGGCGAACAACAGACAATCGAAAAGTAGACAATCTCTATGAATTTGTGAAACAAGTCTTAAATATTCCAGATGCACATCGCTTGATTGCCAATTACACGATTGTGAGTGAGGATCAAGACAATAAAGCCTTAATGGTCTTACACCCTTATCAAATTCATGCGATTGAAGCCTTATTTACATCTACCACGAAACATGAATCAGGATATGTTTGGCATGCGACTGGTTCAGGAAAAACGTTGACAAGTTTTGTTTCTACGAAGTTATTGGCTCGTAAACCAGGTGTGGACCGCACAATTATGCTGATTGACCGAAAAGACTTGGATAATCAAACTACAACAGAATTTACCAAATTTGCTTCCGAGTTTAATACCGGTATTTCTTCTGGTAATGCCAAGTCTAATAGCTTGATTGTCGGAACCGGAAGTGCGAAAGAGCTAAGTGATACTCTACTATCTGATGCTAATTCCAATACAGTGATTATTACCACTCGGCAAAAGTTAGAGGCTGCCTTGCGTTATGCCCAAAGACAAGAGGAACAAAAAGGAACCCACCGTTTTAAGGAATTACTGGGGCAACATATTGTCTTTGTCGTGGATGAATGCCATCGAGCGTTAAGCGCAGAAGGGATGGAAGAGATTAAAAGATTTTTCCCTAATTCTACATGGTTTGGATTTACGGGTACGCCGATATTTGATGTAAATAAAAAGCAAGCTAAAGGTCGATTAGCTCGCACCACTCGTGATCAATATGGAGAAGTCTTGCATACCTATACCATTAAGAATGCGTTAGATGATGGGGCTGTTTTAGGATTTCAAGTAGAGCACGAGGATACGATTGAACCAGTATCATTAAATAATTATATTTTTGCTCAAATGCGTCAAAATGAAAAATACGCTCATTTTAGTGATGATGAAATTAATGGCATTATTGATCAAATGGATGGTATAGAAAAAGGAAGCATATCTTGAACCATCTTCTTTCGAAAGTGATGAACATATTCAAAAAGTCATTCATAAGATTTTTCGACCAGATAATGCCTATACAAAATTTGACTTCCAAAACGGTCGCCCGCAAAAGTCTGCTATTTTAACAACGAGTTCCATCAATATGGCGAAACGTTACTATCAGGCAATCAAGGAAATGACCAAAGATCCAGAATGGTTGACGAAAGAATTTGCGGGAAATCCGATTCGAACGGGGCGTACGATTGAAGATCCAGATTTTCCACGGATTGCTATCACCTATTCGATACAAGAAAATGAGGATAATTCCAAACAAATTCAAGATGAAATGAAAGACATTATTAAGGACTATAACGATTATTATCACACCGCTTGGTCAATAGAAGATATTGAACGATATAATGGCGATATCAACAATCGCTTAGCTCGTAAGAAGGCAGAGTTCAAAGAGTTTGGAAAACAAATTGACTTAGTCATTGTTGTAGACCGTTTATTGACCGGGTTTGATGCACCAACGATTCAAACGTTATTTGTGGATCGAAATTTAAGTTATGCAAATTTGATCCAAGCCTTTTCTCGAACCAATCGTACCTATCCAGGAAAGACAAAAGGATTGATTGTGACATTCCGGAAACCTTCGACAATGGAACAAAATGTTAAGGATGCCACGAAGTTATATTCTGAAGCACAAGAGGAATCTGATCTTGTTTATCCAACTTATGATGAATCGAAGAAACGTTTTAAGAAGGCTCACAAATTGTTAACAACGTTAGTTCCAAATCCGACCGATATTAACGAGCACTCACCTCTTGAAATCCGAATTGAATTTGTGAAAGCTTTCCAAGAGCTAAATAATACCTACGAAGCTTTAGTTACATATGATGAGTACAACGATGATATGGAGAAATCAAAAGTACTTCAAGAACAGATAAATACCTTAGAAGAATATATTGGTGTATACAACACGGTTAAGGGTTCATTAGTAGATGAAGGGGCCCAAGATGGACCGGGTCCAGATTTCTCGGGCATTGAATTCTATGGAGAAAATGCAATTAAGGTCTATGATATTGACTCAACCTACATTGACCGACTATTAGGAACATACTCAGCCAATAATCAGAATATCCGTGACGAGATCGAAAAAGCGCTTCAAAAGCTGAAGAAATTAGAAATTGTTAAAGACGTGTACCGTGCGATGTTAAACGCTATTGATACTAAAAAAATAGATTCAGAGGAAGATATTCTTGTAGTTAAACGACGCTTCTTCACCGAATCCTATGATAAAGCGATTAAAGAATTTGCTAATACTTGGTTTGTGGAGGGAAATGAGCTGCATTTATCCGCGATTCAATATGTGATAGGATCAGACCCTATTCCGAATATTAGGGGAATCATCAATAGCAAGCAATTTGATAAGTATAAAGCCATACATCCAGATGCAAAACCATTGAAATACGGACCAGAAATGAAGCGTCAGTGGAGAAAGACATTAGATGAAGTCATTGTGCCTTTGGCAGATGAGTTACGCTAAATTATTGAGTTTTAGATACAGTAACGCAATTAAAATAAAGAGGAATCTGTATTTTTGCAGGAGGTGTTTTAGAGATAATGACAGTTATTGAAAGAGATAAAAAGAACTTTGTAAATTCATATGTAAGAGCCTTAAATAACGGTAGAGCTGCAATATTTGCTGGTGCAGGAGTTTCGATTCCATCTGGTGGAATCAGCTGGAGTGATTTACTTAGAGAGGAAGCTGAGTCCATCGGGTTAGACATATCGAAAGAAAATGATTTGATATCAGTTGCTCAATATATCTATAATGAGTCAGGTACTAAGCAAACTATAACTAATCTTTTAAAGAATAAGATTGCTCGCGAAGGAAAGATAAATAAAAATCATGAAATAATAAGATCATTGCCCATACGAAAAATTTGGACGACAAACTATGACGATTTCTTAGAAAAGGCATATTTAGATGACAATAAAGTGATTGATGTAAAAAAGTCCATTGAAGATATGGCTACTGAAATAGATTTTTCTGAAACTACTATTTACAAAATGCATGGTGATATTGGAATCCCAAGTAGTACGGTGTTACTTAAAGATGATTATGAAATTTATGATAAGAAGAATGAACTTTTTACCAAGACTCTTCAGACAGATTTACTTAGTAATACATTTTTGTTTATTGGATTTAGTTTTGATGACCCTAACTTAGAAAGTATTTTATCTAAAGTTCGAATTATGTTAGAGGGTAATCCCCGTCGACACTACTGTTTGTTGAAAAAGATTAGTGAGGGTGATCCTGAATTTGATCAGTTTGATGACCCAAAAGAAAAAGCTAGGGAACTAGAATACAGAATTAATAAACAGCGATTAAGAGTAGCGGATTTATTAAGATATGGTATTAAGGCAATATTGGTTGATTCCTATGATGAGATGACTCAATTACTAGACTCAATTAAAAGAAAGTACTTATCGACTAAAGTATTTGTATCTGGGGCATACGAAGAAGTTGATAATTTTCTTGGAAAAACCGGTAATGATGCTTTAAAACAAGCTGACAAGTTTTGTGTAAGGTTAGGAGAAGCACTATTTACTGAAGGCTTTGAAATATCATCTGGTTTTGGCTTAGGAGTTGGTAGGAATGTAGTAACTGGTGTTTTAATTCAAGAATCTCTTTTAAATCATACAAGAGTAGGCTCCCAGCTGGTAATAAGACCTTTCCCGACACAACAAACGGTACCTGAAAAACGTGCATACCGTGAGAAAATATTGTCTGAATGTGGTGTGACAATATGTGTTTTCGGAAATAAAAAAGTTAGTGGGAGCAATGAATTACAAAACTCTCCTGGTGTTGAAGAAGAGGCAAGAATTGCTGGAGAGTTAGGACAACTTGTTTTATCTATAGGCTCAACTGGATACGTTGCAAAAAAAATATGGGAAGATCAGCTAGGAAAAATAACGACTACTTTTTCTGAGAACTCCCAAATTTTAGAAAGCTATCATAATCTTAACAGTCCTAATCGAAGCATTGATCAGCTTATTGATGATATTTTGATTATCTTAAAAGAATATAAAACAAACCCAAAGAAGTTTAAAATTGTATAATAAAGAGGAGTAGACAGAATGGGGACAAACGTATTTATTTCATTTCGTTTTAGTGATGGTAACGATTTAAAGGAAGAGTTAGAAGAATTAATTGAATCATCAACTGAAGTCTTTAATAGATCCGAAAATGAGGACAGAAGTACTATGAGCGAAGACACGATTCAGAAATACCTATACGACAAACTGAAACAAACCTCTGTTACAATTGTATTGTTAACTCCTAAAGCTGTTTCCTATAAGAAGGATATTTGGGGGGCATATGATGATTGGTTATATGATGAGTTAAGATATTCTTTGGAGGATCGAAATGAGAATCGTACAAACGGTGTAGTTGCTGTTTACACAAATGAAAGTAAAGACCTAATATTAAGTAAAAGCTCACATACTTGTAGTGTTTGTAATCAAGAATCAAATTGTGAGGTAATACTAGATTTTGATAATCTTGTGAGAAAAAATGTCCTAAATATTAAAACTGCCTATAAATCTAACCCTTGTAACAACCTATTTGATGAGGATAAAGACTCTTATATTTCACTAGTTCATATAGATGATTTTAAGAAGGATTACGTGAAATATATTGAAGCGGCAAAAGAAAAACGGGACAGAAAAGATGAATTTGAACTAGTAAAAAAAATGTGAATTTAAGCTGATTTTTTATGGACTTCAGTTTATTGAGCTCCTAATCGATTGGGACACGGCAACAATCCCCTTTTGCTGATGTCATAATGTATCTTTGTAATAAAGTTTAATCAAAAAAGCTCCACAAACCTATATTATATGGTAGATAAGAAGACTCCGTTTTGAAAAAAGCTTAATCAAAATGGAGTCTTTTCTATTCAAATAAACATTCTTTTTTATAAAAATGTTTGATTAAAATTCACTTGGAATTCTTTAATTAAAAGGGGAAAACAGCGTAACTCAAAATTTTAGTAAAAGTTTGGTAAACGCAATACATTAACAAAAATATTCTTGATATAAAAGTGAATATGATAGATTATAAATATATATTATAGGAATAAATTAATGGAAGGATTTGATTGTTATATTAATGAAAATTAATAGAGAAGCATTTGATGAATTTAATCAAGTGTGTAATGATTACTTTGAAAAAGATGCAAATAAACATTTTGAAATAAACACTAAAATTATGTCGGCTAGAGCAGTTATAAATTATGCTTTGCAAGATATAAACAATAAAAATGATGATATTAATGTGTATGAATTAATATCAGTTTCAGACAAAATATTAACATCAATAGAATACTTGTTAAAATCATTAACAGTCTATGACAAAAAGAACGACAAAGACGAGTTTTATGGTGTTAAAAGTGAAAATAGGGATAAATATGATTATTTCAAAGCGATTAGATCATATATAATTGCTCATCCTCTAAATACAACATATAAAGAATATGAAAGATTTGGATTTAATAAAAATGTAGTATTTGAGGATATTCAAAAGACAAAAGAACTTCATAAAACTTTAATGAAAGAAATGATAGAAAATATTGAAACGGCTGATTATGTTATGACGTTTACAAAAATTAATCTTGATTTTGAAAATAGTGATATTGAGAATATTGATAACTTGGGCGAAACGTTTAAAAAAGGACTTAATATAGAAGAAGACATATTGAGTCTAATTAGATATGCTATTGATAACATGATGGTCATAACAAAGCATTTAAAAGTTATGATTTCTCAAAATGAGATTACAATAAATGGTGTTGAATAAATCGAGAATGGAGGTTTACAAGATGAAAAATATACAGGAGTTCCTAAAAAAACCATTTATTAAATATCCACTAGCCCTAATTTCAGCTATATTTATAATAAAAACAGGCTATGATTTGGGCTCTTTTATAATAAAGTTAAAATACATTTAAATCATAAAAAAGAAATTAATCTTTTTGAACAAAAGATTAATTTCTTTTTTATCGCAACTTTCTTTGAAACATCGCGTCTTTTTTATAAACATCATAACTTTATTTAAAAGCAACATAAAAAGCTATTGTTTTGAATAAAGATTGATCAAAACAATAGCTTTCTTTTTTAAATTTATCTACTCATATACTCAGCACTTACAGCGATACCAGATACTCCTGTCCAAAATGTTTCCGATACAACAGATATAAGGAATTTTACATTTAGAAGACTAGGTAATTTTTTCATAGACATCTCTCCCGTCAATGTTTTTAAGCTAATAATTCTTAATACAATTGCTAACAGGAGTAAGCTTATTGCTACTGGTATAGATGGGGCTGTAGTTACACTTGTAAGTGCTCAATATATGATATTTTTAACTATAACTATTATATCACGAATGTTCAGAAAGGTCAATGTTGGTCAAATATCACTTTACATAAATGAATTTATGTAAAAAAACATTTTGGGAATGGAACTATATAATTTAATTATCCGGTCTTCCACTAACCTGCTGTGTTAGTTATAAATATATTTTTTCAAAATCCTCATAATAAGCCTAACAGAATTCCCCTAATTAAAGACGGTACAACAAGCAATAGATGGTTATAGTTTTATAATAATGAGCGTTACCAAGAAAAGATTAAAGCGGCTAAGTTACATTGGAGTACAGGATTCAAGCCGCTTAAAGTATTTTTTATTATTTCCACTACCTAATTTACAGGAGAATCAGACACCATTGCCTGCCCACGATAAATGGGGAATGTGGTAAAAAGTAATAATATTTTATTTGAAGTGAAATTAGTATACAAAAAATTAATCAAACTTGTCTCTAAATCGATTTGATAACTTCCTCTCAGTTTTATTACTATTAATCGAAATTACATTCTTAGATGAATTGTTTGCTGGCTTAGTTTTTTTGAATTCCTCGAAAAAGTCAATCGGACTAGTAAATAGTTCTTCCATAGCTCTTATAGCCATTCCTTTGGTTTTATGACTAGACTCCATTAATATGTGATGATATAGATCAAATAAAAGTAGTTGAATCTGATTTTGCTTTTCTTGTAATTTGTTATATTTCTCTTTTTGTATGGAGAGTTGCTTTTTATAGTCTTCATTTTTTTGTTTAAGCTCGTTTTCTTTTTGTATTCCTTTAATAATTAGCTTTTCTAATGGAAGTAAGCTATTAATTAAAGCCTCTTTATTGGCGTATTTTTTATCAACTAGATCTACTATGTTTGGAACTGCTTTCTTTGTATCATTTGAAATAGGAAGTCGATGCGTAAATACAGCATTTGCTTCATCTACTAATTCTCTACCTAGGCGACCTTGTTTTCTCCAAAAAGATTCTGATGTATGTGTATCTAATCGACCTTGCTCAACTAAATAATTAGAAAAATAATGGATATCCGAATACTTAATCTGACCTGATACATTTTTTTCCTTTTTATACAAATAGATTATTTCTTTTACTTGAGTCTCTGTTAATTTTACCTTACGCCCCAATTTATTCATCAAAAATGCCTCCTTTTGAATTCAGAGTTTGTAGCGCTGTTAAATTACTTATCTCGGCTTGAATTTGTTTTGAGGTAGTTTTTAGCCGTCCTAATGTATTAGGATTTATTTGTATCAATTCGTTTTTTAAAATATTTGAATGTAAATTTTTTATAAACGCAAAGAGTTCATGGATATGCTTTCTTTTTTTAAACAATATTTCTTTAATTAGTTCTTCTTTTTCCAGAAGCTCTTTTGTGTTAATTCTCCAATGAGAACAAAGCATACATTCTTCAGACTCGCATCTTTGCAAGGCATCTGTACAATAACCTATTTTTAATTTTCCTTGGAAAGAAGAGGTAGGGGGAGCAAATGCTTTTAATTGAATTTCTTTAGGGATAAAAGAATCATTTATAGTATCTGAAGTTTGTCCTTTATCTTGATTTTCTTTCAAGTATTTAAATTTGGAAAATAATTTAAATACTTCACTATCAATCCAATATTCTATATGAGATGAATAGTGGTATTGTGCATTAATTGTTTGATGTCCGCCGAGTCTTGCGATTTCAACTGGAGAAATTCCTTGCATCATGAGAGAAACGAAAGCAAGGTGTCTAGTATCATTAGGGCTGAGATGATATTCTTTAGGAATATCACAATTATACGTTTTATTAAGTACATCTTTGTAAAATTTTGTAATTAATCTTTGCAGATTCTCACGATTAAAATCAGTACTAACCCTTTTCTGTCGTTTTCTTTGATTGGATGAATCTGTCCATATTAAAGAAGGATACGAAACTAGGGTATTAGAATAACCATATGATTGAGTATCGTTAATATAATTATTTATGAGATCATATATATCTTTTGATATAGCGACAGTATCAAGTATTTGGATGTTGCGTTTATTGTTTGATTGTACCTTTCTTCTTGGAAGATGTATGTAGTACTCATTATTGTTGACTGATAAGCAATTTCTTTTTATGGCAGCAAATTCTACGCTTCTTATAGGTATAACATTGGTAAGCTTCCACCAGATTAAAAGAGGGTAATACAAAATCTTTTCCTTTTGTACTGTTATATCTAAACTGCCTTTTGCTTCTAGCTGTTTAATTGTTTCAAAATGTTTTTCTAAGTAATAAGAAAATTTCAGTATTTCCTTTGAAGGTGGAAGTTGCCTAACACTATGAATAAAATTAAGTTTAGAGTTTACTTCATGAAGTTTAGGGATGAAAATCTCTCCAACCTCAAGGTCACTATAGTCAAAAAAATTCAACATTGAAGTTATTAAGTAGATTTTAGTGTTGTTTTGAATGTTTGGTTTATGTAACCATTCTATGAATTGATTAACAGTTTCTTTTTGGAAGCCATCGGTTTCTTTAAATGCTAGTAAGAAGTGATAATATTGGTTTACTACGGTTGTAGTCTTGAATTTATTTAATAATTCTGAAATCCAACACTTAACTATGAGTTTAAACTCATTTGGTAAATCAGTACTAAACATATGTGTGTTTAACTCGTTGAAGTCAATTTTATGTGTTCTGCCTTTAGAGTTAGGATTTGCCAATAACCATAAATCATCATCGAATTCACCAGATATCAATAAATCTAATTTCTTTAATTGTTGTAACGTGCTTTTGGACTCTTCAATGGTGGTCAGTAGAGAAAATGATGATTCTGATAGAGCTTCTATTATCTCTTCATTTATTCCTAGTTTAATAATATTCATATATCCTCCTATAATTCGTACTGTGTTGTAGGGACATAGGTGAGATATTCTTCGATGTCTTTTTCGAGTTCTAGATTATCTAATAAAGCCAATAACTCAAAATAGCCTTCTTGTTTTTTTTCGAAAAACTGGAATACTTCTTCTTTTCCAAATGAAACACAAGCATCGTGTAATATATCCATCTCCATGTATAAAAGATTTGCTAACTTTATCCGTTCAGTATTATAGGGAGTGTTTTCAAATTGTTCTGTAAAGCTTTTTAAATGGGAACTAATACTTTCTGTAATTGCGGAAAGTGCATAAAAGTTAGGGATAGCATATACACATTGTTTGCAGCTCTTTGCTGGGTAGATACAGCCTGTTTCTGATACCAAGCATTGGATATGTTCCTCTCGGCTAGGAAGTACATTACAATTTAGTTTGAATAAATAATCTATGACAGCTTCCTTTCCAATGTTAAAAATCATGTCACCAATTAATCTTTTTTCTGATAGAACATTATTAATAAATTCAGATGTAGCTTCTATCTGGTAAATATCCTTAAATTTTTCATTTAATACAGTAATTTCATGTGTTCTCTGTTCGCGATTATTTGATTCTCCTAAAAGTACTTCCGCAAAAAGGTTAGTAATATATCCAAAGTGTTTTCTTTGAAATAGCTGGCGAGATAAATGATCTAATTCTCTTTCTGGGATGTGTATATAAATATTAGTAGTTTCAAAGTCTGCATGTGCACGTAATCTTTGAGCGACTTCAAGTGCAGCTCCTCCATGTCCTTTTTGAAGAAGTAAAATATACATAAATGATAATAAGGTTCTATTCATTTTCCTATTTTCAAAAATAAACTGCGAATCACTAAAATTTTTAAAGAAAGCTTTTTGAGCCGTCTCAGTAAAGTGTTGATGTTTATTTCCGAAATCAATAATATGATTACGTATTGGAAAACACTCATTTGCTACAAGTTGACATATAATTACTGCTGTTGCTAAAGAAATTGTAAGATCTCTTGAGCAAAAAAAACGGTTAGTTACTTGTGTTTTTGAGACGGTTAAATCTTTTGCAATAAGTTGAGTGATAACCTTTTGAGCATCTTCGATGCTCAATTCTTGATTTTTGAATTGTTCTAGAGATGTTATATGAATTAGTTTTAAATCAACACTGGGGATTTCACATACATCTTTGTGTCGCCAAGCATTGTTTAAGTGAATTAGTATATATAACCATGAAGAAGCGTAATGTTTACTTAATGTGTTGTGCTTTCTTTGGTATTTATAGTCATTGATTTTATTAATAGCATCATTGATCGCCTTAGTTTTGTGTAATGTTATGTTATTTGCATAATCGAATAAAAGTTGGTATTGTTCGTATTCATAAATATCTTTATCTTTCTTTTTTGATTTTGTGGCATATGGATTTTTTATCATTTTTAAGTTGAACGTTGGTAAGCTATTAACTTTTAATTCATTATAATAGCTATTTATAAATGCATATAAAACAAACTGATGTGTAATAGGGATTTGCTCATTAAATAATACAAGATTAATTTCTTTAGAAGATTTGAGATAGAGTTCTTGATTTCCTAGTGAATTAATGAGGTGCCTTGTACACTTTACTAGTTGAGATACATTTGCTTCAACTGTTAGTTTGTGTGCCTTAGATAGTTTCAATTTATTGATACAATAGCTCATCCATTGATTCTGTGTATGCCAACAATTTGTAGGGAATGTGAGCTCATATATATCTAGTTGAGTTAAGAAGGAATCAGTTGGTTTACTGTAGTTTAATTGAGCGATTTGTTGCTTAATTGTATCTTCTTTAATAAAGGCATCTACTTCGGATTTTAAATAAACAAAGCTACGACGATTTTTACTATTTAAAGCTATTTTAATTAAATAAGATGTTTTGTACTTAGTGAAATACTTATCAACATGCTGAGAATAACCTTTATTTCGAAGGTATTGTGGAGTACAATATTTTATTTTTGCTTCTTCTTGAAGTTGCTTTAATTGGTTAATATCTGTTTTTAGGTATATTGTAGTGTCTTTGTAATAAAGGAAATCTAGATTTTCTTCCTTTCGAATTTGTTGGAGTTCTGTATCATTTGCATTTAAAATGTCTTTGACTTCTTTTAATGTATAATAGCTATTAATCTTAAAGGGCGCCCTGGGTTCGGTGTTGCTAAGTGAAAGCTGAGGAGTATGAACGAATAAGTGTTCAATATCTTGTTTGAAATAATAGGATAATGTGTAGTGAAATGTTAATTTTTTTATATTGTTTTTTCCAACCCAGTAGTTAAGGTCTCTGTGAGTTATCTGATATTCCTGTACTATGTCATTGTTTGAAATATATTTTTCAAAGAATAGATCCAACCCGGTACGTTCAATAAATATAAACTCCCTCTCAATTGGTATTTCGAATTTTTTGTATTTAATTCCTACAGATTTACATATATGAAGAAGATTTGGGATGAAATTAACTTGTAGTTGAGAAATTGTAAATTGTTTTATACCAAATAATCTAGTAACTTTTGTGAGTTTATAATAATGTTGTTGTAGTTCACCTACTAACTTAGCGTACTTTACGAATGATTTCTCTTCAACGAAGAACTTATTATCGGTATCAAAGAAGTACTTAAAATGCCCCAATTTCGCTATCTTGATTAAGGTCTCTACTTTTTTTGCTACATGACTATACTTAACATCCTTAACTACCCTAGCCCCAATTAACCATGTAAATTCATTTGAGGTGGTATTGTATTTTACAGCAGCTTGTTTGAGTATGTTGAAATCACTGATTGAAATGAATGGGTTTTTAATAGTTATCTTTACCTCATTTATATCTGTTTTTCTTAAGATCATATGGTAATCGTGTAATGATAGGTTAAGTTGTTTTAATATATCATCTCTGTGTATAAATTCTTCTAAAAAACGTAGCATGTCAATTTTTTTTATATACTCTTTGTTTCTAAATACTTTAAAATCAATTAGCAATAGGTCTTTATTTTTAATAAGTCCTTCTTTATAGTGGGTAATTTTCCCGTTTTTTCTTACGTGAAATACTTGTTCAATAAATGAATGAATGGATAAGTAGTTTTCCTGTATTTCACTTTCAATTTTTATATATTTTTTTATCTCTGATATTGATACGAAAGGGGTATTGTTCTCGTTTTTTATAGTAATAAACCCTTCTTTTTCAAGTTTTTGTAATTTGAATCGACTCATGTTCAAGTGTTTAAATTCAGGATCTGTTGCTACTGAGTTAATAGTAACTAAATCTTTTTTCACGTTTGAGTACACCATCTTTCCAAATTTTTTTAACAAGATTATCTTCAATAAATCCAATACGTTCAATAGGGATATTTTTGATTTCATCCATTGCTTCTTTTATAGATTCTATTGTTAGTTTTTCATCTACATAGTCCATTGCGGAGTGGATACTTCTATCACCACGCCCGATAGCGATTTGAGTAATACTTAATCCCATGTCCATCAAAAAATTTGTGAAAATACCTCTTCCTATATGTGTCCCCCAGTAGGAGTCGCTAAATAGCCTGTAATCATCATATCGTTCGGCTGCTAATAAAGATTCAAGAAAATGCTTTTTTATCTTTTTAAATCTTTTTTCGTATACTTTTCCAGACATGGCGTTTCCATCTTTATTAATGAAGAAAGCAAAAGGATTTTTTATTTCCTTTTGTTTAATTTCGAGCATTTTTGTATGTTCTTCGTACACTTCCCATACCAGATCATTATCTAATACGCTTTGTCTAGTTAAATGGGTTTTAAGGTAATTTAATCGCTTTGGGTACTCATTTTTTGTATCTGTTAAGTGTGAGAATAATTTATTTCGGTTATCCTGGATTTGTACAGATAGACTTTCTCTTGTAGAAGCAAAGATATCTCCTCTAGTGATGTTTACAACTTCTCCTTTTCGTAGGCCGCCATAGAACTGTAAGCAAACACCAAAGGCAATGTCAGGTGCTACTTTTCGTGCTACTTGAATAAAGTGCGCAGTAAGAGAGTATCTGTTTACACCGAAATCTTTTAACTTTGCAGTTCTTTTCTTCATTGTATCTTTTGAAGGGAATCTAGTTTGGAGGCTCGCATGTCTAAATAACGATTCAATTATAGGATTACCATTAGCATCCGTTCTTGATTTTACTTCAAAGTGTTGGTCAATTAAATCCAGTTCTTGTAAATATAGATAAAACTTAGTTAATATCCCTTCGTGCTGTAGTACTGTAGAACGCTTAAGTCCACATAATGTTAAGTGTGAAATATATTTACTTCCATGACTAAGGGTGAGGCCCCTAATCCCTTTACTTTGAAGTGATAGGAAAAAGTCGTTCCCTTCCTTTATTTTATAATATATAAAATTCAGAAAACGACAAACGATATAGGCTGGTATTGTTTGTGAGTTTAGGGATTTTCCCATGTATGCATATTTAATTCTTATAAAATCTGTTAGTGGATGAGGTATTGTAATGCCCGTTTGTTTATCCTGGATTCCAATAGCAATAATTCTATTTGTAACAATTAAGTCTTGTATTGTTTCTTTTATAGGTATTTCTTTGACGACAAATCGGTAATTTGTTAGATTGCTGTTCATTTAAATACCCCCTTAAAAATATATTACATTAATTGAACAGGTTATTAAATACTGCGTAGTAAACTGTTTTGCCCTTGGGGATAAATGGATGGTCGAAATGCTCTTACCTATAAACCATTGATAAATATGGAGTTATATAATAAATGTAGAGATAAAATTAATTTTGGCCAAAACTGTACCTATATGTCTTCATAACCATCCCTCAGGAGATCCCACGCCGAGCCGTGAAGATATTGCAGTAACAAAACGCTTAGTAGAATGCGGCCAGATTATCGGAATTGAAGTGCTTGATCATATTATAATAGGTGACCATAAATTCGTGAGTTTAAAGGAAAAAGGTCATATTTAAGACTATGCTTTTTACTTATTTTGTTTTATAATGTGATTTATGAGTTTTTTGTAGAAATTTATCTACAAAAAGGATAAAGATATAAAAAACGTACTGTTTTTATAATATAAAGTAAGAAAAAATGAGTCCGTGAAAACAAGAAAGGAAGATAAATAATATGTTTGGATTTGGTGGATTTACTCGCGATCTTGGAATAGACTTAGGAACTGCGAACACGCTTGTATATGTAAAAGGAAAAGGTGTAGTTTTACGTGAACCTTCAGTAGTTGCGTTACAAACTGATACGAAACAAATCGTTGCTGTAGGTAGCGATGCAAAACAAATGATTGGTCGTACACCAGGGAACGTTGTGGCACTTCGCCCGATGAAAGACGGTGTAATTGCTGATTATGAAACAACTGCAACAATGATGAAATATTACATTCAACAAGCTCAAAAATCAAACGGTTTCTTCTCACGTAAGCCGTATGTAATGGTATGTGTACCATCTGGTATTACAGCTGTAGAAAGACGTGCAGTAATCGATGCGACTCGTCAAGCGGGTGCTCGTGATGCTTATCCTATCGAAGAGCCATTTGCAGCAGCAATTGGTGCAAACTTACCTGTTTGGGAACCAACTGGTAGTATGGTTGTTGATATCGGTGGCGGTACAACAGAAGTTGCAATTATTTCTCTAGGTGGTATTGTAACAAGCCAGTCAGTCCGTGTTGCTGGTGATGATATGGACGATTCAATCATTCAGTACATTAAGAAAAGCTATAACTTAATGATCGGTGAAAGAACAGCTGAAGCATTAAAATTAGAAATTGGTTCTGCAGGCGAGCCAGAAGGTATCGAGCCTATGGAAATTCGCGGTCGTGATTTAGTAAGTGGTTTACCAAAAACAGTACTAATTCAGCCAGAAGAAATTGCAGATGCATTAAAAGATACAGTAGATGCGATTGTAGAATCAGTTAAAAATACGTTAGAAAAAACTCCACCTGAATTAGCGGCTGATATTATGGACCGCGGTATCGTATTAACAGGTGGCGGGGCATTACTACGTAATTTAGATAAAGTAATTAGTGAAGAAACGAAAATGCCAGTTCTTGTTGCAGAAGATCCATTAGATTGCGTAGCAATTGGAACAGGTAAAGCATTAGACAATATCGATCTTTTCAAAACTGCTGCTCGATAATATTGCAAAATAAAAATCAGTGAAATTAAGAGGGTGTGAACGTGCCACAGTTTTTCTTAAACAAAAGATTAATTGTTTTGTTGGTTAGTATTATTCTTCTCGTGGCATTGATTGGAATCTCATTGAAAGAACGGAACAGTTTAACATGGCCAGAGCAGTTTGTTAAAGATACTGTCGGTGTTGTAGAACGTGTATTCCAAAAGCCAGCGAAATACGTAGCTGGATTCTTCGAAAATGTAGAGGATGTAAAGCGCACGTATGAAGAGAATAAAGAATTAAAAGCAAAATTAGATAATTATGCAGGTCTATCAGGGAAAGTAAAACAATTAGAAGATGATAACAAGAAGTTACAAGAGCTAACTGGTAAAAAAGAGTTAAATAGCGGGTATACTGAAATTCCAGCTACTGTTGTTTCTCGTAATCCAGATAAATGGTACGATTTAATTGGAATTGATAAAGGGGCACAGCAAGGAATTAAAAAAGATATGGCTGTAGTAACTTCACAAGGGTTAGTTGGAAGAGTGAAAAGTGTATCTCAGTTTACAGCATCAGTAGAATTACTAAGTTCTATGAGCCGAACAAATCGCGTTTCTGCTATTGTACAAGGGCAAGAGAAAATCTTTGGATTGATTGAAGGTTATGACAAAGAAAAGCAATTACTTCTTTTCACAAAGATTGGCTCTGATGCACCGGTAGAGAAAGATCAACTAGTTGTAACATCTGGACTGGGTGATATTTTCCCGAAAGGTCTTGTAATTGGAAAAATCGTTGAAGTTCAGCCGGATGCATATGGCTTAACAAAAACAGCTTATGTAAAACCTGCCGCTGATTTAAATGACGTAGAGCATATTACGGTTGCTAAACGTGCAACACCTTCAGCGCCATTAGAATAGGAGGAGAAGAAGAGATGATGAAGATATTAAAAAGAGCAGCTCTTCCTCTTTTGCTCCTTTTTGTGTTTCTATTTGAAAATATGTTTGCTACTGTTGTTCCAACGGATGTATTTTGGAAAGACAGCATAGCAGCACCGCATTTCTTTATAATCGTCTTATGTTTTATTACAGTGTATTATAGTCCGGTCCAAGGGATTTATTACGGACTATTATTTGGCTTCTTATTTGATACCGTATACACAGAACTTGTCGGGATATATATTTTTGCTTATCCGATTTTAGCTTATTTAGTATATAGTGTGATGAAAGTACTACAATTGAATTTATTTATTGTTGTTTCTATCATATTAGCTAGCGTTGTAGCACTAGAGTATTATGTGTATGGATTCTTAACTTTATTAGGACGTACTCATATGCCAGCGTATGTCTTTTTCACAGATCGTCTCCTTTCTACTTTATTGTTAAATGCTATTTTCTTATTGATAGTTTGTTTCCCACTGAGACGATATATAGTGCGTCTTTCAAAAGCGATGGAAGAAAAAGAAAAAAGGATTTTCTAATTTTATGTCGAATTGAATCGGTGGGGTGAACTTTAGTGGAAGAAAAAAAGCAACAAAATGTAACGATAAAAGGGACAAAAGATGGGATAACGCTTCATTTAGATGATTGTTGTTCATTCTCAGAATTATTGATGGAATTAGACGAAAAACTTTCTACACATTACTACGATGGTGATGGGCGCTCTTTAATTGAAGTGCATGTGAAAGTAGGAAATCGTTATTTAACAGAAGTCCAACAAGAAGAGATTCGTACGTTAATTCGTAATAAAAAGAATCTTGTTGTGGATTCAATTGAAAGTGATGTTATCACTAAAGCAGAAGCAATAGCTTGGAAAGAAGAAACAGAAATTGTCCCTATTTCCAAAATTGTTCGCTCTGGACAAGTTTTACATGTAAAAGGAAATTTGTTGTTAATTGGAGATGTTAATCCAGGCGGAACGGTTATCGCTGGGGGGAATATTTTTGTCGTAGGATCATTAAGAGGAATTGCACATGCTGGGTATTATGGGGATTCGGATGCTGTAATCGCTGCATCTGTTATGAACCCGATGCAACTTCGAATTAGTGATGTGGCAATGCGGGCTCCGGAAGAGAAAGAAGACGGAGCGGAGGCGGCAGAATGTGCGTATATTAATGAGAACAATCACATTGTTGTCGATCGCCTGCAACTTCTCACTCATCTTAGACCTAATTTAACAAAGTTAGAAAGGGGAATTGTATAGCTGTGGGAGAGGCAATAGTAATTACATCTGGAAAAGGCGGAGTAGGTAAAACTACTACATCTGCGAACATTGGTACGGCCCTAGCGTTATCTGGAAAGAAAGTGTGCTTAATTGACACAGATATCGGTCTTCGAAATTTAGACGTAGTAATGGGGCTGGAAAATCGTATTGTATTTGATCTTGTTGATGTCGTTGAAGGGCGTTGCCGTTTACCTCAGGCTCTTATTAAAGACAAACGTTTTGATGATCTTTATTTATTACCTGCAGCACAAACGAGTGATAAATCAGCGGTAACACCTGAACAAATGGATGAATTAATACAAGTATTACGTCAAGATTATGATTACATATTAATCGATTGTCCTGCGGGGATTGAGCAGGGATTTAAAAATGCGGTAGCTGGTGCGGATAAAGCAATCGTTGTTACGACTCCAGAAGTATCCTCAATGCGCGATGCGGATCGTATTATTGGGCTTTTAGAAAAAGAGGATATTGAACCACCCAAACTTGTTATTAACCGTGTACGTAGTCATATGCTTCATGAACAGGATATGTTAGATGTTGATGAAATTGTACGTACATTGTCAATCGAGCTTCTTGGTGTTGTCGAAGATGACGATGAAGTTATTCGAGCTACAAATACAGGTGAACCTGTGGCGTTGCAACCAAGCGGAAAAGCAGCGTTGGCTTATCGTAATATTGCAAGACGCTTGTTAGGTGAGAATGTACCATTACAAGCATTTGAACAAGAAAAGGTATCGGTATTTGCAAAGGTGAAAAACTTCTTTGGAATCCGTTAAGAGCACTTCGCACATATGCGAGGTGCTTTCTTTTTTCTTCACACGAATATCTTTCTTTCTTAGCTCATACATATGTACAAACTGTATACAACTGTTTCTAATGAAATTAGCTTAACGAAAGAAAGGAGACAGTATGAAGAATAGACGCGTAGAAGAAATTAAAAAGCGGATTGCAAAAAGGAAGGCCGAGCAAGAAAGGATGGAGGAAGAGCAGTATTTTAACGGAGGGAATTTTGATAGTGAAGCAGTATTTATTGAAGATGGAGAAAAGGAAATGCATCCTTTATTTCGAAAGGAAGTCTTTTTCTTCAAAGTTTTATTATCAGCAATATTAGTTCTTTCGGTTGCTATTTTATATAAGAATGCTCCTTCTTCATTCAATGGAGCTAAAGCTGTTACAGAAAAAGTGATGAAAGAGGAATTTCAGTTTGCTACTGTAGCGAAATGGTACGAAAAGCAATTTGGAAAACCGCTTGTATTCTATTCGCCGAACGAGAAAAAAGAAGGAAGTATTCAGCAAAAAGATTATGCAATTCCTGCTTCTGGAAAGGTAATGCAAGGGTTTCAAAAAAATGGCCAAGGTGTATTTGTCCAAACAGCTACAAATGCAAAAGTGGAGTCAGTAAATGAAGGGTTAGTTGTTTTTGCAGGCAAGAAAGAGGAACTTGGAAATACAGTTCAAATTCAACATGCAGATGGTACGGAGTCATGGTATGCAAACTTAAACGATATGTCAGTGAAATTATATGATTACGTTTCAAAGAAACAAAAAATTGGAACGGTGAGTAATGATACAAATGATAAAAATGGAAAGTTTTATTTCGCGATAAAAAAGAATGAGAAATTTATTGATCCGATCCAGGTGATATCATTTGATTAAATATAGGGACGTTTTAACGAAAATTTCCGTGCATCCATTATTTTGGGTTATTATTGTCATTGGTATTTTTACTGCGCGTTTTAAAGAGTTACTACTGTTATTTTGTATTGTTCTTATTCATGAACTTGGGCATGCTTTTGCAGCAGCACACTATAATTGGCGTATAAAAAGAATTCAGCTTTTGCCGTTTGGTGGCGTTGCCGAGCTTGAGGAACATGGTAATAAGTCATTGAAAGAGGAACTTGTTGTCGTAATTGCAGGACCGATTCAACATGTTTGGATGATGCTGGTAGGTTATATGTTGTTCAAAGCTGGTTGGCTGAATGCAGATTTATATTATTTCTTCATGTGGAATAATATAATTATTTTAGCATTCAATTTACTTCCTATTTGGCCGTTAGATGGCGGGAAAGTATTGTTTAATGTATTATCATATCGTTTCCCTTATTTACAAGCACATGAAAAGATGATGCAATTGTCATGTGTTTTTTTTAGTGTAATATTAGGATGGCAGTTACTTTGGAATAGTAACAATATTATGATGTGGGTACTACTCATATTTTTAGCAGTGTCATTATATCAAGAGTGGAAACAAAGACGGTATGCATTTATGCGTTTTTTATTAGAACGTTATTATGGAAACAAAAGAGGAATCGAAAAGATTGCACCTATTGAAGTGCAAACGGAAGATCGTTTATATACGATCTTCACAAAATTTCGTAGAGGATATAAGCATTCTATTATCGTCCGTGGAAAATATAAAGAGCATTACACATTGGATGAAAATGAATTGCTCTATGCATATTTTACTGAAAAACGAACAACTTCATCAGTTGAAGAATTAATCGGTTAGTGTTGACGATAGCACTAACCTTTTATTATTGTAAAAGCAAAGAAGATTATAAAGTGAGGAAATAATTTTGAAAACGTTATATGTGAATTATGCTGGTTCGGAAAAGCGCGTTGCAATTGAAGAGAAGAAAAAGATTGTTGAGTTTTTATGGAAACGTAATGAAGAGCAAGAGATTGTTGGGCATATTTATGTTGGACGTGTCGTAAGAACAATTGCTGGAATGAATGCAGCTTTTGTAAACATCGGTTTAGAAAAACATGCTTACCTTTCATACGATGATGTACCATCTTCTTATCGTATACATGAAGGGCAAGCGATACTCGTACAAGTTGTGAAAGAGGCAATTGATACGAAAGGGCCTAAATTGACAGCGAATATAGAATTTACCGGGAAATATGTCGTTTATATGCCGTTTGATGAGATGCGCGCTGTTTCTCGAAAAATAAAAAATAATAAAAGAAGACAACAGTTACTCCAAATTGAAATAGAGGGAACGGGGGGGTACATTTTCCGTTCTGCTTCTGAAAAAGGAGCAATTGAAGAAATACAAGCTGAAATGCAAGGATTACAACAGTTGTATGAAGAGTTAAAAAGAAAAGAGGGTCAAGGAAAGGTGCCGTTATTACTTCATCGACCGGCGACCTTTTTAGATCGTGTATTTCAAGAGAACCCAATTGAAACAATTGAAAAAGTAGTTGTAGATACAAGAAGTATAGTAAAGGAATTAGAAGACAAAGTTGGAAAAGAAAAAGTATCTTTTTATAATGAAAAGTCTTCGATGTTTAACCATTTTGGAATAGAGCGTGAGATTGAGAAAGCACTCCAAAAAATTGTTTGGCTTCCAAATGGTGCTTATTTAATTGTAGAACAAATGGAGACGATGACTGTAATTGATGTGAATACGGGCAAGTTTACGGGAAAACAAAATTTACAAGATACAGTACTTCGCACAAATGAGCTAGCCGCTGAAGAAATTGCACGCCAATTAAGACTTCGTGATATTGGTGGTATGATATTAATTGATTTTATTAATATGAAAAAAAGAGAAGATAAAGAAAAGGTAAGAGAATGTCTCATAGCTGCTATGCAAGATGACCGAACATATACAAGGGTGCTCGGCTTTACGGAGCTAGGGATTTTGGAAATGACACGTAAACGTAAAAAGCATTCTTTACGGGACGTATTATTAAAAGAGTGTGTACCTTGCAAAGCGACGGGTTATGTGATGTCGCATGAAACAATTGCGTATGAGTTAGAGAGAGAACTAATCACATATGGCAATATAGAAGATGAAGCAGTATTAATCGCTGCGCCTAAAGAACTGCAAAAACAGTTTTTGCAAAAAGGATTACAAAAAAATATTCCATTTGAAATTTATTTCAAAGATGATATTATCGAAAAGTATGCTATCGTTCGTTTTGGAAGTAAAAAAGAAATTGTAGAACGGAAAAAATAGTTAGCAGAACATTTATTGACAACCGTCTATGATTCATGATAACATCTTTATGTTATAGTTTATAGCACCTAAACGGCTATATGCTACAACCGCACAAGACAGGTTCCCTAAAGGCATTTATGTCTACCTCGTTTTTGGCGAGTCTTAGTAATTAAGAGGAGGTGCAAGTATGTACGCAATTATCGAAACAGGTGGAAAACAAATTAAAGTTGAAGCTGGTCAAGCAATCTACATTGAAAAATTAGATGTTGAAGCTGGTGAAACTGTTACTTTTGACAAAGTTCTTTTCGTTGGTGGCGAAAACGTTAAAGTTGGTAGCCCAGTTGTAGAAGGTGCAACAGTTACTGCGAAAGTTGAAAAACAAGGTCGCGCTAAGAAAATCATCGTTTTCAAATACAAAGCGAAAAAGAACAATCGTAAGAAACAAGGTCATCGTCAACCTTACACTAAGCTAGTTGTTGAAGCTATCAACGCTTAATTCTGGTTAACATGATTAAAATTACGATAAGTCGCACGAAATTAGGAAGTATCCAATCATTTAAAATGACTGGACATGCCGATTATGCGCCACATGGACAAGACCTTGTCTGTGCTGGAACTACAGCGGTTGTGTTTGGTTCTATAAATGCAGTGGAAGAGCTTTGTAATGTGCAAGCAACTATTGAACTCGGAAGTGATGGCGGATTCTTAACGTATGAATTGCCTAATGATTTAGACGTTCATGCAGCAGAAAAAGCACAAACGCTTTTAGAAGGATTAGTTGTTTCGCTTAAGACGATCGAACTTGATTACGGAAAGTATATCCGTTTAATAGAAAAAGTGCAGGAGGTGTAACGTATGTTAAGATTAGATCTTCAGTTTTTCGCATCTAAGAAAGGTGTAGGTAGTACAAAGAACGGTCGTGACTCTCAGTCAAAACGTCTTGGTGCTAAACGCGCAGATGGTCAAACGGTTACAGGTGGTTCAATTCTTTACCGTCAACGCGGTACAAAAATTTATCCAGGTGTTAACGTTGGTCGTGGTGGCGATGACACTTTATACGCGAAAGTTGACGGCGTAGTACGCTTTGAGCGTCTTGGTCGTGACCGCAAACAAGTGAGCGTATATCCTGTTGCTCAAGAAGCATAAGAACTCACGGAAAACTCTAACCTGAGTGCAGGTTAGAGTTTTTCTATATTAAGGGGTATCTAAATGAATGAAAAATGGACAATTATAGATGCATTGCGCCATTCAAGACATGACTGGCTCAATCGTATGCAGATGGTGAAAGGAAACCTTTCCCTTGGAAAAGTGGAAGAAATTCATAGTCTCATCGATCGTTTTGTCCAAGAAGCGAGACAAGAATCCAATCTGATGGGGCTATCAATGCCTTTATTTTCAGAGTGGATTTTAACATATAATTGGAAACAGCAGCCGTGCTTATTGGAGTACGAAGTATTAGGGAAATTGCATAACTTATCTCACTTAGATGAGACTGTATGTACATGGACGAATCAATTTTTCTCGATGCTTCAGCATAGTTTAGACGTATATGTTGAAAATTATGTTTGTATCACAATTGAATGTGACGCGGATAATGCTCGTTTCTTTTTTGATTTTCGTGGTAAGCTAACGAGTGTAGAAGAACTACAGAATTGGCTTGCGACCCAAAACAATAAATGGTATTCCATTTCTTATACAGTGCGAGACGAAGAAGTCTCAGTTATATTACAACCAATTGAAAAAAGTGTGGTGAAATAATGTTTGTAGATCAGGTCAAGATATATGTAAAAGGCGGCGACGGTGGTAATGGTATGGTTGCGTATCGTCGTGAGAAGTATGTACCAAAAGGTGGCCCAGCAGGTGGCGACGGAGGTAAAGGTGCAGATGTTGTTTTCGTAGTTGAGGAAGGCTTACGTACATTAATGGACTTCCGCTACCAACGTCATTTCAAAGCTGATCGCGGTCAGCACGGAATGAGTAAAGGTCAGCACGGACGTAAATCTGAAGATTTACTTGTAAAGGTTCCGCCAGGAACAGTAGTAAAAGATGAAAAAACTGGTCAAATTCTTGCCGATTTAGTAACGCATGGACAAACTGCTGTAATTGCAAAAGGTGGCCGTGGTGGCCGTGGTAACTCACGTTTCGCAACAGCTACGAACCCAGCGCCAGAAATCGCTGAGAACGGGGAACCAGGTCAAGAGCGTGATGTTATTCTAGAACTTAAAGTACTAGCAGACGTTGGACTTGTTGGATTCCCAAGTGTAGGTAAATCTACATTATTATCTGTTGTATCATCAGCGCGTCCGAAAATTGCAGAGTATCACTTCACAACAATCGTTCCGAATCTTGGTGTTGTTGAAACTGGTGATAACCGCAGCTTCGTTATGGCTGACCTTCCAGGACTAATTGAAGGCGCACATGCTGGCGTCGGACTTGGACACCAATTCTTACGTCATATTGAGCGTACACGTGTAATCGTGCATGTTATTGATATGTCTGGTTTAGAAGGCCGTGATCCATATGAAGATTACGTAACGATTAATAATGAATTGAAAGAATACAATCTTCGCTTAACTGAGCGTCCGCAAGTTGTTGTTGCAAACAAAATGGATATGCCAGATGCAGAAGAAAACTTACAAGCATTTAAAGAGAAAGTGGGAGACGAAGTAAAAATCTTCCCAATCTCAGCTGTAACAAGACAAGGTGTTCGTGACTTACTGTTTGAAGTAGCGAACTTAATAGAAACAACACCAGAATTCCCAATACATGAAGTTGCGGATGAGTCTGATACAAGTGTAATGTACAAATTTGATACTGAAGGTGTTAAATTTGAAATTACACGTGAAAGTGATGGCACGTTTGTTATCTCTGGTTACGATATCGAGAAAACATTCAAGATGACAGACTTCTCACGTGATGAATCTGTACGTCGTTTCGCTCGTCAAATGCGCGGAATGGGTATTGATGAAGCGCTTCGTGCACGTGGTGCAAAAGACGGAGATATTGTAAAAATTCTTGAATATGAATTTGAATTTATCGATTAAGACTGCCGAAATACGGCAGTCTTTTTTTATATCGTAAAAATCGGATTTATATAGGAAAAAATCCCCACTAATTAAATTTTCAATTTATAATAAAAAGGGAGTGGTTTTTAGAAGAATTTTTTATGGGGAGAAAACGAACATGTATAAAATATTAATTGTAGAAGATGATGAGAAAATCGCGGGAATATTAGAAGAGCATTTAGAAAGATATGGATATCAATCATTTAGAGCAAGTGATTTACGTCAAATAAAAGATGAGTTTGTAAAAGTGAATCCTCATCTCGTGTTACTTGATATTAATTTACCGTACTTTGACGGTTTTTATTGGTGTCGTCAAATTCGTACTGTATCGAATGCGCCAATTATTTTTGTTTCTGCAAGAACAGGAGAAATGGACCAAGTAATGGCGATTGAAAATGGCGGCGATGATTATATTACGAAGCCATTCCATTTAGATATCGTAATGGCAAAGGTGAAGAGTGCGCTTCGCCGTGGTTACGGAGAGTATGCTTCTGCTGCTGAGAGTGATTGTTTAGGTGTAAATGGACTGTTGTTATTCCCGTCTCAGCATATTGTTGAGTGGCAAGGACAACAAACTGAACTGACAAAAAATGAGTTTTACTTATTAGAGTGTTTAATGAAACAGGTGAATCAATATGTAACGCGCGAAGAACTGTTAGAAGCTCTATGGGATGAAGTAGCATTTGTGGATGATAATACATTAACCGTAAATGTAAAACGTGTAAGGAAGAAACTAGAGGAGTTAGGCATTAAAAATGCAATTGTAACGAAACGTGGATATGGTTATGCGCTTCTTACGGAGTGGGGCGAAGGGCATGAAGGTTAAAATTTACCTCATGGACCGCTTTTCTTTAATTCTTTCTTATATTGTTAGCCTTTGTTTATTTGGGCTCGTTTTACAGTTGCAAAGTCTTTTAGAAAAGCGATCCATTGATTGGAGTACATGGTTATATGGACTTTTATTAGGAACAGTTGTGTTTACTGTATACCTCATTTACGATTACCGAAAACGGAGTGTGTTTTTAAAGAGGATCGAAAAGTATGTTACTGGTGGAAATACATTACATGACTCTTTACTTATTGATGAATCTTATACATCAGAGCAAGAAATGGTCGTTGAATCTTTTACGTTATTAAGACAGCAATATATGAATGAAGTTCATAAACAGCATGCGAAAGAGCAACAGCAAATGATATTTATGAACCAATGGATTCACCAAATGAAAACACCAGTATCTGTTATTGAATTATTGCTGCAAAAGTTTGGCAAAGAGCATCGTGAGGCAAGAGCAACAGTTGAAAGTATTCGTGAAGAAAATAACCGTATACTAAATGGTTTAGATTTAGCGTTACATATGGCAAGACTAGAGCAGTTTGCGAAAGATTATAAGGTAGAAGTAGTAAATGTTATAGATGTCGTGCGAGGTATTATTAATGAAAATCGGAAATCCTTCATTCAATCGTCTGTATTTCCGAAAGTGATGTTTGAAGAAGATACTTGTATGGTTGCCTCTGATAGAAAATGGCTAAGTATTGCTATAGGTCAAATTGTTGTAAACGCAATTAAGTATACAAAAATTTCAGCGGCAGAGAAAAAAGAAATTCAATTTCAAATTGAAGAGAAAGACCAAAAGGTGTTATTACATATTAAGGACAATGGAATCGGTATTCCAGAGCAAGATGTAAAGCGTATATTTGATCCATTCTTTACGGGGGTAAATGGCCGTAAAACGAGAGAAGCGACTGGAATGGGTTTATATATTACGAAGGAAATTTGCGATAATTTACATCATGGAATGTATGTTCAATCGGCTGAAGGAGAAGGGACAACATTCACGTTCCAATTTGCAAAAGATGAAGAATATCATACATTGATGAGAAAAATGACAAAACTGTAAGATAACAAAACGTTTTGTAAGGGAAATCACTCGTTTCTTTTTCTTATTTTTCTTATAGTAAATGTAAGAAGAAAACACGTAGGGGGATTAGAAATGAGTGTTCTTGAAGTAAAAGGATTAACGAAGGTGTACCAATCAAAAGGTTCAGTAGCGACGACTGCTTTAAACGATATAAATTTTAAAATAGAAGAAGGCGAATTTGTAGGGATTATGGGTCCTTCAGGAAGCGGGAAAACGACGCTTTTAAATTTATTAGCAACAATTGATAAGCAAACTTCAGGTCATGTGCTTGTAAATGGTGAAGAAATTAATCAAATGCGTGCTGCAAAATTAGCGGAGTTTCGCCGTACACATTTAGGGTTCATCTTTCAAGATTTTAATTTACTTGATACGCTATCGATTAAAGAAAATATTATTTTACCTCTTGTAATGGCGAAGAAATCTGTAAATGAAATAGATGCAAAAGTGCTTGAGATTGCAAAGTTCTTAAATATTGAAGAAATATTAAATAAAAAAGTATACGAAGTATCTGGGGGACAACAACAACGTGCAGCAGCAGCGAGAGCAATCATTCATGAACCGACGTTAATTTTAGCAGATGAGCCAACTGGAAACTTAGACTCGAAGTCAGCGAAATCGCTAATGGGCGCTCTGCAAGATTTACACGAGCAAAAGAAAGTAACGATTGCAATGGTTACGCACGATCCAGTAGCGGCTAGTTATTGTGAACGTATCCTTTTCATACGCGATGGGGAAATTTTCTCGGAAATACATAAAGGAAGAACGAAACAAGCCTTTTTCCAAGAAATTCTGGACGTACTTGCGATGCTAGGAGGAGAATATCATGAACTTTCGCCAGCTCGCGCTTAATAACGTAAAAGGAAATTGGCGTAACTATAAAGCGTTTCTTATAAGTAGTTGTTTATCGATTGTCGTATTTTTCATGTATGCTTCTTTTATTTATCATCCAGATGTCGTAAGCGGTAATATTAGTATGAGAAAGATGATCACAAAAGGATTAGAATCGATGAATTATATTGTGGTCATCTTCTCGGCACTCTTTATTTTATATGCAAATTCAACGTTTTTACGAGCAAGAAAAAAAGAGTTTGGTCTACTAACATTAATAGGGGGAACGAAATCGCAGCTCGGCCGAATGATTATATTAGAGCAACTGATGTTAGGTAGTATTGCAATTGTAATTGGTATTGGGGTTGGAATGCTTTGTTCAAAATTATTTTTCCAAGCGTTAAGCGTATTATTGAAAATAGATAAGACACTTCCACTTGTTTGGAATAGTAAAGCAGTTCTTATTACAGCTGGCGTATACTTTATCCTATTTTTAATCC
Source organism: Bacillus cereus ATCC 14579 (assembly GCF_000007825.1). NCBI lineage: Bacteria > Bacillati > Bacillota > Bacilli > Caryophanales > Bacillaceae > Bacillus > Bacillus cereus. Next base: position 4,372,890 of record NC_004722.1, on the reverse strand, counting down.
TATCATTGTTTAGCGTTTGGACGGTAGGACGCTTGCAAATTATTGATTTATTAAGAGAAGCTAGAAAGCAAAAAGTAGAGCCGTTTGCATTTACATGGTTATGTGTAGTTGGTATAGGATGTATTATTGTTGCATATGTACTTAGCTTCCAAGTAACGTTTCTGAATTTCCTCATCCTCTTTTTACCGGTGGTAGGACTGACAATTGGCGGAACGTATTTATTATTTACACAAGGTAGTACAGTTGTATTAAAAGCATTACAAAAAAGAAAGCAATCTTTCTATACGTATCCAAATATGTTTGTTCTTAGCAATCTTATTTATAAAATGAAAGATAATGCTCGTTTTCTATTTGTAATTTCTATTATTACGGCGGTAGTATCTTCAGCAGTAGGTACACTGTACGTATATTTTGAAAATATGAGTGCGAAAACGGTAGAACTTACACCACATGCTATTTCATATGAGGAAAAGGGGTTAAATACGCATAATCTTATTAATGAAGAAAAGGTACAGGAGCTTGTGAAGAGACACGGGTTTGAAGATGCGCGAAAAGTAACCTACGTTAAACTACCGGCAACACAGAAAATAACGTTGTTTAATAGTGAACATGAAGTACCGATGACGATTATTTCAGAAAAAGAATATAATGCAGAAGTGCGCAAACAAAAGAGAGAGCAACCTACAGAAGTTCATAATGCACCAGGTAGTGCAACGATGGTTATGGTTGATATGTCAAATGAACTGATGAAGATAGATCGTACGAAACCGTATGAATTTACAATTAACGGGCAAAAGCAGTCTGTTCAATTAAATAATCCAACGCAGTATTCTGTTTTTAATGATAGTGAATATCTTATTGTAAATGATCAAGATTTTGAGAAATATGCAAAACTCGTACCAGATGAAGAAAAGACGAAATATTACGGTTATTATATCGAGGATTGGAAAAATACAGAAAATCTTGTATTAGATTTGAAAAATGAAATTGCACCAGAAAAGCAAGGAGAATTGAGAAATTCAGTGTTTGCGTATAAGGATATAAGAGAAGGTGGAGCAATTACAATGTTCATCGGTTTCTTCGTAGCGGTACTGTTCTTCTTCTTCGCTTGTAGTATGACATACTTTAAATGGTTTAACGATAAAGAACAAGATCGTATTCAATTTAAATCGTTAAAGAGAATCGGTATGACAGATAAAGAAATTCGCAAAATTGCGATTCGACAAATGGGAGTTATCTTCTTTATCCCAATTTTAATCGGTTCCATTCATAGTGGAGTTGCTCTTCATACGTTAGGGAAAATGCTTTATATTGATTTATGGAAATCAGGTGCGCTTGTAATTGGAGCATACATTTTAGCTTCTGCCATTTACTTTATGATCGCGCAAAGAGGATATTTAAAACACGTAAAAAGCTAGGGGAACCTCTAGCTTTTTGCCTATGTAGTAAGTTACAGGAGGACGATAGATGAACATTTGGCAACTAGCGCTGCAAAATATAAAAGGAAATTGGCGTAATTATAAAGTGTTTTTCTTAAGTAGTTGTTTTGCAGTATTTGCTTCTTACGCATATATGTCTGTCATTGTGCATCCGTATATGCAAGAGACGATGTGGTATCAAAACGTACGTTGGGGACTTATCATATGTAATGTTATAATCATTTCTTTTTTCGTCATATTTATTTTGTACTCTACTTCTATTTTCATAGAAGCACGTAAGAAAGAATTAGGGTTATATATGTTAATGGGAGCAACGAAATCTAACGTAATAGGAATGATTATGACCGAACAAATTTTAATCGGGGTCTTCGCGAATATTTTCGGTATTGTGCTCGGTATGATATTTTTAAAACTCTTTTTTATGGTATTTAGTATGTTACTGGGGCTTCCGAAAGAACTCCCTGTGATATTTGACGTAAGGGCGATTGGTGTAACATTTATTACATATATGGTCGTTTTTATTTTGTTATCTTTTATAAGTGCTTTACGTATATGGAATATAAAAATCATTCGGTTATTGAAAGAATTTCGAACAGATAAAAAAGAGAAGAAAACATCAAAGTGGCTTTGTTTATTCGGTTTTGCTTGTTTAGTGGGCGGGTATGCGTTGGCGCTACAAGTGACGATGACTACGATAGCAATATACTTTTTCCCTGTGTCTATACTTGTCTTTTTTGGAACGTACTTTTCTTTTACACATGGAGCTACCCAAGTGTTAGAAATGATAAAGCGAAATAAAAAGATTATGTATACATATCCGTATTTATTTATAGTGAATCAATTGTCACATCGAATGAAGGAAAATAGTCGCTTTTTCTTTCTGAATGTCTAATGGCAACGACGTTTGGTAGTTACAGCAACAGGTACGGTGTTCTTATATTTTTCTAGCATGCAAGATATGTGGCGAACTGGAGGGGTACACTCGTTTTCGTACATAGAAAAAGGTATTTCTACTCATGAAGTCTTTGAGGAAGGTGCGGTTGAAAAATTACTGCATCACTATGAGTATGATGATTTTCAATATATGAGTTTTGTTGGAGTTTATGCATCCTTTCAGTCTAATAAGGGAGAAACAACAATAGTACCGCTTATAAAAGAAAGTGAATATAACCAAGAAGCAAGGAAACAAAGACAGAAAACGTATCGTCCTAAAAAAGGTACAGTGACACTCGTTTATTATAATAAATACAATAATTCGAATGTATATAATCAAAAAGAGATTCAATTGCAAGTAATGAATCAACCATATCAATTCGTATTTAACGGTCAGAAAGAAGGGGTTCAATTTAACCATCACCCTTCGTACATTAATGGTCTGTTCTTCGTTATGAATGATGAAGATTTTGACAGTATAGCAAATCAGGTTCCTGATTCTGAAAAAATGATATATAGAGGCTACACATTATCAAATATCGAAAAGACGAAGAAATTAAATGAAGATTTACGGAGACATATAAAACAAGATAATAATAATGCATTTCGAAGCAATATGGAGTTGTATGTAAATATGAAAGAAGTCGGCGATATTACTCTATTTGTAGGCTCATTTATTAGTATATTATTCTTTCTCACTTCATGTAGTATCGTGTATTTTAAATGGTTCCATAATATTGCATCGGACCGAAAGCAGTATGGTGCACTCTCTAAACTTGGAATGACGAAGGAAGAAGTATGGAAAATTTCTCGTTGGCAATTATGTATGCTATTTTTTGCGCCAATTATAGTAGGGAGTATGCATAGTGCAGTTGCATTATATACGTTTCATAATACGCTTTTTATGGATGGATCATTCAGAAAAGTAGGTTTGTTCATTCTGTTTTATATCGCAGCATGTATCATTTATTTCTTCTTCGCTCAAAGAGAGTATAAGAAACATTTAGACTAGCGAATGCTAGTCTTTTTTAAATATTCGAAATTTACATAGAAGAATATAAAAAAGTATGGTATAACAGTAAGAAAACGAAAAAGAGGGGAAAAGACGATGATTCGAGTAGGATATTTAGGACCAGAAGCAACATTTACAAATATGGCGGTGAGTCGTTTTTTTCCGGAAGCAGAGCATGTACCGTATCGAACGATTCCAGATTGTATAGATGCAGCTGCAAATGAAAATGTAGACTTCGCAGTTGTACCGTTAGAAAATGCAATAGAAGGTTCAGTGAATATAACGGTTGATTACCTTGTACATGAGCAGCCGCTTTCCATTGTAGGAGAAATTACAGTACCAATTCAGCAGCATTTACTTGTACATCCGCAGTATGCAGAAGTGTGGGAAGAAGTATATGCAGTGCATTCTCATCCGCATGCCATTGCACAGTGCCATAAATTTTTAAATGAAGAATTAAAAGGAGTAACTGTTCGAGATATGACATCTACAAGTGCTGCTGCACAATATGTGAAAGAACATCCTGAAGAGAAAATTGCCGCTATTGCAAATGAAGCGGCTGCAGAAAAATACGGATTAACAATTGTGAGACGTAGTATTCATACGCATAAAAATAATCACACACGTTTCTTAGTACTCCATAAGAAAAAGAAAGCAGTACTCCCGAATAACGGAGAGAACCGCGGAGAGAAAACGACGCTTATGATAACGTTACCTGCAGATTATGCAGGTGCCCTATATCAAGTGTTATCAGCTTTCGCATGGAGAAAATTAAACTTATCAAAAATCGAATCGCGTCCGATGAAAACAGGTCTTGGAAATTACTTTTTCTTAATCGATGTCGATAAAGCATACGATGACGTATTATTGCCAGGCGTAACGATGGAACTTGAAGCACTCGGTTTTTCTGTTACTGTACTGGGGAGTTATTCTTCTTATTGGTTGTAAGATGTAGATGGAATATTTGTATTTGCCTAATCGTCCATATCATTTCATTGCCTAGTATATTTTTTGATAGATTAATAAAATCCCACCTGCAAAAGGTGGGATTCTTTATCCCGCTATTTGCCGGGCAGCCCGATTGGTGAGGGCTGATTAAAGTTTCACTTTATTTTAACTTCGCAAGACGATCTTCTAATTGACCACGCCAAATATCAGCTAGTTCTGGAACAGCAAGAATCTTCTCGATGCCATCTTTATCTTTTCTATTATGAAAATAAATTTCGTTAGAGAATAAAACAGAAACATTGCTTGATGGACGTTCTAGTAATGTAATTTTTGAATCTTTACGTACAGTACCTTCTTGAAGAACGCGGCATAGGTAGCCAGTAAATCCAGTTGCTACAATACGCGGCAGTATGCCAGGGATGCCAAAACGTTTTGAAATTGTGCTACAAGGTACGCGAGCTTGCGTAACTTGAATGATTGCTTCGCCTAGTTGATATGAATCTCCGATGCATACGTAATGCTCTAACATATTTGTTACGGTAATGTTTTCACCAAATGTAGAAGCGGGAAGCGTAGTTTGAAATTCCTCTTCCCATAGTGCGTAATGCTCGGGTGGGTACACACAAACAGCGCGATCAGGTCCGCCGTGATGTTTTAAATCCGCTACGTCATCACCACGAAATCCGTCTTTTGAGAGAAAGGCCTCTTCTGTAGGATCTTTACATATACCTGTTATCATTTCTTTATCTTCGCCATATTTCATTTGTTTCGGTTTGCCAATGCTAAAGTGAACGAGTTCAATTCCCATATTTGATCTCCTTTACGATTGATTACAATATTATAGCATTAAAAAAGCACAGAGAATGATAAAAACTCTGTGCTTTACATTAATAAACGAGAAATCCTGCTTTATCTAACGCCTCACAAGCAGCATCTAATTTTTCTTTAGAATCTGCCTCGATTGTATGTAAGTGAATACCATCTGTTAGTTGTGAAAGATAGGAAGCATTTGTGTTTTCGATTTTTTGTAAATATTGCTCTACATCAAAGCGATTGCTTACCATAATGGAGGCTGTTAAGTCACCGTATACAGGATGCTCAACTTTTACGTCTTTAATCGTAACGCCATGGTCAACAAGCATTGTAAGTTCCTGACGTACTTCTGCTGGTTTATGTTGGCATACGATTACGCGTTCAAAAGTTTGTTGCTTCTCTTGTGGCTTTAAATATAAATAACCTTGAGCAGTCGCAATAATTGGTTCGTTTCGTGCTTTAAGCAAGGAAATATCTTGCACGATAACTTGTCTACTTACGTTCGTCTTTTTCGATAGTTCATTCCCCGATAACGGTTCATTTGCAGCAAGAAGCCACTGGAGGATAAGTTGTCGTCTTTCTTCACCTAAAATCTTTTTTTGTTCATTTTGTTTCATTATGATTTAACACCTCTATAAAATTGATTTCCAATTGTGTGTAGTGCATGAATAGTAGTATCAATTTGATCTTTCGTTGTTTGTTGTCCGAAAGAGAAGCGGACATATTGTTTTGCCTCTTCATACGTTTTTCCAATTGCAAGCATAGTTTTCGAAGGTTCTTGTTTACCGACTTGGCAAGCACTTCCGGTGGAAATGGCGATACCATGGCGATTACATTCTAGCATAGTATATTGACCTTCTATTCCTTTTATTGTAACCCCAACAATATGTGGTAAACAAGAAGTAGAATGACCTTCTACTTCAATTTCTAGCGGAAGTGTTTGTATTTGCTCTAAAAAGTAGGATCGTAACTCTTTAAAACGTAAACTTTCTTCCCATTGAGTTTTTAATATATTTTCAGCAGCTGTTAAAAAAGATGCGATGCCGGGAACGTTCACTGTACCTGGGCGAAATCCTTTTTCGTGAGAAGTTCCTGGAAATACTTGTTCCCAGCGAGTTTGCGGATTTATGTAGCAAGCGCCGACACCTTTTGGTCCGTATATTTTATGTGCTGAAACAGAAAGACTATCAATCCCCATCTCAAAAACATGGATAGGCAGTTTACCAAACGTTTGCACACAATCCGTATGAAATAAAACATTATATTTTTTTAAAAGTGCCCCGATTTCTGTAATGTTTTGAACGGTTCCGATTTCAGAGTTTCCATGCTGTATACTTGCTAGCACAGTATCTTCCGTAATAGCTGCCTCTAAATCTACTAAACAAATGAGTCCATTTTTATCAACAGGAATTTCAGTGATCGTATAGCCTTTTGATTTTAGAGATTGAAAATAACTTCGAATGGATGCATGTTCCATAGGTGTCGTAATAATATGCTTCTTATTTCGGGCATTTAGAAGTGATTGAATCGCAAGATAGTTCGATTCCGATCCACCGCTTGTGAAAAATACTCCTTGTTCTTTGCCTCCAATCATTTCCGCAAATGTTTTTCGGCAAACTTGTAATAAAGAAGAAGCCGTTCCTCCAATATCATGTAAACTTTGTTCATTTCCGAAGTATTGCGATGCTGCTTTCATATATGTTTGTAACGCTTCCTCGCTCATAGGTGTAGTAGCTGCATAGTCAAGATATATCATCATGTAAGTTCCTCTCTCTAGTAAGAGTTACATTTCTTTTACTTTTTAAATGGTAGTGAAAATAAGAATTATAAAAAAACTCTTGTCATTATTTTAAAACTATGTAAATATAGGTGTCAAGACAGTTGGAAAGTGTAAAGTAGGAGGCAACAATTATGCCAAGCGCAGATGTCTTAATTATTGGAAGTGGCGTTGCGGCACTTCGTGTTGCAAAAGAGATTTGTCACGAAAAGAATGTGATTATTATTACAAAGGAGACGAAACGTAATAATAATACACATTTAGCCCAAGGTGGAATTGCCGCAGCGGTAGCTACATACGACAATCCTAATGATCATTTTGAAGATACGCTAGTAGCAGGGTGTCATTATAACAATGAAGAAGTGGTCCGTTATTTAGTCGAGGAAGGACCGAAAGAAATTAATAACCTTATTGAAAATGGAATGAAATTTGATGGAGATGAAACAGGTCCTCATCTTGGAAAAGAAGGAGCGCATCGAAAACGTCGTATTTTACATGCAGGTGGCGATGCAACAGGAAAGAATTTATTAGAGCATCTTATTCAAGAAGTAGCTCCATACGTTACGGTAGTGGAACAGGAAATGGTGCTCGATTTTATTATAGAAAAAGATAAATGTGTTGGGGCTTTAACTCGCAACAATAAAGGAGAATTGAAACGTTACAATGCAGATTATACGGTGTTAGCTTCAGGCGGTATTGGCGGTTTATACGCCTTTACTTCTAATGATGAGACGATTACAGGCGATGGACTTGCAATGGTGTACCGTGCAGGCGGAGAGCTTGTAGATTTAGAGTTTATACAATTTCATCCGACGATGTTATACGCGGGTGGGCGTTGTTCTGGTCTTGTGTCCGAAGCTGTTCGCGGAGAAGGAGCTGTCCTTATAAATGGAAAAGGGCAGCGTTTTATGATGGATATACATTCCGAACAGGATTTAGCGCCTCGTGATGTAGTCGCAAGGGCTATTCATGAACAGCTACTTGCGGGTGAAAAAGTGTACTTAAACATCGAAATGATTCAAAACTTTGAACAACGCTTTCCGACCGTGTCATCGATATGTAAAACAAATGGAGTCGATATAAATAAAAAACTTATTCCAGTCGTGCCTGGTACTCATTTTCACATGGGCGGCGTGAAAACGAACTGTGATGGAGAGACGTCTATTCCGAACTTATACGCAGTCGGTGAAGTAGCTTGTAACGGGGTTCATGGTGCAAATAGATTAGCGAGTAATTCATTATTAGAAGGTCTTGTGTTTGGAAAAAGAATCGGACGACACATTTTATCTAGAGAGACAAAAGAAAAGGTGAACATGCTAGCCGAAAAGGAAGCAAAGTTTATCGTTTTGAATCATTTACCGACGAAAGAAGAAATACAAAAATGCATGATGAAATATGTTGGGATTGTGCGAACAGAGCAAAGTTTATCTTATGCGAAGAGATGGCTTAGTAAGTATGGTGTTCGAAATATGATATTACAACATGATGTTCTTACGAATGAAGAGATAACGCTTATTAATATGTTAACGGTTTGTGAGCTTATAGTTGTGTCAGCCTTGCAAAGAGAAGAAAGTATTGGCGGGCATTACCGGAGTGATTATCCAGATAGAAATATAGGAAAGAAAGAGATTGTTCGAGTAAAGAGAAAACGACAACTTGTGTGATGAGGGGAAGAGGGGCTTTATGAACACGATAAAAGTTAAAGAAGCATTAAATCGATTTTTTTTAGAAGATATAGGGGAAAGAGATGTAACATCTCAGCTTATTTTTCCAGATAACTTGCTTTCGAAAGGAACATTTCTTGCGAAGGATACAGGGGTCTTTGCAGGACGTTTAGTAATTGAATCAGGATTTAAATTAATTGATGAGAGAATTGAAGTAGAGCTTCATAAAAAAGATGGGGACCTTGTAAAAAAAGGCGAAATCATTGCAACTGTGCAAGGTCCAATTGCATCGTTATTAACAGCAGAGCGCGTTATATTAAATGTTATTCAGCGTATGAGCGGAATAGCGACGATGACGCGTAAAGCGGTTCTTGCTTTAGATAGCAGTCATACTCGCATTTGTGATACGCGAAAAACGATGCCAGGACTACGTATGTTTGATAAGCATGCAGTCGTGTGCGGCGGTGGATTTAATCATCGCTTCGGTTTATATGATGGTGTCATGATTAAAGACAATCATATTGCGTTTGCTGGTTCTATTACAAAAGCTGTTACATCAGTGAAAGAGAAGTTAGGACATATGGTGAAAGTAGAAGTAGAAACAGAAAATGAGGAACAGGTGAGAGAGGCTGTTGCTGCTGGTGCTGATATTATTATGTTCGATAATCGTACGCCAGATGAAATCCGGGAGTTTTCAAAAATTGTACCAAGTGCTATCGTTACAGAAGCTTCAGGGGGCATCACAATTGAAGATTTACCGAAATACGGAAAAACAGGAGTAGATTATATTTCACTTGGAGCGTTAACACATTCAGAGAAAGCACTTGATATTAGTTTCAATATTGAAGGATAAAGAAAGTGGCTTATAGGGGAGAAACGTATATGAGTATTTTAGAACAAGTACAGCCAATTGAAACGATGTTACCAGAGCGTTATTACACGATGTCAACGGAAGATATGGAAAAGCGTGTTCGTGAAATTAAAGAGAAAATGGGGAAAATGTTATTCATTCCAGGGCATCATTATCAAAAAGATGAAGTGGTACAATTTTCAGATGCAGTAGGGGATTCACTTCAGCTTGCGCAAGTTGCAGCGAGCAATAAAGACGCAAAATATATTGTGTTTTGCGGGGTGCACTTTATGGCGGAAACAGCAGATATGTTAACGACAGATGATCAAGTTGTCATCTTACCAGATATGCGTGCAGGTTGTTCGATGGCGGATATGGCAGATATTGAACAAACAGAAAGAGCATGGAAAGAGCTCACGAAATTATTTGGAGATACGATGATTCCGTTAACATATGTGAACTCTACAGCTGCAATTAAAGCGTTTTGTGGTCGTAACGGAGGAGCAACAGTAACATCTTCTAATGCAAAGCAAATGGTATCTTGGGCGTTTACTCAAAAAGAACGTCTCGTCTTTTTACCAGACCAACATTTAGGGAGAAATACAGCGTACGATTTAGGTATCCCGTTAGATAAAATGGCAGTATGGGACCCACACACAGATTCATTAGAGTACGATGGGGATATAGAAGAAATTCAAGTAATTTTATGGAAAGGGCATTGTTCTGTTCATCAAAATTTTACAGTGAAGAACATTGAGAGCGTACGAAAAAATCATTCTGATATGAATATTATTGTACATCCAGAATGTTGCTATGAAGTTGTAGCTGCTTCAGATTATGCAGGCTCAACGAAATATATTATTGATATGATTGAATCAGCGCCACCTGGTAGCAAATGGGCGATTGGTACAGAAATGAATTTAGTGAACCGAATTATTCAGCAACATCCAGATAAAGAAATTGTTTCACTTAATCCATTTATGTGTCCGTGCTTAACGATGAACCGAATTGATCTGCCTCACTTATTATGGGCACTTGAAACGATAGAAAGAGGAGAAGAAATTAACGTTATTAGCGTAGACAAACAAGTAACGGCAGAAGCGGTTCTTGCATTAAATCGTATGTTAGAGCGTGTGTAAAGCAACGGTATTCCTGTTGCTTTTTTTCATACATATAATCATAACGAGAACGAAATGGGCATACATTGTTTTGAAGAAATCATTGTGGTTCTTTATGCTTATTCCGCTTCGAATGATATTGAAAATCGAAGAAGTGATAAAAGTGAAAAGAAGTTAATGTTATTTAGAAAGAGTTACTTCATGAGATTTGTTACTTATAGATAAGTTATACAGGAGGGGGAAAATTTGAAAATTCATATCGTGCAAAAAGGGGATACCCTTTGGAAAATTGCGAAAAAGTACGGAGTGGATTTTGACACGTTGAAAAAAACAAATACACAACTTAGTAATCCAGATTTAATTATGCCAGGTATGAAAATTAAAGTGCCATCCAAGAGTGTTCACATGAAACAACAGGCTGGAGCAGGTTCAGCGCCTCCAAAGCAATACGTAAAAGAAGTGCAGCAAAAAGAATTTGCAGCAACACCAACTCCGCTTGGAATAGAAGATGAAGAAGAAGTTACGTATCAATCAGCACCAATTACACAGCAGCCAGCTATGCAACAAACACAAAAAGAAGTGCAAGTAAAACCGCAAAAGGAGATGCAGGTAAAGCCGCAAAAAGAAGTACAGGTGAAACCACAGAAGGAGATGCAGGTAAAGCCACAAAAAGAAGTACAGGTGAAACCGCAAAAAGAGGTGCAAAAAGAACAGCCAATTCAAAAAGAAAAACCAGTTGAAAAACCGTCTGTTATTCAAAAACCACCTGTGATAGAAAAACAAAAACCGGCGGAAAAAGAAAACACGAAGTTTTCGGTAAATGTATTACCGCAGCCGCCACAACCACCAATAAAACCGAAAAAAGAATATAAAATTTCAGATGTAATAAAAAAAGGAAGCGAGTTAATTGCTCCTCAAATTAGTAAAATGAAACCTAACAATATCATTTCTCCGCAAACGAAAAAAAACAATATAGTATCGCCGCAAGTGAAGAAAGAAAATGTAGGAAATATAGTATCGCCGCAAGTGAAGAAAGAAAATGTAGGAAATATAGTATCGCCACAAGTGAAGAAAGAAAATGTAGGAAATATAGTATCGCCACAAGTGAAGAAAGAAAATGTAGGAAATATAGTATCGCCGCAAGTGAAAAAAGAAAATGTAGGGAATATAGTGTCACCGCAAGTGAAAAAAGAAAATGTAGGGAATATAGTGTCACCGCAAGTGAAAAAAGAAAACGTAGGGAATATAGTATCGCCAAATGTATCGAAAGAAAATGTAGTTATTCCACAAGTCATACCGCCAAATATTCAAATGCCAAATATTCAAATGCCAATCATGGATAACAACCAACCACCGAATATAATGCCAATCATGGATAACAGCCAGCCACCGAATATAATGCCAATTATGGATAACAACCAGCCACCGAATATAATGCCAATTATGGATAACAACCAGCCGCCGAATATAATGCCGATTATGGATAACAATCAAATGCCGAATATGATGCCGATCATGGATAACAATCAAATGCCGAATATGATGCCGATTATGGATAACAATCAAATGCCGAATATAATGCCGATTATGGATAACAATAAACCACCCAATATGATGCCCTATCAAATGCCGTATCAACAGCCCATGATGCCGCCGAATCCGTATTATCAACAACCAAATCCATATCAAATGCCATATCAGCAAGGAGCGCCGTTTGGACCGCAATATACGTCTATGCCAAACCAGAATATGATGCCAATGGATAATAATATGCCGCCGCTTGTGCAGGGTGAGGAAGATTGTGGATGCGGAGGAGAAAGTAGACTATATAGTCCACAACCAGGCGGTCCGCAATATGCGAATCCTTTATATTACCAACCAACTCAGTCTGCATATGCACCACAGCCAGGAACGATGTATTATCAACCAGATCCACCGAATGTATTTGGAGAGCCTGTTTCAGAAGAAGAGGACGAAGAAGAAGTTTAAAAAGGCGGGAGTATTCCCGCCTTTTTTACATTCCTGTTAATTAAGAAAATGAAGTTTTTTTATGAAGTGCTAGAAAATTCCCAGTGAAATATTAACAGTGTAAAAACCTTCTCGGTTACTCATCATAAGAGGGAGCTTTTCAGTAGAGAAGCTCATTCTAACAGAGGGGGTTTTTGTATTGAATACGAAAGTAAAAGTGATTGCTGCTTCTTTGTTAGTTACCAGTGCATTAGCTGCATGTGGTACACCGAAAGATAACAATGCAATGGATGGACGTAACTACAATTACGAGCGTACATCTTATAATGATACACACCAGTATCGTGATAATGTGACACGTAATGATCGTTATACAGATTATGTAACATATAGAAATGGTCGTAACGATACAGGATACAATTATTATCGAGATGTAAATTACAATGGACAAATTGCTAATCCGCATCCAACTCGTAATATTACAATGAACAATTCATACATTAACAATGATGGTAAAACAGCTGAAAGAATAACAAATCGTGTGAAACGTATGAATAACGTAGACCGTGTGTCTACAGTTGTATATGGAAACGATGTAGCGATTGCGGTAAAACCACGTAACACAGTGACAAATGAAACGGCGATGGCTAACGAAATTCGTCAAGCTGTTGCAAATGAAGTTGGAAACAGAAACGTATATGTTTCTGTAAGAAATGATATGTTTACTCGTGTCGATGCAATGAGTACGCGTCTACGTAACGGTACAGTTACAAACGATTTTAATCGTGACATAGTGAATATGTTCCGAGACATTCGTTACGGTTTAACTGGTACAGTGCGATAACAAAACAAAAGAGGAAGGGATAGCCCTTCCTCTTTATTCATCGTTGTCTTGTAAGCGACGTTTTTTAATAAAATAACTAACGGAATAAGAAACTAAAAAGCATATGAAAAGAATACTACCTGTTGAAATAGCTTCAAATAGAGGTCTTTCTGGACTGAAAATAATATAAATAATAGCCGTAACGATTCCTACAATAAGGGAGTGGAAGACAAGTTTGTAATAAGGAGTTAACTGTATTTCCTTTTCGCCTTCTTCTACATCGATTGAAACACTTAACTGTAAATAAGCAAGTAAAATACTTGTAAACATAAATAATAGCCACAATGGAGATTTCGTAATTTGATCAATGCCTTCAGTGAAACCGATATAGCCTAAAATTCCAACTACGCCAATGTATTGAAAAAGAAAGACAATACGTATGTTTTTTAACATTTGAAGAATGAGGCGTTCATCCTTTATTTTTTTCATAATATTCATCCCCTGCTTATTATGATTTCGCTGTCACATTAATTGTAATATATATATATATTGCAATTATCAATTTATAATTTACATAAAATAATTTGGATGAAAGAGGAAATAAAATATTTTTATAAACATGTTGCACTTATACTTTATTAATGTTATATTAGCAAAGCGATGAGCTAATTTACGTAAGACGAGAGATATGCTTAAGTGCTAAACACGCGAATGTGGTCGCCTGGTCTCTCGCCGTAAACGCATCAAGACGCCTGCTTTGCAGGCGTCTTTCATTTTATATAAAAGTAAATGATACATGCAGATGAGGTAAACCCTTATCTGCATTTTTTATTTTTCGAAAGAAATGTAATATGGATAAAACCCCCATTTCCGGAAAAACTACTAATGAAAGTATGATCTTGCCTAAAAGAGGTGAACGGAAATGAAATGGATACTGATTGCGATGCAAGCTTTCGTTATGATGTTTTGTTTCGTTTATGGAACGAATGTGAAGGCGGAAGGGCCAGTACCAGAAGTAACGAAAAAAGAACCTGAGGTTACAATTTTATTAGAGCGTATGTATGTTGATGGCGAAGTAAGCGAAGAAATACTTACAGAAAAAGTGACGGATTTAGAAAAGTTTTTACAGCAGTATAAAGAATGGCAGCTCGTTGATCGTGATGATGTACAAATTGTATTGCAAAAGAAAGTTGATGATATTTCTCCGTTATTGAAAACGAGCGGGTATTTTGGTGTTTCAGAGGAAGGGATATTACAAATTTTCAAAGGTGTACCGAAAAGTGATAATGCGATCCATTCTTTCTTTCAAATTGATATGAAAAAGCTTGAGAGCTATGAACGTGCGAAATTGAAACGTGGCATTCGTATTAAATCAAAAGAAGGTTTTGTGAAGACGATTGAAAAAATGAAGCAATACGCAGTTCAAAGTAAGAAAAAAAGCAGCTCATGGTGAGCTGCTTTTCTTCTTATTTGTTTTTAGCTAAAATTTCTTTTGCGATTTCATCAATTAGCATATCTTTTCCGATTGGATTGAATGCTTTCGTATTGAAGACTTCATTTGATACTTCATATACGTGATTATTTTTAACTGCTTTATTGTCTTTCCAAACGGCACTGTTTTTGTAGTCTTCGTAAACTTTATCAGCTTCGCCGCCGAAGTTTACAATAAACATTTGGTCAGGCTGGAATGCAACTAGACCTTCTAGTGATACTTGCGCCATCGTTTGTTTTAAATCCGTACCTTTTGTTGCTGGAAGTTTTAAGTCATTAAAGATGATGTCACCGTATCCGAAGCTACCGTATACACGGAAGTTTTGTGGTGTAACTGCAACGAACATAAAGTTCTCATCTTTTGTTTTCTCTTTAATTTTTTTAGATAAAGAGTCTGCTTTCTTATCGTAGTCTGCAATCCATTTGTCTGCTTTCTTCTCTTCGTCAAATAGCTTACCTACTTCTTTAAACTTACCACGCCAGTCTTCTAAGTTTGTTTCTAGAACAACTGTAGGTGCAACCTTTTCTAGTTGATCATAAATTTTTAATTGACGGTTGTTTAAAATAATTAAGTCTGGTTTTAAAGCAGTAACAGCTTCTAAATCAACTTTAGGTGCCCAGTACCAACCTACTGCTTTTACTCCATCTAACTTGTCTGTTAAGTGATTTTGGATTTTATCTTTATATGTATTTGCTGTACCAACAGGTTTGTGTCCAAGAAGTAATAGTTCTTCTGTTGATCCAGATAAGTCAACAATTCTCTTTGGATTTACTGGAATTGTAGCTTCACCTTTAGCATGTTTTACAACTTTTGTTTTCGGTTGTTCTTTTGCCTTCGATTCTTCTTTTTGAGAAGAACAGCCAACGATAGAAAGAACAACGAGCATAATAGTAAATAAAATAAATAGCTTACGTTTCATCCTGATGTAACCCCTTTAATTAGTATTGATAATCATTATCGACTTCTGTATATTAAGGTGCTTTAACCTTTCTGTCAATGGAAAATAACAGAAGTTTCAAGTGGAGAACATTTGTTGGGGCAGTCTCGCTTTTCTATCATTAAATATGTTAAAATGGAATACATGATTTAAGAGGGAGAGATCGTATTTTGTTTGAATATGTTACAGGTTACGTGGAGTATGTAGGGCCGGAATATGTCGTAATTGATCATAATGGAATTGGTTATCAAATTTTCACACCAAATCCGTATGTATTTCAAAGAAGTAAGCAAGAAATCCGTGTCTATACATATCATTATGTGAGAGAAGATATTATGGCACTTTACGGGTTTAAAACACGTGAAGAGCGTTTATTATTTACAAAGTTGTTAGGCGTGTCTGGCATTGGGCCAAAAGGAGCTCTTGCAATTTTAGCTTCTGGTCAAACAGGACAGGTCGTTCAAGCGATTGAGCATGAAGATGAGAAGTTTTTAGTGAAATTCCCAGGCGTCGGAAAGAAAACAGCACGCCAAATGATTTTAGATTTAAAAGGAAAACTAGCAGATGTCGTACCAGATGCATTTGTTGATTTATTCTCAGACACAGAACGTTTTGATGAGAAGAAAGGTTCATCAGCTGAGCTTGATGAGGCACTGGAAGCTCTCCGCGCACTTGGATACGCAGAACGCGAAGTTTCTCGTGTTGTACCAGAGTTATTAAAAGAATCATTAACGACGGATCAGTATATTAAAAAGGCACTTAGTCTTTTACTAAATGGTAAGAGGTGAGTATAATAGTCGAACGTCTTCTTTCAAGGGAATCTGCATAAGGAGATGCGGTTGAAGATTTTCCATTACGGCCACAGACGCTCCGTCAGTATATTGGCCAAAATAAAGCAAAACATAATTTAGAAGTATTTATTGAAGCGGCGAAAATGCGTGAAGAAACGTTAGATCACGTGCTTTTATATGGACCACCAGGTCTTGGTAAAACGACGCTTGCGAATATTATTGCCAATGAGATGGGCGTTAATGTTAAAACAACTTCAGGGCCCGCAATTGGAAGACCAGGAGATTTAGCTGCTGTATTAACAGCGCTTCAGCCAGGGGATGTATTATTTATTGATGAAATTCATCGTTTGCATAGATCAATTGAAGAAGTATTGTATCCTGCGATGGAAGACTTTTGCCTTGATATTGTAATTGGAAAAGGGCCTTCAGCACGTTCTGTACGCCTAGATTTACCGCCATTTACATTAGTTGGAGCAACAACACGTGCTGGAGCATTATCGGCACCGCTTCGTGACCGCTTCGGTGTACTTTCAAGGGTAGAGTACTACACAGTAGATCAGCTTTCTGCGATTGTTGAACGTACAGCAGAAGTATTTGAAGTTGAAATCGATTCGTTAGCTGCATTAGAAATTGCAAGACGTGCTCGTGGTACACCTCGTATTGCGAATCGTCTTTTAAGACGTGTACGTGATTTCGCGCAAGTTCGTGGTAACGGAACGGTTACGATGGAAATTACACAAATGGCATTAGAATTGCTGCAAGTAGATAAATTAGGTCTAGATCATATTGATCATAAATTACTGCTTGGTATTATTGAGAAATTCCGTGGCGGTCCAGTTGGATTAGAAACGGTTTCAGCACCAATTGGAGAAGAATCTCATACGATTGAAGATGTGTATGAGCCGTATTTATTACAAATTGGCTTTTTACAACGAACGCCAAGGGGCCGAATTGTAACGCCGCTTGCGTATGAACATTTCGGAATGGAGATACCAAAAGTATGACGGAGATGCCAAAGCTGCTTATTACAGCCGGGATCTTACTCATCGTTGTTGGATTAGCTTGGAAGTTCATTGGAAGGCTTCCAGGCGATATTTTTGTGAAAAAAGGAAACGTTACCTTTTATTTTCCTATCATTACATGTATTGTGTTAAGTATTGTATTATCTTTTATTATGTATATAATAAATCGATTTAAATAAGAAATAGGTGGATATAGCTATGGATATAAATCTGTTTGATTTTCATTTACCAGAAGAACTTATTGCACAAGTCCCGTTAGAAGATCGTGAAACATCAAGATTAATGGTGTTAGACCGTGAAACAGGTGATATTGAGCATAAACATTTTACGGATATTCTTTCTTACTTACATGAGGGGGATTGCTTAGTTTTAAATGAAACGAAAGTTATGCCTGCTCGTTTGCACGGTGTGAAAGAAGATACAGGCGCGCACATTGAAGTACTTCTTTTAAAACAAGAAGAAGGTGATAAGTGGGAAACGCTTGTAAAGCCAGCGAAACGTGTAAAAGAAGGAACTGTTATTTCTTTTGGCGAAGGGAAATTAAAAGCAACTTGCACAGGAACTGCAGATCAAGGTGGACGCCAGCTTGAATTTTCATATGATGGCATCTTCTATGAAATTTTAGATGAACTTGGGGAAATGCCGCTTCCTCCATATATTAAAGAGACGCTGGAAGATCGCGATCGCTATCAAACAGTATATGCGAAAGAAATCGGTTCAGCAGCAGCGCCGACTGCGGGACTTCACTTTACAGAAGAGTTACTTGAGAAGTTAAAGCAAAAAGGCGTTCAGTTAGCATTCATTACACTTCACGTAGGACTTGGAACATTTAGACCAGTTTCTGCAGACACGATTGAAGAACACCATATGCACGCAGAATATTATCATATGTCTGAAGAGACAGCGGCATTATTAAATCGTGTGAAACAGAATGGTGGACGTATTATTACTGTAGGTACGACATCAACTCGTACGTTAGAAACAATTGCAACAGATCATGACGGTAAGCTCTGCGCCGCTTCTGGATGGACAGATATTTTCATGTATCCGGGATATGAATTTAAAGCAATTGATGGTTTAATTACAAACTTCCATTTACCGAAATCAACATTAATTATGCTTGTAAGTGCATTTGCAAATAGAGATAATGTACTTCATGCTTATAATGAAGCAGTAAAAGAAAAATATCGTTTCTTTAGCTTCGGTGATGCAATGTTCGTTGCATCTCACGCTAAAATGAGAAACAAATAAAAGGAGTAAGTTATGACAGCAATTCGTTATGAATTTATTAAGACATGTAAACAAACGGGTGCCCGTTTAGGTCGTGTGCATACGCCGCACGGTTCATTTGATACACCAACATTTATGCCAGTTGGTACACTTGCAACAGTTAAGACAATGTCACCAGAAGAATTAAAAGCAATGGATTCTGGCATTATTTTAAGTAATACGTATCATTTATGGCTACGTCCAGGTCATGAAATTATTCGTGAAGCAGGCGGCTTGCATAAATTTATGAACTGGGATCGTGCAATCTTAACAGACTCTGGTGGTTTCCAAGTATTCAGTTTAAGTGACTTCCGTCGTATTGAAGAGGAAGGCGTTCACTTCCGTAATCACTTAAATGGAGATAAATTATTCTTATCACCAGAAAAAGCGATGGAAATCCAAAATGCATTAGGTTCAGATATTATGATGGCATTTGATGAGTGTCCACCATTCCCAGCTACTTTTGAATATATGAAGAAATCTGTAGAGCGTACGAGCCGCTGGGCAGAACGTTGCTTAAAAGCGCATGAACGTCCGCAAGATCAAGGTTTATTCGGTATTGTACAGGGCGGGGAGTACGAAGAGCTTCGTCGTCAAAGTGCGAAAGATCTTGTTTCAATGGACTTCCCTGGTTACGCTGTAGGTGGTTTATCTGTTGGTGAACCGAAAGATATTATGAACCGTGTTCTTGAGTTTACAACACCACTTCTTCCAGATAATAAGCCTCGTTACTTAATGGGTGTAGGTTCTCCTGACTCGTTAATCGATGGCGCAATTCGTGGTATTGATATGTTTGACTGTGTACTTCCAACTCGTATCGCTCGAAATGGTACATGTATGACAAGTGAAGGTCGCCTTGTTGTAAAAAATGCGAAATTCGCAAGAGACTTCGGTCCGCTTGATCCAAACTGTGATTGCTACACATGTAAAAACTACTCACGTGCGTACATTCGTCACTTAATGAAATGTGATGAAACGTTCGGAATTCGTTTAACGTCTTATCACAACCTTCATTTTCTGTTAAACTTAATGGAGCAGGTGAGACAAGCTATTCGTGAAGACCGTCTTGGCGATTTCCGCGAAGAGTTCTTTGAACAGTATGGCTTTAATAAACCGAATGCTAAAAACTTCTAATACATAATTTAAAAGGAGGAACAAAAGATGAATGCAGGTATGATGAATATCGTTATGATCGTTGCGATGTTTGCGATTTTCTATTTCTTATTAATTCGCCCGCAACAAAAACGTCAAAAAGCAGTTGCTCAAATGCAAAGTGAGTTAGCAAAAGGTGATGCTATCGTAACAATCGGTGGTTTACACGGTACAATCGAATCAGTAGATGAGACAAAAATCGTTATTAAATCTGGTGGTTCACACTTAACTTTCGATCGCAATGCGATTCGTGAAGTTGTGAAAAACTAATGTGGAAGGCCCTGCATGAAATGTGCAGGGCCTTTTTTAGTTACTTTGCTTTGACATATTTACACCGAAAATACCACCGAGTGTACTCGCCCCCATTAATGCTAATTGATATAGTAATTGTGAGTTCGATAAGGTTTGAGAAAAGCCTAAATAGTTAACTAGAAAGACGAGTATAGTGAACGTGAGCCCTGTTGTGAAACCTACTAGCCAACCTTTTCCTTGAGCCTTTTTGCCGGCAGTAAATCCAGACATAAGCATAGATAAAAGAGCGAGTATAAAAATAGTAACGGTTAATGTCCCTTCATTTATATTCGTAAACTTTAATAAAAGAGCCATAATCATACTAGTAATAGATGCGAGAATTAGTAGCGTAACAATACCGAAGCCAATTGCAGTTGATAATTTTTTCGTTCCATCCATTTATGCATTCCCCCTTTTTAATACAAGCATATTTTCCTTTTGCTCAAGTTAGACTAGTTTCTTTTTTATAGGGGAGTCTATACGTAAAAAAGGAGATGTAGAAATGGAATGGATATCGGTAATTGGACGGACAATGCTTTTGTATATCATCATCTTAATTATTTTTCGTCTTATGGGTAAACGTGAGATAGGAGAGCTAAGTGTATTAGATTTAGTCGTATTTATTATGCTTGGAGAAATGGCTGTAGTAGCAATTGAAAATACCGATAAATCACTTTTGCATCAATTAGTTCCGATGACTTTTCTTATGTGCATACAAATCATTTTGTCAGTCATTTCATTAAAGTTTCAACGATTTCGGCATTTAATAGAAGGTGAACCAGCAATTATTATTAATGCGGGAAAGATTGATGAAAAAAAGATGAGAAACCACCGATATAATATTGATGATTTAATGATGCAATTAAGGGAACAAGGAGTTGGAGATATTCGGGATGTAGAATATGCTATTTTGGAACCGTCTGGGAAGTTATCTGTCTTTCAAAAACAAAAAAATAAACAAGATACATTGCAGTTTACGCTTCCTCTTATTATTGATGGAGAAATTCAATCTAGTCATTTACAAATGATTGAGCATACAGATGAATGGCTTATTGAGAAATTAAAAAACTTAGGTTATAACGATATAACACAAATTTTATACTGTAGTTTTCAAAATGGACAATTTTTTGTTGATGTAAAAGAAAATTAGAGACTTATCCTTTGGAAGAGTAAGGATGATTAGTATAACTAATAATCAGTGGAGATTACCCCACTGATTAAAGTTTCACCTTATTTCAAAAATGAAAGCTTACGAATGATAGGGAGACGACTTAACTCTTCTTTTCGAATGAGTTTGAAAGTGAAGAGAAGTACGATATAAACAATTGTTGTTAAAGTGATTTCCCATAATGTTTGTATGCCAAGGGAATGAGAGAAAATAATATATTTATGAAGATAAAAACCGAAGGCGCCTGCGATACCGATGGCAAGTCCGCCGAAAATATAGTCTTTTGCGTAAATGGTAAATGTAATCTTTTTTAAAACAGTAGCGTAGTGAAGAAATGTTACTGTTACAATATTTGCAGCAATAGCAAGTGCAACCCCCATCATTTGAAACTCTGGCCTTGATGCTAGTACAAAAATAACGATTAATTTCACGATGGCACCAATAAATGTATTCATCATTGCGGCTCTTGCTAAGTTTAAAGCTTGCAAAACAGAGGTAAGTGGACTTTGGAAATAATGAAATAAAAAACAAGGCGCAAGAAGTTGAATGAATGCTGTTGCGCTGTCTGATCCATACATAAGAGTTAAAACAGGAGAAGCGAATACGTATAATATAACGACAGACCATCCGCCGGTAATTAATGAAATTCGAAGTGCTTGTTGTAAACGGTGCTCTACTAATTTATGTTGTCTTTTTGCCATTGCTTCACTAATAGAAGGAACGAGCGCTGTAGAGAGAGCGTATGTAATAAAGGCGGGTAGTGATAGGAGCGGGAATGCATAACCGTTTAATATACCGTATTGCTGGGTTGCAACAGAAGCAGCGACACCAGCGATTGCTAAGCTTTGCATAACGACAATAGGTTCAAAAAAATATGAAACGGAGCCGATTAAACGACTTCCTGTAGTTGGAAGGGCAATATCCATCAGAGAATAAAATGTCCCTTTGCTTTCCTTTACAGTAGTGAAAAATCCAGAGCGTATTGATAAATGTTTTTCTCGCTGAAATAACGTGAGTAAAAATAATAAGGATGCAACTTCACCGAGAACAGCTGATAACATAGCGCCGGCTGCAGCATATTCTATGCCGTAAGGTAAAAATAATTGAATGCATATAGCGATAATGGTAATGCGGACGACTTGTTCTAGAACTTGCGCATAAGCGCTAGGTTTCATGTTTTGTTTCCCCTGAAAGTAACCACGCAAAACAGAAGAAACAGCAATAACAGGAACAACGGGCAAAATGGCCATTAATGGATAGTAGGTTCTTTCGTCGGTTAATAATGTTTTTGCTAAAATAGGTGTGAGGAACATAATTCCGATTGTTAAAATGATACTAATAACGGATGTAACAGCTAGTGATACGGTTAATATTTTTTTAACTCTTTGTTTATCGTTCACAGCTTCCGCTTCTGCTACAAATTTTGCGATTGCGACAGGAAGACCAATTTGTGTCAATGTAATTGCTAAAATGAATGTAGGAACGGCCATCATATAAAGACCAACGCCTTCTTCTCCTAAAATACGTGCCATTACTATGCGGTTGATAAAGCCGAGTATTTTTGTAATAAAGCCGGCTATCATTAAAATAAATGCGCCTTTTAAAAAGCTTTGTCTCGTCATGTTCTTCTCCTACCTTCTCAAAATCAATGGAATGATTTACAATAATTTATATGCACGTACGAGACAAGAATGACAAGCATTTAAGAGAGTGAAGTATGATAGTGCTCTTGAAAGTAGTTATTGCTGTCCATTAGAGCGGGATTAAAGCGACTTTTTCGTGCTGAAATAAGAAGGAGATGTTTATAGATGTTAGATAGAGAGGCTTTGGTAGAATCATACCGCGGACAGTTACAAGTCGTTTTAGAAAGTAAAGTAGAAGAGTTTCAAATGTTCGGTTACGACCGAGTGACAGATGATGACATTTGGAAGTTTCTTAAAGTGAAAAAGTGGAAGAAGATAGACAGCGATGTTAGATTGTATGAATTAGTTAATGACGTATTAACAGTAACAGCTAATGAATATATGACATATTTAACTGTTGAAGCTTACCAAGCGCCACTTTGGTCATTTGATGAGTACGAAAATAAATAACCGACTGCAATTGGTTTGTTCTTCCTTTTGCAGTATAATGATATGTATTGATAAAGAGGAAATAATTATGTCTAAGATTATATATAAAGGAGGTAGTGAAGAGGAAAATAAATGATGGAAGTGTAGGTAGTGTAAAAGCTTACCTATAGAGCTAGTGATGAACTAGCAAAAATTATAGAAAGGAAGTCTACTAACTAGGCGTATGCACACGTATAGCAGTGAATCGTAAGAGATTTATTGAAAGTGTTAGTAGCAGAAAGAGGGTACATATGGCAAAGCGTGGTACGAGAATTGCCGCCTTTTTCCTCATCGTCTTATTAATCGGTGGAGTAATTGGTGCGGCAGGAAAAGACATAGCAAAAGGAATTAGTCTAGGACTAGACCTTCGCGGTGGTTTTGAAATTCTGTATGAAGTAAAACCAGCCAAAAAAGGTGATAAAATCGATCGAGATGTACTTGTAAGTACAGTAGGTGCTCTTGAAAATCGTGTCAATGTTCTCGGTGTAAGTGAGCCGAACATTCAAATCGAAGGGCAAGATCGAATTCGTGTACAGCTTGCTGGTGTACAAGATCAGCAAAAAGCACGTGAAATGTTATCAACACAAGCGAAATTAACATTCCGTGATGTGGATGATAACCTTCTTATGGATGGAACGGATTTAAAAGGCGGCGGAGCGAAGCAAACATTTGATGAGCAAGGCCGTGCGAGCGTAGGTCTTACACTAAAAAGTGCTGAAAAATTCCGTGAAGTAACTGAAAAAATTTCTAAAATGCCACCACCAACGAATTTAATGGTAATTTGGCTTGACTTTGAAGAAGGAAAAGATTCGTATAAAGCAGAATCTGCAAAACCGAATCCGAAATTCTTATCAGCAGCAACAGTAAACCAAGTATTTAACCAAGCTGAAGTATCTATCGTAGGTGGAAACTTCACAGTTGAAAGTGCGAAACAACTTTCATCTTTATTAAATGCAGGTGCACTTCCTGTTGATTTAAAAGAAATGTATTCAACATCTGTTGGAGCGAAATTTGGTCAACAAGCGTTAGAGCAAACGATTTTCGCTAGTGCGATTGGTATCGCTCTTATTTTCTTATTTATGCTTGTATTCTACCGTTTACCAGGACTTGTAGCGGTTATTATGTTAGGGTTATACATTTTCGTTACATTACTTGTCTTTAACTGGATGCATGCAGTTCTTACGTTGCCAGGTATTGCAGCGTTAGTGCTCGGGGTAGGTATCGCAGTTGATGCAAATATTATTACGTACGAGAGACTGAAAGAAGAGCTGAAAATTGGTAAGTCAATGATGTCGGCATTCCGTGCTGGTAACCATCGATCATTAGCAACAATTCTAGATGCAAACGTTACGACTCTTGCAGCAGCTGGTGTGTTATTCGTTTATGGTAATAGCTCTGTAAAAGGATTTGCAACAAGTTTAATCGTAAGTATTTTAGTTGGTTTTATTACGAACGTATTCGGTACTCGTTTCTTACTAGGTCTACTTGTAAAGAGCCGTTACTTTGATAAAAAACCAGGATATTTTGGTGTGAAACAAAAGGATATTATTCCATTAACAAAAGGTGTAGTACATCCGCCAACAAGATTTGATCGTATTAATTTCGTAAATATCGGTCATAAATTCCTTATCTTCTCGATTGTAGTTGTAATTGCGGGTGCAATTATCTTACCAATTTTCAAATTGAATCTTGGTATTGACTTTGCGAGTGGTACACGTATCGACTTGCAATCAAAACAAGCCGTTACTGTGTCTGATGTTCATAAAGATTTTAAAGAATTGAACATTGATGTGAAGGAAGAAAATATTGTACCGACTGGAGATGACAATAAAGGTTTCGCAGTTCGTACATTAGGTGTTTTATCAAAAGATGAAATTGCGAAAACAAAAACATTCTTCCACGATAAATATGGTACAGATCCAAACGTAAGTACAGTTTCACCGACAATCGGTAAAGAAATTGCACGATATGCATCTATCGCAGTACTGATTGCTTCTGCGGTTATCATTTTATACGTAAGTATTCGTTTCCGATTTACGTATGCGTTATCTGCAGTACTTGCATTATTACATGACGCATTCACTATGATAGTTATGTTTAGTATCTTCCAACTAGAGGTAGACTTAACGTTTATTGCTGCAGTACTAACAATCATCGGTTATTCTATTAATGACTCGATTGTTACATTTGATAGAAACCGTGAATTATACAAACAGAAAAAACGAGTGCGCGATATAAAAGATCTAGAAGAAATCGTAAATGCAAGTATTCGCCAAACGCTTGGTCGCTCGATTAACACCGTATTAACAGTGTTATTCCCAGTAATTGCACTGCTTATCTTCGGTAGTGAGTCACTACGTAACTTCTCGTTTGCGCTACTTGTTGGATTAATTGTAGGTACGTACTCTTCTGTTTTCGTTGCCTCTCAAATTTGGTTAATGCTTGAAAACCGTCGTTTGAAAAAGGGAAGAAACAAGAAGAAGGTTGAGAAAGTAGAATCTGAACCGCAAGTATAGAAAAGATGATGTCTCTTTATGAGGCATCTCTTTTTTCGTTTGTGGATACAATAAGATAGCAACTTTTTAACAGAAAGAAGATGGAAGAAAGTGGTGGTGTTATCGCTGTTTTTGTTAAAATAAAAAGATAGGTTAAGAAAAGAAGGGATTTTAATTATGGAAAAAGATGAACGTTTTAAACAGGCCGAGTTTGGTGCTATTGTCGGGATCGTTGGTAATATTATATTAGCGATTGTAAAGGCGGTAATTGGTTATATTGGGAACAGTAAAGCGCTATTAGCGGATGCCGTGCATTCTGCATCAGATGTAATAGGTTCGCTAGCTGTACTTTTTGGATTGCGAGCGGCAAAGCAGCCACCTGATGAGGATCATCCGTATGGTCATGGTAAAGCGGAATCGATTTCAGCGATTATTGTTGCGGTATTATTATTTATTGTGGGACTTGAAATCGCGATTTCGTCTATAAAAGCTTTTTCGCAAGAACTAGAACCGCCGAAAGGAATTACGATATTTGCTGTTGTTCTTTCAATCGTCGTGAAAGAAGGAATGTTTCAATATAAATTCCGATTAGGGAAAAGAGTAAACAGTGATGCAATTATTGCAAATGCATATGAGCACCGTTCGGATGTATTTTCTTCAATTGCAGCTTTAATCGGTATTTGTGCAGCTATAATAGGTGGTAAGCTTGGTATAGACTGGCTTGTATACGCTGATCCAATTGCGGGATTAGTTGTTTCACTTCTTGTTGTAAAAATGGCATGGAGCATTGGAGCGGAAGCAATTCATGCAACGCTTGACCATGTTCTTCATGAGGAGGATGTTATTCCGCTTAGAGAAGCAGTTCTTCAAGTAGATGGTGTGAAAAAAATTGGTTCTTTATATGCACGGGAGCATGGTCATTATGTTATTGTCGATATTAAAGTGTCCGTAGATCCATACATTACTGTAGAAGAAGGACACCGTATTGGAAAACATGTGAAAGAAATACTTATGAAACAAGATAATGTACAAAATGTATTCGTACATATAAATCCGTATTCTCCAAATTAAACATCATTAACATTTTAGTATATAGATATTGCATCGTAGTTTGCATTATATTGTCACCCCTTAATCTGTCTTGTATAATGAACAGGTTAAGGGGTGATTTCGTGTTACAACCGAAGACGCGTTGGAAAGAAAAAGAATATAATGACGAGCGAGTGAGTGAATTAGCAAGTAAATTACAGTTATCGCCACTTGTCGTTTCGTTATTCCTCGGTAGAGGACTCGATACAGAAGATAAGATTTTAGATTTTTTAAATACAGAAAATCAAGAATTTCATGATCCATTTTTATTAGAAGGAATGGATAGAACGGGAGAACGTGTAAATAAGGCGATTCAAAATGGAGAGCAAATATTAATATTTGGTGATTACGATGCGGACGGAGTAAGTAGTACGACAGTTTTATATCTTGCTCTTCAAGAATTAGGTGCAGAAGTAGAATTTTACATTCCAAATCGTTTTACAGAAGGGTATGGACCGAACGAAGAAGCATTTCGTTGGGCGCATAGCGCAGGGGTCTCGCTAATTATTACTGTCGATACTGGTATTGCAGCGGTACATGAAGCGAATGTAGCGAAAGAGCTTGGAATAGATCTAATTATTACAGATCACCATGAGCCACCGCCAGAATTGCCAGAAGCACTTGCGATTATACATCCGAAATTAGATGGCGGTGTATATCCGTTTCACTATTTAGCTGGTGTAGGTGTTGCGTTTAAAGTTGCGCATGCACTATTAGGCCGTGTACCAGAACATTTATTAGAGATCGCAGTAATTGGTACAGTAGCCGATTTAGTATCACTTCATGGTGAAAATAGGTTGCTAGTGAAACGCGGTTTAAAACATATGCGTATGACGAGAAATATTGGTTTGAAGGCATTGTTTAAAGTTGCTAACGTTTCGCAAAGTGAAATTACCGAAGAGAGTATTGGTTTCTCAATTGCACCTCGTATTAATGCGGTTGGGCGTTTAGAAGATGCTGCGCCGGCTGTACACCTTTTATTATCAGATGATCCAGAGGAAGCGAAAGAGCTAGCTGAAGAAATTGATGAGCTGAACAAACTGCGAAAAGATATTGTAAAGCAAATTACAGAAGAGGCTATCGCTGAAGTGGAAAATAACTTCCCACCAGAAGAAAATAAAGTATTAGTACTTGCGAAAGAAGGCTGGAACCCAGGGGTAATTGGAATTGTTGCTTCGAAATTAGTTGAACGTTTTTATCGTCCGACGATTGTATTAAGCATTGATCCTATAAAAGAAACAGCAAAAGGCTCAGCACGTAGTATTGCAGGATTTGATTTGTTTGCAAATTTATCAGATTGTAGAGAGTTATTACCACACTTCGGAGGGCATCCGATGGCAGCGGGAATGACGCTACATATGAATGATGTAGATGAATTACGTCGCCGCTTAAATGAACAAGCAGATGCAATTTTAACAGAAGAAGATTTTATTCCAATTACAGCAGTTGATGTTTTTTGTAAAGTAGAGGATGTAACGCTAGCGGCAATTGAAGATATGCAAAAACTAGCCCCGTTTGGTGTTGGAAATCCGAAACCACGTATTGCAGTAAAAGATGCAGAGTTAGAAAGCATTCGCGCAATCGGATCAGATGGCTCTCATTTAAAAATGGCTCTTCGTGATGGACAAGCAACACTGGATACAATTGGATTTGGCTTTGGTGCATATGCGAAAGAAATCTCTCCAGTTGCAAAAGTATCTGTAATAGGAGAAGCGTCTATTAATGAATGGAATAACTTTAAGAAGCCACAACTAATGGTACAAGATATTGCTGTAGAGGCGTGGCAATTATTTGATTGGCGTAGTATGCGTAATGCAGAAGCAAATTTAGCAGAACTTCCGAAAGAAAAAATAACAATGGTGTATTTTTCTGAAGAGGTATTGAATAAATTTTCTTTAGAGAGCTATAAAGAAAAGCTCATGCATGCTTCAGAAGTAACGCATTTAGATGATCAATATATCGTGTTACTTGATTTACCAAAAGGAACAGATGAATTACGTGAGCTATTTAAGGTAGGATTCCCAGCGCGAATTTATACGCTATTTTATCAAGAGAATAACCACTTATTTAGTACAGTTCCGACGAGAGAACACTTTAAATGGTACTATTCTTTCTTAAGCCAAAAAACACCATTTTCTTTAAGACAATATGGAGAACAACTATGTCGTCATAAAGGTTGGTCAAAAGATACAGTAAATTTCATGACACAGGTGTTTTTTGAGTTAGAATTTGTTACAATAAAAGATGGCGTCATTTTTATGGCAGACAAAAAACAAAAGCGTGATTTAATTGAATCGAACACATATCGTGAGAAAATGAACCACTTACAATTAGAAAAAGAATTGGTTTATAGCACATATCAGCAACTATATACATGGTTTGAAACGATTCGTAATCATAAAGAAGTAGAACAGTTAGGGTAAAGGATTTGTATTTACAAACCTTTTAGATCTGAGGAGGATTCAGAAATATGGATTTCAAGCAACATATCGCAATTGTACCGGATTATCCGAAAGAAGGTATTGTGTTTAAAGACATTACACCTTTAATGAATGACGGTAAAGCATACAAAGCAGCAACAGACGCAATCGTTGAGTACGCAAAAGAAAGAGATATCGATGTTGTAGTAGGACCAGAAGCTCGTGGTTTCATTATCGGTTGCCCAGTTTCTTATGCGTTAGAAGTAGGATTTGCGCCAGTTCGTAAATTAGGAAAATTACCACGTGAAGTAATTACAGTTGACTACGGTAAAGAATATGGTAAAGACGTTTTAACGATCCATAAAGATGCAATTAAGCCAGGTCAACGCGTATTAATTACAGATGATCTATTAGCTACAGGTGGAACAATCGAAGCGACAATTAAGTTAGTTGAAGAGCTAGGCGGAGTTGTAGCAGGAATTGCATTCTTAGTAGAACTTACTTACTTAGATGGTCGTAAAATGTTAGATGGTTACGATGTATTAGTATTAGAAAAATACTAATCACTATATAGGTAAAACTACGGTGATAAAAAGTACCCGTGAATCTCTTGGAGAGGAGCGGGTACTTTTGTATAATTGAACAAAAAATTATGGTGAAATGTCAGTAAAATCTTTTCCTTTTCACAATTCACAATCATTGGGTTATAATGATAGAATATAATTTATTCTATTAAATAAAGATAAAGTCAATTTTCAATAAAAGGTGATTCGATGGCAAATGAGCAGGTACTAACAGCTGAACAGGTACTCGAGAAAGCAAGTCAATATTTAGCGGATGAAGATATTGAGCTAGTGGCACGTGCCTATGAATATGCACGTGATGCGCATAGCGAACAATATAGAAAATCGGGTGAACCGTATATTATTCATCCGATTCAAGTTGCAGGTATTTTAGTTGATTTACACATGGATCCAGCTACGGTATCAGCAGGTTTCTTACATGATGTAGTGGAAGATACAGAGATTACGTTAGAAGATATTGAACGGGAATTTAACAAAGAAATTGCTATGCTTGTTGATGGCGTTACAAAGCTTGGGAAGATCAAATATAAATCTCACGAACAACAACAAGCAGAAAACCATCGCAAAATGTTTATTGCAATGGCTCAAGATATTCGAGTTATTTTAATTAAACTAGCTGATCGTCTTCATAACATGCGTACATTGAAACATTTGCCTCAAGAGAAGCAGCGTCGCATAGCGAATGAAACGTTAGAAATCTTTGCACCTTTGGCACATAGACTCGGAATTAGTACTATTAAATGGGAGCTAGAGGATACGTCACTTCGCTATTTAAATCCACAACAATATTATCGTATTGTAAATTTAATGAAGCGTAAACGTGCAGAACGTGAAGAATATTTAGACGAAGTAATGACTGGTATTCGTGAGAAATTAAAAGAAGTTGCAATTCAACCTGAGATTTCTGGAAGACCGAAACATATTTACAGTATTTATCGTAAAATGGCACTGCAAAATAAGCAGTTCAATGAAATTTACGATTTATTAGCTGTACGTGTCGTTGTAAATAGTATTAAAGATTGTTATGCTGTGCTTGGAATTATTCATACGTGCTGGAAGCCGATGCCAGGTCGTTTTAAAGATTATATTGCAATGCCAAAAGCAAATCTATATCAATCTCTTCATACGACTGTAATTGGACCGAAAGGTGATCCACTTGAAGTGCAAATTCGTACGAAAGAAATGCACGAAATTGCAGAATTCGGGATCGCGGCACACTGGGCATACAAAGAAGGAAAAACAGCAGAAACAACAGGTACATTAGAGAAGAAACTCACATGGTTCCGTCAAATATTAGAATGGCAAAATGAAGCTTCTAATGCAGAAGAATTTATGGAGTCATTAAAAATTGATTTATTCTCTGACATGGTATTCGTCTTTACACCGAAAGGCGATGTAATGGAATTACCACTTGGATCTGTTCCGATTGATTTCGCGTATCGTGTCCATTCGGAAATTGGGAATAAAACAATTGGTGCAAAAGTAAACGGGAAAATGGTGACGCTGGATTATAAATTAAAAACAGGCGACATCATTGAAATTTTAACGTCGAAACATTCATATGGCCCAAGCCAGGATTGGGTAAAACTTGCTCAAACATCTCATGCGAAAAATAAAATTCGTCAATTCTTTAAGAAACAACGTAGAGACGAAAATATTGAAAAAGGCCGTGAACTTGTTGAAAAGGAAGTACGTGGTCTAGAGTATGAGATGAAAGAAGTATTGGCGCCGGATAACTTAAAACGCGTCGCTGAGAAATTTAACTTTGCAAATGAAGAAGATATGTTTGCAGCAGTTGGATATAGCGGAATTACAGCTTCGCAAATTGTTACGCGACTAACGGACAAGTTCCGCAAACAACGCGAAGAAGAAGAAATTGTTGAAGTTAAAGAAGTCCGTAAACCGATGAAAATTCGAAAATGGGATTCTGGTGTAAAGGTAAGCGGTGCTGATAATTTATTAATCCGTTTATCGAAATGCTGTAACCCAGTTCCGGGTGATGATATCGTTGGGTATATTACGAAAGGCCGAGGTGTATCAATTCACCGCCGTGATTGTGTAAATGTTCATACAGAAGAAGCTGTAGAACGATTATTAGAGGTAGAGTGGGAAGGTAGCCCTGAAAAAGAAATTGAGTATAACGTTGATATTGAAATTTCAGGTTACGATCGCCGCGGTTTATTAAATGAAGTACTGCAAGCTGTTACAGAGACGAAAACATACATTTCAGCTGTTTCTGGTAGAAGTGACCGTAATAAGATGGCAACAATTAATATGTCAATCTCGATTCGTAACTTACAACACTTGAAAAAAGTAGTAGAACGCATTAAACGCGTTCCAGAAATTTATGCAGTACGACGCATGATGCATTAATAGGGAGTGTAGAAAGATGAGAGTTGTTTTACAACGATCAAAGAAAGCGTCTGTCACAGTAGACGGTGAGATCGTAGGACAAATTCCGTTCGGTTTAACATTACTAGTTGGCATTACGCACGAAGATACAGAAAAAGATGCAACTTACATTGCGGAAAAAATTGCAAACTTACGTATTTTTGAAGATGAGAGCGGAAAGATGAATCATTCTGTACTTGATGTAGAAGGACAAGTTCTATCTATTTCGCAATTCACATTATACGGAGATTGCCGCAAGGGCAGACGTCCAAACTTTATGGATGCTGCGAAACCTGATTATGCAGAGCGTTTATACGATTTCTTTAATGAAGAAGTTCGTAAACAAGGATTACATGTGGAAACAGGGAAGTTTGGAGCAATGATGGACGTTTCTTTAATCAATGATGGTCCGGTGACCTTAATTGTAGAAAGTAAATAGTGTTCATAAAAAAGAGAGGGTTATATAATCCTCTCTTTTTTATACATTGTTGTATGTTTTGTTCATTTATTTGGAATCAATAGCAGTTTCGGTTATGTATAACTCTCTCATCAATATGGAACAATAAAAAGTAAAACATCCATATTGAATGTGAGGGATATACGTATGCGTATGAATGAAAAAGGGCATTCTGTTACAAATGGTGCAAATCAACTGTTTAACGTGAATTTTCATGATTTTATTTCAAAAGAGCAAAACAATACTTCAATGGAGCTTGCTTCGGAGTTTGGGATTTCTCTTCAAGATGTAAAGCGTTTAAAGAAGCAGATTGAACGTTCTTAGAGCACTTGACAATCCTACTTAACAAACGTATAGTAATTTTATATTTACATATGAATATAACCGTTGATAGAGAAGAGTAAATGAGACACACATGGAAAGAGAAGGAATGTCTTAGGCTGAAAACATTTCTGCATGATGACTGATTGAATGACACTCTAGAGGTTTCAACTTGAACGGCATATATGCTTAGTAGGGATGAACGCATATTTAAGCGTTATTAAAAAAGTGGAAGCATACGTGCTTCAATTAGGGTGGCACCACGGGTATAATACTCTCGTCCCTACTGTTTAAACAGTAGAGGCGGGAGTTTTTTTATTTTTATTAAGATTAAAACAATTTGAGGAGGAACTGAATATGTCTATTCAAATCCCACGCGGAACGCAAGATATTCTTCCAGGCACTGTTGAGTTATGGCAGTATATCGAAGGGCAAGCACGCGAAATTTGCCGTCGTTACAATTATAAAGAAATTCGTACACCAATTTTTGAACACACTGAGCTATTTTTACGCGGTGTTGGTGATACGACAGATATCGTACAAAAAGAAATGTACTCATTCCAAGATCGTGGAGAGCGTAGCTTAACATTACGTCCAGAAGGTACTGCACCTGTTGTACGTTCTTACGTTGAAAATAAAATGTTTGGTGATGCGACACAACCAACGAAATTATACTATATCGGTCAAATGTTCCGTTATGAAAGACCACAAGCAGGTCGCTATCGTCAATTCGTACAATTCGGTATCGAAGCAATCGGCAGTAATGACCCTGCAATTGATGCAGAAGTAATTGCACTTGCTGTTGAATTTTACCGCGGCATGGGCTTAAAAAATATTAAAGTTGTATTAAACAGTTTAGGTGACGCAGCGAGCCGTCAAGCACACCGTGATGCATTAATCGCACACTTTGAGCCACGTATCGGCGAATTCTGTTCTGACTGTCAATCTCGCTTAGAAAAGAACCCACTTCGAATTTTAGACTGTAAGAAAGACCGTAACCATGAATTAATGGGAACAGCACCATCTATTACAGAATACTTAAACGAAGATTCAGCAGTATACTATGACAAAGTTCAAGAACTATTAACGATGATGGATGTTCCATTTGAAAAAGATCCGAACTTAGTGCGTGGTTTAGACTACTATCAACACACTGTTTTTGAAATTATGAGTGAGGCAGAAGGTTTCGGTGCGATCACTACATTAAGCGGTGGTGGCCGTTATAACGGACTTGTACAAGAAATCGGTGGACCAGAAATGCCAGGTATCGGTTTTGCAATGAGTATTGAACGTTTAATTATGGCGCTAAAAGCTGAAAACATTGAATTACCACTTGAACATAGCATTGATTGTTACGTTGTAGCGCTTGGCGAAAAAGCGAAAGACCATGCTGCAAAAGTTGCGTTCGATCTTCGTAAAGCTGGATTGTCAGTTGAAAAAGATTATTTA
Organism: Bacillus cereus ATCC 14579; assembly: GCF_000007825.1. Taxonomy (NCBI): domain Bacteria; kingdom Bacillati; phylum Bacillota; class Bacilli; order Caryophanales; family Bacillaceae; genus Bacillus; species Bacillus cereus. The sequence goes on along the minus strand of NC_004722.1, from coordinate 4,338,106 downwards.
GATCGCAAAATGAAAGCACAATTTAAATCAGCAGATCGTCTAAAGGCGAAATTTGTAGCTGTATTAGGAGAAGATGAGCTAGATAAAGGCATCATTAACTTAAAAGATATGGCAACAGGTGAACAAGAAGAAGTAGCGTTAGATGTATTTGCTTCATACGTAGCAGAGAAATTAATATAGGGGGAACTTACAGTGGCTGAAAGAACACATGCATGTGGAAAAGTAACAGTAGAAGCTGTTGGACAAACAGTTCAATTAAAAGGTTGGGTACAAAAACGCCGTGACTTAGGTGGATTAATCTTTATCGATTTACGTGACCGTACAGGTATCGTACAAGTTGTATTTAACCCAGAAACATCAAAAGAAGCGTTAGAAGTAGCAGAAACAATTCGTAGCGAATACGTATTACACGTAGAAGGTACAGTTGTTGAACGTGGTGAAGGCGCAATTAATGACAATATGGCAACTGGTCGTATTGAAGTACAAGCAACAAAAGTAAATGTACTAAATGCAGCGAAAACAACGCCAATTATCATTGCTGATGATACAGATGCATCAGAAGATGTGCGTTTAAAATATCGTTATTTAGACTTACGTCGCCCTGTGATGTTCAACACATTCAAAATGCGTCACGATGTAACAAAAACAATTCGTAACTTCTTAGATACAGAAGAGTTCTTAGAAGTAGAAACACCAATTTTAACGAAAAGCACGCCAGAAGGAGCTCGTGACTATTTAGTGCCAAGTCGTGTACATGATGGTGAATTCTATGCATTACCACAGTCACCACAGTTATTTAAACAGCTTCTTATGGTCGGCGGATTTGAGCGTTACTATCAAGTAGCACGTTGTTTCCGTGATGAAGATTTACGTGCGGATCGTCAACCAGAATTCACGCAAATCGATATCGAAGCTTCATTCTTAACACAAGATGAAATTTTAGATATGATGGAGCGTATGATGACGAAAGTTATGAAGGATGCAAAAGGTGTAGAAGTGAGTGCACCATTCCCTCGTATGAAATATGCTGATGCAATGGCTCGCTACGGTTCTGATAAGCCAGATACATGCTTTGAAATGGAACTAACAGACTTATCTGAGTTTGCAGCAGATTGTGGCTTTAAAGTGTTTACAAGTGCTGTAGAAAGCGGCGGACAAGTAAAAGCAATTAATGCAAAAGGTGCTGCAAGTAAATATTCTCGTAAAGACATCGATGCATTAACTGAATTCGTGAAAGTATACGGTGCAAAAGGTCTAGCTTGGCTTAAAGTTGAAGAAGACGGCCTAAAAGGACCGATTGCGAAATTCTTCGGTGAAGAAGATGCAAATGTGTTAATGAGCACATTAGAAGCTACTGCTGGCGACTTATTACTATTCGTAGCAGATAAGAAGAGCGTTGTTGCAGATAGCTTAGGCGCACTTCGTTTACGTCTAGGTAAAGAGCTTGAGTTAATTGATGAAAGTAAATTTAACTTCCTATGGGTAACTGATTGGCCACTACTTGAGTACGATGAAGATGCAGATCGTTACTTCGCAGCTCACCACCCATTCACAATGCCATTCCGTGAAGACGTTGAGTTACTAGAAACAGCACCAGAAAAAGCACGTGCACAAGCATATGACCTTGTATTAAACGGTTATGAGCTTGGTGGTGGATCACTTCGTATTTACGAGCGTGACGTACAAGAAAAAATGTTTAAAGCACTTGGATTCTCACAAGAAGAAGCGCAAGAGCAATTCGGATTCTTATTAGAAGCATTCGAATACGGTACACCACCACACGGCGGAATCGCATTAGGTTTAGATCGTCTTGTTATGTTACTTGCAGGCCGTACGAACCTTCGTGATACAATTGCATTCCCGAAAACAGCAAGCGCAAGCTGCTTATTAACAGAAGCTCCAAGCCCAGTTGCAGAAGCGCAGCTTGAAGAACTGAACTTAAAATTAAGCTTGAAAGAAGAGAAGTAAGAATAGGGTCTAGATGGTTATACTATAACCGTCTAGACTTTTTTTGAGAGGTTGTTTAAAAAGTCCGGTTTAGATAACTGTCGCATCTCATCGTTGCTTCGCCAGTCCGGTGCTCGAGTAGTGTTTCTACACTGCGCTCCTCCTGGCTTCAGCGCCTCGATCTGCTCGGTTCTCTAAATCCTTCTTTTTAAACCTGTATTGAAAGGAAGTTTAAAAAGTCTGGTTCAGATAACTGTCGCATCTCATCGTTGCTTCGCCAGTCCGGTGCTCGAGTAGTATTTCTACACTGCGCTCCTCCTGGCTTCAGCGCCTCGATCTGCTCGGTTCTCTAAATCCTCTTTTTTTAAACGTGTATTTAGGAAGAAATAAAATTCTGGTCTATGTTTTCATTCTCGAAATATGTATTTTTAGGAATTCTATAACTTTTTCTATACAAATAGTCGGAAAAACGCTAGAATACATGGTAGACCATTTTTGTAATAGGAGTGTAGAGCTGAATGTTACATCAATTTTCACGTAATGAATTAGCCTTCGGTAAAGAAGGACTTGAAATATTAAAAAATAGTACAGTCGGTATTTTAGGAATTGGCGGCGTAGGCTCTTTTGCAGCTGAAGCGTTAGCACGTTCTGGCGTTGGACGTCTTGTATTAGTTGATAAAGACGTTGTAGATATTACAAACGTAAACCGTCAAATTCACGCTTTAGTATCTACTGTAGGACGTTCAAAAGTAGAATTAATGAAAGAGCGTATCGCAGACATTAACCCAGAGTGTGAAGTAATTGGACTTGAAATGTTTTATACAGATGAAACATATGAAGAGTTCTTTAAGCACGGTTTAGATTTCGTAGTGGATGCATCTGATACGATTACGTTCAAAATCCATTTAATTAAACAATGTTTACGTCGTAAAATTAAAATTATCTCAAGTATGGGTGCAGCGAATAAAATGGATCCAACTCGTTTCCGTATTGCGGACATTTCTAAAACACATACAGATCCAATTGCGAAAGTCATTCGTACGAAGCTTCGTAAAGAGGGTATTAAAAAAGGTGTAAAAGTTGTCTTCTCTGACGAAAACCCAATCGTAATTCGTGAAGAGGTACGTAAAGAAATCGTACCAGACGAAAATGCAAAAATTCGTAAAGCGAAATTACCGCCTTCATCAAATGCATTCGTACCATCTGTGGCAGGCTTAATTATGGCAAGTCACGTTGTACGTGAACGCATTAAAAACGTAGAAGTGAAACGTGTAGGGCAAGAATAAAAGAAAAGCATATATCCATTTTGGATATATGCTTTTTTATATGTATTAAAGAAATATGAATATTTGCATCACTACTAGTTCAAATGTAAGTAAGGTTAGTAAGCAATAATCATATTTATCTGATTTATAGGCGGATGTCTTTTTTAGACTGTTAATGGTGAAAAGAGCTAAAGTTAGGACGAGAAGGCCAAGAGTTATTTTGAAGATTATTAATGAAATAGCAACCATTTCCCTTTAAAGGTATATGTTTATAATAACATTTTAGTAAAAAATATCCAATTCGTTTTAGGAGTTTCCTTGTATGACAAGGAGGAATGTTATTGTCAATCTTTGTCGTTAAATCGATATCCTTTATTGAATCGTTGATATATTGTAAGTTGTGATAGATATATTTGAAAAATCGTTGATATATTGCAAGTTGTGATAGATATATTTGAAAAATCGTTGATATATTGCAAGTTGTGATAGATATATTCGAAAAAACGTTAATATAATTTCATTTACCGATATCTATATATGGTTCACCGAAAACAAACAGGGATGTCACTCAGTTAAAAAAGTGACATCCCTGTTTTTAATTCTCTGCAGAATAAATAATATCTAAATTCCCATTTTGATCGGTTTTGAAAATCGGGGCAATATGCTCTTCTTGCTCTTCGACTGAAACAAGTTTTCGAGCACGATCCATAATTCGAACAAGCATCGCGTAATCTTCTTCGATTGCTTGTTGTTTTTTTGTGAGTACTGCTAATTTCGTTTCAAGTTCATGATTCGTTTTTTGCAGAGAGGTGAGTTGAGCTTGTAATACATCATTTTCAGTTTGCAACTTTGCAAGTGAAGGATTGTTATGTTCTAAATTTTGTAAAAATGAAATGACATTTTGCATTGTAAGATCTTGTTTACTTGGCGTAATATCTTCTGAAAAATCGGCGTCAATTACGAGTTGTTTCGTTTTCGTGAACCGATCTTTTTCTATATTAGCTTCAGAACGTTTTAATTCTTTACGTTGTTTTTTTGCAAGCTGCACCGCATCTTCGTAATTCGGTCTTACTTCAGCATTCCATCTAAAACCACAAGCTGCGGAAGTGCGGTTTAAAGCGTCGCCAACTTCATCAAACGCTTTTATTTGTGTACTTCCGCTGCGAATATGTCGCAAAACAGTTTCTGCTAAAAGGAGATCATCTTCTTTTGTCCATGCATCTTGACGTGTTTTCATAAGCGAAGCCTCCATAATGGTGACGTTTTCGTTTATGTTACCCTTTATTTTTCGTTTTATTCGAAGTTTGTAATCTTTCATAAACAGTAGAAAGTGCTTGCTCAAATTTTCCTGTCGTTTTCGGTTTATAATATTGCTTGCTTTTTATTTTATCAGGTAAGTATTGTTGCCTTACCCAGCCGTTTGGATGGTCGTGCGGATATAAATATCCAATGCCTCTTCCAAGTGATTCTGCGCCTTTGTAATGACTATCTTTTAAATGGCTTGGAATGTCACCTGTTTGACCGTTGCGTAAATCGTGTAATGCAGCATCAAGTGCTTTATAAGCTGAATTTGATTTTGGTGATAAGCATAGCTCGATAACGGCATTTGCAAGTGGGATGCGTGCTTCTGGGAATCCAACTCGTTCAGCTGATTCAATTGCAGCTAGTGTACGTGGTCCAGCTTGTGGGCTAGCAAGTCCAATATCTTCATAAGCCATAATAAGAAGGCGTCTGCCAATGCTTTGTAAATCACCTGCTTCAATAAGGCGTGCTAAATAATGGAGTGCTGCATTTACATCACTTCCGCGCACTGATTTTTGAAATGCTGATAATACATCATAATGAGCATCGCCGCCTTTGTCGTGGACGAAGCTCTTCTTTTGTAAGCATTCTTCTGCAATCTCGAGTGTGATTTCAGCCGCTTGATCGTCTGTAGTAAAGCTAGATAATACAGCAAGCTCAAGTGCGTTATAAGCGGAACGCATATCACCACCAGAGGCGTTTGCAAAGTGATGTAGTGCTTCATCTGTTACCGTTACTGCATATTCTCCAAGCCCTTTTTCTTTATCTTCTAAAGCTCTTTTTAACCCAATTAAAATATCTTCTTCTGTTAGTGCGTGTAATTCGAAAATTTGACACCTGCTTCGAATAGCGGAGTTTATTGCATGGAATGGATTACTTGTCGTAGCACCAATTAAAGTAAGAAGTCCGCTTTCTAAGTGAGGTAATAGAAAGTCTTGCTTTGCTTTATCTAGACGGTGAACTTCATCTAAAATTAAAACGAGGTGTCGATGCATCTTCGCTTCTTGTACGACAACTTCCATATCTTTTTTATTGTGAGTAACAGCGTTCAATAGACGAAACGGGGTACCGGTACTTCCTGCAATTGCACTGGCAATGGATGTTTTTCCTGTACCTGGAGGACCGTATAAAATCATAGATTGAAAATGATTGGCTTGGACCATTCGCCATAAAATCTTTCCTTCACCAACTAAATGTTGTTGCCCAATAATTTCTTGAATATTTGTAGGGCGCATTCGATGTGCGAGTGGTTGTTTCATTTGGACCGTCTCCCTTAATATATAATCTCGTTCTATCGTATCATTTTTTTCTACGGAATTTGAAATAGGATGCTGTTTTATGGGAAAAATGAAGGTTAATATTTTCATTTTTCTTTCAATTGTAATAATTTCCGAGTTTTTCAATGTGATTTTATGTTATCATTTTGATACACAAGTTGAAATTTCTTATAATACTATATTATGCTATAATTTCATAGGATTTTAAATTGTGTTCTTTTTATAAATAAGATATAACCAATAGAAGTGAAAATTTGAAAAGAGGTGCAAAATAGATGAAGATTTCAACAAAAGGCCGCTATGGCTTAACAATTATGATTGATCTTGCAAAAAAGTTTGGTGAAGGTCCGATTTCATTAAAATCAATTGCGCAGGCGCATGACTTATCCGAGCATTACTTAGAGCAATTAATTTCACCACTTCGTAACGCTCGTCTTGTAAAGAGTACGCGCGGGGCATACGGCGGATATGTATTATCTGATCAACCGGCTAACATTACAGCTGGGGATGTAATCCGTGTATTAGAGGGACCGATTAGTGTTGTAGAAATGATAGAAGAAGAAGAGCCAGCACAGCGCCAGTTATGGATGCGTGTTCGTGATGCGGTGCAAGAAGTGTTAGATAGTACAACGTTAGAAGATTTAGTACGTTATGAGGAAGAAAATCACGGGGGCTATATGTTTTACATTTAATTCCTTGTGAAACGATTTGGAAAGAAGGAGATTTAATGGAACGCATTTACTTAGATCATGCTGCGACATCTCCGACTCACCCAGAAGTGGTCGAAAAGATGATTCCATATATGACAGAAATATTCGGGAACCCGTCTAGTATTCACTTTTATGGACGTCAAACTCGCCATGCAGTAGATGAGGCGAGACGAGTGTGTGCACGCAGCATTCATGCGAATCCGAATGAAGTTATATTTACGAGCGGTGGTACAGAAGCTGATAATTTAGCGCTTATCGGTGTAGCACGTGCGAACCGTCATAAAGGTAACCACATAATAACGACGCAAATTGAACATCATGCGATTTTGCATACGTGCGAATTGTTAGAGCGTGAAGGGTTTGAAGTGACATATTTACCTGTCGATGAAACAGGGCTTATTCAAGTTTCTGACATACAAAAGGCATTAACAGAAGAGACGATTCTTGTATCTGTTATGTTTGGGAATAATGAAGTAGGGACAATGCAACCAATTGTGGAAATAGGAAAGTTGCTAAAAGATCATCAAGCTTATTTCCATACAGATGCGGTACAAGCTTACGGTTTAGTAGAAATTAATGTGAAAGAGTTTGGAATTGATTTATTATCAATTTCAGCTCATAAAATTAATGGGCCAAAAGGTGTAGGGTTCTTATACGCTGGTGCAAATGTGAAATTTGAACCGTTATTAATAGGCGGAGAGCAAGAAAGAAAACGCCGTGCTGGTACGGAAAATGTGCCTAGTATTGCTGGGCTTCAGCATGCAATTCTTATAGCTGAAAAAACTCGTGAGCAAAAAAATGCCCAATATGAAGAGTTTAAAGATATAATGGTATCTGTCTTCAAAAATGAAGGCATTACTTTCGAGGTAAACGGAAACTTAGAACATCGCTTACCGCATGTACTTAATGTAAGTTTTACAGGAATGAACATTGAACCATTTCTTGTGAACTTAGACCTTGCTGGCATTGCAGTATCAAGCGGTTCTGCTTGTACAGCTGGTTCGATTGATCCATCACATGTATTAGTAGCGATGTTTGGAAAAGACTCCGAATCAAATACGTTCATCCGTACGCTTTAGTTTTGGACTTGGAAATACGAAAGAGCAAATTGAAAAAGCGGCGTACGAAACAGTGAAAATCGTGAAGCGATTAACACAAAATTAGCATGGGAGGTGACATGATGAACAAACTACCTCACGAAACACGCGTTGTCATCGGAATGTCCGGTGGCGTCGATTCATCTGTAGCAGCACTTTTATTAAAAGAGCAAGGTTATGATGTAATCGGAATTTTTATGAAAAACTGGGATGATACAGATGAGAATGGTGTCTGCACAGCAACAGAAGATTACAATGATGTAATTGAAGTGTGTAACCAAATTGGTATTCCGTATTATGCAGTAAACTTTGAAAAACAATACTGGGATAAAGTATTTACGTACTTCTTAGATGAGTATCGAGCTGGTCGTACACCAAACCCAGATGTAATGTGTAATAAAGAAATTAAATTTAAAGCATTTTTAGAGCATGCAATTGCGCTTGGTGCAGATTATGTGGCAACAGGCCATTATGCACGCGTTGCTTATATGGACGGCGAATATAAAATGCTTCGCGGCGTTGATGACAATAAAGATCAAACATATTTCTTAAATCAATTAAGCCAAGAGCAATTATCAAAAACAATGTTCCCGTTAGGTGAATTAAAGAAACCGCAAATTCGTGAAATGGCGAAAGAAGCTGGCTTAGCGACAGCGGCGAAAAAAGATAGTACAGGTATTTGCTTCATTGGTGAGCGTAACTTTAAAGATTTCTTAAGTAACTACTTACCGGCACAACCAGGTGTAATGCAAACATTATCTGGTGAAGTGAAAGGGAAGCATGACGGTTTAATGTATTATACAATTGGACAACGTCATGGCCTTGGAATTGGTGGTAATGGTGATCCATGGTTTGCTGTTGGGAAAAATCTAAAAGAAAACATTTTATATGTTGATCAAGGATTCCATAACGAACTTCTATATGGTGATGAAGTTATTGCTACGAATGTAGGATGGGTAAGTAACAAAGAAAAAGAAACCGAATTTAAGTGCACGGCGAAATTCCGTTATCGTCAAGAAGACAATAAAGTAACGGTTCAAATCGTTGATGAAAATACAGTTCGTATTCTTTGTGATGAGCCAATTCGTGCAATTACACCAGGACAAGCAGTTGTTTTCTATGATGGAGATGAGTGCTTAGGCGGTGCTACAATTGATGAAGTATACCGTAGTGGTAAGAAATTGGATTATTTAGGATAAACGAGAAGCCTCTGCCGATTAGCGGTTAGAGGTTTCTTTTACATAAAGCGAATTTTCGTTCGCTTGGAAAATACATTCTTTGTTATAATTTGTTGTAGAGGTGAAGGACATGTCAAACAAACTTGAAACAGGTATTCAATATATGCAAGAAGGAAACTGGGAAGAAGCAGCTAAAAATTTTACAGAAGCAATCGAAGAAAATCCGAAAGATGCGCTTGGATACATTAATTTTGCAAATTTATTAGACGTATTAGGTGATAGCGAGCGAGCGATTTTATTTTATAAACGCGCACTAGAGTTAGATGATAAATCTGCAGCTGCCTATTATGGTTTAGGAAATGTATATTATGGCCAAGAGCAATTTACTGAGGCGAAAGCTGTATTTGAACAAGCAATGCAAGCTGGATTACAATCAGCTGATGTAACATTTATGTTAGGTATCACACATGTACAGCTTGGAAATGATCGTCTTGCACTACCATTCTTACAAAGAGCAACAGAATTAGATGAAAACGATGTAGAAGCTGTATTCCAGTGCGGACTTTGCTTCGCGCGATTAGAACATGTTCAAGAGGCGAAACCTTATTTTGAAAAGGTATTAGAAATGGATGAAGAGCATGCAGATGCGTATTACAATTTAGGTGTTGCGTACGTATTTGAGGAAAATAATGAGAAGGCTCTCGCTTTATTTAAGAAAGCAACTGAAATTCAGCCAGATCACTTTTTAGCGGGTAATGGCGTTCGTTTATTAGAGCAAGAAGCTGAATAAGATAAAAATATAGTTTAATGGGTAGTTATCCCTCATCTAAAAAGGTGGGGGATGTACTGCTCATTAAAGTGAAAATATCGGAAAGGAGAGGAAAGATGGGAAATCAACATGCAATGGATTTGTTTGAGGAAGAAAAAAAGTTTATAAAAGCGCAAGTTCTTCATACCATTTTCCACAACGAAGAAAACCTCTATTCCGTTGTCAGTATGAAAGTCATTGAAACGAATGAAACGTATGACGAAAAGAAAGTAATGATAAACGGTCATTTTCCCCGCATGCATGAAGATGAAGTGTTTACATTGACAGGTCATTTTAAGGACCATCCAAAGTATGGAAAACAATATATGGTTGAAACATTTAAAAAAGAATTGCCGCAAACAAAAGCAGGTATGGTGCAATATTTAGCGAGTGATTTATTTAAAGGGATAGGAAAACGTACAGCTGAAAAAATTGTGGACCATCTCGGAGAACATGCTATTTCTAAAATTATGGATGACCCTGAGGCGTTAAATGGTGTTGTTAATAAACAAAAGGCTCAGGAAATATATGAGACAATTGTTGAACATCAAGGATTAGAGAAAGTAATGAGCTTTTTAAATGGCTACGGTTTTGGAACGAAACTTTCTATTAAGATTTACCAGCAATATAAAGAGATGACATTAGAAGTGATTCGTAATAATCCGTATCAACTTATTGAAGAAGTGGACGGGATTGGTTTTGGAAGAGCGGATGATATAGGGCGTGCGTTAGGGATATCGGGTAATCATGACGACCGTGTACGAGCGGGATGTTTTTACACATTAGAGAATGTCTCATTACAACTTGGTCATGTTTATATGAGGAAAGATCAACTTGTAAGAGAAACGATGTCACTTTTAAACAATCAAGAAGGAAGAGTGACTGAGGAAGATATTATAGGTTGTATTGAAACGATGCAAAGTGAAGGGAAAGTCATCATAGAAGAAGAACGAGTGTATTTAGCGACGTTATTCTACTCTGAAAAAGGTGTTGTAAAGTCTATTCGCAGGCTTATGAATCAAGAAGAAACACCTTCATTTCCAGAAGCGGAAGTGTTAAAAACGTTAGGTGAAATTGAAGAACAACTGAACGTACAATATGCACCGTTTCAGCAAGAAGCAATTCAAACGGCACTTCATAAACCGATGATGTTATTGACAGGTGGACCAGGAACAGGGAAAACAACAGTTATTAAAGGGATTGTTGAAATGTATGCGTCACTTCACGGATTATCGTTAAATCCGAATGAATACAGTGATGATAATCCATTTCCAATACTATTAACAGCTCCAACAGGAAGAGCAGCGAAGCGGATGAGTGAATCGACAGGACTTCCAGCTTGCACAATTCACCGTTTACTTGGTTGGACGCCAGAAGGATCTTTCCAGCGTAATGAAACGGATCCTGTCCAAGGTAAGCTCCTTATTATCGATGAATTTTCAATGGTTGATATTTGGCTTGCAAATCAGCTATTTAAGTCGTTGCCGACGAATATTCAAGTTATCGTTGTAGGTGATGAAGATCAGTTGCCATCTGTAGGACCTGGACAAGTATTAAAAGATTTATTAAATGCAGGCGCAGTTCCGACAGTGAAGCTTACTGAAATTTATCGTCAAGCGGAAGGCTCATCAGTGATTCAACTTGCCCATGCGATAAAAAATGGAACTCTACCACCAGATTTAGCGCAAAACAAAAAAGATCGTTCGTTTATCAGCTGTACAGGGGCTCAAATTGTTGAGGTTGTGAAAAAAGTTTGCGAAAATGCTAAAACAAAAGGCTTTAGTGCAAGGGATGTTCAAGTATTAGCACCGATGTACCGCGGGCCTGCTGGTATTAATGTATTAAACGAAGCGCTGCAACAAGTATTTAATCCGAAGAGGGAAAAGAGTAAAGAAATCCAGTACGGTGATGTTGTGTACCGAAGAGGTGATAAAGTACTGCAACTCGTGAATCAGCCGGAGAGCCAAGTGTTTAATGGTGATATTGGGGAAATTGTTTCGGTGTTTTATGCAAAAGAAAACGTTGAGCAACAAGATATGATTATCGTTTCATTTGATGGAATTGAGGTAACGTATACGAAGCCCGATTTAAATCAAATTACGCATGCATATTGTTGTTCCATTCATAAATCACAAGGTAGTGAATTTCCGATTGTTATTATGCCAATCGTGAAAAGTTACAACCGTATGTTACGTCGTAATTTAATTTACACGGGTATTACAAGAAGTAAGAAGTTCCTTATTATTTGCGGGGAGGAAGCAGCTTTCCAATCTGGTGTAAATCGCCTTGATGATGCAATGCGTCAAACAACTTTAGCTAGTCGCTTGCAAGAATCACAAGGAGAAGTACAGATGGTCACAGTTAATGGCGAGGAAATGGACGTGGAAAACATTTCACCGTATGATTTCATGTAACAAGGTGAAATTATATAGTGAAACTTTCAAACGCATAGCGTTGAAAGGCTCCAGTAATGTATAAATGAATGCAGTTTGGACATAATGGCGAATAGAATCTGGGAGACTGTAAGGAGATGAAAGCCATATGTTCATTTGTCCAAATTGCAAAGGGAAAGACATTGGAAAAATAGGTGTCAACCAATTTTATTGCTGGAATTGTTATATCGAATTATCGGTTTCAAAGGGGAAAATCCATACACATCAAGTTGAGGAAGACGGTTCATTAAGCTCTCTTGATGATTTATTTGATGAGAATGAAAGAACGATCGGATAACGAAAAGGGGGATTTACTTTGAATCTACGCAATTCATTAATCGCATTAGGTGTTGGAGCTGCAGCATATCAATATGCTCGTAAACAAGATGTATTTTCAAAACGCAATATGAAAAAAGCACGTAAGATGATTAAGTCTTACTTATAATCATTTCGATAATTGAAAAACTCCCTTGTAGACAAGGGAGTTTTTTTATGCACCCATATGCAAATAAAAAAGTCCGATCTCTGAGAAAAGATAAGATAGACCGTAGCAGCCAACGCCAAGTATTCCATACTGCCATAATTGCTTCGCTTTTTCTTTACGTGAGGAATGAATAAAGAACCCCTTCCAAATACCGAACCCGATACAAATCCATTCAAGAATCATAAAAATTGCTGATAATCCAAGCATAAACAAAACCATAATTAGCCCTCCTGATTATATTAATTCATGCTGTATTCTCAGGGGTGGTTGTCCTTGTTATGTTATTTATATGTACGTCTTTAAAAAACAGTATGGTCCGTATGAAAAGATTTTAAAAGTTTCGCACATAACCTACCCCATTTATTTTCAAAATAAAGGTGGAGGAGGTTTTTCATGTGAAGAATCTTAAAATCATTTGGATATATCGTTTAGGATTATTGTTACTTGTTTTTCTTTGTCTGCTCGTCTTTTTAAAAATTAAGCCGCTATGGGCACCGATTATTTTTGTATTTAAAGTAGCAATCACGCCGTTTCTTATCGCGTGTTTTATTGCGTATTTATTGCACCCTTTAATTGAAAAAATTCATAAGGAAGGGATGCCCCGTACACTTGCCATTTTGCTCATTTATATCCTTTTCTTTGGCGGAATTGGTTATGGGATTTATAAAGGAACACCAGTCGTTATTAAACAGTTACAAGAGATTAATGAACAATTTCCCCAGTTTACAAAGATGTACGATTCGTGGATGGATGGCGTTACAGAACAAACAGCGAATTTCCCTTCGTTCATTCATGAAAAGGTGAAACAACTTTTTGTGGGTGTGGAAACGAAGATTCAAGCGCTTTTAAATAAAGTGATGAGTACAGCTCGTGGTGTACTCGATTCATTGCTCATTATTTTCTTAATACCGTTCATTGTATTTTACATATTAAAAGATTATGGTGAGTTTTATCATATCTTTTGGAAACTAGTCCCAAGTAAATGGCGAGGTACGGGGCAAATGCTTGCGAAAGAAATTGATAAGTCACTTGGAAGCTATATTCGAGGACAGTTATTTGTTTGTTTAGTATTAGGGGGAGTATCAGCTCTTTCTTTTTGGTTTATCGGTATGAAATATCCATTATTGCTTGGCATTATTATTGGGGTAACGGATATAATCCCATACTTCGGTCCTATTTTAGGAGCGATCCCGACGTTAATGATTGCAGCAACAGTATCAACGAGTTTACTTATTAAGGCGGGGATCACGATTGCGATTTTGCAATTTGTGGAGAGTAACATTTTATCGCCTTACATCGTTGGTAAGTCACTTCGTATGCATCCCGTTATTATTATGCTTGCCTTACTAGTTGGGGGAGAGGTAGCTGGGATTGTAGGATTGCTAATATCGGTTCCGATTTTAGCAGTTATTCGCACTGTCATTGTTCATGTGAGACCGCTCTTGAAAAAAGAAGATGTGTAAGTATAGAAGCCCTCTATGTAAGAAATAGAGGGCTAATCATATATTTATTTAGAAAGTTGCTCGTGTATTTTTTGAATGAGGGAGCTCACATCATTTGTTTGAATATGTTTTATTTTTTTCCATTCGTTATCATACATAAATATAATTTGATTGTTGAAAAGACGCTTTTGTTCTTTTAGATTAGAAATTTTTGCGAAAGAGTACTCTTCAAATATTGGATTCTTACTTACATCTGGCCCATAAAAGAATAGTCTTTTGTTCGTTAAAATTAGCAATCCTGGCCTTGCGACGGAACGATAAATAAATATGTCTAATGAACATGCTGCGTAAAATAATATCGTTTCGTCAGTCGCTAATATGTTTTTAGCTTTGCTAAGTAAGGTTGTCATTGTGATCGCTCCTTTATTTTATTAACAATAATTTAATTATAGCAAAAAAAGTAATATTTAGAAATTTTTATAAATCATTCTTATAAGGAGATTCCGATTTGTTAATAAACGCATAATATATGAAAAGGCTGTTAAGAATGAATAGTAGAATACCTATGATTAATAAGCAATTAATACAATATAAATGATTATCTACATTGACAAACTTAAGAGAATTCTATTATATTTAGTCATATAATACATTAAATCAATGACGGAACAAGTACGTTACAGTCCATTTATAGAGAGAAGCTTCCATATGGCTGAAAGAAGCTTTAAATGAAGGGTAACAGAAAGCTAATCCTGAGAGCAGCTAATCACTGCCGTCTTGCCACGTTACGGCACCATGAGGTGATGAATTGATTGTTATTGTAATCAATTCATAATTAGGGTGGTATCGCGAGTTAACTCTCGTCCCTTTTATAGGGACGGGAGTTTTTTATATTTAAGGAGGAAAATACAATGAAACAACTAACAGGCGCACAAATTCGTCAAATGTTTTTAGACTTTTTCCAAGAAAAAGGACATGCAGTAGAACCTAGTGCATCACTAGTTCCACATGAAGATCCATCTCTTCTATGGATTAATAGTGGTGTAGCTACATTAAAAAAATATTTTGATGGACGTGTAATCCCACAAAATCCACGTATTACAAATGCTCAAAAATCAATTCGTACAAACGATATTGAAAACGTAGGGAAAACAGCTCGTCACCATACATTCTTTGAAATGTTAGGAAACTTCTCAATTGGTGATTACTTCAAAGAAGAAGCAATTACATGGGCTTGGGAATTCTTAACGAGCGACAAATGGATCGGATTCGATAAAGAATTACTATCAGTTACAATCCATCCAGAAGATGAAGAAGCATTCACAATTTGGAATGAGAAAATGGGCGTTCCAAAAGAGCGTATTATCCGCTTAGAAGAAAACTTCTGGGATATCGGTGAAGGGCCAAGTGGACCGAATACAGAGATTTTCTATGACCGCGGAGAAGCTTACGGTAATGACTTTAGTGACCCAGAATTATATCCAGGCGGAGAAAACGAGCGTTACTTAGAAGTATGGAACCTTGTATTCTCTCAATTTAACCATAATCCAGACGGTTCATATACACCACTTCCTAAGAAAAACATTGATACAGGGATGGGTCTAGAGCGTATGACATCTATCGTTCAAGATGTACCTACGAACTTTGATACAGACCTATTCATGCCGATGATTGGTGCAACAGAAACAATTTCTGGTGAAAAATATCGTAATGGCGATTTAGAAAAAGATATGGCATTCAAAGTAATTGCTGACCATATCCGTACAGTAACATTCGCTGTTGGTGACGGTGCTCTTCCATCTAACGAAGGCCGTGGTTATGTATTACGTCGTTTATTACGCCGCGCTGTTCGTTATTCGAAGAAATTAAACATCAACCGTCCATTTATGTTTGAATTAGTACCGGTTGTTGGAGAAGTAATGAAAGACTTCTATCCAGAAGTACTTGAAAAGAAAGATTTCATTGCGAAAGTTGTGAAGAACGAAGAAGAGCGTTTCCATGAAACACTTCATGATGGTGAAGCGATTTTAGCTGAAGTAATTGCAAAAGCAAAAGAAGAAAAAACAACTGTTATTTCTGGAGTAGATGCGTTCCGTCTATATGACACATACGGTTTCCCAATTGAATTAACAGAAGAATATGCAGAAGAAGCTGGCATGACAGTTGATCATGAAGGTTTTGAAAATGAAATGGAAAAACAACGTGAGCGTGCACGTGCTGCTCGTCAAGACGTTGATTCTATGCAAGTTCAAGGTGGTGTCCTTGGAGAAATTAAAGTAGCGAGCGAATTCGTTGGTTACGGTACAGTTGCAACAGAAAGTAACGTTGTTGCACTTGTGAAAAACGGCGAATACACAGACAGCTTACAAGCTGGTGAAGAAGGACAGTTAATTCTTGATGTAACACCATTCTATGCTGAGAGTGGTGGACAAATTGCAGACCGTGGTTACCTTCTTGCAGATGGTGTGAAAGTTCTTGTAAAAGACGTACAAAAAGCACCAAACGGCCAAAACTTGCATAAAGTTGTTGTTGAAGAAGGTACATTAACGAAAGATGCGGCTGTAAAAGCTATTATCGATACGAAAAACCGTAGTAGCGTTGTAAAAAATCATACAGCAACTCACTTACTACACCAAGCATTAAAAGACGTACTTGGAACACACGTTAACCAAGCAGGTTCTCTTGTAACTTCTGAACGTCTACGTTTTGACTTCTCTCATTTCGGTCAAGTACAAGCTGACGAATTAGAAAAAATTGAGCGTATGGTAAACGAAAAAATTTGGGAAAGTATTGATGTTGAGATTTCTCAAAAAGCAATCGAAGAAGCGAAAGAAATGGGCGCAATGGCATTATTCGGTGAAAAATACGGAGATGTTGTACGCGTTGTACAAGTTGGCGATTACAGCTTAGAGCTTTGTGGTGGTTGTCACGTTGATAATACAGCTTCTATCGGTATTTTCAAAATCGTTGCTGAGTCTGGTATTGGTGCAGGAACTCGTCGTATTGAAGCAGTAACTGGTAAGTCTGCATACGAATTAATGAACGATCAAGTAGGTTTATTAAAAGAAGCAGCAGGAAAAATGAAAACAAATCCGAAAGATATTTTAACAAGAGTTGATGGTCTATTTGCTGAAGTGAAACAACTGCAAAAAGAAAATGAATCTCTTGCTGCGAAATTAAGCAATATCGAAGCTGGAAACTTAACTGATTCTGTAATGACAGTTGATGGTGTGAATGTATTAGCAGCGAAAGTAAATGTTGCAGATATGAACAACTTACGTACGATGATGGATGATCTGAAAAATAAATTAGAATCAGCAGTTGTTGTATTAGCGTCTGTTAATGACGATAAAGTAAACATCCTAGCAGGTGTAACGAAAGACTTAATTAGCCAAGGTTACCATGCTGGTAAACTTGTGAAAGAAGTAGCTTCTCGTTGCGGCGGTGGCGGTGGTGGCCGTCCTGATATGGCACAAGCAGGCGGTAAAAACCCAGCTCAAGTCGAAGAAGCTTTAGCATTTGTACAAGAGTACGTTAAATCTGTTTCAAAATAAAGAGATAGTAGTGTACAATGGTAGGGAGAGGAGAAGTTCTTCTCCCTATACTTACTATATAAGTGAGGTGCTTGAAATGGACGGTTTTGATAAAACAATGAAGTTTAGCATTCAAGATGAAAAACAGAGTGTCCATGTAAATGATGTACTTTTAACTGTGTATGATGCACTTCAAGAAAAAGGCTATAATCCGATTAACCAAATCGTCGGTTATTTATTAAGTGGAGACCCAGCATACATACCTCGCCATAAAGATGCACGTAGCATCATTCGCAAGCTTGAACGTGATGAGTTAATTGAAGAGCTTGTGAAGTCTTACTTGAAACATCATCGTGAGGAGTAGTTTATGCGGATATTAGGTTTAGATGTAGGTACAAAAACAGTCGGAGTTGCAATTAGCGACGAAATGGGCTGGACAGCACAAGGATTAGAAACAATTAAGATTAACGAAGAACGAGGTCACTTTGGTTTTGATCGTATTTCTGAGTTAGTAAAGCAGTACAATGTGGACAAAATAGTAGTAGGTTTACCTAAAAATATGAATGGTACAATTGGCCCACGTGGCGAAGCGTGCCAACAATTTGCAGAAAACCTACGAGAGCTGTTACAATTAGACGTTGTAATGTGGGACGAGCGTTTGTCAACAATGGCAGCGGAACGTCTACTCATTTCAGCTGATGTAAGTCGTAAGAAGCGAAAACAAGTAATCGATAAGATGGCTGCAGTCGTAATCTTACAAGGATTTTTAGATAGAAAATAAGAGGTGACCAAAATGGAAGAACGTCAAATTACAATTGTAGACGAAAAAGGTAACGAACATTTATGTGAAATTATTTTCACTTTTGATGCTGACAAATTTGGTAAAAAATCATACGTAATCTTCTCTCCAATCGGTGAAGTAGATGAAGATGGAGACCCAATTTATGATGCAATGGCTTATGAGCAAAATGAAGAAGAGGGCGGAGTTTTACTTCCAATCGAATCAGAAGAAGAGTGGGAAATGGTACAAGAAACGTTTAACACTATTGCTGATGAGCAAGAAGCTGAATAATAAGTACTGAAAAGATGGACGACATACAGTCCATCTTTTTTTGTATTTATATGTAAAATGAAAGATTTTTTGTCGAAACTGTGTAAGTCTTTGTAGTATAATGAGACGGATTGTAGAAAAATAAAGTGTCAATTAAAAAAGATAAGTGAATTTGTTGCGTTTTTACATCGTGCTGTATAGAAAGGTGTACATACGGTCTACAATTAAGTAAGGAGGAAATGTTTTGATAGAGAATCAAGTGAAAAAGAAGCGTAGACGCATCTTTTTATTTTCGATTATTGCACTGCTTTTAGTTTGTGGTTCAGTCTATGCGTATATTTCATCCGCATTAGGACCAGTTGATAGCGGGAATAAAAAAGAGATTGAAGTAGAAATTCCGAAAGGATCATCTACAAGTAAAATTGGAGAAATTTTAGAAGAAAAAGGCGCTGTAAAAAACGGTACAGTTTTTAGTTTTTATACAAAGGCTAAATCGAAAAGTTTACAAGCAGGTACATATTTATTAAATCCTTCAATGAATGCTGAAGATGTGATCGAACAAATGTCAGCTGGCAACGTGCATCGTCCAGCTCTTTATAAAGTGACGATTAAAGAAGGGGCGCAAGTAACTGAAATTGCAGAAACGATTGCGACAGAACTAAAGTGGAATAAAGATGATGTTACGCGTCAATTAAACGATAAAGCATTTATTCAAAAAATGCAGCAAAAGTATCCGAAGTTATTAACGGATAAAATCTTTGATAGTAATATTAAATACCCATTAGAAGGTTATTTATATCCTGCAACGTATTCGTTTTATAAGAAAGATACAACGTTAGAAGAAATTGTAATTCCAATGCTTGAGAAAACAAATGCAATCATTGTTCAAAATGAGGCGAAAATGAAAGCGAAGAATTGGGATGTTCATCAGCTTTTAACATTATCTTCACTTATTGAAGAAGAGGCAACTGGTTTTACAGATCGTCAAAAGATCTCTAGTGTCTTTTATAATCGTTTAGCAAAAGGTATGCCGCTTCAAACGGATCCAACGGTATTATATGCACTTGGAAAGCATAAACAACGTGTATTATACGAAGATTTAAAGGTCAACTCACCGTACAATACGTATGTTGTAAAAGGATTGCCGGTAGGGCCAATTGCAAACTCTGGTAAACATTCAGTAGAAGCTGCGTTAGAACCTGCGCAAACAGATTATTATTATTTCTTAGCTGCACCAAGTGGTGAAGTGTACTATGCGAAAACATTAGAAGAGCATAATGCATTAAAGCAAAAATACATTACGAAAAAAACAGTGAAATGGGGAGGGATAGCGAAAAAAGTCGCACATCCCTCTTTTTTGTGGTAAAATATATCGGGTTAAAAACTGGCAGAAGAATCGTTTTTAATATCAAAACGGGACGTACAAGCTAAGGATAAAGCTGGCTTGTATTTTTATTGCATTCTATGTGTGAAAAGACGTCATAGAGGCACTTCTCCATGTAAATAAGGAGGACCATTTATGGAGGATGCAGTTAACGAGTACCTATTATCATTTATTGATCCGAAAGATAAATTAATTCTTGAAATGGAAGAATATGCAACAGAAAATCATGTGCCGATTATGGATCGACTTGGAATGGAATTTATGCTGCAATTTTTACGTTTAATTGGACCGAAAAGCATTTTAGAACTTGGAACAGCAATCGGTTATTCTAGTATTCGTATGATGCAAGCTATTCCAAATTCACGTATTGTGACAGTTGAGCGCAATCGTGAGCGATATGAAAAAGCACTTGAATATATAGAACGTTCCCCAGTAACAGATCGTATTTCAGTTATTTACGGTGATGCGTTAGAGACAGGTGAACAAGTAAAAGAACACGGGACATTTGACGTTATTTTTATTGATGCAGCAAAAGGACAGTATCGTCGTTTTTTTGACTTATATGAACCGTTATTAAATCCTGGTGGCGTAATTATTTCAGATAATGTTATGTACCACGGTCTTGTAACGACAAAAGAGAAAATTGAAAACAGACGTACACGTGGTTTAATCCGTCGTATTAAGACGTACAATGAGTGGCTTATGAACCATGAAGGATATGATACAACGATTTTCCCAATTGGTGATGGAGTAGCTGTTAGTAAAAAGAGAGGGTGACCAAGGTATGAAGAAACCTGAATTGTTAGTAACGCCAAGAGCGGTGGCGGATATCGAACAACTTGCGAAAGCAGGAGCAGATGCGGTAATGATCGGTGAGCAAAAGTTTGGTTTACGTTTAGCAGGAGAGTTTTCACGTGAAGATGTAAAACAAGCTGTGAAGATTGCACATGAAAATGGTGTGAAGGTATACGTAGCCATGAACGCTATGTTCCACAACGATAAAGTAGAAGAATTAACAGATTACGTTTCATTTTTAAACGAAGTAAATGTAGATGCAATTGTTTTCGGAGATCCAGCGGTATTAATGGCTGTTCGCGAAGTAGCACCAAATATGCAGTTGCACTGGAATACAGAAACGACAGCAACAAACTGGTTCACTTGTAACTACTGGGGACAAAGAGGAGCGAAGCGCGCTGTATTAGCTCGTGAGCTGAGCTTAGATGAAATTGTTGATTTAAAAGAAAATGCTGAAGTGGAACTAGAAGTACAAATTCACGGTATGACTTGTATGTTCCAATCGAAGCGTTCATTAGTAGGAAACTACTTTGAGTATCAAGGACGTAATCTTGACATTGAAAAGAAAAAATATGAAGAGAATATGTTCTTATATGACCCAGAGCGTAACAATAAATATCCAATTTATGAAGATGAAAATGGTACTCACATTATGAGTCCCAACGATATTTGTTTCATCGATGAATTAGAGGAACTAATCGAAGCTGAAGTTGATAGCTTAAAAATCGACGGTGTACTAAAAAGCTCTGAATACATTATTGAAGTAACGAAGAAATATCGTCAAGCGATTGATTTATGCGTAGAAGATCGTGATGCATATTATGACGTGAAAGATGATCTATATAAAGAAATAGAAGAAATGCAACCAGTAAATCGTCCGTTAGATACAGGATTCTTCTTTAAAGAAACGGTTTACTAAACGAGGAGGGTGTAGGAAATGACTGTACAAGAAATTTCACGAGTGATCGATGGCAAACGTGTTATTGTGAAGAAACCTGAACTGTTAATCCCTGCGGGTAACTTAGAAAAATTAAAAGTAGCTATCCATTACGGGGCAGATGCTGTATATTTAGGTGGACAAGAATTTGGTCTTCGTTCGAATGCAGGTAACTTTACGCTAGAAGAAATGGCAGAAGGCGTTGAGTTTGCAAAGAAGTATGGAGCAAAAATATACGTAACAACAAATATCTTTGCGCATAATGAAAATATGGACGGGCTAGAGGAATATTTAAAAGGGATTGAAAAAGCTGGCGTAACGGGAATTATCGTTGCTGATCCGCTTATCATTGAGACTTGTAAACGCGTAGCGCTTTCTGTTGAGGTGCATTTAAGCACACAGCAATCACTATCCAACTGGAAAGCAGCACAGTATTGGAAAGAAGAAGGTTTACATCGTCTTGTATTAGCTCGTGAAGCAAGCTATGAAGAAATGAAAGAAATTAAAGAAAAAGTGGATATTGAAATTGAAGCATTCGTACATGGTGCAATGTGTATCGCATATTCAGGAAGATGCACATTAAGTAACCATATGACAGCGCGTGATTCTAATCGTGGTGGTTGTTGCCAATCTTGCCGCTGGGATTATGATTTAGTTCAAACAGTATCACAACATAAAGATGCAAAAGAGCTTCCTCTATTCCAAGAAGGAGATGCTCACTTTGCGATGAGTCCAAAAGATTTAAATTTAATTTTATCCATTCCGAAAATGATTGAAATCGGAATCGATAGCTTAAAGGTAGAAGGACGTATGAAATCAATCCATTACGTAGCGACTGTAGCAACTGTATATCGTAAAGTAATTGATGCTTATTGTGCGGATCCAGATAACTTTGAGTTTAAACAAGAATGGTTAGATGAGCTTGATAAATGTGCAAATCGTGATACAGCTCCTGCATTCTTTGAAGGGGTTCCAGGACATCAAGAGCAAATGTTTGGAAATCATAGTAAGAAAACAACGTATGATTTTGCTGGTTTAGTGTTAGATTATAATGAAGAAACGGGCATCGTAACGATTGAGCAACGTAATCATTTCAAACCAGGACATGAAGTGGAGTTCTTTGGACCAGAAATAGAAAACTTTACGCAAACGGTGGAGAAAATTTGGGATGAGGATGGAAACGAATTAGATGCAGCGAGACATCCGTTGCAAATCGTGAAATTCAAAGTGGATCAACGAGTGTATGTGAATAATATGATGCGCAAAAGCATACTTCAATAAGAAAGAGTGATAGTCGAATGGGGACGAATAAGCCTGTTGTAATTGGAATTGCTGGTGGTTCGGGATCAGGTAAAACGAGTGTAACGAAAGCGATTTTTGACCATTTTAAAGGTCATTCTATTTTAATCTTAGAGCAAGATTATTATTACAAAGATCAAAGCCATTTACCAATGGAAGAGCGTTTAAAAACAAATTATGATCATCCGCTTGCGTTTGATAATGATCTGTTAATTGAACATTTGCAGCAGTTGCTTGCATATGAGCAAATTGATAAGCCTGTATATGACTATACATTGCATACGCGTTCAGAAGAAATTATTCCAGTTGAGCCGAAAGATGTAATTATTTTAGAAGGAATTCTTATTTTAGAAGACCCACGTCTTTGCGAGTTAATGGACATTAAATTATTCGTTGATACGGATGCTGACCTTCGTATTCTGCGCCGCATGCAGCGTGATATTAAAGAGCGCGGTCGTACGATGGATTCAGTTATTGATCAGTACGTAAATGTTGTACGTCCAATGCACAATCAATTTATTGAGCCTTCTAAGAAATTTGCGGATATTATTATCCCTGAAGGTGGACAAAACCACGTTGCAATTGATATTATGGTGACAAAAATTGCAACAATTCTTGAACAAAAAGTAAATTTGTAATAGCATAGTAAAAGATATACGGTAGGAAGGGATTTTTTCCCTTCTTATCGAATACAATGAAACATGCAACCTCATCTATATATAGGTGAGGGCATATTTATATCAACTTTCCATACATATCTTCTTTATATAAAGAAGAATTGGAAATACGGGGTTGTATGTGACAACTCCGCTAGTGCAAGGGTACTAGAAACCTCCGCTAACAATGGAAGCGGAGGAGTTTTCATATGGAACTCCTCTTTTTTTCAGGGGATTGGTATATAAAAGGAGTGGAAAATATGTCAACAGAAAAAACATACCCTATGACGCAAGAGGGTAAGCAAAAACTAGAGAACGAACTTGAGCAATTAAAAACAGTAAGACGTAAAGAAGTAGTAGAACGTATTAAAATCGCACGTAGCTTCGGGGACCTTTCTGAGAACTCTGAGTACGATGCAGCGAAAGATGAGCAAGCGTTCGTAGAAGGACGTATTACACAATTAGAAAATATGATTCGTAACGCAGTTATCATTAAAGATACTGGCGAAGTATCTACTGTTGTTACATTAGGTAAAACAGTAACATTTAAAGAATTACCAAACGGAGATGAAGAAGCGTATACAATCGTAGGTAGCGCGGAAGCTGATCCATTCGAAGGAAGAATTTCTAACGATTCTCCAATCGCAAAAAGCTTATTAGGTAAGCAAATTGGTGAGAAAGTAACAATCCAAACACCAGGCGGAGAAATGCAAGTAGAGATTGTCTCTGTAAAATAAAAAAAAGATTCTCCTATCGGGAGAATCTTTTTTTTATCCCGCTATTTGCCAGGCAGTAAGACCACTATCTCAAACTTCAGCGGAAGTAAAGAAGTTAGGTGGGCGTCGGACTGCTCGTAAACGCCCGCTTGGTGAGGGCTAATTAAAGTTTCACTTTATCTGTAGAATAGAAAAAATTGTGTAAACCTTAGAGTGATTCGACAAAAAATGTCAAAAAAACATTTTAAACTTTGATATCATAATTGGAGAATATAGGTTTCAAAAGGGAAAAGGGGCTAATTATGAAACATAAAATCTTTACAGGATTGGTTTGTAGTATCTCTATATTAGGACTTGCTGCCTGCGGAACGAAAGAGGAAACTACATCATCAAAGGGAGAAAAAGTGAAGCAAGAAGAAAAACAGGATATTAAAGCAACTGAGAGTTCAAAAGCAACTGAGAGTTCAAAAGCCTTAGCAAATCCACAAGATAAAAAGGAATTCAATGATTTTGATGTAGCGTATCAATTAGCTATTGTGATGAAAATATTTCAAGATGTAACGATTAAGTACGATTATGCGATTGGGAATCCAGATTATTTATTGCGAGATTCGATGGATCAAAAAACAATAGATGATATGAAGAATATGTTACAAGAACAGGCGAAAAATAATGATAAAATTTTAAAAGATGAAGTGAATCAAGCATATACATATTTAAAACAATCGAAAGTAAGTAATAAAGATGACGTTCAAAAAATAATAGATGCACAAAATAATTATTTACATATTGTAGATAAGATGATTACTTGTATTGATTCTGTAACAGTTGAGAATGCAAAAGAAAAAAGAAATGAAATGGATAATTTCAGTAAGGACTATTTAAAAGTAGCGGCTAATGTAACAACTACTGTAATTGAAGTTGCTAAAAACACTGGAGTGAATGAAACTGAATTTAAATCGCTTCTTACGAAATTTTTAGAGAAGCCAAAAAAACAATAATAGCTTTATATAATATCTATTTTTGTTTTGGAGCTTGTATAAATAAAATAGTACCTCGTCTAAACTACAATAGACGAGGTGTTTTTTATGAAAATAAAACGGAGAATTACAATTGTTTTAATTTGTTTTATGAGCGTTATGTTTTTATTGCTTTGTCGTTTAATCCAAATTCAAATTATAGATACAGAATCATTTACTGATCGCAAAATAAATTTAATTGAAAAAAGTGTTACGCAACGCACACAATCCATTACAGTAGACGATGGACGTGGGCAGTTTATAGATCGTAATGGTAAAGAAATAGGTGAGGAAAAATATCCTGTTTTAATTATTTTTCCATTTTTACAAATAAAAAATGACATGTTAGAGAAAATCGCGCATATCATTGGTGTGTCGAGACAAGAGATTAGAAGACAAATGAAAAATAACAAAAATGCATTTACCCTACAAGGAGAAACTGCTCCATTTCGAGTGACACGAGAGCAGATGGAGAAGGTAAATGAATTACATGTATTAGGTATTGTAGCAGCTGAAGTGCGATTAAAACAAACTGGAGAGATAAGTCATTTAATTGGTGATGTAGGGGAGAACGAAAGGGAATTTCAAAAGCGATATGGAGAATTGAAAAAAATTTCAAAACAAACGCCGATAGGTATTTCAGGATTACAGCAATCATTTGATGAATTTCTATTGACTGATGGAGAGGCAAAAGTATTATATCAAGTAGATCGGCAAGGAGAACCAATTTTCGGAAAGCAAGCGAAATACACTTCACCAGGAAATCCATTTTATCCAGTTAGGATTCAAACTACTTTACATAAAGAGTTGCAGCAAAAAGCAGAAGAAGTGATTGAAGCAAACGAAATAAAGAAGGGGGGATTAGTATTACTTGATGTAAAGACAAATGAAATATTAGCGATGGTTAGTAAGCCGTCTTTACAAGTAAGGGATGAGAATTTATATAAAACTACACTTGAAAATCAAATGTTAACGCCACATTTTCCAGGCTCTGTTTTTAAAACAGTAGTTGCAGCTGCAGTCATTGATCAAAAAGTAAATTTGTTTAATCGGACATTTAACTGTAATAAAGATTTATATGGTGAAAACGACCCGCAAGTTAGGATGGGTACGCTTAACTTTAAAGAGAGCTTTGCTAGGAGCTGTAACAGGACATTTTCCGAGTTAGGTAACGAGCTATTACAAAAGGATAGGACGGTGTTAGAAACATACGTAGCAGCTCTAGGAGCAAATGAAAAGGTTGGATGGAAAGGTTCTGTATTTCATACACCTCATTTTGAGCAAATGCCAGAAGAGAAAGGCACTACTATTTGGGGGAATGAAGAAAATAAAAGTAATAAAAAAGCGGTAGAACAAACAGCGATTGGACAGAAAGATGTACGTATATCACCTCTAGCAATTGCAAATATGATGGCGACGATTGCGAGGAATGGAGAAAAGATGGAAGTGAAAGCTGTTGAAAAAATAGTATATAAAAATGGAGCGGATTTTTTTACATTTGAGAGCCATACGTTAAATGGAAAACAGCTTTCGTATGAAACAGTGAAAACATTACAAGAGTTATTAAGAGGCGTTGTAACAAGGGAGAAAGGAACAGGAACGGCATTCCGCTCGTTGCCACTAAGTGTCGCTGGAAAATCCGGGACAGCGCAAACGGGGAAAGGGACGAGGGTGAATCGCTGGTTTGCAGGTTATTTTCCGTATGAGAATCCAAGATATGCTTTAGTTGTTGTTGATCTAGAGACTGATAGCAAAGTGAATAAAGTTACACCTACTTTTAAAGATATGGTGGGAGCAATCTATCAATTAGAGAATGAAAAGTAATCTTGCAATTTATAGTGAAATGTCTTCATTTCATGAAAATATCATTGTAAATGTTCAACCTTTCTAGATTTAATGTTACAATAGCAATTAGGAAAAACTGCATGGAGGTTTGGAGAATGGCAGGAGGATCAAGATTCCAACAGAAACAACAAAAACGTCGTCAAAACGGTGTTTTAAATATTGCAATCGCTATTGTATT
Source organism: Bacillus cereus ATCC 14579 (assembly GCF_000007825.1). Lineage (NCBI taxonomy): Bacteria > Bacillati > Bacillota > Bacilli > Caryophanales > Bacillaceae > Bacillus > Bacillus cereus. The sequence continues at coordinate 4,310,751 of NC_004722.1, read as the reverse complement.
ACTATTAGTAGCTATTGTAGCATATCAATTGTTCGTTCCTAGTACGAAAGAGCAAGCATCTTCTACTGATAAGAAAGTCTCTCAACAAACAACAAAGAATGAGAAAGCTGGAAAATCAGAAGATAAAGAATCTGCTAAGAAAAAAGAAAAAGAACAAGAGCAAGCAGAAGCTAAGAAAAAAGCTGAAGAAGAGAAGCTAAAGGCTGAAGAAGAACAGAAAAAAGCTGAAGAAGAAGCGAAAGCTAACGAGAAAGTATCAGCTGAAAAAACTGTATCTAAGGCAAAAGAGGCTTACACAAAACCTTCTTGGAAAGCTGTAGGAACAGAACAAGGTTCATCACCGGCGATGACGTTTAAACAAGGGTCATCAGATTGGAATGAGATGCAAAGTGCAATTGCTGCAGGTGTTGAGATACCGAAAGAGCAATTAGTATTCCATTTTGTTGGAAGAGACAAAACTGGAAAGAGCAAAGCTTATGGTGATGTTCAAGATAAGCAAAGTGGGAAAAGATATTACGTAAATATTGATTGGGTAGACAATGAGGGCTGGAAACCAGTACTTGTTCAAACTCTAAACTAAAAAAGAGAAGCTCCTTAGGAGCTTCTCTTTTTTGTTAACGCAATTTCTTTAATTTAAAATGAACAACCGCGCTATAATACGGTCTTTTGCTTTCAGGATCCATAACCATTTGATGAGAGATGTGATGAACTTCAAGCATAAGTGCTTTATTATTATCAATTTGTTCACTAATTTTTCGTTCTAAAGAAGCTAAGTCTCCCGCTTCAAAAAACTCTACTTTATCTTCTAACATTTCAAAGGTAAATGACATGAAGACGGCCCCTCTCCTATGTAATCAACTATAGTGTAACAAAGAAAAGAAGGAAATACCATGTACATTTCAATTGACATTTTTAGAAAGAGGGAATATCATACTGATAAAACCGATAAGAAAAAGGGGAATTTTTATGGGTACAGAATTTAATGGTTTATTTGATGAGTGGGCTCATACGTACGACTCATTTGTACAAGGCGAAGATATACAATATAAAGAAGTTTTCGCTCATTATGAGGACATTCTAGAGGATGTAGTTAACAAGTCATTTGGTAATGTATTAGAATTTGGTGTCGGTACAGGTAATTTAACAAATAAATTATTACTTGCTGGCCGCACAGTTTACGGTATAGAACCGTCGCGTGAAATGCGCATGATTGCAAAAGAGAAATTGCCAAAAGAATTTTCAATTACAGAGGGTGATTTTCTTTCGTTTGAAGTTCCAAATTCAATTGATACCATTGTAAGCACCTATGCATTTCATCATTTAACAGATGATGAAAAAAATGTAGCGATTGCGAAGTATAGTCAATTGCTAAACAAAGGTGGTAAAATAGTGTTTGCTGATACGATATTTGCAGATCAAGATGCATATGATAAAACTGTTGAAACCAGCAAAAGAAAGAGGTTTCCACCAGTTAGCAAACGATTTGCAAACGGAATACTATACACGTATTCCAGTTATGCAGACTATTTTTGAAAACAATGGCTTCCATGTAACTTTCACGAGATTAAATCATTTCGTTTGGGTAATGGAGGCAACTAAGCAATAGAAAGAGGGATTAGATTGAGAATTGCTGTAATTGGAGCAATGGAAGAAGAAGTACGTATTTTACGTGACAAATTAGAACAAGCAGAAACAGAAACGGTTGCTGGTTGTGAATTTACGAAAGGGCTATTAGCAGGGCATGAAGTAATCTTGTTAAAGTCTGGTATTGGTAAAGTAAACGCAGCGATGTCAACGACAATTTTATTAGAAAAATATAAGCCTGAAAAAGTAATTAATACTGGTTCAGCTGGTGGATTCCATCATTCTCTAAACGTTGGTGATGTAGTTATTTCCACTGAAGTTCGTCACCATGACGTAGATGTAACAGCATTTAACTATGAATATGGTCAAGTACCAGGAATGCCGCCTGGATTTAAAGCTGATGAGGCGTTAGTTGCATTAGCTGAGAAATGTATGCAGGCTGAAGAAAATATTCAAGTTGTAAAAGGTATGATTGCAACAGGTGATTCATTTATGAGTGATCCGAATCGCGTTGCAGCCATCCGTGATAAATTTGAAAATCTTTATGCGGTAGAAATGGAAGCAGCAGCTGTTGCACAAGTATGCCACCAATATGAAATTCCGTTTGTTATCATTCGCGCACTTTCTGATATTGCTGGTAAAGAATCAAATGTTTCATTTGATCAGTTTTTAGATCAAGCAGCTCTTCATTCTACAAACTTTATCGTAAAAGTGTTAGAAGAGTTAAAGTAATGTAACAAAAAGGCAACTGTCTCATATAAAGAAAATACATACAGTTGCCTTTTCTTTATTGGCAAACAAGGGGGAGAACACGATGAATGTATATCGTGGAGTTCATGAGTTAATTGGTCATACACCAATTGTAGAAATTACTCGTTTTTCACTTCCAATAGGGGTCCGTTTATTTGCAAAGCTTGAATTTTATAATCCAGGCGGAAGCGTTAAGGATCGTTTAGGAAGAGAATTAATCGAAGATGCGCTAGAAAAAGGGCTTGTTACCCAGGGTGGAACAATTATTGAACCGACTGCTGGGAATACTGGTATTGGACTGGCACTTGCAGCATTAGAACATGATTTACGTGTTATTGTTTGTGTACCAGAGAAATTTAGTATTGAAAAACAAGAATTAATGAAAGCACTAGGTGCAACTGTCGTGCATACACCGACTGAGCAAGGAATGACCGGTGCAATTGCTAAAGCAAAAGAGTTAGTAAATGAAATACCGAATTCATACTCTCCAAGTCAGTTCGCAAATGAGGCAAATCCTCGTGCATATTTTAAAACATTAGGACCTGAACTGTGGGACGCATTGAATGGAGAGATTAACATATTTGTTGCTGGAGCAGGAACTGGCGGTACGTTTATGGGGACTGCATCTTACTTGAAAGAAAAAAATATAGATATTAAAACAGTTATCGTAGAGCCAGAAGGATCTATTTTAAATGGTGGTAAGGCTGGTTCACATGAGACCGAAGGAATTGGACTGGAATTTATCCCCCCATTTTTGAAGACATCTTATTTTGATGAAATTCATACGATTTCTGATCGAAATGCATTTTTACGAGTGAAAGAATTAGCGCAAAAAGAAGGACTTCTCGTTGGAAGCTCTTCAGGAGCAGCATTTCATGCGAGCTTACTTGAGGCAGAGAAGGCAGCACCAGGTACAAATATTGTAACCATTTTTCCAGATAGCAGTGAGCGCTATTTAAGTAAAGACATATACAAAGGATGGGAATAAAAAATGAGAGCAAAGACAAAGTTAATTCATGGTATTCGCATAGGAGAACCTTCAACTGGATCTGTAAACGTACCGATTTATCAAACAAGTACGTACAAACAAGAAGCAGTTGGTAAGCATCAAGGATATGAATATTCACGTACAGGTAACCCAACACGTGCAGCTTTAGAAGAAATGATTGCTGTATTAGAAAATGGGCATGCTGGATTTGCATTTGGTTCAGGAATGGCTGCTATTACAGCGACAATTATGTTGTTCTCAAAAGGTGACCACGTTATTTTAACAGATGATGTGTATGGCGGAACATACCGCGTTATTACGAAAGTATTAAACCGTTTCGGTATTGAGCATACATTTGTAGATACAACAAACTTAGAGGAAGTTGAAGAAGCGATTCGTCCAAATACGAAAGCAATTTATGTAGAAACACCAACGAACCCACTACTAAAAATTACTGATATTAAGAAAATATCTACTCTTGCTAAAGAGAAAGACTTATTAACAATTATCGATAACACATTCATGACGCCATATTGGCAGTCGCCGATTTCTTTAGGAGCAGATATTGTGCTTCATAGTGCAACGAAATATTTAGGAGGTCATAGTGACGTAGTTGCAGGTCTAGTAGTTGTAAATAGCCCACAACTAGCAGAAGATCTTCACTTTGTACAAAACTCAACAGGCGGTATTCTTGGACCACAAGATAGCTTCTTACTACTTCGTGGTTTAAAAACGTTAGGAATTCGTATGGAAGAACATGAAACGAATTCACGCGCTATTGCTGAGTTCTTAAATAATCATCCAAAAGTAAATAAAGTATATTACCCAGGTCTTGAATCACATCAAAACCACGAATTAGCAACAGAACAAGCAAATGGATTTGGTGCTATTATCTCATTTGATGTAGATAGTGAAGAGACATTAAATAAAGTACTTGAGAAATTGCAGTACTTTACACTTGCTGAAAGTTTAGGAGCAGTAGAAAGTTTAATTTCTATTCCATCTCAAATGACACATGCATCAATCCCAGCTGATCGCCGCAAAGAATTAGGAATTACAGATACATTAATTCGTATTTCTGTCGGTATTGAAGATGGTGAAGATTTAATTGAAGATTTAGCACAAGCGTTAGCATAATAAAAAAATGCACTGCTCTATATTAGCAGTGTGTTTTTTTATTACATCATTTTGTGAAACATTTCACAAAATAGACATACACAAACGAAATGATTTCATGTATATTGAATTCAGGAAATGTTACTCACGAACAAACTTGTGAAAAATTTCACAAACAATGAAATTCATGTAGGAAAGCATCTCTATTTTTTTATGTTAATTGGGACTTATTTTGACCTATAGGGACATATAAGGACCGTGATAGTAGAATAGGAGGAAATTTACATGGTAGTCAAAGAGAAAGTTGTAAATGAAATGCAGGAAGTAAAAAAGATGATTGATACACTAGTAAATAATGGTCAACAAGCTTTACAAGCATTAGAAAGTTTTACACAAGAGGAAATTGACAACATTGTTCATGAAATGGCATTAGCAGGTGTTGATCAACATATGCCGCTAGCAAAATTGGCAGTTGAAGAAACTGGCCGTGGTGTATATGAAGACAAATGCATTAAAAATATTTTTGCCACTGAATATATTTGGCATAGTATAAAACAAGATAAAACGGTAGGAATTATTCACGAAGATTCTCATGAAGAAATAATAGAAATCGCGGAACCTGTCGGTGTAGTAGCTGGGGTAACACCAGTAACGAATCCAACGTCGACAACAATGTTTAAAGCGTTAATTGCGATAAAAACAAGAAATCCAATTATTTTCGCGTTTCATCCTTCCGCACAAAAATGTTCTGTGGCAGCGGCGAAAACAGTATATGATGCAGCGATGAAAGCTGGTGCACCAAAACACTGTATTCAATGGATTGAAAGACCGTCTGTTGAAGCGACGAAACAATTAATGAACCATGATGGTGTAGCACTCGTTCTAGCAACTGGAGGCGCTGGTATGGTGAAATCAGCTTACTCTACTGGAAAACCAGCGTTAGGCGTTGGGCCTGGTAATGTACCGTGTTATATAGAAAAATCAGCACATGTAAAACGAGCTGTTAATGATTTAATTTTATCGAAAACATTTGATAACGGTATGATTTGTGCATCGGAACAAGCAATCATTGTCGATAAAGAAATCTATGATGATGTTAAAACAGAAATGATTGAAAACAATTGTTACTTTGTAACAGAAGAAGAAAGAAAAAAATTAGAAAAGCTTGTTATAAATGAAAATACATGTGCAGTAAATAGTGATATTGTAGGGAAATCAGCACAGTATATTGCCGATTTAGTTGGGATTACTGTTCCTGAACATACAAAAATGCTTGTAGCTGAAATTCAAGGTATCGGAGCAGCATATCCGTTATCTCGTGAGAAACTGAGTCCAGTATTAGCTTGTGTGAAGGCGAATTCATTAGAAGAAGGATTTACATATTGCGAAGAAATGTTGAACCTAGGTGGTTTAGGACATTCAGCAGTTATCCATTCTACAAATAAAGATGTGCAAAAGCAATTTGGGTTACGTATGAAAGCTTGCCGTCTCATTGTAAATGCACCTTCATCACAAGGTGGAATAGGGGATATATATAATGGATTTATTCCATCACTTACACTTGGTTGTGGTTCATACGGAAAGAATTCAGTTTCCCAAAATGTAACAGCCACTCATTTATTAAATATAAAAAGGCTGGCAAATAGAAAAAAGAATATGCAGTGGTTCAAATTGCCACCAAAAATTTATTTTGAAAAACATGCTACAGCTTATTTAGCAAATATGCCTAACATTTCACGTGCATTTATTGTAACGGACCCTGGAATGGTTGAACATGGCTATGTCGATACAGTCGCGCACTATTTAAACAAGCATGCAAATGATGTGAAAGTTGAAGTTTTCTTTGAGGTCGAACCAGATCCATCAGATGAAACTGTTTTTAAAGGTGCGGAAATGATGAGAAGCTTTAAGCCAGATGTAATTATCGCACTTGGTGGTGGTTCAGCTATGGATGCAGCAAAAGGAATGTGGTTATTCTATGAGCATCCAGAAACGACATTCTATGGCATTAAACAGAAGTTTTTAGATATAAGAAAACGTACATGTAAATATCCGGAATTAGGAAATAAGGCGCAGTTTGTTGCGATTCCAACGACATCAGGAACGGGATCAGAAGTGACACCATTTGCGGTTATTACAGATAAGAAAAATAATATAAAGTATCCGCTTGCAGATTATGAATTAACACCAGATGTAGCAATTGTTGATCCGCAATTTGTAATGACAGTACCACCACATGTAACAGCAGATACTGGTATGGATGTTTTAACACATGCAATTGAGGCGTATGTGTCTGTTATGGCAAATGACTATACAGATGGATTAGCATTAAAAGCTATTGATCTCGTATTCAAATATTTACCGAGAGCATATAAAGATGGAAATGATGAAGAAGCAAGAGAAAAAATGCATAACGCTTCTGCAATTGCAGGTATGGCATTTGCAAATGCTTTCCTCGGTATTAATCACAGCTTAGCACATAAAATTGGACCAGAATTCCATATTCCGCACGGACGCGCAAATGCCATTCTAATGCCGCATGTAGTCCGCTATAATGCTATTAAGCCAAGAAAACACGCATTGTTCCCAAAATATGAGCACTTTGTGGCAGATGAAAGATATGCACATATAGCGAGAATGCTCGGGCTTCCAGCAAGCTCGGCAGCAGAAGGGGTGGAATCACTCGTCAAAGCAATTATTGAGCTTGGAAAAAGCTTAAATATTAATATGAGTATTGCAGGACAAGGAGTAGATAAAGAGCAATTTGAAGAGGTTGTTGGAGTATTAGCAGAAAGAGCTTTTGAAGATCAATGTACAACTGCTAATCCAAAGTTGCCGCTTATTTCAGAACTGAAAGAAATTTATATGAAAGCATATAAAGGTGAATAATGATTAAAAAAGAGCCGCAGTAAAGCGGCTCTTTTTTTATTGGAAAACATCTCCCAGAATGGCTGTATTTACTGGTCTTTCAGTTTCATAGAATATGATACAGTGAAATGGAGGAGTGAGAATATAATGAAAGAATTAAAAGGAAAAATAGAAGACTATACTCGGTTCGGACAAATTCTTCTCGCTGTAAGTACATTGTTAATGGTTGGCTTGTTGATTCCGAATGGAGCAAAAGAGACAATCCAATTTTTTGTTATGATGGGGAGCATCGTTATATTTTTAAGTTTATCGTTCTTTTTCTTTCAGCGTGTGAGAGTGATGCGTGACCAGCTAGAGGAAAATGAATGTGAATAATATTGTTAACTAGAGCGCGGCGAAAAGAAAAAATCTTTTTGTCACGCTTTTTGTTTTTTGTAGAAAAATGTATGCGTTTCATGTTGACAATGATAATCCTTATCAATTAAAGTAGAATAGTAGTTAATGATTATCATTATCAATTAGAGGTGAAGGAATGAAAAAATCTATTACGCTATTTACAGCGATTTTATCTATTTTTTTCTTGTTAATAGGTTGCAGTGCCAAAGGGGACGAAAAAGCGTCTGCAACCAAAACAGAAAAAGGAAAAGAGAAAATCGAAATTACCGACCTATCAGGAAGAAAGGTAACATTCGATAAAGTGCCAGAAAGTTTTGCAACATTAAGTATGGGGGACATGGATATTATTCATGCTTTAGGTGGAAAAATAGTAGGTCGCCCGGATACGAAATTAACTCTTCCAGAGGAGTTAAGGAAAGCACAAGTAATTGGGAATGCACATCAACCGAATTTTGAGCAAATTGCTAGTTTAAAGCCCGATGTACTTGTTGCTAACAATGGATTCCAAAAGAATGTGCCAACGGTTGAAGGACAAGGAACGCAAGTTATCATTTCTTCTGCGAATTCTGTACAAGATATTCAAAAAAATATTGAATTATATGGAACGGTAATGAAGAAAGAAGATAAAGCAAAAGAAATTAATCAAAAAATGAATGATCAAATGAAGAAATATGAGAAAAAGAGCGATGTGAAAGCATTGCTAGTGTATGGCGCACCAGGTACTTATTTAGCGGCATTACCAACATCTTTATCAGGTGATATTTTAGAAAAAACAGGCGGAAAAAATATTGCTTCTGATTTTCCAGAAACGAAAGAATATCCGCAATATGCACAGCTAAGTGTAGAACGTATTATTGAGGCGAATCCAGATGTGATTTATTTAATTACACACGGAGATCCAAAAAGTGTGAAAAAAGCATTCGAAGGCGAAATGATGAAAAATGAAGCGTGGAAAAATTTAGAGGCAGTAAAACAAAACCGCGTAGTTATTTTGCCACCTGATTTATTTGGATCTAATCCTGGTACAAAAGTTACAGAAGCAATGGACTTTATGTATAAAAGTATACAAGATGTAAGGAAATGATACGTATGGAAAGTAGTGAAGTAGTAAGAGAAAAGGAACATCCTTTTGCGAAAAAAAGATGGATAATAGCAGTTACTTTAGTTATATTAACAATCCTAGGTCTCTTGTACGGTCTTTTCGCAGGAAGTTTATCCTTTTCTATACGAGATATTTTAACAGGTATACAAGAGGAAGGTTCGACAGTTCATCGAATTGTATGGGATCTTCGCATACCGAGAGTGCTTATTGGGTTTATAGTAGGAACATGTTTAGCTGCATCTGGTACACTGCTACAAGGGGTTATGAGAAACCCTCTTGCAGATCCTGGTATTATCGGAGTTTCATCTGGAGCAGGCCTTGTAGCAATTGTCATCATGATTTTATTCCCACAGCATCTAGCTTTTTTACCACTAGGGGCGTTTTTAGGAGCTTTCATAACAGCGATGGTTATTTATGCTTTATCATGGCAAAAAGGGGCACCACCTTCAAGAATCGTCTTAGTAGGGGTGTCGATCAATGCATTAATTGGTGCAGCAACGTCAGCATTAATGTTATTACATAGTGACAAAGTACAATCGGTGTTACCGTGGTTAGCGGGCGGTATTGGTGGTGTAAGTTGGGCACATTTAAACATGATTATTTATTATGCAATATTCGCCATTATATTAGCTTTCTTTGGTATTAAGCATATTCGAGTGTTAATGCTTGGAGATGAAATGGCAAAGTTATTAGGACATAATGTGGAAAAAAGTCGGTTTTATTTAATCGTAGTAAGTACATTATTAGCTGGAATTGCAGTAAGTGTGTCTGGTCTTATTGGATTTGTCGGTCTTGTCGTACCACATATGCTACGTTTATTAGTTGGAAATGATTATAGATATTTGCTACCTTTATCATGCCTTGGCGGCGGGGTATTACTTGTTTTTGCGGATGCAATAGCTCGAAGTTGGTTTGACCCAATCGAATTGCCTGTTGGTATTTTACTGTCCTTCTTAGGTGGTCCGTTCTTCTTATATTTAATTCATAGAGGAGGAAAACAAAGTGATTTCCGTTAACAAAGTGTTTTACGCACACTCTGAAAGATTTCAAATGCAAAATATGAATGTACATATTAAGGTTGGAGAAATCGTTAGTTTAATTGGTCCGAATGGATCGGGAAAATCTACTTTGCTTCGTTTAATAGCAAGGCTACTGAAACAAAGCGAAGGGGACATCATTTTAGATGGGAAAAATATTCATATGATGAAGAGTGCTGATGTAGCGAAGCAATTAGCAATGTTACCACAAATGCATGATCATCAATTAGATTTAACAGTGAAAGAACTAATTGAGTTCGGAAGAGGTCCACATAAATCATGGAGTAGCCGCTTAAATAAAGAAGATGAAGAAATTGTTGATTGGGCATTGTCTGTTACAAATCTTGAAGGGTATGAATATCGTCTTTTACATTCTTTATCAGGAGGGGAACGGCAACGTGCTTGGATTGCGATGACGCTAGCGCAACGTACAAATGTCTTATTATTGGATGAACCAACAACCTTTTTAGATATCGTTCACCAGTTGGAAGTAATGGAACTTGTGAAACGATTAAATGAGGAGTTTGGAATGACAATTATAATGGTTTTACATGACATTAACCAAGCTGCTCAATATAGTGATCGTTTACTTGTATTAAAGCGAGGAAAGATTCAGTATGATGGTATACCAGAAGAAGTACTATGCCATGAAATGTTTCAACATGTATTTGGCATAGATGTAGATATTTTTCAGGGAAGTGACAAGCCTTTTTTTACACCGAAACGAATTTCTAAAAGGGGAGAAGAGCGATGCAAACAGAAGAGCGTATTACCACTGAATTAGTAAGAGAATTTGTTATGGCAGCTCACGGGGATTTAGAGAAAGTACAAGAGCTATTGGTTGAATCACCAAGCTTACTTCACGCCTCTTATAATTGGGGTGGATCAGATTGGGAAAGTGCGTTAGGCGCATCGGCACATGTAGGTCGTAAAGATATTGCTCTTTATTTACTAGAAAAGGGTGCTCGGATGGATATTTTTGCAGCAGCTATGCTTGGTGAATTAGAAGTTGTACAAGCTATTTTAGTAGCTCAACCAGAAGCATTGCGTGCATCTGGCCCTCATGGTATTTCTCTTCTTCAACATGCACGAATGGGTGGAGAGAAATCTAAGCGTGTATATGATTATCTAGCAATACTATCTTAATGAACGAAGGAAGTTCTTATGAGCGGTAAACTTTTCACTTGAAACAATTGGAAAGTTTACCGCCCGTTAGAACGGGATAAGTATCTAGTATATTTGAAAATCCTACACCCCCCTCAATTGTAGTTTTCTTTATGCTAGTTATGATATGGATGCAGAGGACAATATTTGTCTACTGCTTTTTTTAGTTATTTAGAATGAATATTGTGTATTTTATCGTTGGTTCATTTATCCCGCTATTTTCCAGGCAGTAAGACTCTTGCCTAAAAATTCAGTTAAAGCAAAGAAGTTAGACGGGAGATCCACTGCCCGTAAACGTCCGATTGGTAAAGGCTAATAATCAGTGGGGGTGAACAAAATTCCCCACTGATTAAAGTTTCACTTTATAATAAATAGTAACATACCGTGTACATACAAAACATGATCGTGAAATGAAGAATAAATTAGTGGAAAGGAGTGCCAGCATGTTTCATACAGAACGTTTACAAATTCGCAAATATACAATGGATGATTTACAGTTCTACGCTTCACTATGGGGGAACGAGAAGGTAATGCGTTATATTGGAAATGGGACATTAAAAACATATATGCAGTGTAAAAAAAGTCTGGAGGAATGGGTGATTCCTAGCTATAAAAACGGTCTCGGTTTATTTGTATTGATTGAAAAGGAAACGGGAACAAGAATTGGTCATGCAGGGCTGGTAAAGCAGAAAATAGATGGAAAAGAGGAAATTGAAATTGGTTATTGGTTACTTCCTCAGTATTGGGGAAAAGGGTATGCAAAAGAAGCGGCGGCAGCATTTCGTGACTATGGTTTCCAAGCATTACGAATGAATAAATTAATTTCTCTTATTAATCCGAATCATCCTGCCTCAATATTTGTTGCTAGAAAAACTGGGCTCAGCTACGAGAAAACAACGTCATTTCATGGAATCGATGCTCTAGTTTATTCTATTAAGCGTGTTGGATGAAAAAATTACTTTTTTAAAGGTAAATTGCATTTTTTGAAGAATGGTATATGAAAATAAAGGGAGGGGTTACATGTACATTTATCATAATGGACTTATTATTCGTGAGGGAACGAGTAGTGTACCAGCATATGCAATTAAAGCTTTATTTGAAGATGCCGGTTGGAGTAATGATAATATCCCTTCTTGGCAAATTGAAAAATTTACGATAGCATTCGAAAATTCAACATGGGCTTTCACAATTTGGGATGAGGAAGAGATGATTGCGATGGTTAGAGTCATTTCTGATGGAATTATGATTGCGAACATAGTAAATTTAGTTGTGAAGTGTGAATATAGAGGGAAGGGATTAGGTAAGAAGCTTGTAGCTCTTTGCCTGCAAAAACTTCCCCACGGTGATTGGTTTGCGCATACATCAGCGAACAATTTTGATTTTTATAGAAGTTGTGGATTTGAAGTTAGAGAGCTATCGAGAAATGGAACATGTGCGTATTATGGATACCAAGTCGCGAAAAGAGATGGTCACCGATAAATGAATGGAAAGTAAAAAAGTATAGCGAGGTAATTTTGAGACTTTTGATAATAGAGAATGGATTGAGGCTCGTTTTATGATAAAATAAAAGAAAATTCTGTTTATTATTAGGGGGATAAAAATGAGTGTAAAAGCTGGGGATGTATTTAAATATGAAAGAAGATTTACTGAGGAAGAAGTTTTTGAATTTGCAAATATTACCGGTGATAAAGGTAGACACCATGTGGAATACGATGAAAATGGAAGATTAATGGTTCATGGTTTATTGACTGCTAGCATTGGAACGAAAGTGGGAGAAGAGTTACATTACATAGCAAGAGAATTAGTAAGTGAGTTTATTAGACCAGTTTTCACAGGAGATACGATCACTTGTGAACTAACTTTAACAAATGTTGAGCAAATGGAAGGCTATAAAAAAGTTTCAATCGAGTCAGTTTATCGCAATCAGCATGAAAAGACTGTACTAGTTGGGACAAGTTATGGAATTATAAGGGGATAAAAAGAAGCCTGTTTAACAGGCTTCTTTTTTATTATTTAGTAAACACGTTGTCGATTTTCTGCATAACTAGAGATGAGTAATAATGCAGTTTCTTCTCCTATATTACGAACAATATGAGGAACGCATGCATTCCATGAGAAAGAATCACCTTCTTCTACAATTGCAATATCCTCACCGTGCTGAACTTCTAATTTTCCGCGTAATACAAGGTGACATTCTTCCCCTTCATGGGCATTTGGTGAATTTTCTTTCGGGAATCCAGTAGGGATTTCTACTAAAGATAGGCGAAGGCCCCCTTGCTCCGCAACATGTTCAATTCTTTGCTCATCTTTGCCGTATACACTGTATTTCCGTTCTTCTTTTTTGACAATTTTTAATCGATCTTTTTGCTCTAACAATAAATAGGGAAGGGGAACGTTTAAAAAATTGGAGATCGTTTCTAAAGTTGAGATAGATGGTGATGTTTTATTATTTTCAACCTGACTCATAAATCCTTTAGAAAGACCTGTTCCCTCACAAATTTGTGCGATTGTTATGCCCCTACGTTGACGAATTTCACGTATTGCAGAACCAATATTCATAAAATCAAGCTCCTTTTTGTAAACAACTATTTGTATCATAGCAAAAAAAATATATTTTTTCCCAGTGAAAATGAATTGACGAATAAAAAAAATTAGTGTATGTTTTGTAATGTAAATAAAAGTTTTGTATAATAAAACTATAAAGGAGAGAAAGAAATGAATCAACATATTGGTAACTTAATTATTCGTATCGTGTTAGGGGTAACATTTTTCATGCACGGTTTAACAAAATTCCAATCAGGAATTGACAATATTGCAGGGTGGTTTACAAGCATTGGTTTACCAGGAGGACTTGCATACGGTGTAGCAACATTTGAATTAGTTGGAGGCCTATTATTAATTCTAGGTTTAGGTGTAAGATATATTGGATTATTATTTGCACTTGTTATGGTTGGAGCAATCGTAAAAGTGAAATGGTCAGCTGGTTTATTGGGAGATGGAAAAAATCCTGGTTTCGAATTAGAACTTGCATTATTAGCAATGGGTGCATATTTATTTGTTGCAAAAGCTGATGGTTTTGTAGATAATTTCTTAAAAGAAAAAATGTCAAAGAAGAACTAATTTAAATGGGGGGGCTAACAAGATGAGTTTTCAACTTCATCCCGATACAACACTTGATGTTGTTCATTTATACGTATCTAATGTAAAGAAATCACTAGAGTTTTATACGGAAGTACTAAGTATGAAGGTGCTAAAAGAAGAAGAAGCAGTCGTTACATTTGGGAATGAAAATGATGAACCACTTCTTATCATTGAAGAAAAGAAAGAAGCTTTTCCAAAACAAAGAGGAAGAACAGGGTTATATCATTACGCAATTTTATTACCAAGTAGGCAGGATTTAGCGAATGTTCTTCGTCATCTTGTAGAGATGGTATATCCACTACATGGCGGAGCCGATCATTACTTTAGTGAAGCTCTTTATTTAGCTGATCCAGATGGAAACGGGATTGAAATTTATCATGATCGACAAAAAGAAGTTTGGCGTGATGAGAATGGAGAACTCCCATTTGTTAGTAACCCGTTAGCTGGTGAAGAATTATTACAGCAAGGAAGTACATGGAATGGATTTCCAGCTGGTACTGTGATGGGGCATATTCATTTCCATGTAGCTGATTTAGAGGAAGCGAAATGTTTCTATGTTGATGGTCTTGGTTTTGAAGTAACGATCCCAGCTCGTAATGGAGCGTTGTTCGTATCAGCAGGTGGTTATCATCACCATATCGGTTTAAATACGTGGCAAGGTGAAGGGGTACCACCGCAAATGCCAGGTTCTGTTGGTTTAAAATATTTCACAATTGTACTAGCGGATGAAAAACAAAAAGAGCAAGTATGTGAAAGCTTAAAAAATATTGGCAAGATTGCTACGTACAAAGATGGAATATTACAAGTCGAGGATCCATTTGGACATTGTATCCATTTCAAAATAAAAGGAGAAGCCTAAAAAGGCTTCTCTTTTTATTTTCTTATAATTGCTTTTTCGTTTTGTAAAAATAGTTCATCAAATTGTTTTGCAAGCTCAAAATCTAGTTTCGTTAAACCTTTTGCATTCCAAGATGACAAAGTAATAATAACTGCTTTATACTGGATAAGGATAAATGGATGGTGATTATGTTCTTCTGATAGTTTGGCGGCTTCAGAGACAAATTCGACTCCTTTTAAGTAGTCGGAAAACATATATTTTCGTTCAATCCATTTCTCATCTTTTACCATCCATTTATCTACCTTCAATAATTCTTCGTGAACTTCTTCTTCAGTTAATCTTAGCATCATTTTTCACATCCTTTACTGGAAGTAACGCAAGACCATTGTTAATAAGGCGTGTTACAGCTTCGTCAGTTGTGAAAGTAGAAAGTTGATGTAGTAATGCTGCCGATGTTTCATGCCCTTTGTTATGCTCTAAAAGTAACTCTAATACTTCAAGGCGCAGTAACCATTCTTTCGCATAAAATTTATTTAATACTTCTTGAATTGCTATTAATTGATCGATATGCGCGTCGTGTAAAATCCCCTCACTTCGAATATCTCGAACTGTTTGATACATACGTTCAAGTTCATTCAGTACAAGTGGAGCAGGAATTTCGTGAACTTCTTCATCCATTGGGAAAAATGCTGCGGCATCTGCGGCACCTGGGAATACTGAAGTGATTTGTGAGCCAACAGCCATATCAAATGCGCCCCATGAAGCATCAAATAAAACGCGGGCGTTATAAGTAACTGTGCAATCGATAAAGGAAATAAGAGCAATTTTCTTATCGTTTTTTACAATATCTGTTACTGTTCCTTTTACATGAATACCACTTGCAAAAGTAAACTCAGCGATAGTTCCAATTGTAATTCCTAATGATTGTAGTTGTTCGTCTGTACAATTTTCTAATGCAATATTTTCAGTGAGTAATCCAATCGGTGTTCCAAATCCGTCACTGTGTACAGAAGTAGAATGATTCGCTAACTGTTTATTATGAAGTGCTAATGCCGTTGGCGAATTTGTTCGCATGTAAATTAATTCACCTGCATCGTTTTCAATTGTCTCGCTAAATGTACCTGTAATTTGTAATCCGCTATTTAGCTCAGCTGTTGCATAGTTCTCAGAGCGAATTGCTTTTTCTAAACCTTCTTTTCCACCTGTTTTAAAGGCCATTGTTTTAGAAAATGTTTCAAGCGCATCTGTTAATTCTTCAAAGGATTCACAAACAAATAGTTGTGGTTGCATTTTTGTTACGTCATAAGTTGTCCCTATACATGCTTCGATAGAAAATGGAACCTTTTCTACAGCGTCTGTTAAGCAATGTTTGCTTTCGCCAACAGAAGAAAGGAGACCAGCACCATATATCTTTGGATCATCTATATTTCCGATCAATCCATATTCTACTGTCCACCAGAAAAGACGTGAAATTTGTTCAGCTTCTGATAAACCAGAAACTAAGTTTTGTTTTTCAATTACAGCATTTTCAGCAGCCTTAACTTCATCAGGAGTAGAAGTAGGGCTTTCTTTCACTATCGTTAATGTACGAACAGCTTCAAATGCATCATGTTCTTCTTTTGTAGAGAAAGCTTTTGCACCAATTTGCCCAAAACGTTTCACATATTTTGCATATGTAGGATCAAGTAAAATCGGTGCGTGTCCTGCGGCTTCGTGTACGATATCTGGAGCTGGTGTGTACTCGATATTTTCTACTTTCCGAATATCTGTTGCGATCGGTAGTAATCCGTGTCCTTGAAAATCGAAGAATGCTACGCCGGGAATAAGTCCGTCAATCGTTACAGCGCCCCAGCCACTTGGTGCCAAACACTCATTCATTTCTTCTACTTTTGGAATTGCATCTATATTAATACCAGATGATTGTAGTCCGTTCACATAGGCTGGATGAGCAACGTCTTTTAAGAAGCTATGATTTTGTCTCATAATGTAACGCCACACAGCGTGATTCACCGGTGTGTATTGATCATAATGTTGTGTGGATACGAATGGTTTTAAATGCGATGGAATTTCTGTTTTCTTTGTCATTTAGACATCCTCCTTTTTTTCTATAAAATTGAATATCGATTTCGTATAGCTTGTATCACCTCCCTTCATTATTTGTAAGCGCTTATAAAATTTTATCATAAGATTCGGAATTATTTAACATCTGTTTCTGTGAGAAATAGAAAAAGCCCCTATCGGAAAATCCGATAGGGGCGAAAGAATCGCGGTACCACCCTATTTGTAAGTGAAAATATACTTACATCTCAATTAATGATAACGGAAAAATTCCGTCTTTTCCTTCATGCATAAAAGCACTACGAAAAAGAAGCTCCAGAATTGTAATTCATACTTATATATGTGCTAATTTCCACCGACCATTAGCTCTCTGTAACAGGGATATAAGATACTACTGCGATTCTTTCAACGCGTATATATGAAATTGTGTAAGAGGATGGACGCAAAAAAGTCCCTATCGGAAAATCCGATAGGGACGATAAAAATCGCGGTACCACCCTATTTGTAAACAACTAATTGTTTACCACTCACTTTACGATAACGGAAAGATCCGTCTTTCTCTTCATGCATAAAAAGCATTACGGGAAAGAAGCTCCAGAATTGTAATTCACGCTTGTATATGTACTGATTCGCACCAACCATCAGTTCTCTGAGACAGTGATATAAGTCGCTACTAGTATTCCTTCAAAGCCGATATATAATTCGTTCAACTAAACTATGTTTTGTATTATAAAACTATATTAAAAAAATTGTCAACAAAAATTTTTTATCCCGTGTTAATGAGCAGTAAAATTCCTACCTCAAAATTCGGTTGGAGCAAAGAAGTGAGATGGGAGATTAACTGCCCGTAACTCCCGATTGGTGAAGGCTAATAATCAGTGGGGATGAACGAAATCTCCACTGATTAAAATTTTACTTTATTTCACTTCTAAATTAACAGTTAAATTAGAGGTATTGCCAGCTGCATCAGTTGCTACAATGTGAATAGTATTTTTTCCTTCTTGTAATTGAGTGCGATCGAAATAAATGTCATAGCTTTTCTCCCAAGGGTTCAGGAATGCCTGTTCCCATACACCATTTCCGTTAATTTCATATTGCATTCTCACTGGAATACCAGGTGCTATCCAACCAGATTCTGACATCCAATCTAGTAGAATATCATCAACTTTTCCTCTAATTACGAGATTTTCTTGGTCAACCTCGTGTGTTAACTTAGGTGCAGTTCGATCAAGAAATACAGCAGCTGTTTGCTTTGTTTCCCCGCCAGAATTAGAAGCAACTGCTTCAATTTGATATAGCCCATCAGTTAAAGGAGTGCCATCTGCTTTTGTACCATTCCATTTGAAAGGTTTATACCCAGGAGTTGCATTTTTAGCTTGATGGATAATCCCTTGATACGTTACACGTTCTTTCGTAACTAAATTTGCATGCAATGTGATATCATCCACAGGCGCAACTAAATAGTAGTTGATGAGATTATCATCTAGTACGTGGTCGCCATTTGGGCTAAAAGTAGAATTAATAATTTCAAGTCCATCGATACGTTTATAATCTTTAGGATCGATACTAAATGTGAATGGAATTCGAATTTCTTCTTTTGCCCCTTGTTCTTTTACATATACATTTCCAGTATACACACCTTGTTGTAGTGAGCTATCTACAGTGATAGTAAATGGTTTTTCGGTACTACTATTCGGTTGAATGCTAATCGATGAAGGGACAGAAGCTTTTACTTTTGTTTTTGTGTTTGCATCTAGTAATTCCACACGAGTTGAAAAACTTTTCTTTTTACTAGAAAGGTTTTGTAATGTAACATTTTGCGTCAGTTTTACTTTTCCGCTATTGGGCTTAATAAGACCGAAGCTGACATTGTTAGGTTTTACTAATACATTTGTTTGAGCTGCTTTCGGAATGTTAATTAAACCAGATCCTTGTGCCATAACAGGGTATGTATTTTCATTGACATCATGTAATGTTTTGGCATTGTTGGCAAGAGCCGCTTTCAATTGTTCTGTCGTCCAATCAGGATGCATTTGACGCAAGAGGGCAACCGCTCCAGCTACTTGCGGAGCAGCCATACTTGTTCCGTTATGCGATTCATAGCCGCCTCGCGGTACTGTACTAGTAATTTGTACTCCAGGTGCAACAACATCAGGCTTTATTAGCCAACTTCCTTGTGATGGTCCTCTTGAACTAAAGTTACCGATAAGTTCTGTTTGCTTTGGTTGTCCAATTTTTATATTTTTCTTTCGTTTTGTAATTAAAGTTTTTAATTCTTCCCCATTTGTATTTGATAATTGCATTACTGGGACAGCTAGATGTTCACGTGAAAAATATTCCGGCATCATATTAATTTCTTTTTCGCTAGAGATTAATAACACACCAAGTGCACCAGCTTGCTTCGCTTGTTCTGCTTTTACTAATGTACTAGAAGTACCTTGTAAAATAAGTGCGAATTTCCCTTTCACATCTTGTTTTGCATAATCACTTGGATTGCCATAACCAACATATACAAGAGGAGAATCATTTTCTATTGGAAAATCGGATTTTGATAATGGTAACCCTTGATATGTTTTGCTGGAACCAGTTACTTGGAATGTTGGAAACGGGATAGAAACCGTAGATGCTCCAACAGAAATGACACTACTTGCGTTACCGGGAGCATCAACAGACCAAGGTTTTGGTCCGTCATTTCCATTTGAAACGACAGCAGTAACACCAAGTTTCGCTGCTCGTTCTAACGTTAATGTTACAGGCTGATCAGGTACATTTAAATCCTGCCCAAGGGAGAGGTTTAACACATCCGCACCATCTTGAATTGCTCGCTCAATTCCTTGGATAATATCATCTGTTGTACCAGTTCCACCGTCATTCATTACACGATAGGCTAGAATAGAAGCGTTTGGAGCAACGCCTTTAATTTTTCCGTTACCCGCAATAATTCCAGCTACATGAGTACCATGTACGTTACCATCCATTGGATCGTTATCTTCATCAACCGTGTCATATCCACCGATATAATTTGCCTTTAGGTCAGGGTGTGTATAGTCTACGCCAGAGTCGATAATGGCTATTTTCATGCCTTTTCCATCAAGCGGTTTGCCAAATGGATCTTTTAAATTCCACGCTTCAGGTGCACCAATTGTCGGTCCACCGATATTTGGTGCTTCTTCGTTAATAGCACTTTTTGATGTTTCATGTAATTTATATGTTAAGTTCGGATAGACTGCTTTTACTTCAGGTAAAGAGGCAAGAGAGGTAATTTGATCTCCAGGAATTGAAATAGAGAATCCGGAAAATAACGTATTATACACTTCTTTAATTTTTGCACCAGGTGCTTTTTCTTTTATTTTCTTAGTCGTATCTTCTTGTGCTTTTTTGAGCTCAGCATGATAAGACTGTGCATTACTATTTTGTAAATCTGGAGCATGCTGAATATTACTTTGAGCAGCGAGAGGTGCATGTTGTAATTCTACAATTACTGATATTTCTTTTGTTGTTTTCGTTTCAACATTTTGAGCGATTTTATGTTCTCCCCACTGTTCAATCGTTGTTTTTAATTGTGGACTAAATTGCTTCTCCTTTTGTAGTGATTCAGCATGAGCACTTAAAGCTCCAAAACTAGAAAAGACAAGCGCCATGCTTAATAGTGTAGATGTAGTTTTTTTCATTGATACTCCCCCTAATAAAAGTGCCAATATTCAGAAATAAAATCTTGCATTTTAGTTAGAAATTATACATATAAATGTTGGCTAAACTATACTTTCGACATAATTCATACCAATCCTCTATGGATTGAAAATTTCTTGGGAAATTTTTTCTGATTATGTCGAATCGATATTTTTCACATATTGTAGGGATAAAGTGAGGAATGCTATGAGGGAAATGGAGTGATGGTATGAAAAGGCTAATAGTAAGTAGTAGTGTAGTGTTGTTTATGTTTTTATGTTCTATCACTATTACTAGTGCAGAAAATAATAGTGTGAAAGTTGCTTTTATTCGTCATCATAATCTTTGGATTAAAGTTGATGGGAAAGAAATACAGATTACAAAAGGAGAGTACATAACAGGGCCGAAGTGGTCATATGATGGGGAATGGCTAGCGTATGTAAAAGGGAAGAAACAAAGTATTCTTGAGTTATATCGGCTGAAAGATGGAAAGAAAGTTACGCCGTTTCACTCAGAAGCATCGAATTATCAATGGTCACCAACAGAAAATATAATTGCATTTATATTTACAGGTACATTAAATACATTTGATGTAGAAAAAAAGAATGCAGATTTTGAAAATGTATCGGCTGGTGTAGGGGATTATGCATGGTACCCCGATGGAAAGAACTTTCTTGTATCCTCTGAAGCGCACTTACTTCCAACAGGATGGACAGGGGCTCAGCTATATGAAGTGCAAAAAGATGCACATATGAATCCTCACAAAATGAAGCATTTGTATGCATTGCCAAATGAACACGATGATTTCCTAGCGCTAGTAGCAAGTGGCTTTAAGTGGTCACCAGATCAAAAGTGGATTTCATTTTTAGCAGTACCGACAGCTTCATGGTCAGCTGATAGTAATACGCTTTGCTTAGTTCGTGCAGACGGCAGTCGGTTTGAAAAAGTAGATCAAATGTTATTAAACGCACAATGGTTTCAATGGGCACCATCAAAAAATATATTAGCTTATATTGAAGGGAGCGGAAGAGTTGCATTAGAAAATAAACATTTAAAAGTAAAGGAATTGCCAGCACTTCAGCAGAACATATTTACGCCGAAAGGATATGTTGATTGGGATTTTGTATGGAAGAACGATAGAGTAATTATCGTTTCACGAGCAAAAGAGGCAGGGATAGAAACTCCACCAGAAAAAAGGCCACTACCATCTTTATATGAGGTCGATAGTACAAGTAATGCACAGCATCAAATCACAAAGAAAACGAACAAGCAAGGGGATTACCACCCGATCTTCATGAAGAAGAGTAATCAATTAATTTGGATACGTTCAGACCGTAAGAAAGCGGATGTATGGCTTGCTCATAAAGATCGGAAGCAGGAAAAGAAGTGGATTGAAAATATAGATGTACCAGCGTGGTATTATGAGAAATGGAATTGGGGAAATGTTATCTCGGTGAAAGAAGAATAAAAAAACTGCCTAAAAGATCATTTTAAGCAGTTTTAATTGTTATTTATGTGTTTTATTTGGCTTTTTTTTCGCTGGGTTTCCGTTCCCTTGGCGCTTTCTATTTTGTTCATCTTTTGCTTGTTTTTCATGTAGTGTATCTAAAAATTCATTCGAGTTACTCATGTTTATATCTCTCCTTTCATTTTGTCATGATTACTATAACCATTTAGGAGGATAATCATGAGTTAGAAGTTAGGCACTTAATTTTCTTCGATAATGTAAGTAAAATATTCCATACATAACAAATAGCATGAGTAAAACTTGTAACTCTACATTTTCTTTTAAAATAGCTGCGATAGTGTCTGGTAAGTACGGTGATTTATCGTTTGTGCTTAAACCTAACCATTTATTTAAGAGGCTAATGGTACAAAACATAAAAACACCGGACCAGCTTGCCGTAATTGCTTTTTGCTTAATTTTTGTTTCACGTTCATCATCTGTAATCCAAGGATTAGCAGTTTTATCCCGCATTAACGGGCAGTAAGACCCCCACCTCAAAATTCAGCGGAGGCAAAGAAGTTAGGTGGGGATCAACTGTCCGTAAAAGCCCGATTGGTTCAACTAATAATCCGTGGGGGGATGAACAAAACCCCCACGGATTAAAGTTTCACTTTATCACTACTAAAAAATCCATTTATGTATCCCCATATAATCATTCCAATTAAGATGGTTATCCATTTTATATTTTTTGATTCACTTCTCCCTTGTAAAAAGTATTTTACATATCAGTTTTTCATATAGCAGGAATAAAGTATGAGATAGGGAAGAAATATGTAAGAGGATTTCATAATGAGAGGAGGAAGGGGATGAAAATCGTCTTTGTTCGGCACGGGGAAGGAGAACATACAAGGGATTTGCCATCAAGTTTAAAAGTGCTTCATCCGCCATTGACGGATGAAGGAAGGAATCAGGCTAAATTACTTCAATGCAATGTGCCATTACAAGAGGCGGATATATTAATTGCTAGTCCTACACTTAGAACTTTGCAAACGGCGACAATATGGAGTGCGAAAGTTGCTTGTCAAAAAATCGTTCATCCATATGTATCTCCGCGTATTTTTCCTTATCGAGAAGAAGCGAGAACATTACCGTGCGATTATATAGTAGATCAGGGAATGATAACAAAGTTATTTCCGCATTTTTCGATAGAGAAAAGCTCAAATAATCAGTTATGGAAGGAAGGTATAAACACTATTTCAGAGAATAGTTTTCAGCAAATAGTAGATGAATTTCTTCTTTGGTGTTATGAACTGAGTGTTGAAAGAATTTGCATTGTATCCCACGATGGAACAATTACAGCATATAGGCAATATTTACAGAAAGTCGTTTTAACTAGATCAGATTTTTTGAAAGAAACGGGTATATATGAAATGGATTTATCCCAGAAAATTCTGATTGATAAGGGCTGATTATAGGATGGGGATTGTATGTTGAATATTGCATTAGTAGTTGGTTTTAATTCGGATTTAGAGGCGCAATCAATCCGAGCATCTCTTGAATATTTTGGTGCAAGGGTTGTGACATATTGGATTGGTAGACCGAAAGATTTTGTGGGAGTTCTTTCTGGAAAGAACTTATTTAACGATGTTAATTATATTATTTTTTGCTTTCATGGTGAAGAAGGGAAGTTTGTCATGGAAGAGTTAGGCGAAGAAGTATATGAACAAGATGAACCGAGAGGGTATTTTGGTGCAGAAGAAATTTATGAATATGCAAAATTGCATAATACACATATTGTAAATAGCGGGTGCACGTTAGGGGAGAAAAATCTAGCAAAATCTTTTTTACATAGTGGTGCGAAATCATATATTGGATCGATTGATTATGTAGATGGAAATGCAGCACTTATGTTTACTATACGCTTATTTTATGGGGTTATTAACCATGGGAAAACGTTAGAAGAAGCGTTTCAAGAAGCGAGTTTAATTGATGAGGAGACACATACATTTCGATTCTATAATTAGTGTGAAACACGTTTATTCTATATTCGAATAAACGTGTTTCACATTTAACTCACAATTTTTTTACATTTTTTTCAATGAAAATGATTATCACCTGTGGTATGATATGTTCAAGTTTTTACAGGTAATAAAAGTTACTATATAAACGTTAGTTTTGAATGTTTCATACGCATGTCACAAATTATTCATAATTAACGTTTTAAAAATAAGTAACTAATGTTATTATATTATCTGTAACTAACTTAATTACAACTTTAGGAGGAAGATATGGTTATTCAATTTTTAAGAGAAAACAAAGCAGTTTCTTTTGTATTAGCAGTAATTCGAGTATATCTTGGTTACACATGGTTAATGGCTGGAATCGGTAAACTACAAGGAAAAGGATTCGATGCAACAGGTTATTTGCAAGGTGCAATTGAAAAATCTAAAGGTGCACAACCGGCTGTTCAATCTTGGTGGGCATCATTCTTACAAGAATTTGCAATTCCAAATGTAGATTTGTTTAATACACTTGTAACATGGGGGGAAATTTTAGTCGGAATTGGTTTAATTGTAGGCTGTTTAACAAAAACAGCGGTCTTTTTTGGTCTTGTAATGAACTTTTCCTATATGTTTAGTGGGTCAATTGGTGTGAACCCTGAGATGGTTATCTTATCTATGTTTGTTCTTGTTTCCGGTATGAACGCTGGGAAATTTGGAATGGATGGCTTTGTTATCCCGAAAGTATTAGGATCAAAAACTCAAAAACGCCAAAAGCAAGCTGCTTAATATATGAAAACGGGTATCTCAAAATGAGATACCCGTTTATGTTATTTTTCAACTTTGATCGGATTGTTCTTAAAGAAATCTTTTACATACCCGACAAATTCTTGTGGTTCTTGGCGAAATGGTGCATGATAACCTTTTTCAATAATATGTAAAGTGCTATTTTTTAAGAATTGATGATACGTTTCTCCTTCTTTCCAGGAAACGCTACTATCATTTCTGCCCCATATAATTAAAGTTGGCTGTTTTATTTCATTTGCATTAATTTTAAGACGTCTAGGCCATAATTTCATTTTATTATAATGCTCTTCATCATTACGTTTGAATTTCACTTTGCTTTCATCATAATCTGTAATAGAAGAAACTGCATTTAAATCAGTCGACAATTGTGGTTTTGGTGAGCCTTGTTTAGTAACGAATGTATGAGGGCCACCTGTAGCATCAGTTAAAATAAGGTGAGTAACTGCTTCAGGATATAAATATGTTAAATTTAGAGAAATTTCTCCCCCCATGGAATGCCCCAGTATTGCGAATGAATCATACCCTAGTTTTTTCATTAATTTATAATACAAATTTGCATGAGTTGGAAAAGAATAATAAAAATCCATTGGCTTAGATGAGCGCCCGAATCCTAAAGCATCTACAGAAATAATTGTATGATCTTTTGCTAAATCGGAGTAAATCTTTTGAAAACCATCTGATGACCCTCCAAAGCCATGAATCATAAGTAAAGGTGGTTTTTCATTACCAATCTTTTTAAAGTAAATGGTTTGACCATCTATTTCTACCATTTTTTCCTCGGTAGCTAGTTTCGCTGTAATTGTATTTTTAACTTGTTTTACTTGTTCTACTGGCTTTTCTGCTGCACTACATCCTACTAATAGTGTAAGAGTAAGACAACCTACCATAAAATAGCTAAATCGCTTCAATTAGGTGTCTCCTTTCTAACATAACGCTGTATCTATCATAGCAAATAGCATATTACGATTTCCAGGAAGTCGGCTACCATTTTTTATCATAAGAGGTGAAAGGAGCGTTTCTTGGAAATTTTCTGTTTGAAGAAATTTACGAAATGTAAATTGTGAGTGTGGGACATCAATTCGTACTATACCATTCCAACATTCACATATCTTTTTTAATAATTGAATAGCATCTTCTGCTTGCTTGGCGATAAGTGGATTGATACATAATATATTGCCCTTTTGTATGCATAATGAAAAAGCTTCTATACAGTTATTTCTTTCAATTTTAAAAGAGTGTACAGCCCTTGGTAATAGCAAAGAGTAAAGTAGAGAACGATTCATACCAGTTGCAATTTGATCCAGAGAAGTAAGAGATATAAGGTCTTCTTCTTGTACTTGTTGTAAGTGAGAAGGGTACGTCTTAATAGTTTGCTTTTCAAAACGATGAATCGTTGTTGCTGTTTGAAATCCGCATGATGTGTATAGAGGTTCGCCAGCTTTTGTCGCAATAAGTGCAATGGGTTGTTTTGGATGAATTTGTTCCAAGCAATGATTTAGCAACATGCGCCCTATTCCGCGTCCTTGAAAATTAGGGTGAACGATTAACATACCAATGGAAGCGAAGTTACTTGTAAAGGGAAATACTCCTCCAGTCGCAATGAGTTTGTTCTCATGAATGTAACCTACAAGTGTGCCGATAGAAAGATACATTTCGAATTGTTTTTTCATAAAAATTTCATCGTGTAACCATCCAACAGATTTGCAAAGATTAAGTAATTCAAAAATAAAAGACTCATTTAGCTTTACTATTTTCATAAAGGCTCACCGCATTTCTATTTATTTTCATAAAAATAGAGTCAAAATGTAAAAAAGAGATTTACGTTAAATGAAATCCAACTTGTTTATATTTAAATTGTAAAGGGCGGGATGATTGATACAAAAAGACAAAGTTATACAAATTATAACTGATATTTACATAAGTTAACAAAAAATTTACATACAGCTAATTTTCTCTTAATAGTCTTCCGTTAAATTTGATAGTGGGAAATGAATAACCTAATTAGGGGGACAAGACAGTGAAAAAGTTTGTGAAAAAAGCATGGCCATTTGCAGTTGTGGCATCATTAGCAGTTACTTCGGTAGCAACATGGAATTTTACTCGTTCTAGTGAGGTTAATGCAGATGAGAACGGAAGCAATGCAAAGATTAAAAATGTTATCGTATTAATTGGGGATGGTATGGGTCCTTCATATATGACGGCTCACCGTTATATGAAAGATAATCCAAAAACCTTTGAAATGGAATCTACAGAATTTGATAAGCATCTTGTAGGAACACAAAAAACATACCCAGAAGATGAACATGAAAATATTACAGACTCTGCATCGGCAGCAACAGCTATGTCAGCAGGGATTAAAACATATAATGCTGCAATTGCAGTTGATAATGATAAAGCGGAAGTGAAAACAGTTCTTGAGCAAGCGAAAGAAAAAGGGAAATCAACGGGACTCGTTGCAACTTCTGAAATTACACATGCAACACCAGCTGCTTTCGGTGCGCATGACATTAGCCGTAAAAATATGGACGCAATTGCAAATGATTATTTTGATGAGAAAATTAAAGGGAAGCATAAAGTAGATGTTATGCTTGGCGGCGGCGTAAAGAACTTTGTTAGAAAAGATCGTAATCTTACAGAAGAGTTTAAGAAATCTGGTTATAGCTATGTAACGGATCGAGATCAATTGTTAAATGATAAAAATGACCAAATTCTTGGTTTATTTGCACCAGGTGGATTAGATAAAATGATTGACCGTAATGAGAAAACACCTTCATTAGAAGAAATGACTAATGCAGCAATTGAGCGTTTGAACAAAAATAAAAATGGTTTCTTTTTAATGGTGGAAGGAAGTCAAATCGACTGGGCTGGACATGATAATGATATTGTTGGTGCAATGAGTGAAATGGAAGACTTCGAAAAAGCTTTCAAAGCAGCGATTGAGTTTGCGAAAAAAGATAAAAATACGTTAGTTGTTGCAACGGCAGATCACGCTACTGGTGGCTTATCTTTAGGTGCCAATGGCGAGTATAACTTTAAAGTAGAACCAATTAAAGCTGCAAAGCGCACACCAGACTTTATGGCAAATGAGATTGCAAAAGGTGCAAATGTAGAAGAAACATTGAAAAAGTATATTGATTTACAATTAACTCCAGAAGAAATTCAAGCTGTAAATGATATAGCTCCGTCAAAAGATGTAACAAAGATTGATAATGCAATTGAAGATATTTTCAATAAGCGCTCGGTTACAGGCTGGACAACGGGTGGACATACAGGGGAAGATGTGAACGTATATGCATTTGGTCCAGGTAAATACTTGTTCTCTGGCGTTCAAGAGAATACAAATATAGCGAAACGTGTCTTTGATATTGTTGGCGGTGGCGATCCGAATAAAGGAAGACGCTAATTAAGAGCGAAAGTGAGGCGAAATGCCTCACTTTTCTTTTTAGGAGTTGGGAATATGAAAAAGTTATTTAGGAAATTAAGATTCCTTCTAGTGTTTGTAGTACTACTAGTTGGATGTCAACAAGAAGAGAATAACGTAGAACAAAAATCTACTACTAAAAAAACTGAGGAAAAGGTACAAATAACAAAAGAAGAAGAGAGATCTATTCAAGATGTTATTCATACATTTGTGCGAACGACGAATGAAAAAAATCTTGCAGAACATATGGAGTTATTTTCAAAGAAGATGCCTAGTGCTGAAGACTTAAAAACACAAAAAGAAGCCGCATTTCAAAAGGGAAATAAGAAAATTGAATTGGAACATATAGATATGAAAGTTAGTAAAGTAGGGTATGTTATTGTTGAAACGAAAGAAAAGGAAGTAGACGACAGTATCACTCTTCAAAAGAAAGTACAGTATGCTCTTGGGAAAGAAGATGATAAATGGAAGATTGAAGAGGTTCGAACGATAGAGAAAAAATAAAGTGAAACTTTAATAAGTGTGGAGTCGTACTTCCCAAAAATGATAGAAAAAAGGTTCTCATTGGCGAGAACCTTTTTTTATAGTGGTAGCATAATTTGATTTGAACATGCCTCAATATCATCAATATCTTGACGAATTGTGGCCATTTTATTATCCAGATCTTCAGCTTTCATTGCTGCATCATGTAGTTCATCTTTTAAATACTCCGGTATTTTCCCTTCATATTTATAATAAAGTTTGTGTTCTAAACTTGCCCAAAAGTCCATTGCCAGTGTACGTAACTGAATTTCTGCAAATACATCTTTTGTACCAGAATTTAGTGATAAAGGGTATTTAATGATCATGTGTAAACTTTTATATCCGTTTCGTTTTGGGTTAGCGATATAATCTTTTACTTCTATGACTTCCATATCTTCGCGTTTTTGAATGACTTCTTTCAAATGATAGATATCTTCTACGAAGCAACATGTAATACGAATACCAATAATATCTTGTAAATGTGTTTGAGCATTTTCAACTGTTGGTAATAAGTTTTTGCGCTCTAGTTTTTTAATAATACTTTCAGGTTGTTTTAGTCTTGTTTTTATATGTTCAAACGGGTTGTAATCCTCTAGAAATTGAGCTTCCCGGTTCATAATTTCAAATTTAGTTTTTAACTCTTCTAAAGCAAATGTATATGGTAATACAAAAGCTTTCCAGTAGTTAACTGTTGATTGATTATATTCCATTTATATACACACCTTTTCCTATTTGCAAGTGAGGTCGTTATTATACTAAATACCAAATCATATAAGCGCAAGCAGCAAATGATGAGATCATAAAGCGATATTTAGTTTTCATACTTTCAACTCCTTTCGAGTAAGATTTTATATTAATAAACGTGATTGTTAATAAGTTCACTATGTACAGTTTCTATAGTAATAGATTCGTGTGAATTTCGTATGAACTAATTGTTTCAGCTTTTTGTCTTTTTTGCTGTTAATCATAATTATTATTCGGATTTAAAGTGTTTTTATTTGATTTATCTATTTGTATAAATTAATGTATATTTAAATTTATAGTTATTGAGGAGGATATATGGTGAACTTTGAAGAATTAGCAATTGCTAGACGTTCTGCAATGAAATTTATACAAGGTATAGAAATCCCTGATGAGGATTTTAAAAAAATATTTGAGTTAACTAAGCTTTCTCCATCTTGCTATAATTTGCAGCACACACATTATGTTGTAATTCGTGATCAAGAGCGAAAAGAAAGATTAAAAGAATTAGCTTTCGGTCAATATAAAGTATCGAGTGCATCAGCGGTAGTGTTCGTTTGTGGTGATAAAAAAGCATACCAAAATGTTGAAAATATTTACTTCGGCATGAAAGTTTTAAAGATGATTGATGAATGTGAATATGAAGATACAATTAGGAAAACGAAAGGTTTATATGAAGGAAAAGGAGAGCGTTTCATGGAGGATGAAGCGATTAGAAATGCTTCGTTAAGCGCGATGACTTTTATGTACGCAGCTAAATATTATGGCTATGATACATGTCCAATGATTGGTTTCGATGAAAAAGCAGTACAAAGTGAATTAAATATGCCGGAGCATATAGTACCTGTTTTAATGATTACGATAGGAAAAAGTGATACGACTAAAACTCGTCCACGAGGATATCGAAAGCCGATTAGTGAGTTTGTTACATACGAATCGTTTTAATAAAGTGAAACTTTAAATCAGTAGGGGTCTTATTGGCCGTTAATGCGGGACAAAATTTATTTAACTATAAAAAACAAGGGGATTCTAAATGGAATCTTCTTGTTTTTGCAATGGACAAATAGAATGAAGTTTTATAATATATAAATCGTAATCATTACGTTTTAGTTGCAATCTTTGAAAGAAAGGAGAATTAAATATGCGTGTAAATATTACATTAGCTTGTACGGAGTGTGGCGATCGTAATTACATTTCTAAAAAAAATAAACGAAACAATCCAGAACGCATCGAACTAAAAAAATATTGTCCACGATTAAAGCGAGTAACGTTACATCGTGAGACGAAGTAAAAGACTAGAGATATCTCTAGTCTTTTTTTTATAGTTCTTTGGTTTTGTTTGTTATAATTACCTTAAAATGTAATAAAGGGAGCGGTATGATGAATCAAAAAGATAAAGAAAGAAAAGAGCGAGTGGCTCATATTATTAACATTCCAGATGAATATAGTCTTGTTGTAGATGATCAAGAAGGGGTTGATGACCCGTATCATCTATTATGGTGGGAGCATAAAGAGGATCAGGAGAGAACGATACAAATTACATTGAATAGACATACTGGTAATTTAATTGAGTTTAGGATAGATGATGAAAATTCTTTTTCAAGTGGTAAGGAAGCGATAGAGGAGAAGAAGGCAAGGGAGATTGCAAATGCGTTCTTGAAAAAATATACAAAAGAAGGATATGAATTCTATACATATGTAACGGTTAAGGACGACAGGCGTGGTTGGAAAGAAGTAAATTATATGCAAGAAGTGAATAGCTATCCATTGCCGAATACAGGGTGCGTTGTGCGAGTGAACCCTTCAGGTAATGTTGTGCAATTTCATTACAATGGACAAAAAGCTATAGAGAAAAAACCGTTATGGCCAAGTGAAATTGTTGAGGAGAATATCGTTTTAGAAAATTTGAAAGCTAGACAAGATATGAGACTTGTATTTATAGATTTAACATACTCTTCATGTGAGTATGAAAGCGGGGAAGAAGTAAAAGGGTACCATCTTGTATATGAACCAGAGCCTAGTCATGCGTTTATTGATGCAAGTACAGGTAAAGATTTATATGAGCCAGATCATTATAAATTGCCTTCGGCTGTAGCTGTTGGAAAATCGAGAAAAGGTAACGAACGAGGTGACATATTCGAATTATTTGACTGGAATAAAGAAGGTTTTACAAAAGTAGATGAGACGGAAAATGATGATGAAATAAGGATGAAATTTGTTCCGAAAGAGGAATTACAAAAACAGAAAGAAGAAAAGAATCCATATTTAATGAATGAATTCTTTAAAAAGCATTTACCGATGTTGAAATATAATAATTTAGTTAGCGTTACAATTGATAAATTAACCAATGAATTAACTGGTTTTATAAAACTGACAGATGATAAAGAAGTAAAGCAAATACTGTCTAGAGAGGAATGTTTACAAAAAGCACTTCAATTTTTAGAACGAGTTATTCCAGATATCAAACAATATCTGCGTCTTTGGGAGGAACGTGAAGAAGCAGAAGATGGGATTGAAAGATTTATCTTTTCTGTATATATAAATGATATTCCGGCAGAGTATAACCAATTTATGATCAACATCAATGCAGAAAATGGTGCTGTTATGCACTACTCGGGGGAGTCTAGCAACTTTATAAAAAAATTACTTACATATGAAACAACACCAAAATTAATAAAAGAAAAAGCGTTAGAAATATACAGAGCGGCTATCCGAGTTAAATTAGAATGGTTTTTAGATCATGATGCAGAGGAAACGAAATACAAACTACTGTACAAACAAACGACAGATGAAAAACATAAAGAACCTTTTGATTGTAGTCGGGAAATTCGTTATATTGATGCCCAAGCGGGGAGAAAGATTTGGAGTAAGTAAAATAAAAAGAGTTATTTTTCAAAGAAAATAACTCTTTTTATTTTTATAATTTGCCTGTTCGCTTTTCAAAAGTAAATGTGATAGGAAGATTGGAATGAGAACTATCACTTTTAAATATTACTTTCCATTCTTTAGTATGGGCTTTAATTTCAAAATTAAGAAGATTCATCGCTCTACGTTTATCTATTTCTAAAAACATATTATGAATTTCTGGTTCTTGCTGTAAATTAAGAGCCTTTAGTGTGACTGTAAATGTGAAAAAATTCTGCCCTTCATATACTATTTTTGATATTTTTGTTTTTTGTGTATTTAACAGCACATAAAAACGGTCTGATGGAGTTAATTGTACAGAGTCATCAGTAATTTCATTCTCGCTATTATGAAGTTCAACTAAGAAAGATGTACTATGTGAAGAATCTTTTTTGCTTGTAATCTGTAATTCAGTAGGAATCATCGGTATTTCATAAAAGTCATTCCTTATTATATTATTGTAATCCTCTGAAAATTTACGGACTTCTTTTGGAAAAGAGTCTTCTTGTGTACTTAAAAAAGTTTTATGTTGCTTTGGAATTTTTTTACTAAAATTTAATGTTTCTTTAAAGTAATAATTGGATCCAGTTAAAAATAAAAAACTACAAATTAATAAAAAAATTCGATACAGATTTTGAAAATGAAAGAACAATAGTATACATGTAATAATTCCAATTACATAGAAAATAAAGATAAGTAGTTCTAGTTTTGAGTGAAACGAGAAACCATAGTTATGAAAAAATTTTATTCCAGTTATAATTTGAGCTCCAAAAAATAAAGAAATTCCAAATTGAAAAAATAATAAATCAGGTCCTCTTTTAATAACAAAAGTAATGAACGAAATGAAAAGTAAAAATACCCCTAAATAAATTGTTACATTTAATAATCGTTCTAATGTAATCATGAATAATGTCCCCTTTAATAGCATATTCATATATAAATAACAATTTTATATAATTATAATATAACAATAAAATATTTTAAATGTTGGAAGTGTTGAGTTTTATAAATAAACTGTACAGACACAAACAACCTCACGCCCACATACACATAATAAAGACCACTATTTTGGCGGAGGTGAAAGGTTTGAGTCTATTCGCCGCAATTGGATATATGGTTCGAGAAGTGTTTGTCTTTGTTTCTTATGTGAAGAATAATGCGTTCCCGCAGCCGTTATCATCAGATGATGAGAGAAAGTACTTAGAGTTAATGGAGCAAGGTGATGCTCAAGCGAGAAATCTTTTAATTGAACATAATTTACGGCTTGTAGCTCATATCGTTAAAAAATTTGAGAACACAGGAGAAGATGCAGAAGATTTAATTTCAATTGGTACGATTGGGCTCATTAAAGCGATCGAGAGCTATTCTGCAGGAAAGGGAACGAAGCTTGCGACGTATGCAGCACGCTGTATTGAAAATGAAATTTTGATGCATTTACGTGTACTAAAGAAAACGAAAAAAGATGTTTCACTTCATGATCCGATCGGGCAAGATAAAGAGGGCAATGAAATATCGCTTATTGATATATTAAAATCAGAGTCTGAAGATGTAATTGATATGATTCAGCTTAGTATGGAGTTAGAAAAAATTAAAGAGTATATCGATATTTTAGACGAAAGAGAAAAAGAAGTGATTGTGAAACGTTTTGGACTTGGGCTAGATAAGGAGAAAACACAGCGGGAAATCGCTAAGGCGCTTGGTATTTCTAGAAGCTACGTATCACGGATTGAAAAGCGTGCTTTAATGAAAATGTTCCACGAGTTTGTCAGGGCAGAGAAAGAGAAAAAAGCGAAAGAGTAAAGTGTATTAGAAGCAGCCATATTTAAAATGGGCTGCTTTTCTTATTGTAAATAAGAAAAGAAAACGCGTTATGCTAAGAAGAAATACATGTTCACTGTTGAAAATGACGGATTCTATCTGTAATATTAGAAGGTGCTAAATAATTTAAGAATAATACCATACTTAGTTTTCTGTATATATAATAAGGCTGCTTTATATGATATGTGGGAATAAGAACCAATTTTACATATGATATAGAAAGAAAAGAAGGGAAAACTAAAGTTATAGACTGATTAGGGGGTTTCGCAATTTGCGACGTACATTATATCGACTTATGATAGAACTTACAAATGGTCGCTTTACTTCTTATATATTACGTAAATTTGCACAATCTCGTTTGAGCTCTATCATTATTCCATCGTATGCGAAAGTTTTTCAAATTAATCAAGATGAGATGGAAAAGGGTTTGAAGGAATATAGAACATTGCATGAATTATTTACGCGTAAGCTAAAAGAAGGAAAGCGTAGTATTGATACAGATGCATCGAGTATCGTTAGTCCTGTTGATGGTGTTTTTGCAGATCATGGTCCTATTGAGGATACAAAAACATTTGATATTAAAGGAAAGCGCTATTCAATTGTGGATATGCTAGGTAATGAAGAACGTGCAACGCGATATGCAGGCGGTACATATATGGTAATTTATTTGAGTCCAAGTCATTATCATCGCATTCATAGTCCGCTTTCTGGTTCTGTGACTGAAAGATTTGTACTCGGTAGAAAATCATATCCGGTAAATGCAGCTGGTATGGAATACGGGAAAGAACCACTGTCAAAAAATTATCGTTCTGTTACAGAAGTAAGCAGTGATGGCGAGCATATGGCTCTTGTAAAAGTAGGGGCCATGTTTGTTAATAGTATTGAGCTTTTGCATGAGAGAGACACTGTTCAAAAAGGTGAAGAAATGGCATACTTTACATTTGGTTCAACAGTTGTGTTATTGTTTGAAAAAGATATGATAGAAGTAGTGCA
The DNA here is from genome assembly GCF_000007825.1 of Bacillus cereus ATCC 14579. Lineage (NCBI taxonomy): Bacteria > Bacillati > Bacillota > Bacilli > Caryophanales > Bacillaceae > Bacillus > Bacillus cereus. The sequence continues at coordinate 4,275,387 of NC_004722.1, read as the reverse complement.
GGAATTAAAGAGTGGACAAGAGCTTCGTCTTGGTGAAAAAATAGCTACTCGCTTAGCTCATAAATAAAGAAAAGCTTTTATAACCGTAAGTAAGAGTTATGGGCAAAGATACTTAATGATGAAATCCCCTAGATGGGAGTACTTGTTTATTCGAGAGCCATCGTAGGATGGCTCTTTTTACAGGGCATCCAATAAATTATCCTTTAACTGTTTAATTGGTAAGGGCTGATTAAACTTTCACTTTATATGTAATCAAGATGATTTGACAAGCTTGTCCTCTAATGAGCGTCTAATGATTTCTTGTTTTATAAGTAAAATGAAGTCGGGATTTAATTTTAGTTCTTTTGCTTTATAATAAGACTCAGTGAGTAACTCAGTGGATAACTGTTCCATATGTTTTGTTTTCAAGGTGAGTCACCTCCTAATAATATAAGGATTGATTCGTTGATGCATTTAATGTACCAAAAAAATATGACAGTCACAAACAAGTGGTTATCCACATACCTAGGTGGATAAAGTGTGTATAGTTTGTTAGTAAATTCCAAATTAACTGAAAAATTAATGTGGAAAATGTGTACAATTTTATCCACAGGTTATATATCGAAAAATGTTGTCGAAAAATTTTATGAAAAATCCTCAAAGAGGTGAAAGAAATTGAAACTATTTTTACCAAATGAATATGTGAAAAATGTATATCATGTTCAACCAGAAGATTTAAAAAAACGTGGGATTAAAGGTGTTATTACTGACTTAGATAACACTTTAATTGAATGGGATCGTCCCAATGCAACACCGCAACTTGAAAAATGGTTTTTGGAAATGAAAGAGCAAGGCATTCAAGTAACGGTCGTTTCAAATAATAATGAGCAACGTGTAAAAGATTTTGCTGATCCATTAGGTATTCCATTTATTCATAGTGCACGTAAACCATTTGTTCGCGCATTTAAGCGTGCGATACAAGAGATGCGTTTGCAGCCAGATGAAGTTGTAGTAATTGGAGATCAGTTACTGACTGACGTGCTTGGTGGAAACCGAGTAGGCCTTCATACAATTTTAGTTGTACCGGTAGCACAAACGGACGGATTAGTAACGCGCTTTAATCGAAAAATTGAACGAAGAATTATGAAAAATATGAAGAAAAAAGGTTTAATTAACTGGGAGGAATAAAGTTTGACTGAAACAATTAAATGTATTGGTTGCGGTGTAGAAATTCAAACAGAAAATAAAAACGAAGTGGGGTATGCTCCTGCCTCATCTTTAGAGAAAGAACAAGTTATTTGTCAACGTTGTTTTCGCTTGAAGCATTACAATGAAATTCAAGATGTATCGTTAACAGATGATGACTTCCTACGCATTTTAAATGGAATTGGAAAATCAGATGCATTAGTAGTCAAAATTGTAGATATTTTTGATTTTAATGGTAGCTGGTTACCTGGCTTACATCGTTTCGTAGGGAATAATAAAGTATTACTTGTTGGAAATAAAGCTGATTTAATTCCAAAGTCAGTAAAACATGATAAAGTAAAACATTGGATGCGCTATAGTGCAAAGCAGCTAGGATTAAAACCAGAAGATGTCTTTTTAATTAGTGCAGCGAAGGGACAAGGAATCGCTGAATTAGCAGATGCTATTGAGTATTATCGCGGCGGCAAAGATGTTTATGTTGTTGGATGTACGAATGTAGGGAAATCGACATTTATTAATCGTATGATTAAAGAATTTAGTGATGAGACTGAAAATGTAATTACAACATCTCATTTCCCAGGAACAACACTTGATTTAATTGATATTCCATTGGACGAAGAGTCTTCTTTATATGATACGCCAGGTATTATTAACCACCACCAAATGGCTCATTATGTTGGAAAGCAAAGCTTAAAGCTTATTACACCAACAAAAGAAATTAAGCCGATGGTATTCCAATTAAATGAAGAACAAACGTTATTCTTTAGTGGATTGGCACGTTTTGATTATGTAAGTGGTGGTCGTCGTGCATTTACTTGTCACTTCTCGAATCGCTTAACAATCCATCGTACAAAGCTTGAGAAAGCAGATGAATTATATAAAAATCATGCCGGGGATTTACTAAGCCCACCAACGCCAGAAGAATTAGCAAATATGCCTGAGCTAGTGAAATACGAATTTAATATTCGTGAACCTAAAACGGATGTTGTATTTTTTGGATTAGGATGGGCCCCCCCCCCGAACCAGGAGCAAAAATTGTTGCACACGTACCAAAAGGAGTAAGTGTTTCACTACGTAAATCTTTAATTTAATATGGAGAGGGATTTATGAAACAATTATATGGTGTAATCGGAAATCCAATTGGACATTCATTATCACCCGTTATGCATAACGACGCATTTGAACACTTGAATATGGATGCCCATTATCATGCGTTCCTTGTTGAAGAGGAATTGCTAGGGGAAGCAGTAAGAGGTTTAAAAGCATTAGGTATTTCAGGATTTAATGTAACAACTCCGCACAAGGTTGCTATTATGGAGTATTTGGATGAGATTGACCCATTGGCAAGGAAAATCGGTGCAGTAAATACAGTGGTTCATAAGGATGGAAGATTAATTGGCTATAATACAGACGGGATTGGTTTTGTTCGAGCGTTGCAGTCAATTAGTAATGAACCACTTCAAGGGAAACGTATTTTGTTACTTGGTTCAGGTGGTGCTAGCCGAGCTATTTATTTTTCTCTTGCTGATGTAGGTGTAAAAGAGATTGATGTAGCCAATCGTACAGTAGATAAGGCAAAGGAACTTATTGCTGCACGTACGGCCGATGTTAATTCTGTTGCTTTGTCGTTAGAAAAAGCGACAGAAGAACAAGGAAATTATGATATTATCATTCAGACGACAACGATAGGTATGCATCCACACGTAGAACATACGCCATTACAAATTTGTTCGTTAAAAAAAGGAACGATTGTATCAGATATAATTTATAATCCATTTGAAACGAAAATTTTATGTGAGGCAAAAGAGCAAGGTGCAATCATTCAAAATGGTATTGATATGTTTGTTTATCAAGGAGCACTTGCATTTGAAATGTGGACAGGACGCACGCCAAATATCGAAAGAATGAAACAATTAGTTATAGAAAAGCTTGGAGGCTAACATATATGTTAACAGGAAAACAAAAAAGATTTTTACGTGCACAAGCACATCAATTTAACACCAATTTTTCAAGTAGGAAAAGGCGGAGTAAATGAAAATATGATTAAACAAATCGCAGATACTTTAGAAGCTCGTGAGTTATTTAAAGTAAGTGTATTACAAAACTGTGAATTTGATCGCCGTGAGGTTGCGGAAGAACTTGCAAAAGGTGCACGTGCTGAAATCGTTCAAGTAATTGGAAGCACAATCGTTTTATACAAAGAATCAAGAGAAAATAAACAAATTAAGCTTCCTCGATAAAAAGACTAGCATGCGCTATTTTTATCGTTTATGCGTAATGATGTAGAGAGCGAAACCAATTGAACTTTTATTAATAGCAACTCTCTTCATTCCTAACCGAGGAGAGTTGCTGTATGTAAAAGGAAGGGGCGTTTCTTTTGAGAAAAATTGGCATCATTGGCGGTACATTTGATCCGCCTCACTATGGACATTTGCTAATTGCAAATGAAGTATATCACGCTTTGAACTTGGAAGAAGTATGGTTCTTGCCAAACCAGATTCCGCCACATAAACAAGGGCGGAATATTACAAGTGTAGAAAGTCGTTTACATATGTTAGAGCTCGCGACTGAGGCAGAAGAGCACTTTTCTATTTGTTTAGAAGAGCTAAGTAGGAAGGGCCCATCTTATACGTATGACACTATGTTACAATTGACGAAGAAGTATCCGGATGTGCAGTTTCACTTTATTATTGGTGGGGATATGGTTGAGTATTTACCGAAGTGGTATAACATTGAAGCTTTACTTAATCTTGTAACGTTTGTTGGAGTTGCAAGACCTGGGTATACATTGCATACACCATATAAGATTACTACAGTGGAAATTCCGGAATTTGCAGTTTCTTCATCCTTATTACGTGAGAGATATAAGGAGAAGAAAACGTGTAAATATTTACTTCCCGAAAAAGTACAGGTATATATCGAGAGGAATGGGTTGTATGAATCGTGAGAATGCACTGCATATTGTCAAACAACAAATGCATGAAAAACGTTATATACACACAATTGGTGTAATGGAGACAGCGATTGAGCTTGCTAAGTTATACGGTGTGGACGAAAAAAAAGCAGAGATGGCAGCTATATTCCATGATTATGCGAAATGTAGAGCGATTTCAGAGATGGAAGAGATTATTAAACGTGAAGATTTGCCGAAAGATTTACTTTGCTATAACAAAGAGTTATGGCATGCACCTGTTGGGGCATACTTAGTAGAAAAAGAAGTAGGCATTACGGATTCTGAAATTTTGCAAGCTATTACATATCATACAAGTGGTCATGAGAATATGACGATGTTAGATAAAGTGATTTATGTAGCTGATTACATTGAACCTGGGCGAAAGTTTCCAGGAGTGGAAGAGGCTCGTAAACTCGCATATACGGATATAAATCAAGCTTTATTATTTGCGTTAAAGAGAACAATTCAATTTTTAATGGAAAAAGATCAGACGATTTATCCATTAACATTCCAAACATACAATGCAGTTATCAAGGAGGAAATGAGTAAATGAACGATAAAGATTTATTAGTATTAGCGGCAAAAGCAGCTGATGATAAGAGAGCAGAAGATATGGTTGTCCTAAATATGCAAGGTATTTCACCAATTGCAGATTATTTCATTATTTGTCACGGGAATTCAGACAAACAAGTGCAAGCAATTGCACGTGAAATTAAATCAAAAGCACATGAGTTCCAAATCGACGTACAACGTATGGAAGGGTTTGACGAAGCACGTTGGGTATTAGTTGATCTTGGAGATGTAGTTGCTCATGTATTCCATAAAGATGAGCGTAATCACTATAATTTAGAGCGTCTATGGGGCGATGTGCCACGTGAAGATATTACAGAAGAGTTAGGCCAATGAAATACGAACAATTTGCATTGTTGTACGACGAACTAATGAATGATGTCCCTTATGATAAATGGGTGGAATTTACAGAGGAAAGTTTACAGCAGGCAGATATGAAAGAGGCAAAAATTCTTGATGTAGCATGCGGTACGGGTAATGTAACCCTGCCGCTTGTGCAAAAGGGTTACGATTTAATAGGTGTCGATCTTTCAGAAGAAATGTTAACAGTCGCTCAGCAAAAACTAGGAGGAGAGGGATACTTTATTCCTTTTTATCAACAAGACATGCGAGAGCTTGATGTTCCAGGTGAGTTTGATTGTGTAACCATCTTTTGTGATTCATTAAATTATGTATTGCAAGAAGATGGAGTACAAGAAACATTTAGAAGAGTATTTCACCATTTACGTCAAGATGGTTTGTTTTTATTTGATGTACATTCTTTATATAAAATACATCATGTATTTCAAAATGAAACGTATACAGTGAATGGAGAAGAAATATCTCTTATTTGGAATTGCTTCCCTGGTGAAGAATCAAATAGTGTAGAGCATGATTTAACATTCTTTGTTCAAGATCCGGAAGAAGATGTGTACCATCGGTTTGACGAATGTCACGTGCAACGTGCATATCAAGTGGAAGAGTTAACGAAATGGCTTGAAGAAGCAGGTTTTACAGTGCTTCGTGTAACAGGTGATTTTGAGCGACTTGAAGTTACAGAACAAACAGAGCGTATTTTCTTCATGGCGAAGAAAAACGGATAAAACAAAAGCAACCGAGAAGGTTGCTTTTGTTTTATAAAGAAGATGTATTTTTAGTTCTAGCATAATCTGAAGATCGTATGAGTAAAGTGCGGGAATAGTAGTTGAAGTGAAAATGTATTGTAAAAAAGTAAGTATTTATAAAAAGGATTTGGAATGAAAATGACGTATTTATTATGTGTGTTTATTGAATTGCTGATCAACGCATTCTAAATCTTCATCAAATTTTTCATGTGTTCGCTCGATTAACTTATGGAACATATCTCCAACGTGCTCTTCTAAAACCCGAATGCCTTCCCCAGTAACGCCGCCTTTCACGCAAACCTTTTCTTGTAAGGTAGGTAATGTGAAGATTTCTTTTTCAAGTAATTTCCCCATCCCCACGACCATTTCACTTACTAAAGTAGTAGCCTCTTCGTGTGTAATATTTGTTTTATCTACAGCAGCGTTAATGAAGCATTGTAGTAAATAACTAAAGAAAGCAGGACCGCAACTTGCTATATCAGATGAAACGCGCGTTATATCTTCTTCTATTACAAGAGGTGTAGAAATGTTTTTGAATAGACGAAGTAGTTTTTGTTGCCATTCTTCAGAGCAATTATCTCCAAATGTAAATAGTGAGGCGCCAGAGAGCGCGCGATTTGTGATACTTGGAATGATACGCGCGACGTGGCAAGGTACGAGAGTCTCTAATTGTGATGGAGATATTGGACTTGTAATAGAAACTAAGCACGTTTCATCAGAAAAATGTTCAGCGTATTTTTTTAGGATAGGGTATATATCTATCGGCTTGACACAAATAAAAATAAGTTGTGATTGTTCGATTACTTCCGGGATTGTTTTTGCTATATGAACAGAAGGGTATTTTTCTTTTATATGATATGCTTTTGCAGGCGTTCGATTAATGATTGTAAGGCACGAAGGTTTGACAGCACGGGTTTCTAAAAATGCATCGATTAGTATATTCCCCATGTTTCCTGTCCCTATAATTCCTATGTTCAAAGTTTCATCCCTCCTTCGTAACAGCTTTCTCCTAAACAATATGAATGATGTTATAAATTTATGATTAGAGGTGTAAAATGATGTGGGATTTTCCGAAAAAGTGGTTAGGTTTAGTAGTTATTATTGGAACTTTACTTTTTCTTGTTTTTTGGAAAACGAATCAGAGTGTAGAACGAACGCCTATTACAATGAATGTACAAGAGAAGGAAATCGAAAAAAAGGGTAAACCGAAAATATCGGATACAAAGGAACAGAAAAGAACAATTATAATTGATGTGAAAGGAGCGGTTAGTAAAGAAGGGGTATATGAAATGAAGGAAGGAGATCGCGTAAAGGATGCGGTTCAAAAGGCTGGTGGTTTTTTATCAGAAGTAGATATGAAAAAAGTGAATTTAGCACAAATTGTACAAGATCAAATGCTCCTTTATATACCGAGTAAAAATGAATCAGAACAAGGGGTGCTTACTTCTTCTAAGGAAGATGGCAAGATTCGAATAAATACAGCGGCGAAAGAACAACTAGAAAAAATTACAGGGATTGGCTCTCGAAAGGCAGAAAGTATTTTGAAATATCGAGAAGAACATGGTCCGTTTCAGAAAATAGAAGATTTATTAGAGATTGATGGGATTGGTGCGAAGTCTCTTGAAAAGATAAAAGATCAAATTATTATTCCGTAAAAGATTGACGAAGTTTTTCTTCTTTCGCTACACTACAAGTAGACAAAAAAGTAGGTGAAAAATATGGAACGAATTTCATGGGATCAATATTTTATGACGCAAAGCCATCTACTATCTTTGCGTAGTACATGTACAAGGCTTGCGGTAGGAGCGACAATCGTTCGCGATAAACGAATTATTGCTGGTGGATATAATGGTTCAATTAAAGGTGGCGTACATTGTATAGATGATGGTTGTTACGTAATCGATAATCATTGTGTTCGGACAATTCATGCCGAAATGAATGCTTTATTACAATGTGCCAAGTTTGGTGCGAAAACAGAGGAAGCAGAAATTTACGTTACGCATTTCCCTTGTTTACAATGTTGTAAGGCAATTATTCAAAGTGGTATTACAGCGGTTTATTATGCGCAGGATTATAAAAATCATCCATACGCCATAGAGTTATTTGAACAAGCGAATGTAACAGTGAAACACGTTCCGCTAGAATATGATATTGCTGCATTAGAGGATCAAAAACGTTATACAGAGTTGAAAGAATTATTTGCGTCTTTAGAAAAAGATAATTTATCAATGGAAGAATTACAGCAGTATTCACGAAAGCAAAAATGATGCTATAAGGAGTGAGTATAAGTTGCAAGAACAATGGGGGTATGTTGCAATCTCGTTTATAATAGGGATTGCAATTGCCTTTTCCTCGTCACTTTTATTGATAGTTTTTTGCCTCTTTTTAAATGTTTTCTTCTGTTTATATCGCACTTCGCGTAAAACCTTCATTTTTTGTATTGTAGCGTGCTTTAGTAGCGTTATATACACTTCCTATGTTCAAACGTGGAATAAGCCTCTAGGGGAGTCCTATGGAGTTACAAGAGGGGTTATACAAAATACACCACTTGTTAATGGGGATCGCCTATCTTTTCAATTTGAAGATCAGAATAAAAATATAGTGCAGTTAAGTTATAGAATAAAATCAGCTTTGGAAAAGAAAAAAATGCAACAATTATACGCAGGGATATCATGTGTATTCGAGGGTGAGAGGAAAGAACCGGAAACAGCTCGGAATTTTCATGGTTTTAATTACCGTGATTATTTATACAAACAACATATTCATTTCACATTTGAGGCTACATATATTTCTGAATGCTATAAAACATCACTGTCGCTTACGCAATGGATTCTTCTTTTGAGGCAACAAGCAATCTCGAAAGTTACAGAAATGTTTCCAGAGCAATCAGGTGCTTTTATGAATGCATTACTATTTGGTGATAGACAACAAATGACGTTTGAAGTGGAAGAGCAATATCAACAATTTGGTCTTGTACATTTGTTAGCAATTTCAGGTTCGCACATTGTATTGTTAATGGTAATAGTATATTTTATTTTGCTAAGAAGCGGTGCGACAAGGGAGGTAGCAACAATTTGCCTTATCGTTTGTATTCCTTTGTATATGGTTTTAGCAGGGGCGTCACCCTCTGTTATAAGAGCTTCTATAACAGGAGTTTTGATGTTGATTGCTTTTATGTGCTCGATTCGTTTGTCTAGTTTAGATGCTTTAAGTGTAACAGCTATATGCATGCTTATATATGACCCTTATCTTGTTTTTAATATTGGATTTCAGTTTTCTTTTGTAGGTAGCTTCGCTTTACTTTTGTCTGCTCCGTTATTGTTAGGGAGTAGCAACGGAGTAATCCGGAATTCTATTTATATTTCTATCATTTCACAGCTCGTTAGTACTCCGATTTTGTTATATCACTTTGGTTATTTTTCTCCATATAGCATTCTCCTCAATCTCTTATACGTTCCGTTTTTATCTATCATTGTATTACCATGTAGCATTATTATTTTACTGTGTATGCCAATTGTCCCGTTTCTCGCAAAAGGATTTGCCGATGTATTATCAATAGGCTTGAGTATGTCTAATGATTTTCTAAGTTATTGTGAAAGTTTACCATTTACCCAGCTTATCTTCGGGGAAACGCCCCTCAATCTTGTAGCTGTATATTGCGCGAGTATTGTCAGCATATTGATGGTTTGGGAAAGAAGAGCGCCGAAAAAAATAGTTTGTATAGTTGCAAGTGTATTTCTTTTTATTAGCACATGTCATTATATATATCCATATTTTAGAGGAAGCGGAAGTGTAACATTTATTGATGTTGGACAAGGTGATGCAATATTAATTCGCCTTCCGTATGATAAAGGGATTTATCTTATTGATACAGGTGGAACGCTTCGTGTGAATAAGGAAGAATGGCAACAAAAAAAGCATGAATTTTCTGTTGGGAATGATGTTTTAATACCCTTTTTACAAAAAGAAGGTATTAAAACAATTGATAAATTAATCGTAACGCATGGAGATGCAGATCATATAGGTGCTGCACAAGAATTATTATCATATATACCTGTAAAAGAAGTGGTATTTGGCCGAAAGGGAAAAGATGCAGTATTAGAAAAAGTAGTCAAGAAACAGGCATTAGAAAAGGAAATGAAAATAACTGAAGTGGGGGAAGGGGCGAGTTGGAGTGTAAATGAAGCGGAATTTTTCGTTTTAGCTCCAAAAGGAAAAGAAAAAAGCGAAAATAACGCTTCAATTGTAATATGGGCAAAATTTGGAGGGTTGAAGTGGCTATTTACAGGCGATTTGGAAGAAGAAGGGGAAAAGATTTTAGTAGAGGCATATCCAGATTTACAAGTGGATGTTTTAAAAGTTGCTCATCATGGGAGTAATACGTCATCTATAGAGCCTTTTTTGAACGTCATGCAGCCTCGTGTAGCGATTATATCTGTTGGTAAGCAGAATAGGTATGGACACCCGCATAAAGAAGTGATAGAGCGTTTTGAGAAGATGGGGAGTGCGATATGGCGCACGGACAAGCAAGGTGCTATTTCCTATGTTTTTAAAGGGGAAAATGGAACCTTTAAAAGTAAAATCACATATGATAAAACACATAATAGATGAAAAAGAGAAGACTGCCATGAAGTGGCAGTCTTTAAGAACCGATAAATTTAATAACAGTTGCAATGATGAAAAGTGTTGCGAAAAAACCAAATGAGACGATAAATCCTACCCCTGAATCAATAGCGTCATTGCGTTTACTTTGAACGTTTTGTTCAAAATCATTCATTTAGAATCCCTCCCCAACATTCCACTTTAGTATAAAATATTGTCAGAAAAAAATCTACAATTTCCATATGAAGAGAAAACGAGCTTTTTTGCTACTTTTAAATCATGAAGTAATGTGAGTTTTTCGTTTCCAAGCATGTTAACAGTTGGCACTTATACTCAAATTTTTATTGCGAATAATAAAGGGAAGGTGATTACCGCACACCAATAAGAAACCCGGGGCTTATTGCGTGGCGTTTAATATAAATAAAGGGACGGGTTATAAAGCCTGTTCCTTTGTACTTGTAAAACAAAAGCTAGGGCATTAGTATAAATATATATTGCCAAGTTAGGGAGTAGGAAAAAGTATGAGTGATATACATAAAAAAATTAAAAAGAAACAGTTTGCTCCGTTATATTTACTATATGGAACGGAAGCTTTTTTTATAAATGAAACGATAAAGCTTATTACGACAGAAGCTCTTGAAGAAGAAGATCGAGAGTTTAATGTTGTGACATACGATTTAGAAGAAGCGTATTTAGAAGATGTGGTTGAGGATGCGCGTACGCTTCCTTTCTTCGGAGAACGGAAAGTACTGTTAATAAAATCACCGTTATTTTTGACTTCGCAAAAAGAAAAGTTAGAGCAAAATATAAAAATTTTAGAAGAATACATTGGTGAACCTTCTCCATTTTCTATTCTTGTTTTTGTTGCGCCTTACGAAAAACTTGATGAGCGAAAAAAAATTACAAAACTATTAAAGAAAACAGCAGATGTAGTAGAAGCAAATGCGATGCAAATACAGGATGTTCAGAAATGGATTGTTGCTCGTGCAGATGAAGTGCATGTGCATATTGATAACGCGGCTGTTAGTTTGTTGCTAGAGCTTGTGGGAAGTAATGTAACAATGTTGGCGAAGGAAATGGACAAGTTAACGTTATACGTTGGTATGGGTGGAGAGATTACGACGAAACTTGTTGCAGAGCTTGTGCCAAAATCCGTTGAGCAAAATGTATTCGCTTTGACAGAAAAAGTGGTGAAAAAAGATATTGCAGGTGCAATGCAAATTTTGGATGGATTATTTACGCAGCAGGAAGAGCCGATTAAATTGCTTGCGTTATTAGTGAGTCAATTCCGCTTGTTGTATCAAGTGAAAGAGCTACAGCAACGTGGTTATGGACAAAATCAAATTGCGTCTCATATTGGTGTACATCCGTATCGCGTGAAGTTGGCAATGAATCAAACGAAGTTTTTCTCTTTTGAAGAATTAAAAAAAGTGATTATAGAATTAGCGGAAGCTGATTATAGTATGAAGACGGGAAAGATGGATAAGAAACTTGTGCTCGAGTTTTTCTTAATGCGATTAAATCATATGTGATGACACAAAAAAGTTCATGTACTAAGTACATGAACTTTTTTGTATATAAAAAAACGATCCAAATGGATCGTTTTTTAAACGCCTTACGCGTTTACTTGTTTCGCTAAGCGAGATTTTTGACGAGCTGCAGCGTTTTGGTGGATAAGACCTTTACGAGCTGCTTTGTCAAGTTTTTTAGAAGCAGTTTTGAAAGCTTCTTTAGCATTTTCAAGATCGTTATTAGTAACTAAAGCTTCTACAGTTTTAACAGCAGAACGCATGTCAGACTTGATAGAAGCGTTATGTGCACGACGCTCTTCGCTAAGTTTAGCGCGTTTGATAGCAGATTTGATGTTTGCCATACTTTTCACCTCCCTGGTGCAATCGAATGACTCGATTCTTACATAGAACAAGTGATATTCTATCAAACGGTGAAGAGAATTGCAATAGTATATCCATGAAATTTCACGTAAAGGAAAGAATGACCTTATATAACTTTGGGAAATCTAACGATATTTACTATGAATTACGGAGGAGATACGATGAAAGAACCATTAGATTTAAGTAAATATAGCATTAGAACTGACCTTGCTGTAGAAGCTCATCAAATGTTGCAAGAAAGCCAAGAAGAACAAAAAGGGATACAGGGAGTTATTGTAAAAGAGAGAGAAGAAGAGGGGACTATAATTACAAAAGTAACAATTGATGAAGCTGCCTCTGAAGCGATGGGTAAAAAGCCTGGAAATTATTTAACGCTTGAAGTACAAGGGATACGTCAGCAAGATACAGAACTTCAACAAAAAGTGGAGCGTATTTTTGCAAAAGAATTTTCTTGTTTCTTAGAAGAGGTTGGAGTTACAAAAGAAGCAAGCTGTTTAATTGTAGGTCTTGGGAATTGGAATGTAACACCAGATGCTCTTGGACCGATAGTTGTAGAAAATGTATTAGTAACGAGACATTTGTTTCAATTACAGCCTGAAAGTGTAGAAGAAGGGTTTAGGCCTGTTAGTGCAATTCGGCCGGGGGTAATGGGAATTACAGGGATCGAAACGAGCGATGTTATTTATGGGATTATTGAGAAGACGAACCCGGACTTTGTAATTGCAATTGATGCATTAGCTGCCCGTTCTATTGAACGAGTAAATAGCACGATACAAATTTCTGATACTGGAATCCATCCTGGATCGGGGGTTGGGAATAAACGTAAAGAACTAAGTAAAGACACATTGGGTATCCCTGTTATCGCAATTGGTGTTCCGACTGTGGTCGATGCTGTTTCGATTACAAGTGATACGATTGATTTTATTTTGAAACATTTCGGCCGAGAGATGAAAGAAGGAAATAAACCTTCACGATCTTTGTTACCAGCGGGATTTTCATTTGGAGAAAAGAAACAATTAACACAAGAAGATATGCCGGATGAAAAGAGCAGAAATATGTTTTTAGGTGTTGTTGGTACGTTGGAAGAAGAAGAAAAAAGAAGGCTGATTTACGAAGTGCTATCTCTTCTTGGTCATAATTTAATGGTACCCCCAAAAGAAGTAGATTCTTTTATTGAGGATATGGCGAATGTAATAGCGAGTGGTTTAAATGCGGCGTTGCATCATCAAATTGATCAAGATAATACGGGAGCATATACACATTGAGGGGAACAGATGATTATCGTTTGAGTCGCTTTACGCTTTTGTGTATATGTAGTGTGGCTTTATGTTTACTTATGATGATAGCAGGAGTGGCACTTGCTAATCATGGTTTGAAAAGTATGAAAGGTTATCAGCAATTGTCATATGAACAAATAGCTCATATGACAGGGACAGAAAGTACAGGTGCTGAATCAGAAATTTTGGGTAGCTCGTTTTCGGCCTCAGAAAAACAACAACAGTTAGAACGTTTAAGAAGTTTTAATGTTGTAGAAGGAATTGGGATGGCAGTAGCAAGTGTAGCTTATGAAATGACGAAGTTCGGAACGGATATCGTTGTTGGGAAAATAAAAGGAATTTTTAGCTAAGAGTAACATGGGAGGCGGTTGTTTTACTGGTTTGTAAGACAGCCGTTTTAAAATTTGAAAAGGGTTTGTCTCTTATGGTTTATTCGCATAAGATATAGATAGAATGATTTGTATCGTAAGCAGCACGAGTTTTCATTGAATCTTTGTTGCTCTATTGATATAATCAGTGCTAGTGTATATTGGCGAGACTATTAGGAGTTGAGAACATAGATGAATAAAGAAGAAAGAGCAAAAAGACAGTCCAAAATCCGTAATTTCTCTATTATTGCTCATATTGACCACGGAAAATCAACGTTAGCAGACCGTATTTTAGAGAAAACAAACGCGTTAACACAACGTGAAATGAAAGCTCAGTTGCTTGACTCTATGGATTTAGAGCGTGAGCGTGGTATTACAATCAAATTAAACGCAGTACAATTAAACTATAAAGCAAAAGATGGTGAAGAGTATATTCTTCATTTAATTGATACACCAGGACACGTCGACTTTACGTACGAAGTATCTCGTAGTTTAGCGGCTTGTGAAGGCGCGATTCTTGTAGTAGATGCAGCGCAAGGTATTGAAGCGCAAACGTTAGCAAACGTATACTTAGCGCTTGATAATAATTTAGAAATTTTACCAGTTATTAATAAAATCGACTTACCGAGTGCGGATCCAGAACGTGTACGTCAAGAGGTAGAAGATGTAATTGGTTTAGATGCATCAGAAGCGGTACTTGCTTCTGCGAAAGCTGGAATTGGTATTGAAGAAATTTTAGAACAAATTGTTGAAAAAGTACCAGCTCCGGCGGGTGATTCAGAAGAGCCGTTACAATGTATGATTTTCGACTCTTTATATGATCCATACCGCGGTGTAATTGCTTATATCCGTGTTGTAAATGGAACAGTAAAAGTTGGCGATAAAGTACGTATGATGGCAACGGGTAAAGAATTTGAAGTAACAGAAGTAGGTGTATTTACACCGAAAACTACGCAACGTGACGAGTTAACGGTAGGTGATGTAGGTTTCTTAGCAGCATCGATTAAAAATGTTGGTGACACACGCGTTGGTGATACGATTACACATGCGAAACGTCCAGCTGCAGAGCCGTTAGCAGGTTACCGTAAGTTAAACCCGATGGTATTCTGTGGTCTGTATCCAATTGACTCTGCTCGTTATAACGATTTACGTGATGCATTAGAAAAATTAGAGTTAAACGATTCTGCCCTTGAGTTTGAACCAGAAACATCTCAAGCGCTAGGATTTGGTTTCCGTTGTGGTTTCTTAGGACTTCTTCACATGGAAATCATTCAAGAACGTATTGAACGTGAATTTAAGATTGACTTAATTACAACAGCGCCAAGCGTTATTTATAAAGTTTATTTAACTAACGGTGAAGATGTTATTGTTGATAACCCATCTAATATGCCAGATCCACAGTCTATCGATCGTGTAGAAGAGCCGTTTGTGAAGGCTTCAATTATGGTTCCGAATGACTATGTTGGAGCTGTAATGGAGATTTGCCAAGGTAAACGTGGAACGTTTATTGATATGCAATATTTAGATGAAACGCGTGTTACATTAACATATGAAATCCCGTTATCAGAAATCGTATATGACTTCTTTGATCAATTGAAATCAAATACGAAAGGGTATGCATCATTTGACTACGAGTTAATTGGCTATAAACCATCTAAACTTGTGAAAATGGATATTCTTTTAAATAATGAACAAGTGGATGCTTTATCATTTATCGTACACCGTGATTCAGCGTATGACCGTGGTAAAGTAATCGTAGAGAAATTAAAAGAATTAATTCCGAGACAACAGTTCGAAGTGCCAATTCAGGCGACTATCGGAAATAAAGTTGTAGCACGTTCTACAATTAAAGCGATGCGTAAAAACGTACTTGCAAAATGTTACGGCGGTGACATTTCTCGTAAGCGTAAACTTCTTGATAAGCAAAAAGAAAGTAAAAAACGTATGAAGTCCGTTGGCTCTGTAGAAGTACCGCAAGAAGCATTCATGGCTGTACTGAAAATGGATGACAACTAATATTTGAAATAAAAAAGAAGTCGTTTGTGCGGCTTCTTTTTTCTGTATAATTACTTTTTAGACATCTGAGCAGCTCTCATTTACAATAATGAGAGAGCTTTTTAGTTCATATAGAGTTAGGAGATTGTTAATGTCCGAAAATATTCGAAAAGATATTCAAGATAAAATACAAAATGGTAATTTTAATTGTGAAAAGGAATTGACGCTTTCTATTATTAGTGGAAAGTGGAAAGTTGTGATACTGTGGCATCTTGGTGTGGAAAGGCCGCATCGTTTCAGTGAATTACAACGGTTATTCCCAAGCATTTCTCATAAAGTTTTGTCGAACCAATTAAAAGAGTTAATGGAAGATGGGATTGTTGATCGGACAGTATATCCCGAAATTCCTCCTCGCGTTGAGTATTATATGACGGAACTAGGCATGTCACTTTTACCGATCGTTGAAATGATGTATGATTGGGGAAAAATGCGAATGGAACAAATTCGTAATACGTTAGAGAAGTAGAGAACCCTCCGGAGTGCGGAGGTTTTCTTTTTAGAAAGGTAGGAGTTATATTTGGTACAAGCTGCATACATTCATATTCCGTTTTGTCAGCACATTTGTCACTATTGTGATTTTAATAAAGTGTTTATTGAACGCCAACCGGTTGATCAATATTTAGATTATTTAGAGAAGGAAATAATAAATACGGTTCAAAAAGTTCCATTTGATAGTATGAAAACGATTTTTGTGGGTGGGGGAACTCCGACAGCGTTAAATATGGAACAGACAAAAAAATTACTCGAGATTATTAATCGTCATTTGCGTCCGTTCGCCCCGAATTGTGAATTAACATTTGAAGCGAATCCAGGAGATCTACCGAAAGAGAAGCTAAATGTACTGCTAGAAGGTGGAGTAAATCGAATTAGTTTTGGTGTGCAAACGTTCCGTGATGAACTTCTTGAGAAGATCGGGCGCAAGCATACGAGGGAAGATGCATTCCTCGCGATTCGAGAGGCACAGGAAGTAGGCTTTAAAAATATTAATGTAGATATTATTTATGCTTTGCCAGGACAGACGATAGAAGATGTAAAAGAAACATTAGATATTGCTTTTACGCTTGGTGTACAACATTTCTCGGCATATTCATTAATTGTGGAGCCAAAAACAGTGTTTTATAACTTAATGAACAAAGGGAAATTACGTCTTCCGGGTGAAGACCATGAAGCGAAAATGTATGAAATAGTAATGGATGAAATGGAGAAACACGGTTATAACCAGTATGAAATTAGTAATTTCTCAAAAGGTGACAATAAAAGTAGACATAATCTCACATACTGGAATAATGAAGAGTATTATGGATTTGGAGCTGGAGCTCATAGTTATGTGAACGGAGAACGTATTCAAAATGTTGGTCCCCTGAAGCAATATTTTAATAAAATTGATGAAACAGGATTTCCGTATTTAGATGTTCACAAAGTGACGGAGAAAGAAAGAATGGAAGAAGAGCTGTTCTTAGGGCTTCGAAAAACAAAAGGTGTTTCTAAAACGGCGTTCCGCAATAAATTTAATGTAGAGATGGATCAAGTTTTCGCGAAGCAGTTACAAAGCAACCAAGAGCAGGGATTGCTTGAAGAGGAAGATGGACATGTGCGTTTAACGCGAAAAGGAAAATTATTAGGGAATGAAGTATTCCAATCATTTTTGATTGACTAATTAAATGTTCTATAGGCGTGAAAAAGTTTCATTATTTCGTGACGTTTCCGTTGACAATTGAATGTCAATTTTGGTAAGTTATTAATAGATTTAGCACTCAAAGACAAAGAGTGCTAACAGAGGTGATGATGAGATGCTTACGGAACGTCAGCTCTTAATTTTACAAACAATTATTGATGACTTTATTGGATCAGCGCAGCCCGTTGGGTCTAGAACGTTGGCTAAAAAAGATGAAATCACATTTAGTTCAGCTACTATTCGAAATGAAATGGCGGACTTAGAAGAATTAGGCTTTATTGAAAAAACGCACAGTTCTTCTGGACGTGTTCCTTCTGAGAAAGGCTACCGATTTTATGTAGACCATCTTTTAGCGCCGCAAAACTTACCGAACGCTGAAATTGTACAAATTAAAGATTTATTTGCTGAAAGAATTTTTGAAGCGGAAAAAATTGCACAGCAATCTGCTCAAATTTTATCAGAACTTACGAATTATACGGCAATTGTTCTTGGACCGAAGTTAAGTACAAATAAACTTAAAAATGTACAAATTGTGCCGCTTGATCGTCAAACTGCAGTCGCTATTATTGTAACCGATACAGGGCATGTACAAAGTAAAACGATTACCGTTCCGGAATCTGTTGATTTATCAGATTTAGAAAAAATGGTTAATATTTTAAATGAAAAGCTATCTGGCGTACCGATGGAAGAACTTCATAATAAAATCTTTAAGGAAATTGTTACAGTTTTACGTGGGTATGTTCATAATTACGATAGTGCAATAAAAATGTTGGATGGTACATTTCAAGTTCCGTTATCGGAAAAGATATACTTTGGAGGAAAAGCAAATATGCTTTCGCAGCCAGAGTTCCATGACATTCAAAAGG
The DNA here is from genome assembly GCF_000007825.1 of Bacillus cereus ATCC 14579. NCBI lineage: Bacteria > Bacillati > Bacillota > Bacilli > Caryophanales > Bacillaceae > Bacillus > Bacillus cereus. The sequence continues at coordinate 4,256,841 of NC_004722.1, read as the reverse complement.
TTAGATCTTTACTTACCATGATTGATAATGAAGCCGAATTTTATGACATTTTGCGTCATAAACAAGTCGGGATTCAAGTGAAAATTGGTAGGGAAAACTCTTCGACGGCTATGGAGGATTGTAGTTTAATTTCTGCAACATATTCGATCGGCGAAGAGCAACTTGGAACAATTGCTATTTTAGGTCCTACGAGAATGCAATACTCTCGTGTAATTAGTTTGTTACAGTTATTTACGAGACAATTTACTGATGGGCTTAAAAAGTAAATGAGAGTAATACATTCGCTCAAGTGATGAAATTTTCATTGCTGTGTGTAATATATAATGCTTAGGTAATCATGCTATGCATGATACCTAATACCTTTTAAGGAGGTGAATATTGTGGAAGAGCGTAACGAACAAGTGGTAGAAGAAGTAAAAGAAGCGCAAGTTGAAGAAGCTGTCACGCCAGAAAACAGTGAAGAAACTGTAGAAGAAAAAAGTGAGGCTGCTCTTTTACAAGAAAAAGTAGATGAGTTACAAGCGAAACTAACGGAAACGGAAGGTCGCACATTACGTCTACAAGCTGATTTTGAAAATTATAAGCGCCGTGTCCAAATGGATAAACAGGCTGCTGAAAAATATAGAGCACAAAGTCTAGTTTCAGACATCTTGCCAGCTCTTGATAATTTTGAAAGAGCAATGCAAGTGGAAGCGACTGATGAGCAAACGAAATCCTTGTTACAAGGTATGGAAATGGTGCATCGTCAATTGTTAGAAGCGCTGACTAAAGAAGGTGTGGAAGTGATTGAAGCTGTTGGTAAACAGTTTGATCCTAATGAACACCAAGCTATTATGCAAGTGGAAGATAGTGAATTTGAATCAAACGCGGTTGTGGAAGAATTCCAAAAAGGTTATAAATTAAAAGACCGTGTGATTCGCCCATCAATGGTAAAAGTAAATCAATAATTTACATAAAACTAGGAGGATTCGCCATGAGTAAAATTATCGGTATTGACTTAGGTACAACAAACTCTTGTGTAGCTGTTATGGAAGGTGGAGAACCAAAGGTTATCCCAAATCCAGAAGGGAACCGTACAACACCTTCTGTTGTAGCTTTCAAAAATGAAGAACGTCAAGTTGGGGAAGTTGCAAAGCGCCAAGCAATTACAAACCCAAATACAATCATGTCTGTTAAACGTCATATGGGTACAGACTACAAAGTAGAAGTTGAAGGTAAAGATTATACACCTCAAGAAATTTCTGCCATCATTTTACAAAACTTAAAAGCTTCTGCTGAAGCATACTTAGGTGAAACAGTAACGAAAGCTGTTATTACAGTACCTGCATACTTCAACGATGCAGAGCGTCAAGCAACGAAAGATGCTGGTCGTATCGCTGGTTTAGAAGTTGAGCGTATCATTAACGAGCCAACAGCAGCAGCACTTGCTTACGGTTTAGAAAAACAAGACGAAGAACAAAAAATCTTAGTATATGACTTAGGTGGCGGTACATTTGACGTATCTATCCTTGAGTTAGCAGACGGCACATTCGAAGTTATTTCAACTGCTGGTGACAACCGTCTTGGTGGCGATGACTTTGACCAAGTTATCATCGATCACTTAGTAGCTGAGTTCAAAAAAGAAAATAACATTGATTTAAGCCAAGATAAAATGGCGCTTCAACGCTTGAAAGATGCAGCTGAAAAAGCGAAAAAAGATCTTTCTGGTGTAACACAAACTCAAATTTCATTACCATTCATTAGTGCTGGAGCTGCTGGTCCATTACACTTAGAATTAACGTTAACAAGAGCGAAATTCGAAGAGCTTTCAGCAGGTCTTGTTGAAAGAACATTAGAGCCAACTCGTCGTGCATTAAAAGACGCTGGTTTTGCTCCAAGCGAATTAGATAAAGTTATTCTTGTTGGTGGATCTACTCGTATCCCAGCTGTACAAGAAGCTATTAAACGTGAAACTGGTAAAGAGCCATATAAAGGTGTAAACCCTGATGAAGTTGTAGCATTAGGTGCTGCAGTTCAAGGTGGCGTACTTACTGGAGATGTAGAAGGCGTTCTATTATTAGACGTAACTCCACTTTCTTTAGGTATTGAAACTATGGGTGGCGTGTTCACGAAATTAATTGAGCGTAACACTACAATTCCAACAAGTAAGTCACAAGTATTCTCGACAGCTGCTGATAATCAACCAGCAGTAGACATTCACGTATTACAAGGTGAGCGTCCAATGTCAGCTGACAACAAAACGTTAGGTCGTTTCCAATTAACTGACCTTCCACCAGCACCACGTGGTATTCCACAAATCGAAGTAACATTCGATATTGATGCGAACGGTATCGTTAACGTACGTGCGAAAGACTTAGGAACAAGCAAAGAGCAAGCTATTACAATCCAATCTTCTTCAGGTCTTTCTGATGAAGAAGTAGAACGTATGGTACAAGAAGCGGAAGCAAATGCTGACGCTGACCAAAAACGTAAGGAAGAAGTTGAACTTCGTAACGAAGCTGACCAACTTGTATTCCAAACAGACAAAGTTGTAAAAGATTTAGAAGGTAAAGTAGATGCAGCTGAAGTTGCAAAAGCAACAGAAGCGAAAGAAGCATTACAAGCTGCAATTGAGAAAAACGAGCTTGAAGAAATTCGTGCGAAAAAAGATGCTTTACAAGAAATCGTACAACAATTAACTGTTAAATTATACGAGCAAGCTCAAGCAGCTGCTGGTCAAGCAGAAGGTGCGCAAGGTGCACAAGACGCTGGCGCGAAGAAAGACAATGTAGTTGACGCTGAGTTTGAAGAAGTAAAAGAAGACAAGTAATTCAACTGTAAACATAATAAGTAAGATGACAAAAAGTCAAAGTCAAGCGTGCCTTGACTTTGGCTTTTTTCACGAATGAGAAGCGATGTGTGAGGATCTTAAGTTTTTCGCTTTGCATACTGTAAGTGAGGAAACTTTGTTGCAAAGCACTTTCTTTCGGTGTTAAAATTACGTTTATGTGAAAGATTCGGGGGTTGTAAATTTATGAGTAAACGAGACTATTATGAGGTCCTTGGACTTAGCAAGGGCGCTTCAACAGATGAAATAAAAAAAGCGTATCGTCGTTTGGCTAAAAAATACCATCCAGACGTAAGCAAAGAAGAAAATGCAATTGAAAAGTTTAAAGAAGTACAAGAAGCATATGAAGTGTTAAGTGATGATCAAAAGCGTGCGCAGTACGATCAATTTGGTCATGCTGGTGCAAATCAAGGATTCGGTGGATTTGGCGGCGGAGGAGACTTCGGCGGTGGCTTCGGTTTTGAAGATATATTTAGTTCTTTCTTTGGCGGTGGCGGCGGCAGACGTCGTGATCCAAATGCTCCGCGCCAAGGTGCTGACTTACAATATCAAGTCACTTTAGATTTTGAAGAAGCTATTTTTGGTAAGGAATTAAATGTGGAAATTCCAGTAGAAGATCCATGTGATACTTGTAAAGGTAGTGGAGCAAAACCAGGAACTTCAAAAGAAACATGTAAACATTGTTCAGGTTCTGGTCAAGTGAGTGTTGAACAAAACACACCGTTTGGTCGTATCGTAAACCGTCAAGCTTGTGGTCATTGTTCAGGAACTGGACAAATTATTAAAGAAAAATGTACGACATGTCACGGTTCAAGTAAAGTTCGTAAACGTAAAAAAATCAATGTTAAAATTCCAGCGGGTATCGATAATGGTCAACAAATTCGAGTGTCTGGAAAAGGTGAAGCCGGCGTAAATGGCGGACCAGCAAGAGACTTATATGTTGTCGTTCATGTAAGAAATCATGAATTCTTCGAGCGTGAAGGAGATCACATTATTTGCGAAATGCCATTAACATTTGCGCAAATGGCGCTTGGTGATGAAGTGGAAGTTCCTACTGTTCATGGTAAAGTGAAGCTGAAAATTCCAGCAGGAACACAAACTGGAACAGAATTCCGCTTAAAAGGAAAAGGTGCTCCGAATGTACGTGGATACGGCCAAGGAGATCAATATGTAGTCGTTCGTGTTGTTGTACCGACGAAATTGACTTCACAGCAAAAAGATTTATTACGTGAATTTGCAGGACAAGAAGAGCAGGATGATAGTTTATTCGGAAAGCTTAAACGTGCTTTCAAAGGGGAATAATGGAAATAAAAAATGGAGTTGGTAAATTGTGAAATGGTCAGAAATTAGTATTCATACAACAGAAGAAGCAGTAGAAGCTGTCTCTCATATTTTACATGAAGCTGGTGCTAGTGGAGTTGCGATTGAGGATCCAGCGGAGTTAACGAAAGAGCGCGAGCAACAATATGGTGAAATTTATGCATTGAACCCAGATGAATATCCGGCGGAAGGTGTATTAATAAAAGCGTATTTCCCGCAAACGGATTCTTTACATGAAACGATTGCAGGTGTAAAATCATCTATTGATGTGCTTCCATCTTACGACATCGAAATTGGTACTGGAAATATTACCGTTAACGAAGTCAATGAAGAAGATTGGGCTACTGCTTGGAAAAAATATTACCATCCAGTACAAATTTCTGATACATTCACAATCGTACCGACTTGGGAAGAATATACACCATCTTCTCCTGATGAAAAAATCATTGAATTAGACCCGGGTATGGCGTTTGGTACAGGAACTCATCCAACAACAACGATGTGTATCCGTGCTTTAGAAAAAACAGTACAGCCAGGTGACAATATTATTGATGTAGGAACAGGTTCTGGTGTACTTAGTATTGCAGCAGCAAAATTAGGTGCGTCTTCTGTTCAAGCGTATGATTTAGATCCGGTTGCGGTTGAAAGTGCAGAAATGAATGTACGTTTAAATAAAACAGATGATATCGTGTCTGTTGGACAAAATAGTCTTTTAGAAGGTATTGAAGGTCCAGTTGATTTAATCGTAGCTAACTTATTAGCAGAAATTATTCTATTATTCCCTGAAGATGCAGCAAGAGTTGTGAAGTCAGGTGGATTATTTATTACATCGGGCATTATTGCTGCGAAGGAAAAAGTAATTTCTGAGGCGCTAGAAAAAGCTGGATTTACAATTGAAGAAGTGTTACGAATGGAAGATTGGGTAGCAATTATTGCACGAAATGCGTAATATAGATTTTAGTCTATAATGAAAAGGGGAGTCTCTCACTATAAGGTGAGGGACTTGCCGTTTGTTATATGAAAAATGATAACGTTTCGTTCTTTTCGTAAGTGTTGACTTACGAAAGGAACGAAACTCTACTAAAGTGATTATATGCAACGTTATTTTGTAGAAGAGAAATATGTAAATGAGACAAGTATTCGCATTGTAGGTGATGACGTACATCATATCGCAAGAGTGATGCGTATGTCAGCTGGTGATCATATTTATTGCTGTGTGAATGGAAAAACAGCAGTATGTTCAATTGATGAAATTACCAGTGAATTTATTAATACGGCTATTGTAGAATGGGTAGAGGCGTCAAGTGAACTTCCTGTTTTCGTGACGATTGCAAGTGGACTGCCAAAAGGAGACAAGCTAGAGTTAATTTTTCAAAAAGGAACTGAGCTTGGGGCAGCTGCATTCTTACCATTTCAAGCATCTCGCTCTATCGTAAAATGGGATGCGAAAAAAGCTGATAAAAAAGTTGAGCGTTTAAGAAAAATTGTGAAAGAAGCTGCGGAACAATCACATAGAAGTGAAATTCCAGAAGTACATGCTCCGGCATCATTTAAGCAATTGCTTTCAATGAGTGGTGAGTATGATACTTGTCTTGTTGCTTACGAAGAGGAAGCAAAACAAGGCGAGAAATCTAATTTTGCGAAAGCTTTAACGACAATGAAACCAGGTCAAAAGCTATTGATTGTATTTGGCCCAGAAGGCGGTTTAGCTGAGGAAGAGATTACAGCGCTTCGTGAACATAAATTTGTACCATGTAGTTTAGGCCCCAAGAATTTTAAGAACAGAAACGGCGCCGTTATACGCGTTAAGTGCTGCTTCGTATCATTTTGAATTGATGGGGTGATGATCAATGTCAACTGTTGCGTTCCATACGTTAGGTTGTAAAGTAAACCACTATGAAACAGAAGCCATTTGGCAATTGTTTAAACAAGGTGGTTATGAAAGAACAGAATATGAAAAGAAAGCTGATGTATATGTTATTAACACATGTACAGTAACGAATACTGGGGACAAAAAAAGCCGTCAAGTAATCAGACGTGCTGTGCGTCAAAATCCAGATGCAGTTATTTGCGTAACGGGATGTTATGCACAAACATCTCCAGCTGAAATTATGGCGATTCCAGGTGTAGATATTGTAGTTGGTACACAGGATCGTGAAAAGATGTTAGGTTACATCGAAGAATTCCGTAAAGAGCGTCAACCAATTAATGCTGTCCGCAATATTATGAAAACACGTGTGTACGAAGAACTTGATGTACCTTATTTCACGGATCGTACACGTGCGTCTTTAAAAATACAAGAGGGTTGCAATAACTTCTGTACATTCTGTATCATTCCTTGGGCGCGCGGTTTAATGCGTTCTCGTGATGGAAAAGAAGTTATTAAACAAGCGCAACAATTAGTGGATGCAGGCTATAAAGAAATCGTATTAACGGGTATTCATACAGGTGGATACGGCGAAGACATAAAAGATTATAACTTAGCTGGATTACTTCGTGATATGGAAGCGGAAGTAGGCGGATTAAAACGTCTTCGTATTTCTTCTATTGAAGCGAGTCAAATTTCAGATGAAGTAATTGAAGTGTTAGATAAATCTGAAGTAGTTGTACGTCACTTGCATATTCCGTTGCAATCTGGTTCTAATACTGTATTAAAACGTATGCGTCGTAAATATACGATGGAATTCTTCCAAGAGCGTTTAGATCGTTTGAAAGAAGCGTTACCAGGCCTTGCGATTACATCTGACGTAATCGTTGGTTTCCCAGGTGAAACAGAAGAAGAATTCATGGAAACATACAATTTCATTAAAGAGAACCGCTTCTCTGAGTTACATGTGTTCCCTTACTCAAAACGTACAGGAACACCTGCAGCACGCATGGAAGATCAAGTTCCTGAAGATGTGAAGAATGATCGTGTTCATCGTTTAATTGAGCTATCTAATCAATTAGCGAAAGAATATGCATCAGCGTTTGAAGGTGAAGTGCTTGAAATCATTCCAGAAGAGCAATTTAAAGACGGCGACCGTGAAGGGTTATATGTAGGGTATACAGATAACTACTTGAAAATTGTATTTGAAGGATCAGAAGAATTAATTGGTAAGCTAGTGAAAGTGAAAATTACGAAAGCTGGTTATCCATATAACGAAGCGCAATTTGTTCGTGTTCTTGAAGATGATGTGAAAAAAGAATCAGCAAGCGCATAAAAAAGAGCGTGCAACCGGAAACGGTTTGCATGCTTTCTTTATTTGAAGCGGTTAAGTACTAGAAGGGTGGAGAGGCATTTCGTGCATCCCTGTATGAAAAAAGTTGAAATGATAAAAATATAGTTGTCTTCATGAAAGAGAGGATACTAGCTATTTGTATAACTTTTGAAAAGGAAATGCTTCTATTCTTCTTTTATTCTGCCAAAGAGTTGACCTGAAGTGATAAAATGTATTATAATCGTAAAAGACATGCTGAAGAAGTGTTTCTTTTTGCATGCTGAAGTTAGTATGTAAGTGTGATGTTTCGGAGGGAGGGAAAGAGAATGTCAAAAACAGTCGTTCGTAAAAACGAGTCTTTGGAGGATGCTACTTCGCTGTTTTAAAAGATCGGTTTCTAAAACTGGTACACTTGCTGAAGCAAGAAAGCGCGAGTTTTATGAAAAACCAAGTGTAAAACGTAAGAAGAAATCTGAAGCGGCAAGAAAGCGTAAATTCTAAGAGAGGGTGTAAGTTATGAGTCTTCTCGGTCGTTTAAACGATGATATGAAACAAGCGATGAAGAATAAACAAAAAGAAAAATTAACCGTTATTCGTATGGTTAAGGCTGCTTTACAAAATGAAGGTATTAAACTGCAACATACTCTTACTGAAGAAGAGGAAATAACAGTTTTAGCTCGTGAAGTAAAACAGTATAAGGACTCCCTCCTTGAATTTAAAAAAGCTGGTCGTGAAGACCTTGTTAATAAACTGCAAAGTGAAATTCAGATTTTAAGCGCATATTTGCCAGAGCAATTAACTGAAGAAGAACTAGTTGATGTAATCAAGCAAGTTATTTCTGAAGTTGGTGCGACTTCTAAAGCAGATATGGGTAAGGTGATGACTGCTGTTATGCCGAAAGTAAAAGGTAAAACAGACGGATCACTTGTGAATAAGCTGGTTATCCAGCTATTAGCATAAAAAAACGTCTCATTTCGTATGAGACGTTTTTTTATTGTTCTTATTAAGGAAAAACGCTATATTGCTTAAAAAGCGTTTCTGTAAGTGGTAGAAACGCCTCTGGTATGTAAAAAAAGGTAACGGCCTTAGTTATGATTAATCCCACCATAAAAAAAGCTTTTTCGTTTTCTTAATTTCTTCGACTAACTCCTCAATGCTTTCTGTTCCTTGTTCCACTATATCTGGACAAAATTCATACATTTCTTGCGCGAAAGATTGCATTTCTTCGTCTGTAGGTAACGCGCTAAAAATGGCATCAACCCAGTCATGATCTGCACCGATTATGATAAAAGGATAGCGATCATTCCATTTTCTTAGTTTAAAAATAACATCTATATTGCTAACTTCGTAATTAACGCCATTTGTTTGTTGGATTGTAAGGATATCAAATTGGTCATTTCCTTGTGTAATTGCAATTCTACACTCACTCTTACTTCCTTGACTAAAACTTCTTTCGCAAATAAAAGCTAAGTATCCAAGTTTCTGAACCTCAGATTGAAGTTTTATAACTTGCTGTTCAGCAGAATCCTCAAAGGTAACGAAAGAGACTCCGGCTATTTTAGATTTTGAATCAGTTGCATAAAAGGGCTGGATGCTGCTGTTAGTAACTTGTTTTATAACATTCAAAATTTCTTGACTAAATCCAATTTCCTTTCGTATTTCCTCGCTTATTAATTCATTTTTTTGTTTTTTAATGAATCCTAATATTTTTTTGAAATTCATATAACAACCACCTATAAAATATTCTTACTTACACCGCAAAATTCAGAGTGGAGCAATTTCCTTTTTCGGATTTTATCTCATTTGTCTAATGAATGACAACTACTTATTCTATGGTCAGTATGTCACGTCCAGAACGAATTGTAACAGGTTTTTTCAAGTTTCCAACTTCTTGCTAGGCTCAATTTCTTAATGTAACTTGTACTGATATCCTGTAGGGGCGCATATTCTTGTATTAATACTTCTATTATTAAAGGTAACATCCTCTGATCCATCATTGTCCTGACAAATATGATTTCATATAGCGACTGTTTTAATTAACATGATATGAACTCTTGCAGAATATAGTTATGTTAGTGAAGTCGTTATAACACGATAGGCACTTGTGAAGAAATACATATATATGGGATGAGAGGGGGTCTTTCGAGATGAAGAAATTAGAACAAATGAAAAATTGGTTGACAAAACAAGTAGACCTACCAGTGGATGTATTAATGGATCTACCTCGGATTACTCTTGTTGGGCAAATACATATTTATATAGAAAATCATCGGGGGTTATTAGTGTTTTCAGATAAAGAAGTGCGATTGCTTTTAAAACACGGTCAATTATTAATTAAAGGACAATCCTTTGTTATTAAAACGATTCTTCCAGAAGAGCTTTTACTCGAGGGGATAATTGAGCAAGTAACATTTTTAGAAAATGAAAAAAAAGGTGATTGAAGTGAAACTTCCATTTGTGAAGTTTTTCTTCTTTATCCTGTAAAAGTTCCGTTGATAGAGACTGATTACAGTTTTACTCTGTTTTATTTTAGTACGAGCTATTTTAATGCTTCAAATAAAAAGTAGTATATCTACTTTTAGAAAGGTAGTGAAGGTGGTAAATGAAAAATAAATGGTTTATAAAGTGGCTTGGATATGTAAAAGTGCGAATTGAAGGTAGAGGAGCGGAACGGTTTGTTAATGAATGTGTACGGAGGAATTTATTAGTTTGGGATGTTAAAAAGATAGCTGATGAAACGTTAGTTTTTTGTATGTTGTTACGCGATGTGAAAAAAATAAAACCAATTTATAGAAAAAATGAATGTAAATTATATTTTATTGGACGTTATGGTTTTCCTTTTTGGAATAAACGTTTAATTAAAAACAGTGGATTTTTAATTGGTTTTTTAATTTTCTTTTTTGGTGTGATTGCAATGTCAAATATGGTTTGGAAAATTGAAATTACAGGAGCTAAACCTGAAACAGAATATATATTGATGAAAGAATTGGATAAAATGGGTATTAAAAAAGGGAAACTACAATTTCAAATGCCGAATGTAGAAGATGTGCAACGCCATTTGACAGATAATATTAATGCCATTACTTGGGCGGGACTAGAAGTAAGGGGAACGACTTATCATTTTAAAATTGTTGAAAAAAACGAACCGAAGAAAGAAAAGGAACAAAGGCCACAAAATTTAGTAGCAAAAAAAGAAGCGATTATTACAAAAACGTTTGTAGAAGTTGGAAAGCCGGTTGTACTGAAAAATGATCATGTAGAAAAAGGACAGATTCTCGTATCGGGAATATATGGTAATGAGGAAAGTCCGACGATTGTTTCAGCGAAAGGTATTGTATATGGCGAAACGTGGTATACATCTAAGGTGGATGTCCCGTTAAAGACGCAATTCCAAGTGTATACTGGTAATGTATACAATGAACATTTTCTTAAATTCGGGGATACGAAAATAAAAATATGGGGATTTCAGCATGATAAGTATAAACGCTCTCGTACTGAAAGTGTAAAGCATGATGTGAAATTATTTGGTTTTACACTGCCGATTGCATATGAAAAAGATGTTGTGAGAGAAGAAGAAGAAGCGAATCGAGAATATACAGAAAAGCAAGCGCTGAAAGTAGCGAAGGAGATGGCCGAAAAAGAACTAAAGAAAAAATTGGATGAACATGCTATGATTGTAAGTGATAAGATTTTGAGTAAAGAGGTTGAGGCGGATCAACTAAAAGTCACATTGCATTATACTGTGGTTGAAAATATTGCAGAGCCACAACCAATATCCGAATCCGATATTCAAGGAGACTGAGTAATGGCAGAACAATTAGTAGAAATGAACCAACAATTGGAAAATGCTAACGAAGCAATCGCTCTTTTTGGAGTTAATGATGCGCATTTAAAAGTAATTGAACGAGAACTGAATGTATCGATCGTAACTAGAGGAGAAACTGTTCATGTATCTGGGGCAGTTGAAACGGTGGCACTCGTAGAAAAAATCTTACAGCAATTACTTGTTGTAATTCGTAAAAGTATATCAATTTCAGAGAGAGATGTTGCGTATGCGATTCAGCTTGCACAACAAGGGAAAATTGCTCAATTTGAAGAGTTATATGAGGAAGAAATTTTCAAGACTGCAAAAGGTAAATCCATTCGTGTAAAAACAATGGGGCAAAGAAGATATATTCATGCGATGAAGAAGAATGATATTGTCTTTGGGATAGGGCCTGCAGGAACTGGAAAAACATATTTAGCTGTAGTAATGGCTGTGAGGGCTTTAAAACAAGGATATGTAAAGAAAATTATTTTAACAAGACCTGCTGTAGAAGCTGGAGAAAATTTAGGTTTTTTACCAGGGGATTTGAAAGAGAAGGTAGATCCATACTTACGCCCGTTATATGATGCTTTACATGATATTCTTGGACAAGAATATACGCAGCGTATGATGGAGCGAGGAGTAATTGAAATAGCTCCGCTTGCTTATATGAGGGGGCGTACGCTTGATGATTCATTTGTTATTTTAGATGAGGCTCAAAATACAACGGGTGCTCAAATAAAAATGTTTTTAACAAGATTAGGTTTTAGTTCTAAAATGGTTATTACAGGGGACCCTTCACAAGTAGACTTGCCAAAAGGGGTAAAATCAGGGCTATCTATAGCTGCTAATATTTTATCTGGTGTATCAGGTCTGTCATTTATTACATTAGAACAAACGGACGTTGTGAGACATCCATTGGTGCAACGTATTATTGAGGCATATGATAAAATGGAATGATCCTATTTGTCAGGATCATTTCTTTTTGTATGATAAGGTTGGCGAACGTCATATTTTTTACTATCATGAAAGATAAGGAAAATAAACTATTGGTACTAGTGTATAAAATATTGCCTCAAAGTATCGTTTGGTAGAAGAAATGAAAGCTATAAATAGTTTCACTTTATTTCTGGAGAGGAGAAGGTATTGAAATCATGTCAAGATCTCAAGAAATTTCTAAGTGGTTTCGTAATTTACAACATTCGAAAAAACTAAGTTGGATTTCTTACGTTGTGTTAGGAGCAGTGCTGTTTTTTGCGCTTATGAATAATGTAAAACCAGAACAATTAGATGTTAATATGTATTCTATTGCGAAAAAGACAATCCATTCTCCTATAAAAATTGAAGATAAAGTTACAACGGATAAAAAGAAAAAAGAAGCCGCTACAAAAGTTGAAGATCAATATACATATAAAAGTGAGTATAAACAAAACAAAGTTGATATTGTGAATGACGTCTTTGCTAAAGTGGATGAAGTGGTGCAAGAGATTAAAGCTGTTGGACCGGATGATCAAAAAAAGATGACTGATGCTGAGAAAGTGGACAAGTTAAAAAAGAAACTACCCGCTGACTTAACGAAAGAGTTATCTGATTCAAACTTACTGAATTTGATTAATGCAGATCCGAGCCAATTAGTATTAGCGAAAGATGCTGCGGTCACAGCGATTAATAGTATCATGACTGAGCATATTAAAATGGACGAATTGAAAGATGCGAAAGAACGATATGTAAGTGAGATGAATAGTGTTAATGTTGATAATGGGTTAAAAGAATCAATTAAGGCGCTAGGAAGATATGCAATTTCAGCTAACTATTTTTATGACCCAATCTTAACGAAAGAGAAGAGAAAAGCAGAGGAAGATTTAGTTCCACCTGTTTATATTCTTCAAGGACAAGTTCTTGTTAGAGAAGGTGAAACAATTTCAAGTGATGTGTATAATCAGTTGAAATTAGTTGGTTTGTTAGAAAAAGGGAACGGTTTTCAACCTTATGTTGGATTAGCGGTACTCATTGGTGTGTTACTATACTTTATGCATAAACAATTTGAATTATTTTTAAAGAGAAAAAGAGAAGATAGACCGTATGTTTTAGCGTATATTACAATTTTGTCTATCACAATCGTCTTAATGAAAATCATTAGTTTGTTTCAAAAACTTGAATACGCAGGGATTGCATATGTTGTCCCAGTTGCGATGGGAACAATACTTGTAAAACTAATGATTGGTGATCGATTTGTCTTTTTAACGAGTATGATTTTTTCTGTATGCGGAAGTATTATGTTTAATGAAGGAGTAACGAGTACATTAAATTATAGTGTAGGGATTTACGTATTGTTAAGTTCGTTATCGGTTAGTATTTTCTTGCGAGAAAAAAATCGTCGTACAATGATTTTACAAGCTGGTATACTCGTTTCTGTATTAAATGTAGTCGTATTGGCGGCGCTCTTATTATTACGTAATGGGAATTTTTCGCCTCTTGAAATTGGTACGCAATTATTAATGGCTTCACTTTCAGGGATTATATCATCCGTTTTGGCTATGGGGATTTTACCATATTTAGAAAGTGGACTTGGAATCGTATCAAGTATGAAGCTTATGGAATTATCAAGCCCAAATCATCCACTTTTACGCAGAATTTTGTTAGAAGCGCCAGGGACATATCATCATAGTGTAATGGTAGCGAATCTTTCTGAGGCTGCTTGTGAAGCAGTCGGGGCAAATGGTGTATTAGCGCGTGTAGGGGCATATTATCATGATGTAGGAAAAACAGTACAACCGCAATTCTTTATTGAAAACCAAATGGGAATTGAAAACCCGCATGATAAATTAGATCCTGTAACAAGTAAAGATATTATAATTGCTCACGTAACGGATGGAGTAAGAATGCTCGAAGAATATCATATTCCACAAGAAATTATTGATATCGCTGGGCAACATCACGGTACAACGTTACTGAAATATTTTTATTATAAAGCTATTAAAGAAGATAAAGAAAAATATACAGAAGAGATGTTCCGTTATCCAGGTTCAAAAGCAACTTCGAAAGAATCGGCAATTGTTGGTATTGCTGATAGTGTAGAAGCTGCGGTACGTTCTATGAATCACCCAACGCCAGAACAAATTAATAATTTGGTGCAAAGTATTATTAAAGATCGACTGCAAGACGGTCAATTTAGTGAATGTGATTTGACGTTTAAGGAACTACAAATCGTTGGAAAAACGTTGTGTGAAACGTTAAATGGTATTTTCCATTCGCGTATTACATATCCGGAACCTCCGGAAGAAAAGGAGAAAGAATGAGTTTGTTAATTGATTTTATTGATGAAACAGAAGAAGTAAAAGAAGAGTATATGAGTTTAATTCGTGAAGTGTTAGAAAAAGCAGCTCAAATGGAAAATATCGAGGATGGTGCGGAGGTATCGGTGACATTTGTAGATAATGAGCGCATTAGAGAAATTAATCGTGATTACCGAGATAAAGATCAACCTACAGATGTAATATCCTTTGCCATGGAAGAGATGGGAGAAGGAGAAATGGAGATTGTTGGTGCAGAGATGCCGCGCATGTTAGGGGATCTTATTATCTCTATTCCAAGGGCGAAAGAGCAAGCTGAAGAGTACGGACATTCTTTCGATCGTGAACTTGGATTTTTGGCGTTACATGGCTTTTTACATTTACTTGGTTATGATCACATGACAGAAGAAGATGAAAAAGAAATGTTCGGAAGACAAAAAGAAATTTTAGAAGCTTTTGGATTAGGACGATGAAAAAAGGAAAACTTATAGATAGTTTTGGATATGCTATAGCTGGTATATTCTTTTGTTTTCGTCATGAACGAAATATGAAAATCCATTATTTAGCCGCAGTCATTGTTATATGCTGCGGCTTTTATTTCCATATTACGAAAATAGAGTGGATGATATTACTTGTTGTAATAGGGAGTGTAATGAGCTTAGAGATGGTAAATACGGCTGTGGAAAATACGGTAGATTTACCGTCTGCCCATATTCATCCGTTTGCAAAAATTGCAAAGGATGTTGCGGCAGGAGCGGTTTTATTGTTTGCAATTATAGCTGTTATAATCGGTGCTATTATCTTTTTTCCGTATATGGTATAGTTGCATTCCGAAGCTTTTATTAAGCTTTGGCAAGTGCTGTAAGGGCCTTTAATGAGAGAGTGTATCTCTTCATAGCTGTGAACAGGAAGGATGCGGGAATATGAATAGTAAACAATTAATTCTAGAAGCAATCGAAGCGCGTAAACAAGCGTACGTACCATATTCTAAATTTCAAGTAGGTGCAGCATTATTAACGCGCGGTGGAAAAGTATATCGTGGATGTAATGTTGAGAATGCATCATATGGCTTATGTAATTGTGCTGAAAGAACAGCTTTATTTAAGGCGGTTTCTGAAGGAGATAAAGAATTTGTAGCCATTGCGGTTGTAGCAGATACAAAGCGCCCAGTACCTCCTTGTGGAGCATGTCGACAAGTTATGGTAGAATTATGTAAACAGGATACGAAAGTATACTTATCAAACTTACATGGTGACGTTCAGGAGACGACAGTCGGAGAATTGTTACCAGGAGCATTTTTAGCGGAGGATTTACATGAATAGAAAAGGTTATAAATCAGGTTTTGTCTCTATTATTGGCAGACCGAATGTTGGAAAATCTACATTTTTAAACCGTATTATTGGCCAGAAAATTGCTATTATGAGTGATAAGCCACAAACGACTCGTAATAAAATTCAAGGTGTATATACAGAAAATGATGCACAAGTTATTTTCATTGATACACCAGGAATACATAAACCTAAACATAAATTAGGCGACTTCATGGTAAAGATGGCTCAAACGACATTAAAAGAAGTTGATATTGTTCTGTTTATGGTTAATGCAGTTGAAGGATTTGGTCGTGGTGAGGAATTCATCATTGAGAAATTAAAAGAAACGAAACAACCAGTATTTTTAGTCATTAATAAAATTGACCAACTTCATCCAGAGCAATTACTAGAGTTAATTGATCAATATCGTAAACTACATGAATTTGCAGAGATTGTACCAATTTCTGCGTTAGACGGTAATAATGTGGACGCTTTAATTGGAACAATTAAAAAGTATTTACCAGAAGGACCACAATACTATCCAGAGAATCAAGTAACGGATCATCCGGAGAGATTTATTATTGCAGAGCTTATTCGTGAGAAAGTACTACATTTAACACGTGAAGAAGTGCCGCATTCTGTGGCTGTTGTTATCGATGCGATTCAAAAGCGTGAGGGCGGGGCAGTTTATATAAATGCAACGATTGTTGTTGAACGTGCATCACAAAAAGGAATCATCATCGGAAAACAAGGGAAAATGTTAAAAGAAGTTGGTAAGCGAGCTCGTTTTGATATTGAAGCGCTACTTGGTTCTAAAGTATTTTTAGAAGTATGGGTAAAAGTGCAAAAAGATTGGCGTAATAAAATGTCTCAGCTTCGTGACCTAGGTTTCCGCGAGGATGAGTACTAAAATAGAGTAAAGTTGTAATCAGTGGATGGTTGGTTCATCCACTGATTATTGGTTTTTATGAACTTTGATAAATTAGGAAAAATTTTTCTCACATGAAAATGGACAAAATGGGTCAATTTAATAACAACAAAGGAAATTGGTTTATAGGCTACGCTTATTGAGAAAGGTGGATTCTTATGCTAGATTTTACCTGGAAGTTTTTCTCCAAAACAGGAAGCATTGAAACGTACTTGCTTTTGAAAGAAATGGAAAAAGACGTAAACGATGAGATGGATCAACATGAAGAGGAGCTAGCGCATCTAGACTCTCCAATTTCTTGACCCGTTTTGTTCAAACCTTGGATGGTGACGAACATGTTTCAAAAAGTTGAGGGCATCGTTATCCGTACGACAGATTACGGAGAAACGAACAAAATTGTTACAATATTCTCAAGAGAACTTGGTAAGGTAAGTGCAATGGCAAGAGGGTCAAAAAAACCGAAAAGCCGATTAGCATCTGTGTCGCAATTAATGACACATGGCCATTTTCTAATTCAAATGGGATCTGGGCTTGGAACATTGCAACAAGGCGAGATTATTTCAACTATGAAAGAAATTCGCGAGGATATATTTTTAACTGCTTATGCATCATTTATTGTTGAGTTAACTGATAAAGCAACAGAAGATAAAAAACATAATCCGTATTTATTTGAAATGTTATATCAAACGTTGCATTATATGTGTGAGGGTGTTGATCCAGAAGTATTATCATTAATTTATCAAACGAAAATGCTTCCGGTATTAGGGATGCGCCCGTACTTTGATACATGTGCGATTTGTCATCAAGAAACAGACTTTGTCGCCTTCTCCGTAAGGGAAGGCGGTTTTCTGTGCTCACGTCATGCAGAGCAAGACCCATATCGTATACCGGTAGGAGAAGCTGTTCATAAATTATTACGCCTTTTCTTCCATTTCGATTTACATAGGCTCGGAAATGTATCGGTAAAGGATAGCACAAAAAAACAAATGCGTTTAGTATTGAATACATATTATGATGAATATTGCGGAATTTATTTGAAATCAAGACGTTTTTTAGAACAACTTGATAAGTTTCAAATATAATTTTGGGCCGTATACGGTCCTTTTTACATACTTTCTTTTTCGAATAGCATATTTAGTATATAATATTTAAGAGATAGTATAACTTTTTTCGTTGTGCATTAAAGGTGGTGATTATCATAGAGCTGAATAAACGGCAAGAACATATCATTCAGATTGTAAAAGATCACGGTCCTATTACAGGGGAATCAATTGCAGCGCAATTGGGTCTAACACGTGCGACGCTAAGACCAGACTTAGCAATTTTAACGATGGCTGGTTATTTAGAAGCACGTCCACGCGTAGGTTATTTTTATACGGGTAAAACTGGGGGGCAGCTATTATCTGAAGCTGTTAAGAAAATTAAAGTACAAGATTATCAATCTAGACCGGTTGTAATTGATAAAAATGTTTCCGTATACGATGCAATTTGTACGATGTTTTTAGAGGACGTTGGTACATTGTTCGTTGTAGATCAGATGACTCTATTAGTTGGTGTTGTGTCTCGTAAAGATTTATTAAGAGCGAGCTTAGGAAAGCAGGATTTAACCTCTCTTCCGGTTAATATTATCATGACAAGGATGCCAAACATTGCGATGTGTCGTAGAGAGGATTCTTTATATGATATTGCGATGGAATTAATAGAAAGACAGATTGATGCAATGCCAGTTGTAAAAGATACGAAACAAGGTTTAGAAGTGATTGGGCGAATTACAAAAACAAATATTACACGTGCGTTTGTAAATTTAGTAAATAACGAATAAGTGTAATTTGTTTAAAGTGAGGTAATGTAATGGATAATAAAATCGTATATGTCGTATCTGACTCTGTAGGAGAAACGGCTGATTTGGTTGTTCGAGCAGCAATGGGGCAATTCCCGTTTGCTCCTGATATTAGACGTGTACCGTATGTAGAAGATACAGGGACATTAAAAGAAGTGATTTCGATTGCTAAGAGTAATCAAGCACTTATATGTTTTACGTTAGTTAAGCCTGATATGCGCCAGTATTTAGTAACAGAGGCTGCAAAAGAAGGGGTAGAGGCATACGATATTATCGGCCCTCTTATTGATCAAATTGAAGAAATTACGGGGCAAGTGCCGAGATATGAGCCAGGTGTTGTCCGTAGGTTAGATGAAGAATACTTTAAAAAGATTGAAGCGATTGAGTTTGCTGTGAAGTATGATGACGGCAGAGATGCACGAGGTATTTTAAAAGCAGATATCGTGTTGATTGGTGTTTCGCGTACATCAAAAACACCACTTTCCCAATATTTAGCTCATAACAAACGCTTGAAAGTTGCGAATGTACCACTCGTGCCAGAAGTTGACCCACCTGAAGAACTATATCAAGTGGCAAAAGAAAAATGTTTCGGTTTGAAAATTACGCCAGATAAGTTAAATCATATTCGAAAAGAACGATTAAAATCACTTGGATTAAGTGATGGAGCAACATATGCAAATATTAATCGTATTCAAGAAGAAATTGATCACTTTGAGGAAGTAATTAGTAGAATAAATTGCCAAGTAATCGATGTATCGAATAAAGCGATTGAAGAAACAGCAAATATTATTGTGAATGCAGTGCAAAACCAAAAAATGTTTTAGCACATTTACCAAAGGTGAATGTGCTTTTTTCGCTCGTGTGAAATATGGTACCTATGGACTTTGTAATAGATTGGAGTGTAATGGTTATACTTATACTCCTTTGTCTTTTAGTATATTCAAGGTGTGAGTTTGTCATCCTGAAATGTAAGATGAAAAAATAAAGGGATATGTAGCGTAGTTGAAGAAAATATATTATAATAAAAAATTGTGATAAAAACCTATATTTTACGTTTAGACTTTAATTTTTCAGAATAAACTAGGGATAGGATTTACGAAAAAGACATGTAATTACGTTAAATCGACAAAATCTATACAAGAAAACGCACATTATGGAAGGATTCACAGAAGGGATGTAGAATACAGAAATATGCAAAACATCAACAACATATTAGTTGGTGTAGATGTATATCCCGTGAAGGCTAAAATTGTGCAAGTTGGAGCGGAATTTCATGTCGGAATTTTGTTTGTCGCATCATATGCTCATCCTTTAAGGAAATAGCAAGGCAATTGGATCTTTGTAGATACTGAACAAAATGGAGTTGATTGTTATATGGATCAACATAAAAAAGTTACAAATCTCAAGATCAAACAGTATATGTGGCTTGCTACTCTTCTTGTAAAAAGGTGTATATGTATTGTTTCTAAGAGATACATTTGTAACAGATGAGCAAATGTATACAATTTTATATAGCAAGTATGTATATGCGATTTATACAGATAAGGGACCTATAGGAAAGGTTCAAAATCGTTTATACAATGTAATCGGCAACACTTTCTAACAAGTTTAGAAAAATATTGTCGAATTATAAAGGAATTTTTTAATTTATATCGAATACAAAATACGA
This sequence comes from Bacillus cereus ATCC 14579, assembly GCF_000007825.1. Classification (NCBI taxonomy): domain Bacteria; kingdom Bacillati; phylum Bacillota; class Bacilli; order Caryophanales; family Bacillaceae; genus Bacillus; species Bacillus cereus. The sequence continues at coordinate 4,236,649 of NC_004722.1, read as the reverse complement.
CACGGAGATGGAGTTATGGGGAACAGAATTCCCGAAGAAGTTGTTGAACAGATTCGGACATCATCCGATATTGTAGAAGTCATTGGTGAATACGTTCAACTTAGAAAACAGGGGCGTAACTATTTCGGTCTTTGTCCATTTCATGGTGAGAATTCTCCTTCATTCTCTGTTTCATCTGATAAGCAAATTTTTCATTGCTTCGGATGTGGAGAAGGTGGAAATGTATTTTCCTTTCTAATGAAAATGGAAGGACTGGCTTTTACCGAGGCTGTTCAAAAGCTAGGTGAAAGAAATGGAATTGCGGTTGCAGAGTATACATCAGGGCAAGGACAACAAGAAGACATATCTGATGACACTGTCATCATGCAACAAGCTCATGAATTATTGAAAAAGTATTATCATCATTTATTAGTAAATACGGAAGAGGGAAATGAAGCACTTTCATATTTATTAAACCGTGGTATTACGAAAGAGATGATTGAGAAGTTTGAAATTGGTTATGCATCACCTGCTTGGGATGCAGCGACGAAAATTTTACAAAAAAGAGGTTTATCGCTGTCTACTATGGAACAAGCTGGCCTTCTAATAAGAAGTGAGAAGGATGGTAGTCATTATGATCGCTTCCGTGGAAGAGTTATGTTCCCGATCTATACGTTACAAGGTAAGGTGATAGCGTTTAGTGGAAGGGCGTTAGGAGATGACACTCCGAAATATTTAAATAGTCCTGAAACACCGATTTTTCACAAAAGTAAATTGTTGTATAACTTCCACCAAGCAAGACCATTTATTAGAAAGCGTGGGCAAGTGGTTCTTTTCGAAGGATATGCCGATGTACTAGCTGCGGTAAAAAGTGGTGTGGAAGAAGCTGTTGCGACAATGGGAACAGCTTTAACTGAAGAACAAGCAAAACTTCTGCGACGTAACGTTGAAACTGTTGTTCTTTGCTATGATGGTGATAAAGCAGGGCGAGAAGCGACGATGAAAGCAGGGCAATTATTGCTAAAAGTTGGTTGCCAAGTGAAAGTCACATCCTTGCCAGATAAGCTTGATCCTGATGAATATGTGCAACAATATGGGACTACTGCTTTTGAAAATCTTGTGAAATCAAGTGTGAGTTTTGTTGGTTTTAAAATAAATTATTTGCGTTTAGGGAAAAATTTGCAAGATGAGTCTGGCAAAGAAGAATATGTGAAAAGTGTTTTAAAAGAGTTATCGTTGTTACAAGATGCGATGCAGGCAGAGTCATATTTGAAGTCATTATCGCAAGAATTTTCGTATTCAATGGAAACACTTTTGAATCAATTGCACCAATATCGCAAAGAACAAAAGGTACAGCAAAAACAAATAAAGCAGGTTGCTAAACCGTCTCAAGTCGTTCAAACAAAACCGAAGTTAACAGGTTTTGAAAGAGCGGAAAGAGAAATTATTTACCATATGTTGCAAAGTGCAGAAGTAGCTGTTCGTATGGAATCCCATATAGAAGATTTTCATACAGAAGAACATAAAGGGATTTTATATGAACTATACGCATATTATGAAAAGGGAAATGAACCTTCAGTCGGAACATTTTTAAGTTGGCTCTCTGATGAAAAGTTGAAAAATATTATCACTGATATTTCGACGGATGAATTTATTAATCCAGAATACACAGAAGAAGTGTTACAAGGCCATTTGGAGACGCTTAGACGGCATCAGGAAAAACTTGAAAAGATGGAGATCATCTTTAAAGTGAAACAAATGGAAAAAACAGATCCTGTAGAGGCTGCTAAATATTATGTAGCATATTTACAAAATCAAAAAGCGAGAAAATAGCTTTTTTGATAAAGTTTTAGTATAATGAATGTTTGTATCTCGCGTAAGGAGGGGAACAGATGGCTGACAAACCAGCTCGTTCTAAACAAATTGAAACTGAAATGACCCTTGAGCAAGTGAAAGAACAACTCACTGAGCTCGGAAAAAAACGTGGCGTTCTTACATATGAAGAGATTGCAGAACGCATGAATGGATTTGAAATTGAATCCGATCAAATGGATGAATACTATGAATATTTGGGTGAACAAGGCATTGACTTAGTTGGTGATAATGACAACGAAGAAGGCCCTAATAATCGCCAAATTTCAAAAACAGAAGAAGAGTTTGACCTCAATGATTTAAGTGTACCACCAGGGGTTAAAATCAACGATCCTGTTCGTATGTATTTAAAAGAAATTGGTCGTGTAGACTTACTATCTGCAGAAGAAGAAATTCGACTTGCAACGCGTATTGAAGAAGGCGATGAAGAAGCGAAACGTCGTCTTGCAGAAGCAAACTTACGTCTTGTAGTAAGTATTGCAAAGCGCTATGTAGGCCGTGGTATGCTTTTCTTAGACTTAATTCAAGAAGGTAATATGGGTCTAATTAAAGCTGTTGAAAAGTTCGATTATCGTAAAGGTTTCAAATTTAGTACGTATGCAACTTGGTGGATTCGCCAAGCTATTACACGTGCCATTGCAGACCAAGCGCGAACAATTCGTATTCCAGTTCATATGGTTGAAACGATTAACAAGTTAATTCGTGTACAACGCCAATTATTACAAGATTTAGGTCGTGAACCGTCTCCTGAAGAGATTGGTGAAGAAATGGATCTTGCTCCAGAAAAAGTACGTGAAATCTTAAAAATTGCACAGGAGCCAGTTTCTCTTGAAACACCAATTGGTGAAGAAGATGACTCCCATTTAGGTGACTTTATTGAAGACCAAGAAGCAACATCGCCTGCGGACCATGCAGCCTATGAATTGCTAAAAGAACAATTAGAAGATGTGTTAGATACGCTAACAGATCGTGAAGAAAATGTTCTACGTCTTCGTTTCGGTTTAGATGATGGACGAACTCGTACGCTTGAAGAAGTTGGGAAAGTATTCGGCGTAACGAGAGAGCGTATCCGTCAAATTGAAGCAAAAGCACTTCGCAAATTAAGACATCCAAGCCGTAGTAAGCGTCTTAAGGATTTCTTAGAATAGGTTATTTTTTAAGTTTACTTCACCATTGTGAAGTAAACTTTTTTATTTTGTTAATTTTTGTTAAAATTTAGCTGTCGGCAACGATTACAATTTCTTGTAATTTATTTTACAGAATTGTCTTTTGATTTGCAAATGCTCATTTTTCGATTTTTCGATTAATTTTGTTTATTCTATACAAAAATATATGTAGAAAAGCGAAAAATATGATGAGAAACGTTAATAATTATCGAAATAATAAGCGATATGACAATAAAAAACAATAAACTGAATTTATGGAATATTTTTAACAAGTGGTAGTTTACTCTTTTCTGATAGAGCGTTTTCAAGTACAATGGAAATGACTGAATCATCTAACTATTCAGGGGTATAGAAGGGGGAGAAGAGATATGAAACGTAATCCGCTGATTCCGTTCGCTCTTATTGCAGCATTGGGTATTATCGTTATGTTTGTATTTTCATTTCAGGGGCTAAATAAATCTAAAGAGTTAGCTGATGCAAAAAATGGCGGGAAGCCAGCACAAACGGCATCAAAACCAGAAGATATTGTGAAGCAAAGTTGTACGAGCTGCCATGGTGATCAGTTACAAGGGGCAGTTGGACCTAACTTGCAAAAAATTGGTGGGAAACTTTCAAAGGATGAAATTAAAGAAATTCTTTCGAAAGGAAAAGGCAATATGCCTGCCAATATAGTTCCAGCTGATCAAGCCGCTAAAGTAGCTGATTGGTTATCGAAGAAAAAATAAAGTTCCGTATGACAAGCCTTTTGCTTATGCAAAGGGCTTGTTTTTCTATATTTTCTAAAATACGATGAATGATAGAGCAGTGAATTGTTGTTATGGGCTTGCAACAACTACTATAAATTCATTATCATGGAGACAGACTGACAAGAGAAGGAGTAATGGAAATACATGAATGAAGTAAAGCTTTCAAAACGATTAGAAGAAGTTGTACGTGAAATACCAGTAGGATCTACAGTCGCTGATATTGGATCGGATCATGCGTATTTACCGTGTTATACAATTATAAATAATATTGCTACAAAAGCAGTTGCAGGAGAGGTCGTAGATGGACCATTTCGCTCTGCGCAAGCAACTGTAGCTGAAAGTGGTTTACAAGATAAAGTAGATGTGCGTAAAGGGAATGGATTAGCTGTTATCGCACCAGGAGAAGTAGATGTAATTACGGTTGCCGGAATGGGCGGAGCGTTAATTCGTGACATTTTAGAAAGTGGTAAAGAAAAATTAGAAGGTGTAACACGTTTAATTTTACAGCCTAATATTGCAGCGCATCATATTCGTGAATGGTTTATTGAGAATGGTTGGGAGCTTATCCATGAAAAAATCGTAAAAGAAGATGGGAAAATTTACGAAATTTTAGTAGGGGAGCGAGGAAATGTTGCAGCGCCTTACTCTGAAAATAAACAAGCTGAATTGTTTATGGGACCATTTTTAATAACAGAAAAAAGTGAAGCCTTCGTTGAAAAATGGGAAGGAGAATTAAAAAACTTCCAAAATATTTTAAAACAGTTAGAACGTGCAGCTGATTCTGAAGAAACAAAAGCGAAGCGTGGGGAAGTAGAAGCGAAAATGAAAATGATAGGGGAGGTTTTATCATGAGTAAAATTCCAAATGGCCATGAAATTATTTCTTTATTTGAAAGTATGTATCCGAAGCATTTGGCGATGGAAGGAGATAAGATTGGCCTGCAGATTGGAGCGCTTAATAAACCCGTGCGGCACGTATTGATTGCGTTAGATGTAACGGAAGAAGTTGTGGATGAAGCAATTCAATTAGGGGCAAATGTCATTATTGCTCATCATCCTTTAATTTTTAACCCGTTAAAAGCGATTCATACAGATAAGGCGTATGGGAAAATTATTGAAAAGTGTATTAAAAATGATATTGCAATCTATGCAGCGCATACAAATGTGGATGTTGCTAAGGGCGGGGTAAATGATTTACTTGCTGAGGCGTTAGGATTGCAAAATACAGAAGTTTTGGCACCGACATATGCAGAAGAAATGAAAAAAGTTGTTGTGTTTGTGCCAGTCACTCATGCAGAAGAAGTAAGGAAAGCATTAGGAGACGCAGGTGCTGGTCATATCGGCAATTATAGCCACTGTACGTTTAGTAGCGAGGGTACAGGCACATTTGTACCTCAAGAGGGGACAAATCCTTATATCGGGGAAACTGGACAGTTAGAACGTGTAGAAGAAGTGCGAATCGAAACGATTATTCCAGCTTCATTACAGCGGAAAGTGATTAAAGCAATGGTAACAGCGCACCCTTATGAAGAAGTAGCATACGATGTGTATCCGCTTGATAATAAAGGTGAAACGTTAGGCCTAGGAAAAATAGGATACTTACAAGAAGAAATGACGCTTGGTCAATTTGCAGAACATGTGAAACAATCATTAGACGTGAAGGGCGCAAGAGTTGTCGGTAAGTTAGACGATAAAGTGCGTAAAGTAGCTGTACTTGGTGGAGATGGTAATAAATATATAAACCAAGCGAAATTTAAAGGAGCAGATGTATATGTAACTGGTGACATGTACTATCATGTTGCTCATGATGCGATGATGCTCGGTTTAAATATAGTTGACCCAGGACATAATGTTGAAAAAGTAATGAAACAAGGTGTACAAAAGCAATTACAAGAAAAAGTGGATGCAAAGAAACTCAATGTACACATTCATGCTTCGCAGTTACATACAGATCCATTTATATTTGTATAAGAAAAATAAAAACCGTTGCTCATGCAAGCAACGGTTTTTATTATTGTTCTTTTTTCACTTTCACGCGAGGTAATATTTTTTGTAACGGTACTTTTCGAACTCTTTCCCATGTAGCGGGATTCATTGGGTTATATTGCTCTAAGAAAGCGATAACTTCTTTCGTAATTGGCGTTGGAGTAGAAGCACCTGCTGTAACAGCTACGTTTTCTACACCTTGTAGCCACTCTAATTGAATTTCGCTTACATCAGCAACTCGATATGCTTTTGTACCCGCGATTTCTTGTGATACTTGTGCTAAGCGATTTGAATTGTTACTTTTCGGATCACCAACAACAATTGTTAAGTCTGCAACATCAGCTTGTTTAGCGACAGCTTCTTGGCGAACTTGAGTTGCTAAACAAATTTCTTTATGGAATTCTGCTGTTGGGAATTTTTTTTGAATGTCCTCCATTAAATGTTGAACATCCCATTGACTCATCGTTGTTTGATTTGTTACTAAAATTTTATCTGTTGGGATTTCTAATGTTTTTAAATCATCGGCTCTTTCGATAAGGTGAACGATGTCAGGTGCAATACCAACTGCGCCTTCTGGCTATGGATGATTTTTTTTACCGATATAAATGACATGATACCCTTCCGCTTTCTTAGCTTCGATAAGGTCATGCGTCTTGGTAACATCTGGGCAAGTAGCATCGATTGTTGTTAAACCTTTTTCTTTTGCGCGTTGTTTAACTTCTGGAGAAACACCGTGTGCAGTGAAAATAACAGTACCAGAATCAATTTTATCTAAAATTTCTAAGCGACTTGGACCGTCTAATGTGATGATTCCATCTTCTTCAAAAGCGTCTGTAACATGTTTATTGTGAACAATCATACCTAAAATATAAATGGGTCTCGGCAATGATTTATCTAATGCGGCGTTACGTGCAATTACCATTGCATCGACAACACCGTAGCAATAACCACGAGGGGAAATTTTAACAATTTTCATATGAGTAATCCTCTCCTTCTAAACAAGGGATACTTTTGTGCATAGTCTTTTACATTATAAAGGAGGAGTGGATAGAAAACAAAGGATTGTTACACATATAGTTTTGGTTTTGTTGCTGTTTGTTGAACTGGTTCTTTCGGTAACTCTTTTTCTATTACAGGTTCAATCACTATTTTCTTTCGTTTTCGTTTCTTTTTTTGAGGTGCAGGAGGCGGACTTTCTACCTCAACTGGCTCTGTTACATTTTCCGTTTGATTTTCTTCCGTGCTTTTTCCAGAGGTGAGGATTTTAACAATGCTTGGTAGACTACGCATAATAGGACCATACTGTTCGACGACAGGACCTACAGATTGAACGACTTGGGATACTTTTTCGATGTTATTTATCATATTAGTTGGATTCGAAATTAAGTTCGAAAAAAAACTGCCGATGCCACTGCTTGCTGTTGCCGCAGTTGTAGTTGAGCCGCCGCGCGTTTCATTTGATTCATACATTTGAGGCGGTATCATTTGCTCAGGATGTTGCTGCATGTATGGTTGATATTGTGGATGTTGCTGAGGATATTGTTGCTGGTATTGCTGCGGATATTGCTGATGATATTGCGGCGGTGGTGGTTGCTGATGCATCATTGGTTGCCCTTCCATTTGTCGGTAAGGTGGAACCATTTGCATAAACGGCTCGGTTGGATCGTGTTTTTTAAAAAGCTTAGCAAGAAAACCTTTCTTTTTTTGTGCCATTGGTGGTAGTTGTGGAATTGGATATGGTGTATAAGGTTGCTGCCCTGGATTCGGATACATTTGCCTTGTAGGGGATTTCGGAAACATGTGAGAAATCCTCCTTTCTTCAGTTAGGTATATACACATACAATATGCAATAAAAGGGAAGAAGGTTAGTTTTTGAAGTGAAAACCTAAACTAAAGATGGATTTTACTTGTAGATTTCGATATAATGTAGACTTGACTGATTTGTGCGCGCAGTAGAAATTTTAGAAAGAAGGTGTAACTTATGACACAACAAACTTTTACACAGTATGATTTTAAACCATTTTTAATAGATGCAGTTCGTGAACTACGCTTTACAGAGCCGACAGGAATTCAGCAGAAAATTTTCCCAGTCGTGAAAAAAGGTGTAAGTGTAATTGGACAATCCCAAACAGGTTCTGGGAAAACACATGCATACTTACTTCCTACATTAAACAGAATTAATGCAAGTCGTGAAGAAGTACAACTTGTTATTACAGCGCCTACTCGTGAGTTAGCACAACAAATTTACGAAGAAATCGTGAAATTAACAAAGTTTTGTGCGGAAGACCAAATGATTACAGCACGTTGTTTAATTGGTGGAACTGATAAACAACGTTCAATTGAGAAATTGAAAAAACAACCTCATATCGTAGTTGGGACACCAGGACGTATTAAAGACTTAGTTGAAGAACAAGCGTTATTTGTTCATAAAGCAAATACGATTATTGTCGATGAAGCAGACTTAATGCTTGATATGGGATTCATTCATGATGTAGACAAAATTGCAGCACGCATGCCTAAAAACTTGCAAATGTTAGTTTTCTCTGCAACAATTCCTCAAAAACTAAAACCGTTTCTGAAGAAATATATGGAGAATCCAGAGCATATTCATATCAATCCAAAACAAGTTGCAGCTGGAAACATTGAACACTATTTAGTGCCTTCTAAACATCGTAATAAAATTGATTTAGTGCATAAAATGCTACTTCAATTTAAACCGTATTTAGCAGTTGTTTTCACGAATACGAAAAAGATGGCAGACCAAGTTGCTGATGGATTAATGGAACGTGGCTTAAAAGTTGGACGAATTCACGGGGATTTATCACCACGTGATCGTAAAAAAATGATGAAACAAATTCGTGACCTTGAATTCCAATATATTGTTGCGACTGATTTAGCAGCACGTGGTATTGATATTCAAGGCATTAGCCATGTTATTAACTATCAGCCACCATCAGATTTAGATTTCTTCGTTCACCGCGTTGCAAGAACAGCACGTGCAGGGCATTCTGGTATTGCAGTGACGATTTATGATCCAGCAAACGAAGAAGCGTTAGATAGCTTAGAAAAACAACGTCATATCGAGTTTAAACATGTAGATTTACGTGGAGATGAGTGGGCAGATTTAGGTGAGCGTCGTCGTCGTAAGAGCCGTAAAAAACCAAATGACGAACTTGATGTTATGGCAACGAAAGTTATTAAAAAACCGAAAAAAGTAAAACCAAACTATAAACGTAAACTTGCAACAGAACGTGACAAAGTGAAGAGAAAATATAGCAATAAAAAAAGATAAGGGGTTTCCCTTATCTTTTTTTAATCCCGCTAATTTAAATGAAGAGTATAGTCTGTCTAAATAGTCATATGAATTTGTGTAGTGCGTCTTTTGTGAACAAACAATTCACTACATATTTCTACAAATTATGCTATCATTATATCTATTGTATATTGAAGAGGTGATTGTATGTTAAAGATTGGATCTCATGTTTCCATGAGTGGTAAGAAAATGTTATTAGCAGCAAGTGAAGAGGCTGTTTCATACGGTGCAACAACGTTTATGATTTATACAGGTGCACCGCAAAATACACGAAGAAAACCAATTGAAGAATTGAACATAGAAGCAGGAAGAAAACATATGGAGCTGAACGGAATTGAGGAAATTATCGTCCATGCGCCGTATATTATTAATGTTGGGAATACGACGAAGCCAGAAACATTCCAATTAGGCGTAGACTTTCTTCGCATGGAAATTGAAAGAACATCGGCATTAGGTGTAGCGAAACAAATTGTTCTTCACCCAGGAGCGCACGTTGGTGCTGGAGCAGATGCTGGTATTCAACAAATTATTAAAGGGCTTAATGAAGTATTAACGCCAGAACAGACGGTTAACATTGCGTTAGAGACGATGGCAGGAAAAGGAACAGAATGCGGTCGTAGCTTTGAAGAAATTGCAAAAATTATTGATGGTGTAAAATATAATGAAAAGCTATCTGTATGCTTTGATACGTGTCATACGCACGATGCAGGATATGATATTGTAAATGACTTTGACGGCGTATTAAACGAATTTGATAAGATCGTTGGTATAGATCGTTTACAAGTACTTCATATTAATGATAGTAAAAATGTACGCGGAGCAGGAAAAGACCGTCATGAAAACATTGGATTTGGTCACATTGGGTATAAAGCATTGCATCACATTGTACATCATCCACAGTTAATGCATGTACCAAAAATTCTTGAAACACCGTATGTAGGGGAAGATAAAAAAGATAAGAAGCCACCATACAAATTGGAAATCGAAATGCTGAAAAACGGCACTTTTGATGAAGGGCTTCTTGAAAAAATTAAAGCGCAATAAGGAGGGGGAAATCCCCTCCTTATTTTAGTAGTTGCTGAAATAATGTATTTACTTGTTGGGCAGTGGCAGGGGAAGTTACTTTTGCGATTTGTTTTAAAAGCTCTAGTCGCTCGTTGTTATCGTAAATATTAATATTTTTACCCTTCATAAGTAAAACGATTTGATCAGCTTGTGCGGCTGTAATGGGAACTTCATATTCTTTGCTATATTTTAATAGCTCTTTTGTAGAAATATGATTTAATTTTTTATTAACAATTTGTTTAATGAGGTTCATCTTATTATCCTCCTTCACGCGTTCTTCTATCGAAATATATGAGCATATAGCTTGTACATATTCGTGTGGAGTTTCTTTTTCATGAGGAAAAGAAGCGTATGTTATAATATAAGGACAAAACTACAGAAAAAGAGTAAAGGGAGGACTTATGGAGCAAAAGCAACATCGAAAAGAAAGTGTTATTCATCTCATTTATCGTTTAGTTATGATTATTTTTGGAGCAGCATGCGCGGCGGTAGCAATTGAACTATTTTTAATGCCAAATAAAATTATTGATGGTGGAATTATTGGTATTTCTCTTATATTAGATTATCTTACTCCTAACATTTGGTGGTTAAGTTTTTCTACTTTAGTCGTTGTTCTCAATATCCCATTTATGTATTCCGGTTATAAGCAAATTGGAAAAACATTTATGTTATCTTCGACATTTGGTATTGTAGCGTTAGCTTTCATTGAGTCAACGTTACATGCGGTACCGCCATTTACAACAGAACCTATTTTAGCGACAGTGTTTGGTGGTCTTATTTTAGGTCTTGGTGTAGGACTTGTAATTCGTCATGGTGGATCGCTAGATGGAACTGAAATTATGGGGATTTTATTAACGAAGAAATTACCATTCTCTGTTGGTGAATTCGTAATGTTTGTGAACTTATTTATTTTTGCATGGGCAGCATTTGTGTTTGGTGTGGAACAAGCGATGTATTCTGTTATGACGTACTATATCGCATTTAAAACGATCGATACAGTAATTCAAGGGCTAGATGAAACGAAGGCGGTTTTAATTGTATCTGATCAATATGAGGAAGTATCAAACGCGATTTTGCATCGTCTTGGCCGTGGAACTACAAAGCTTGTAGCGAAAGGTGGTTACACGGATAAAGAAAAAGAAGTTATTTATGCAGTTGTAACGCGTCTAGAAGTGACGAAGTTAAAATCAATTGTGCATGAAATTGATGAAAATGCATTTGTTACGATTATGAGCACGCAAGAGACAAATGGTGGTAAGTTTAAATCGGCTATTCACTAAAAAGTTTATAGGAATATTTTTCGGAAGCAGAGAATTTTTCTCTGCTTTTTGTTATAATAGTAAGGTTTCTTGAAAAAATAGATATATTTTAGGCAGATTGGTTTACAACTATAATAAGCTGTACTATAATTCAAATAGATATAAATCGGAATCATTCTGAATTAAAATAGGTGAGATGCTATGAATAATATATTAGAAATTGAAGGTTTAACATTCCGATATGAAGATCGGAATGTGTTAGAAAATATTAATTTGCAAGTTCCGAAGGGAGCTTTTTTAGGTTTAGTGGGACCGAATGGTTCAGGTAAATCAACTTTACTTAAGTGTTTATTAGGTGTTTTAAAGCCAAAAGAAGGAAGCATTCGCGTGTTTGGCGTTGATAGTAAGAAGTTTAAGGAATGGAACAAAGTTGGTTATGTATCCCAAAAGGCAAATAGTTTCAATTCTGGTTTTCCAGCAACTGTTTCTGAAGTTGTGTCAATGGGACTTGTTTCGAAAAAAGGGCTTTTTCGCTTTTTCACAAAAGAGGATAAGAAAAAGGTAGAAAAAGCAATTGCTGATGTAGGGATGAGTGAGTTTCAAGATCGTAACATTGGAGAGCTTTCTGGTGGACAGCAACAGCGTGTATTTATTGCTCGTGCGCTCGTTAGTGATCCTGAATTGCTTATTTTGGACGAGCCTACTGTTGGAATTGATGTAAAAAATGTGGAAAGTTTTTACGAAATATTAGAGGATTTAAACAAAAGGCTCGGGATCACATTAATTCTTGTTACTCATGATATGGGAGCTGTTACCGAAAAAGTAACACATGTTGCATGCCTAAACCAACATCTACATTTCCATGGAAATGTAGAGAAGTTCCGAGAGTTAGAAGATGCAGAAATGTCCGTCTTATATGGACATCATGTTCATCGTTTAGAACACGAACATGAGCATCACGGGAGGATATAATGATACAAGATTTTTTACAATATGACTTTTTACGTAATTCTTTATACGCTGGTATTTTAATTGGACTTGTTGCACCGCTAATTGGTGTGTTTGTTGTTATTCGTCGTTTATCTCTTATTGCGGATGCATTAAGTCACGTGACGTTATCGGGTATTGCAGCAAGTTTATTACTTGAAAAAACCATTTTTACAGGTGGATTTTTAAACCCCTTATATATGGGGATGATTTTCTCGATTGGTGGAGCGCTACTAATCGAAAAGTTACGAACTGTATATAAGCACTATCAAGAATTAGCAATTCCAATTATCCTTTCGGCAGGGATGGGGGTTGGAGTTATTTTCATTTCACTTGCAAATGGATTTAACACAGACTTATTTAGTTATTTATTTGGTAGTGTCAGTGCTGTAACAAGTACAGATTTAATTATTATTGGGATTGTAGCAATTGTTGTTGTTGCGACAATTATTTTATTATATAAAGAGCTGTTTCTATTATCATTTGATGAGGAATACGCAGTATCAACTGGTTTAAGAGCGAAATGGATTCACTTTATTTTCATTATATTAGTTGCTCTTGTCATTGCAGTATCAATGCGTGTAGTGGGGGTTCTTCTTGTATCATCATTAATGACGTTACCAGTTGCAGCAAGTATTCGTATTGCTAAAGGATTTAAACAAACAATTTTCTTTTCCATTTTATTTGGTGAAATTGCAGTAATTGGTGGAATGTTTGCTTCGTATCAACTTGATCTAGCGCCAGGTGGTACAATTGTTATGATAGCAGTTCTTATTTTAATCGGTGCGATTTTATGGAAGAAGAAAAAAACTGCATAAAGTAGGGATAGGTATGAATCTAACAGAAGCTTTACGCCTAATGAAAGAAAAAGGATATAAACATACTGGAAAAAGAGAAGAGATGCTCAGATTATTTGCAGCACATAATCGTTATTTAACTGCGAAAGACGTTTTAGAGCATATGAAGGACGATTATCCAGGGCTTAGTTTTGATACGATTTATCGTAACTTAACAGTTTTTGCTGAGATTGGTGTTTTAGAACAAACGGAATTAAATGGTGAAAAACATTTTCGTTTTACTTGTTCTATTATGGAACATCATCATCATTTTATTTGTTTGGATTGTGGGGGAACGAAAGAGATTACTTCCTGCCCAATGGATTTTATGAATAAAGATTTTACTGGTTATGAAGTAACGGGTCATAAGTTTGAAATATATGGTCGTTGTCCAAAATGTGCAAAGTAAAAGCTCGTCGGTTATGTAACTGACGAGCTTTTTTACGTAGAAAAGAAGGTTGCTCACAAATATTGTGGCAACCTTCTTTTTATTGTTCTTGTGTCTCTTTTTCTTTTTCTCGTTCAGCAGCCATTTCAGCAGCAATTACGTCAATTTCTTTTTTCAGTTCTTCTACCATTGTTTCTTCTGGCACTTTACGAACGACTTGCCCTTTACGGAATAATAATCCCTCTCCACGTGCACCGGCAATACCGATATCAGCTTCACGAGCTTCACCAGGGCCATTTACAGCGCAACCAAGTACTGCAACTTTAATTGGTACTTGAAGTGTAGAGATGTATTCTTCCACTTCGTTAGCAATGCTAATTAAATCGATTTCAATACGACCACAAGTTGGACAAGAGATAAGTGTTGCTGCATTAGACGCAAGACCGAATGATTTTAATAATTCGCGAGCAACTTTTACCTCTTCAACTGGATCAGCACTTAATGAAATACGTAGTGTATTTCCGATGCCTTTATTTAAGATTGCTCCAAGACCAGCAGCACTTTTTACAGTTCCGGCAAACAATGTTCCAGATTCTGTAATACCTAAATGTAATGGATAATCAAAAGCACGAGCAGCTTTCTCGTATGCTTCGATTGCTAAGTTAACATCAGAGGCTTTCATAGATACGATAATATCGTGGAAATCTAAGTCCTCTAAAATTTTAATATGATGTAGCGCGCTCTCAACCATACCATCTGCAGTTGGGTACCCGTACTTTTCTAAAATGTGTCGCTCTAATGAACCAGCGTTTACACCGATACGGATTGGAATACCGCGCTCTTTTGCTGCATTTACAACAGCTTCTACTTTATGGCGACGACCAATATTACCTGGATTGATACGTACTTTATCGATGCCACCTTCAATTGCTTTTAAAGCAAGGCGATAATCAAAATGAATATCAGCAACAAGTGGAATGTTGATTTGTTTTTTTATATCAGCAATAGCATCTGCTGCGCGTTCATCTGGAACGGCAACGCGGACGACTTGACAGCCGGCTTCTTCTAAACGCTTGATTTCAGCAACTGTTGCTTCAACATCATGTGTTTTTGTTGTTGTCATACTTTGTATAATTAATTCATTATTACCGCCGATTGTTAAATTACCGACTTTAACTGGACGTGTTTTTGTACGATGAGTCATTTCATTCACGAATAGATCGCTCTCCTTATAAAAGAAGTTTCTTATTTAGTCCCTCATATCAATGATAGTATACGTGATATAGGGCTATAGAAACCGAAGTACTCGGTTTCACTTTTACTATTGTATCAGCGCCTTTATGTAATTGACAAGGATTAAGTGATAGCTTATTGATATAACGGGAATTTATAAGACTTTCCAATTTGTATTTTGGTAGCAGATGTACTTTTGTTTAATTGTTTAAAGTCGTCAATGACTTTTTCTATGGAAGGAATTTTTTTCTTGTTAATTTGTTCTGTAATAGAAAGAACTGTCTCACCAGTTTTTACTTCAATTGTTTTATAAGATACATCCGTTTCTTTTTCTGTTTTGTTCGCTTTATTTTGTTGACTGTCTGTGTTTTCTTTTTTAATTGTTTGAGCAGCAGTTGTTTTTTTATATGAACTTAACATCGGTAAAGTACCGATTTTTATATCGTAATAAAATATATAACCGAGAACAAGCACGAATAGGAATATACCTAATCTCTTCATATTCTTCACTCCTTTGCTAGGAATATATGCTTGTCCAAAAAAAAAATGCCTATTTAGGCATTTTTTTTTCGTTCTTATTTTTCTTTCGGTTTTGGAACTTCTTTAATTGTTAAGTACAGAACAATTAAAACAACTGCGATATAGATGAATGTTGATCCAGGTACGACAATCTTGCATGCATCCATAATCATAAAGAAGATTGTTGGAATTGTGTAGCTGTATGCAGTTAGTGTCCAAACTTGTTTATAGGATAGTTTACGTTGACCGCTCATAGCAGAACCGATGAACGCAAGTAAAGTCACGCCTACAAAAGTTATGAATAATTGGAATAGGTACACTAAGAATCCAATAACAAATAATAAAATTGGATAAATATTATCGAATAAAGAAATAAATTCTTGTAGATCTTTTTTCTCAAGAGATGCACCTAACAAATCGTTATAAGAATACGTTTGTGTTTGACCATTTCCCATAGAGACTACTTTATCTTTTAAAACAAATAAACCTGTTTTATTTTGATATTTTTCTAGGTCTGTTGAATTTGGATCAAATACGAAAAGTGTATTTCCTTCTTCTTTTTCAATAGGTTGATCAATATCGGCTTTTAGTTCGCCATTTTCGATTTTAAAATCAGGTAAATCTTTATCGATGACTTGATTTACCATGCCAACACCATCCTGGATAAAACTACCGTACAAAAAAGTTCTTGGAATAGTAGTAATTAAGCAAAGTAGCATAATATACAAAATGGTTTTACCGATTTTTTGAAAACGGAATAGCGCCATATCTTTAGGCGAGTATATGCTTTTTACGAATTGGGTAAATATGGACATAGATTCACTTCCTTTATG
Organism: Bacillus cereus ATCC 14579; assembly: GCF_000007825.1. NCBI lineage: Bacteria > Bacillati > Bacillota > Bacilli > Caryophanales > Bacillaceae > Bacillus > Bacillus cereus. The sequence continues at coordinate 4,220,468 of NC_004722.1, read as the reverse complement.
TATGTATAAAATCATTGTAACGTAGGAATCTAGAGAATCTCAAGATATATTATATTTACATATAGTGGAGATAACTAAATTTCTTTTATTAACTTTCTTCTTTTAAATAAGAAAAATACAATTGACACTTTTCTTTTCTATATGGTAAATTTATCTTACATTTCTTAAAGAGCATATCCGATAGGAATTCCTTTATTTGATATGTTGTTACATACATAATTGTGGACCCTTAGCTCAGCTGGTTAGAGCAGACGGCTCATAACCGTCCGGTCGTAGGTTCGAGTCCTACAGGGTCCATATCCATTTCGCATGTTTATTATGTTAGCAGGAAGCTTCCTTGTAGAAGGAAGCTTTTTTTATGGAATATATGAGCATTTTAATTGAAAAGAAGTGGGAATTTTGCTACTTTAATGATAGCAAGACAATGTGATTTATTTGTTTGCACCCTATGGCAATTAGGGTAGAATGAAGTTGTATGTCACTTAAGTGGCAATACATAAACTGGGAGGAATATAACAATGGCAAAACACGAATTTACCAAATTTACCCTTATGCGTATGATGCTTTAGAGCCTCACTTTGACAAAGAAACAATGAACATCCATCATACAAAACATCACAACACGTACATTACAAACTTAAACGCTGCTTTAGAAGGTCATGCAGAATTAGCTGACAAAAGCGTAGAAGAATTAGTTGCAAACTTAAACGAAGTACCAGAAGCAATCCGTACAGCAGTACGTAACAATGGTGGCGGACATGCTAACCATACATTCTTCTGGACAATCCTATCTCCAAACGGCGGAGGACAACCTGTAGGTGAACTTGCAACTGCAATTGAAGCAAAATTCGGTAGCTTCGATGCATTCAAAGAAGAATTCGCAAAAGCTGGCGCAACTCGCTTTGGTTCTGGTTGGGCTTGGTTAGTAGTAAACAATGGTGAGTTAGAAGTAACAAGCACTCCAAACCAAGATTCTCCTTTAACTGAAGGTAAAACTCCAGTTATCGGTTTAGATGTTTGGGAGCATGCTTACTACTTAAACTACCAAAACCGTCGTCCAGACTACATCGGCGCATTCTGGAACGTTGTAGATTGGAACGCTGCTGAAAAACGTTACCAAGAAGCAAAATAATCGTAATAAATATAGAAAAAGCTAGGGGAGAGCTCCTAGCTTTTTTCTATGCTTTCCTTTTACATAATTGGGCTTGTCTTTGGAAGACTAGAACATGAAGTAAAGGAGAGTTGTGTATGAAATGGAAACATATAATTGGTGACGTTGAAGTGAATCGGGATTTAGTGTTATTGCTCCTTATAGGAGGTTTATACACGCTCGCAATTTCTTTATCGAATACGTTTGTAAATATTTATTTATGGAAACAAACACAAAATTATGTGAATCTTGGCTTGTATAATTTAGCCAGCGTGGTATTACAGCCTCTCACATTTCTTGTAGGGGGAAAATTAGCGAAACGTATCGATCGCTCGATTTTATTACGAATAGGAGTAGGGACGCTCGCAATTTTTTTTATTGTTGTCTTAGTAGCAGGGAAAAGTGCTTCTCAGTATATTTTATTAATGGGGGCTCTTTTAGGAGTAGGATACGGTTTTTACTGGTTGGCTTTTAACTTATTGACATTTGAAATTACAGAACCAGAAACAAGAGATTTCTTTAATGGATTTCTTGGACTTCTTACATCCTTCTCTGGAATGATTGGACCAATAGCAGCAGGATACACAATTTCACGTATGGAGAAATGGAGTGGCTATACTGTTATATTCTTTCTTTCATTAGCTCTATTTGCAATTGCTGTCGTCTTAAGCTTCTTTTTATCTAAAAGAGAATGTGAAGGGCGTTATGAAATCGTGCAAGTATTGAAAGAACGACGGATTGATAAAAATTGGGGAAAGATTACACGAGCTCATTTTTTCCAAGGATTGAGAGAAGGAACGTTTATTTTTGTCATTTCAGTATATGTTTATTTAGCAACTAATAGTGAGTTTGCATTAGGGAAATACAGTTTAGTGAACTCTGCTGTATCCTTTGTATGTTATTACTTAGTTGCTCGTATGTTAAAGAAGGAGTGGCGAAAAAAAGCAATTTTACTTGGAGGCATTATTTTATATGCTGTCGTCTTTTTAGTTATTTTCAATGTTACATACACGAAATTACTTATTTATGCGGCATGTATTGCAATTGCATATCCTATTTTACTTGTTCCGTACGGATCAATGACATATGACGTAATTGGTAGAGCGAAAAATGCGAGAGAATGGCGTGTGGAATATGTCGTTGTTCGGGAGCTGTGGTTAAACGCCGGAAGAATCTGTTCCATTTTAAGTTTTTTATGTGCTGTACTATTCTTTCCACCTGAAAAAAGTTTACCTTACTTATTATGTATTTTAGGTGCTGGACATTTTCTTATTTATTTTGCAGTTAAAAATGTCAAATATGATGAGAGAAATGCGAGTAAAGCAAGTGTTGTAACGCAAGGGAACGCGCAAAACCAAACTGAACCAGAAGGTTAACTTCTCGTTTGTTTTATGCTAGAATAGAAAAAGATGTAAGACAGCAGTGAGGACACCTGTATGAAGGTGTCCCTTTCACATTACATAGCTGTTGGTAGAGGGGGTTTGTATGAGCAAGAAACAGAAGCAAAATAAGAAAAAGACCCACGTTCCTTTTCGGTTAAACGTGCTGTTTTTCTGCGTGTTTTTAATGTTCTCCGCGGTTATTGTAAGGCTCGGATATGTACAAATTGTTCGTGGTGAAGAATATAAGAATGAAGTGGAGAAGAAAGAAAACTCAACGATAAGTAATCCTGTACCGCGTGGGAAAATATTTGACCGTTATGGGCGAGCTGTAGTAGATAATGTAGCCATTCGTACTATTACATTTACAAAAATGAAAGGATCAACTGCAGAAGATCGCTTAGAAACAGCGAAAAAGCTAGCAGATTTGATTGAAGTACCGACAGATAAATTAACGGATCGCGATAAAAAGGATTATTGGCTTGCTATGCATAAAGAGGAAGCTGAAGAAAAAATTACGAATAAAGATCGTCAAGAGTTTAAAGATAAAAAAATTGATGATAAAGAATTAGACGAGCGCCAGCGAAGTCGTGTAACAGAAGAAGAGGTTAATCAATTATCCGCAAAAGATCTAGAAATACTAGCGATTAAGAGTAAGATGGATGGCGGATATGCAATGACACCTCAAGTTATTAAAAAGGATGCTACAGAAAAGGAATATTCGATTATTAGTGAAAACTTAGCAGCATTACCAGGTGTAGATACGAATGTTGATTGGGATCGAAAATATACGTACGATGATTTATTCCGAAGTGTACTTGGTGGGGTGTCGACATCTGATGAAGGTTTACCTAGAGAAAGACTAGATTACTATCTTGTTCGTGATTATAATCGAAATGACCGAGTAGGAAAAAGTTATCTTGAGCAACAGTATGAAGATAGCCTACACGGTACGAAAGCAGAAGTTAGAAATGTTACAGATAAAAACGGTAATATTTTAGAAACGATTAATGTATCAAAAGGACAAAGTGGTAATGACCTGAACTTAACAATTGATATGGAATTACAAAAGCGCGTGGAAGATATTCTTGCGAAGAATTTAATGAGGTTTAAAGGAAGCGAACCTCTTTTAGATCGCGCATTCGTTGTAATGATGAACCCAAAAAATGGCGAAGTTTTATCTATGGCGGGGAAACAATTAGTTAACGAAGATGGTCAAACGAAAGTAAATGATTTTGCATTAGGTACCATGACAAGTTCTTATCCGATGGGATCAACTGTAAAAGGTGCAACAGTACTTACTGGATATCAAACTGGTGCGATTCAACCAGGATCGGTGCAATTGGATGAACCAATTAAATTAAAAGGTACACCTACGAAGTCGTCTTGGAAAACGATGGGATACATTAATGACCTTACAGCTTTAAAAATGTCTTCAAACGTTCACATGTTTAAAACAGCGATGAATATCGCCGGTGTTCAGTATGTGAGAGGTGGTACGTTACATACACCTCAAAAAGCATTTGACACGATGCGTTATTATTTCGGACAGTTTGGACTTGGTGTAAAAACAGGAATTGATTTACCGAATGAATCTGCTGGTCAGATGGGTAGAAGTAGTCAACCAGGTTTCTTACTAGATTTATCAATTGGACAGTATGATACGTATACACCGCTTCAATTAGCGCAATATATTTCGACGATTGCCAATGGCGGATATCGTATGCAACCACAAGTTGTAAAAGAAATTCGTCAACCGGCAGTGAAACCGGATGAAGTTGGGAAAGTTGTTCAATCTATGGAACCGAAAGTATTAAATCGTGTTGATATGCCAGAATCGCAAATTAAACGTGTTCAAGAAGGATTTAGACAAGTTTATAATGATTCAGGTGGTACAGCTACAAAATACTTTACAGGTGCAAAATATAAAGCGGCAGGGAAGACAGGTACCGCGCAAACTGTGTATGGCGGAGATAAAGAGATTGGTAGAAAGGCAAACGGTGAACGTGTGGAAACATATAACTTAACATTAGTAGGTTATGCGCCACTTGAAGATCCAGAAGTAGCATTCTCTGTTGTCGTTCCGTGGGTACATGATGATAAGACTGGTATTAATGGATATATTGGTCGTGAAATTATGGACGCTTACTTTGATTTGAAAAACAAAGAAGTAAATGGTGAAGCTCCAAAAGATGATAAAGACAATAAAAATAAAGAGCAAGATGATGAATAAAAAAGTTGTAAAAAAGCACACTATCTGAAAAGATAGTGTGCTTTTTTTTATGGTTTATGCATATCGTGTAATAAATGTGGACAAGTATACAACATTGAAAAAAACGCGGCCGTATAAATGATACTTGTATATGGTGGGATAGGGGATAAATATTTTATAGGGAAATCATCAGAGGAAATGAATAGCTACTACTGAATTAAAATTGTACCGTATGTTGATTTATGTGGAACTTTACAAAACTTTTACAAACAATTAAAACCGAATTAATAGTTTAGCAGTATTCTTATATCTGTAATCCTGTTATTTCCGGTTACTTCTAGGAGGAAGAACACGTGAAATGGATGCGTACACCGATTAAAGTTTTCGTATTATCAATATGGTTCCTCTGTTTTGAAATGTCTACTGCATTTGCTTTAAATGATACGGGAGAAGTGAGAGTTGATGGATCCTCAACGGTTTTTCCTATTATAGAAGCAGTAGCGGAGGAATATACAAAGGTGCATCCAGACGTGAAAATTTCCATCAGTATTTCTGGAACTGGGGGAGGATTTAATCGTTTCAGTAAAGGAGAAGTAGATATAAATAATGCTTCGAGAGTAATGAAACAAGTCGAGAAAAATGAAATGAAGAAAAACTCTATTCAGTTCACACCTTTTGAGGTTGCTAACGACGGTCTTACGATTGTTGTGAATCGCCATAATACATGGGTAGACGATATGTCAGTAGACGAGTTACGACTACTTTGGAGTGAAGATGGAAGAGAGAAGCGATGGTCACAAATTCATTCAACATGGCCACGTGAACAAGTGAAGTTTTATGCACCAGGCGTAGACTCTGGTACGTATGATTATTTTCAAAATGTCATCTTACAAAATCATCGCATTGTAAAAAAAGTCTCTTTGTCTGAAGATGATCAAGTTATTATGCAAGGGGTAATGAATGATAAACATGCCATTGCTTTTGTAGGATATGCTTATTATATGGCTAATCGAGATAAGGTGAAAGCAATAAAAGTAAATGGTGTATTTCCGACGAAAGAGACCATTCAATCAGGTAAGTATGAGCCGTTATCTAGGCCGCTACTTACTTATGTGAATAATGCATCTATCCGAAATAAAATGAATGTAGCAAACTATGTTGAGTTTATGATTCAGCATGTCGGTAACCTCGCTGAAGAGGTCGGATATGTAAAATTAAGAAAAGAAAAATACAATGAACAGCTGCGTATGTTAACAGAAATAAAAAGGTAATGTCAGGGTGGAAAGGGGTTTTCATCTTTGGCTCATAATGACAAAAGTCAAATTACATTTTCTGTACAACATTTGATTGAAAGAAATACAAAACAAAGAAAAAAAACGCAGCGAATCAATCGAATAGTACCTTTATTACTAAAAATAATTGCTAGTGTTTCTATTGTGACGACACTCGGCATTGTTTTTACGCTCTCTAATGAAACAATCATGTTTTTTCAAAAAATATCATTATACTCCTTTTTGACGGAGAAAGAATGGTTACCATTTTTTGAAGACCCTAAATTCGGTATATTACCACTTATATGTGGAACGTTCCTTGTAACAGCAATTGCTATGTTTGTAGCAATTCCTATCGGTTTAGCGTGTGCCGTATTTTTAAGCGAATATGCTTCAAATAGTGCACGGAAAATATTAAAGCCGATGTTAGAGCTATTAGCAGGTATCCCGACAATTGTATATGGTTTTTTTGCATTAACAGTTGTTACACCGCTTTTACAAAGGATTATACCAGATTTACAGTTTTTTAATGCGATTAGTCCAGGAATCGTTATCGGATTTATGATGATGCCTACAATTGCATCTCTATCTGAAGATGCGATGAGAGCTGTGGCGAAAGGGACGAAAGAAGCTTCATTAGCACTCGGAGCGACGCGGTTTGAAATGGTAAAACAAGTGGTGTTTCCGTCCGCTTTTACAGGGATTATGGCAGCAATTATATTAGCAGCTTCTCGTGCGATTGGTGAAACGATGATCGTTGTAATTGCAGCAGGATCCACACCAAATGTATCGCTTGATCCGACACATTCTATTCAAACGTTAACAGCCTATATTGTGCAAGTAAGTTTAGGTGATGCTCCGCATGGAACGATTACGTATTACAGCATGTATGCTGTAGGTGCAACATTATTTTTGTTTACCTTTATTATGAACATCATTTCGCAGTCAATTATGCGCCGTTTTAGGAGGATGACATAATATGCGAATGTTGAATCATAAAAAAATACAAAAAAATATGGCATCACGCTTTTTAAAAGATCGAATTTACAAATTGTTATTTTATATAGCAATTTTATTTTCAATCGTAATTTTGTTTTTGTTACTGTTTCAAATTGTTGAAAAAGGTATAAGTTATCTTTCAATAGATTTCTTTACAAATTTCGCTTCACGTAATCCGAAAGAAGCTGGTATTGCTGCAGCTTTGTCAGGGACAATATTATTTATGAGTATTGTTATACCTGTTTCTTTTATATTTGGAGTTGGAACAGCACTTTATTTAGAGCAATATGCGAAGGAATCTATATTTAAAAAAATAATAGAGATTAATAATCAAACGTTAGCAGGAGTACCATCCGTTGTATTTGGATTGCTTGGTTTAACTATTTTTGTATATGCTCTTCATTTAGGAGAGAGTATAGTTGCAGCAGCATTGACGATGAGTCTACTCGTTTTACCAACAGTTGTTGTGGCGAGTCAAGAAGCAATTCGATCAGTACCAAGTGTTTTATTAGAGGGTTCTTACGGATTAGGTGCTACGAAGTGGCAAACGATGTATCAAATTGTATTGCCATATGCTTTCCCAGGGATTATAACGGGCTGTACGTTAGCGATATCAAGAGCAATTGGAGAGGCTGCACCACTATTAGTTATTGGGGCACTTGCGTTTGCAAATTATGTTCCATTTAGTATGTTTGATAGATTTACAGTTCTACCAATTCAAATTTTTAATTGGATGAGTAGGCCACAAGAAGAATTTCAGTATGTAGCAGCAGCTGGGATGATTGTTTTGTTAGGTTTGTTGCTATTTATCAATATATTTGTTTTATGGTTACGAAATCGAAAATAAGTTGGAAGTGGATGAAAGGGGAATTCAAATGGTAGCAACAGTAGTAAATGTACAGGTGAAAAACGAAGAGAAAATCGAGACTGCGCCAAAGAAGGTAGTATTTGATACGAAAAACTTAAATTTATGGTACGGGGAAGACCATGCTTTAAAAGATATTAATTTAAGTATTCATGAGAATGAAGTTACAGCCATTATCGGTCCAAGTGGCTGTGGTAAATCAACGTACTTAAAAACATTAAATCGCATGGTAGAGTTAGTACCGATCGTTCGAACTACAGGTGTAATTGAGTATAGAGAACGCAATATATTTGATAAATCATATCCAGTTGAAGAATTAAGAACGCATGTAGGAATGGTGTTCCAAAAGCCAAATCCATTTCCAAAATCTATTTATGAGAATGTAACATACGGTCCAAAAATCCATGGTATTCGTGACAAAAAGACATTAGATGAAATTGTTGAAAAAAGTTTACGTGGAGCAGCGATTTGGGATGAGTTAAAAGATCGTTTGCACGATAATGCATACGGTTTATCTGGTGGACAGCAACAGCGTCTATGCATCGCACGCTGCTTAGCTATTGAGCCAGACGTTATTTTAATGGATGAGCCAACATCGGCATTAGACCCAATTTCAACATTAAAAGTAGAAGAATTAATTCAAGAGCTAAAGAAAGATTTTAGTATTGTTATCGTAACGCATAATATGCAACAAGCAGCGCGTATTTCAGACAAAACAGCTTTCTTCTTAAGCGGGGAAGTTGTGGAGTATACAGATACAAACAAATTATTTACGACTCCTTCAGATAAGCGTACAGAAGATTATATTACAGGTCGCTTTGGTTGATATCGTTTCAAAGCTAAGAGCAAATGCCCTCTTAACAGAGGGCATTTCTTATTTTATCTTACTGTTAATAAAGAAGTAATACTTCTCCTTATCTTAAGTTTTATTACAAGCGTAAGAGGCTATGTAGGAGATTTACCCCGCTATTTGCGGGCAGTAAGACCCCCACCTTAAAATTTAGCGAAAGCAAAGAAGTTAGGGAGGGGATCTTGCTGCCTATCAAATCCCGATTGATGAGGGTTGATTAAAGTTTCACTTTTATATAATGGCACATAATATTGAGGGGGAAGAAAAATGGTAAGAGAACAGTTTCAAGGTGATTTAAAAGCGTTACAGCAAAAGGTGATTGAGCTTGGAGAATTAGCAAATGCGGCTTTATTGATTGCTATGGAAGGTCTGCATACAAGGGATGTAGAGAAAGCGTTAGAGGTCATTGATGGTGATTACCGCATGGATAATTTAGAAGAGGAAATAAACGATCTTGCGCTTATGCTCATTACGAAGCAGCAACCTGTAGCAAGTGACTTAAGAAGGATTTTTATTTCAATTAAAACAGCGACAGATTTAGAGCGCATTGCAGATCATGCTGTTAATATTGCAAAGGCTACAATTCGTCTTGGGGAAAAAGAAGTGGCTGTTAGTTTGCACAACCTAGATGAAATGTTTGCGGTTGCAAATGAGATGTTGCATTTAGCGTTAGAAGCATATGAACAAGAAAATTTAACTTTTGCGAAACAAATTGCTGAAATGGATGATTCCGTTGATGAAATATATGGAAAAGCAATTCGTGAGTTTATATCTTCAGTTCCGGAACAACCAGAAGCAATTACGCAAATTACACAATTATCATTTGTCGCGAGATATATTGAGCGTGTAGCAGATCATATTACAAATATTGCTGAAAATGTCTTTTATTTAGTAAAAGGAAAGCATTATTTATTGAATGAGTAGGAATGAAAGTAGGTGATGAGAAATCACCTGCTTTTTTTAGTCAAAACATGACAAAAAAAGCTCGTTGTTTCCTTTAGTTTATGATGATAAGATGTATCATAATGTAATGGGAAAATTAGTATATATGTTTGTCGTTAATAAGTATTATTTACCAATTTATAGTAAGCGCTTTCTTGTTGTTTGAAATGTACGTTTTTATAGGTTAGAAATTTAATTATATAGTCTTCTAAATGAGGATGTGTTTAACTAATCAAGTTTATGCTGCTAGTTCATGTGGGATAGGGAATATACATATGGTATATGGAGTTACTGAACATTATATAAGTGGAGGCTGAAGTATATGAAGGGGGTTATTTTAGCTGGAGGAAAAGGAAGGCGCCTTAGACCATTAACATGTAATACTCCAAAGCCGATGTTACCATTATTAGAAAAACCAGTTTTAGAATATAATATTGAGTTATTACGCCAGCATGGTATTCGTGAAATTGCAATTACTGTTCAATATATGAGTACGACCATTAAGCAATATTTTGGTGACGGTAGTAAATGGGGAGTTAACTTGTATTATTTTGAAGACTCTCCTCCGCTTGGCACAGCAGGGAGTATTAAACAAGCAGAACAATTTTTAGATGAAACATTTGTTGTGATAAGCGGGGATGCATTAACTGACTTTCAATTATCAGAAGGAATTAGGTTTCATGAACAAAAGAAAAGAATGGTAACAATGTTTGTGAAAGAAGTAGAAAATCCACTCTCATTTGGATTGGTTGTAATGAATAAAGACCAGGAGGTTACACGATATATAGAAAAGCCGGGCTGGAATGAGGTAGTATCTAATGTTGTGAATACAGGCATATATATTATGGAGCCAGAAATCTTTTCTTACATACCGCCTAGGCAATTTTTTGATTTCAGTCATGATGTGTTTCCGTTATTGGCAAACAAAAATGTGTTATTCGCATATTTGTCAGAAGGTTATTGGTTAGATATCGGCACATTTAATCAATATCGACAAGCACAATTTGATTTGTTAACGAAAAAGTTACAAGTACCTATTCCTTATACAGAAGTATTACCGATGGTATGGATGGGAGAAGGGGTGACGATTGGTAAAGGGACGAAAATTCATGGCCCCTCTTTTATTGGAGAAGGAGCAAAGATTGGTACAGGAGCTGTAATTGAGCCATATTCTATTATTGGGAAAAATAGTATCGTTTCAAATTATTCTCATCTTCAAAAAAGTATTGTTTTTGCAAATACCCACATTGGGAAGTATTGTGAACTATTAGAAACGACAATAGGAGAGCGTACAATAGTTGAAGATGATGTTACACTGTTTCAAAAAAGTGTTGTAGCGGATCACTGTCACATCGGAAGAAGTACGGTAATTAAGCAAAAAGGAAAACTATGGCCTTATAAGGCGATTGATAGTCATTCGATAGTAGGAGCGGCTGGTATTCAAGAGAGTGAAATGAGTGCAGGGTGGTTACAAAAAAGCCGCATTGTAGGAAGAGGGAATGTTGAAATTACTCCCCAGTTTATCGTGAAGATTGCGATGGCGTATGGTTCTCTTTTTAAAAAAGGAGAAAGTATATTAATTGGAAGTCAAGAAAATATAGAAACAACCTCTTATAAAAATTTATTTTTACATGCTATTCATGGTATAGGGATTCATACGATGGAATGTAAAGAAATGAACGAGTCACTTTTTCAATATAGTGTTCATCATTTGCAATGTGCAGGTGGGGTTTTCATTCAAGTGGAGAATGAGAATGAGATTGTTATAAAGTTGTATGGTCAAGCTGGCATGCCGTTAACGTATAAGCAGCAAAAAGAGATAGAACAAGTATATATGTCCGAATTGTTTTATTACGTGCATGAGAAAGAGATGGGGCGAAATAAGCTCGTTCATGTTTCTATGAATGAGTATATAGAAGTTATATTGGAGCATATTGATATCGAGAAAATACAGATGCAGAAGTTTCATCTTCTTATTAATAAGAGAAATGATACGTTGCAACATTTACTCATGCTCTTTCTGCAAAGACTTGGTTGTACAGTTACATGGATTTATGCAAGCGAACAAAAAGATCATGTGAAAGCTTTGATGAAATCAAGTAAAGCGAATATGGCTCTTATGTTTTCTGAGCAAGGAAATCATTTCGAGTTATACGATAAACATAGTAATATTTACCAAGGTACAGATTTGGAAGAGGTAGATATTCCAGATTTCTTACTCGAATCGACAGGAAATATTTACCCAATGTCTTTGAAGTTAGGAGAATGTTATCTTCTATTTTATACGCAGGATGAAAGAAAGTCGTTTCAAGTAAGGTGGAAGCGAGATATTTTATATCGGATTGGAAAATTATTCGAGCTAATAGCATTGCAAGGAAAAACGTTTCTCAGCATAGTAGAGCAATCACCTCCGCTCTATTTACTTTATGATGAAGTGGTATGTTCATGGAATGAAAAAGGGGAAATTATGAGGAAATTATTGGATGATATAGAAAGGAAGGGAGAAGGTATATTTGAAGGAGTACAGTTCAAATATACTGAAAAAGAGTGGTCTTATATCGTTTCTGACACAAAACAACCAAAATTTTTGGTGTATTCACATGCTAGAAACCCAGTAATAGCAAGGGAAAATATGAAAAATCTTATAGAAAAAATTAGACAATATCAAAAGGTGTAGAATTTTTATTTTAAAAGTGGTATTATAGTATAGTCTGATTTAAGTTATTAGTACTGGAGGGAAATAAGAATGCGTGTGAATATTACTCTAGCATGTACAGAATGCGGAGATCGTAACTATATCTCAAAGAAAAATAAACGTAACAACGCTGAGCGTATCGAGCTTAAAAAGTATTGCAAGCGTGACAAGAAGTCTACGTTACACCGTGAAACAAAGTAAGCAGTAGGAATATTTTCCTACTGTTTCTTTTTTTATTCGATTCCTATGTTAAAAGTGATACACTATCAGCATAGAGTAAAGTGTCACTGTAAGGGGGGAGAATGTGTGAAAGCAGAGAAAGTACGTTTACGTAAACAAATAATAGAACACATGAATTCTTTATCAGAAGAACAGTATACAACTTTATCAGAACAGATTGCATTTTCGTTGTATGCGCAAAAAGAGTGGGTTGAAGCTAAAACAATTGGAATTACTCTTTCAATGGAAAATGAAGTGAATACATATCCTATTATCGAAAAAGCTTGGGAAGAAGGAAAGAAAGTTGTAGTTCCTAAGTGTAATAAAGGAACTAGAACGATGTCCTTCCGGCAAATTAATAATTTTGATCAATTAGAAACGGTGTATATGAATTTACGAGAACCGATTCCCGGGCTTACGGAAGAAGTGAATATGGATGAAATTGATCTTCAAATTGTCCCAGGCGTAGCTTATACAGAACGAGGAGAGCGAATTGGGTACGGCGGTGGCTATTATGATCGTTATCTCGTGCATTATAAAGGGAAAACGCTGTCATTAGCGTATGATTTTCAAATGGTAAAACACATTCCAGTAGAGCCATTTGATAAAAACATAGAAAAAATTATTACAGAAAAAGGAACACTGCTTACAAATAAGCTTGTATAGACAAATAAAAATTGACGAGACTTTTTCTTCTTGATTATAATAAAATATGTGAACGTTTTCTTATTATAATTTTTTATAGTAAGTGAGCATAGAGGGTGATGAAATGGTATCTATTTATGATATTCAGCAATTGCTAAAGAAATTTGGTACGATTATTTATACGGGAGATCGAATTGCAGATTTACAATTAATGCAAGATGAATTGCGTGAATTAAATCAATCACAGCTAATCGATCCACAAGACTATCAAACAGCTTTATTTTTATTGAAGCAAGAAATTCAAAAAGAGCTAAATAAGAATTAGATAAAGGTAGGTAAGCAACATGGAAGAGAAATGGTTAGTTGGTGTTGACCTTGGTGGTACAACGATTAAATTAGCATTTATTAATGTGTACGGTGAAATTTTACATAAGTGGGAAATCCCTACGAATACAGGTGAGCAAGGAAAACATATTACACTTGATGTTGCGAAAGCAATTGATAAAAAGCTAGAAGAATTAGGCGAATTGAAGAGCAAATTAATTGGTATTGGTATGGGAGCTCCTGGTCCTGTACATGTGGCGTCTGGAATGATTTATGAAGCGGTTAATTTAGGATGGAAAAACTATCCGCTAAAAGATTTATTAGAAGTAGAAACAGGATTACCTGTTGTTATTGATAATGATGCAAACTTAGCAGCGCTTGGTGAAATGTGGAAAGGTGCTGGTGAAGGTGCAAAAGATTTAATCTGTATGACACTTGGTACGGGCGTTGGTGGTGGTGTAATCGCCAATGGTGAGATTGTACACGGCGTGAGTGGTGCTGCTGGTGAGATTGGACATATTACAGTCGTTACAGAAAATGCTTTCCCATGTAATTGCGGGAAGTCTGGTTGCTTAGAAACAGTAGCATCTGCGACAGGTATTGTACGTGTTGCTATGCAAAAAATACAAGAGACTAATAAAGAGAGCATGTTGCGTTCTATGTTAGCTGAAGAAGGACGTATTACATCAAAAGATGTCTTTGAAGCACTTGGACAAGGTGATGAATTAGCAGGTGAAGTAGTAGAAAAAGTAGCTTCTTATTTAGGATTAGCTGTAGCGAACCTTTCTAGTACATTGAACCCAGAGAAAATTGTTATTGGTGGAGGCGTGTCTAAAGCTGGAGATGCGTTATTAGAACCAATTCAACGCTATTTCGAGCAATACGCTTTCTCACGTGCTGTAAAGAGCACGAAGTTAGCTATTGCAACACTTGGTAATGATGCAGGTGTTATCGGAGGAGCTTGGCTTGTAAAAAAGCACAAATACGAAGCGAAGATGATATAAGTTGTGAAATATGAAAAGAGGAAGGGGGAACCCTTCCTCTTTTTGTGTAAAATCTCGATGAAGAATAAAGTGTAAACGAATTAAGCTGCTGGTGGATACCCGTTATATAGAACAGTCATGATCGTAAACCATCCGAAAACGAGTACAGTTGCAATTGCAAAGCCGCTCGCGAAAAAGTTTTTTTCACGAAGTGTTCTAAGCGTAGCAAATACAGCTAACAGAGTGACAAGTGTAAAAATAATAACAAGGCCCATACAATATCCTCCTCTGTCTACCCATTTCTTATTATGAGTTTTTGGAATATTTACTCTTTTATATTGTACATGTTTTAAAAATGATTGTCGAGATAGCATCCTTTCTTTTCCTCAGAGAAAGAAATGTTGTATCATTAAAAGTAAGTTTAATAACTGGAGGAGATTTTCATATGAAATGGATACAAATGCCGTTAGGCCCATTACAAACAAATGCTTATATTTTAATGAACGATCAAAAAGAGTGCATTATCTTTGACCCTGGTCATGAAGGTGAAAAGCTCGTTACATATTTACAAGAAAAACAATTAAAACCATTGGCTGTTTTATTAACACATGCTCACTTTGATCATATCGGTGCTGTTGATGCCGTAAGAGACGCTTTTCATATTCCTGTGTACGTACATAAAGAAGAAGCAGATTGGTTAGGAGATGCAACTGTAAACGGCTCTCAAATTTTTATGATGAACCGCAGTATTACAGCAAAACCAGCGGATCATATTATTGATGCAGAAGGTACATTAACAATTGGATCATTTAATTTTGAAATTTTTGAGACACCAGGACATTCTCCAGGAAGTATTTCTTATTATACTAAAGAAGCGAATGCTGTATTCTCAGGAGATGTATTGTTCCAAATGAGCATTGGAAGAACAGATTTGCCTGGTGGAAGTTTTGCTGAATTAATTGGAAGTATTGAAGAGAAATTATTTGTATTACCAGATGAAACAGCGGTGTTATGTGGACATGGTCCAGAAACAAGCATTGGCTTTGAAAAAGAAAATAATCCGTTTTTACAATAAGGAGTCATTATGGGAATGGAGCTCATTTTAAGAGAATGGATGGGGAAAGAAAAGGATTATTCAATTTCATATAGTACGTATATGAACCTTGTATTGTATACGGAGGGGCATGGATATTATATGAAAGAACGTGAAAAGATTGGAAGACAAGGGGATTTTTTTACAAGTAGCAATGTATCCTCTGTTTTTGCAAAAACTTTTGCTAAACTTTTTATTCGTCTTGTTGAAAATGGTGAAGTTGCTTCGAATATTTGTGAGGTTGGTGGGGGAACAGGGAAGTTTGCCTATGATGTTTTACAAGAATGGAAGCAATTATCTCCAAACACCTTTATTAATTTAAACTATTCAATGATTGAAGTGAGCCCTTTTCATAGGAAATTACAGCAGGAGCAACTTGGCTCATTTTCTAATGTATCGTACTATACCTCCTATAGTGAAATGGGAGATTCTTTCGAGGGAATTCTTTTTTCGAATGAGTTGTTTGATGCATTTCCTGTTGAAGTAATTGAGAAAAGAAATGGTATATTGTATGAAGTACGTATTACATATACAGAGGAAGGAAACCTTTCAGAAGTATGTAGGCCGTTAAATAAAAGAATTGGTCGCTATTTATTGAAATATAATATTCATATTGCTGAAGGGCAACGTTTTGAAGTACCAATTGTTATGGAGGAGTATATAAAAGAAATTTCGAAATGGTTTCAAAAAGGTATATGTATTACAGTTGATTACGGATACACAAAAGAAGAATGGATGCATCCAGCACACCGCGAAGGAAGTTTGCGAGGATATTATCAGCATAAGCTAATGCGTAACCCACTAGCGCATCCAGGTGAAATGGATCTTACTACTCATGTTCATTGGGACGAGCTAAAGGAGATGTTTAGTATGCAAGGAATGAGTGCAGTATGGCATAAGAAACAATCTGAGTTCTTGTTAGCTGCAGGGATATTAGAACAGCTTACGAGCCATCAAGATACGAATCCTTTTTCTGAAACGCAAAAACAAAATCGAGCAGTTCGTTCTATGATTTTAAATGGAGGAGTAGGGAGTTCGTTTGATGTTGTTATACATACAAAAGATATGCAACATTTACATTTGGATCAGTATGTAACAATATAAAAAACAAGACACAGTATATACTGTGTCTTGTTTTTTAATACGACTTATGTAGTATTATATATTTCCTCTCATGATATATATTTATATTAAAGATATGAGATAAAAAATATAGAATACGTTCTTTTTCTGCGATTATTAGTCCCTAACCTAATAATACACGAACGAGTTGAATGATTGTTTCATTCTCTACTTTGTAATAAATTTCCAATCCTTTTCTTTCACTAGAAACGATTTTAGCGCTTTTTAATTTTGCTAAATGCTGTGAAATTGTAGATTGTGGCATGTTTAAGCCAGTATACATTGTAGAAACGTTGCTTGGACCGCGCTCGATTAATCCTTTTACGATACATAAACGAACAGGATGAGCTAGCACTTTTAATAATTCTGCATTACTTTCATATAGTTCTAATTCTTTTTGAAAGGTTTCTAACATGTTCTTTTCCACCTCCGTGTGAGCTATTATACCATACTATACATACCAAAAATTTAAAGAAAAGAAAATAGTTGTTGCAGAAAAAAAGTCCTAAAGTAAAGAAATTGTAAGAAAAGAGACCCGGATGTAAATAAAATAGGTAAATTAGCATGTTTTTGTAAAATGACATTTTTGGGTGAAAATTTCGATGCGTTTTAAAAATTGAAAGATATAGATATATTTGTAACACAATTTTATCATGATTTTCTTATTCTTTCAAATGAATATACGAAATTTTTAAAATAATATGACAAAGGAATTATAATGATATATATAGAATATAAAACAGGTTAAAAGAAAAGAAGCTGAATGTCATTCACTTCTTTATGGTGATAATGAAATATTTGATTACGGCTGATAAATCTTAGGATGATCAAGTCATTAGTCATTTATTCTAAAATTCATCTTTTAGCAACGTTAAAAATCTGTGATTCCATATGTTCTCATAAAAATCAATTGTCTCTTTTGCGGACATAAAAGGATTATTCAACGTAGAGGTTGTTTTCTGTCCCATAAAGTTTTCGTATCCTAGTCCGTGGGCAAACTTAATCGTTGCATCCATACAGTACTCTGTTTGGGCGCCACAAAATTCAATGCGATTTACAGATAATTGATCTAAAATTTCTTTTAAGTTTGTTTTATAAAATGAATTTGCATGTGTTTTTCTTACAAAAAAATCTTGTTCTTGAACATCTAGATCGGTATGAATAGCCCAAAGTTCTTTCTCGGGTACTAAATCATCATCACAATGTTGAACAAAAAGGATTGGTTTATTTAATTTTCTATATGAAGAAATTCTTTTATTTACTTTTGTTAGTAAGTTCTGTAAATCAAATAAATGCTCCTCGCTATAACATACGCCATTTTGTAAATCGATAACGATTAAAATATCTGCACAAGTATCCATTATTTTCACCCCTTTTTATTTCTTAATATATCAATTAATCCATTATTTAGAAATAGATGATATACTTTTATTTTTTATGGACTATAAGAAAAGAAGAAATTCAAATGAATATAACTAAACCGCATAAAAAGAAGATATGAAAACCTAATCTCATATCTTCTTTTTCTCTATGCATTTACAGGTTCTTCTACATAAGAAAGGGCATTTTCAAAATCGGATATTAAATCGTTAACATTTTCAAGACCGACTGATAACCGAAGTAATGAATTAGAGATTCCTCTTTTATCACGAGCTTCTTGCGACAGTGCTGCATGTGACATTTTTGCTGGATAAGAAAGAATTGACTCTACAGCTCCTAAACTAACTGCAAAAACAGGTAATTTTACTTTTGATAAAAATTTGCGGAGTGCATCTTCTGACTGCAAAGTAAACGATAAGACCGCTCCAGCTGATGTTGCTTGAGATTGTTGAATATCAAATCCGAGATGAGTTTGTAATCCCGGATAATAGACATTTTTTACTTTAGAGTGCTCTTGTAAATAATGTGCGATTTTATTGGCATTTTTAGCTGAATGTTCGAGGCGTACATGCAATGTTTTTAGACCGCGAAGTACGAGAGAACAATCTTGAGGTCCTAAAATAGCACCGAATGCATTTTGTAAAAATCCAAGCTTTTGAGCGAGTTCTGAATCTTTTACTACTGCTAATCCGGCAGTAACATCACTATGACCAGCAATAAATTTTGTAGCACTATGAAGAACGACATCAGCTCCAAGTTCAAGTGGTTTTTGGAATAGTGGTGTCAAAAATGTATTATCAACAAAAGTAAGAGCGCCAATAGATTTTGCGAGTTTAGAAACCTCGCGAATATCTGTCACTTTTAAAAGTGGGTTAGAAGGTGTTTCTACATAAAAGAGCTTTGTATTTGGTTTAATGTTTTGTTTTATTTCTTCTAAATTGGTCATATCAACAAATGTATGTGAAACACCGTAACGGGAGAGTACCTCAGTTATCACTCGGTAAGTGCCTCCGTACACATCTTCTGAAATGAGTACGTGATCACCTTGTGAAAGAAGGAGGAATGCAGTGGAAATCGCTGCAATGCCTGATGCAAAGGCGAATCCTTTTGTTCCGCCTTCTAATAAAGCAATGATATCTTCAAGAGCTTCACGAGTTGGATTTCCTGACCTGCTATAGTCATATTTTCCGAACGTATCTACATCAAACTGGTGAAAAGTTGATGTATTATAAATAGGAACGTTCACAGCGCCTGTTTGCGAGTCGTGTTTATATTGGTTGTGTAGTAAGAGTGTATCTATAGAATAGCTCATATTCTTACACCTTCTTTTACGAGTTTAATGGCTTGCTTTAAGTCTTGAATTAAATCGTTACTATTTTCAATGCCAACTGAGAATCGAAGAAGACGATTGCATACGCCGTTTGCTGTTCTAATTTCTTCAGGAATATCAGCATGTGTTTGCGTTGCTGGATAAGTCATTAAACTTTCTACACCACCAAGACTTTCGGCAAATGTAATTAAGGATAAAGATTGTAAGAATGGATTAATCCAAGCTTCATCTTTAAGGCGGAATGAGATCATGCCACCTCTTCCTGGATAAAATACATCTGTCACCCCGTCCTCATCATTTAAATACGCAACAACTGCTTTCGCATTTTCTTCATGTTGCCTCATGCGAAGCGCTAACGTTTTCATACCGCGAATTAATAACCATGAGTCAAATGGGCTTAAAACTGCACCTGATGCATTATGATAATGAGCGATTTCCTCGCAAAGTTCCTTTCCTTTTGCAACTACAAGCCCGCTTAGTACATCGTTATGTCCCCCTAAATATTTCGTTGCGCTATGAAGTACAATGTCAGCACCTTCTGTTAATGGTTGCTGTATATAAGGTGTGTAGAAAGTGTTGTCTACAATAAGAAGTAGTCCGTTCCTTTTCGCTACAGTTGCGACAGCAGCAATATCAGTAACTTGCATTAATGGATTAGTTGGAGTTTCTATGAAAATAGCCTTCGTTTCAGTTGTGATAGCTTGCTCAATTTGTTTAATAGACTGTGTATTTACGTATCTACATCGAACATTCCACTTTTTTTCATGCTCAGAAAATAATCGATACGTTCCCCCGTATAAATCTTCAGATACAATAAGTTCGTCTCCAGAGCGGAATAGAGAAAGGACGAGGAGAACAGCCGCCATCCCTGAACTACAGGCATAACCTTGTTCGCCATATTCTAAGTCTGCAATCGCCTGTTCTAAAAGACCGCGAGTTGGATTGCCAGTTCGTGAATAGTCAAAGCCAGTAGATTTACCAATTCCTTCGTGACGATAAGCGGTTGAGAAATAAACTGGTGGATTAACCGTTCCAGTTGTAGTTTCACTGCGATTTCCGATTTGTGCTAGTTTTGTTTCGATTGTTGACATGTGAAAATTCCTCCTTTTTAAATTGAAACATTAAGTGAATATAAAATAAAAAAAGCCTTCTAAGAAGAAGGCTTTCGGTTTGAATAGAGTCTTCTTCTCATCTGTCAAATCTTTCACAATTTGCTGGAATTAGCACCTTATTAACAAAATGTTAATGGTTGCTGAGGCGTCACAGGGCCAGTCCCTCTACCTCTCTAGATAAGAATGTTCGTATGAAATTTTTATTATGTTTTTAACTTTACAATAAAATATAACTGAATTGCAACTTTATTTTAAATAATTTTTATTTTTCCGCAAGTGTCATTGACTTTTACTTTTGTGCATGCTAAATTTATTAAAAAATTAACAAACATTGTTAAAAGGGGAACGCATTTCCTTTTAGCTACATAAATAAAATAATAAAGACAACTCTTATTGAGAGCGGTGGAGGGAAAGGCCCTGTGAAACCCGGCAACCTTCAAACGAAATGTTTGAAACGGTGCTAATACCTGCAAAACGAATGTTTTGCATAATAAGAGGAGGAACGATTATGTCCCCCTCTTCAAAGTGAAGAGGGGGTTTTTATATTGATAGAAATGAGGGAGAGTCGTGAAATTACTAGATTTATTATCAAAAGGAATTGTAATAGGTGATGGTGCGGTTGGGACGTTATTGCATTCACATGGTTTGCAAAGTAGCTTTGAAGAATTGAATGTATCTGATCCAGACTTAATTATATCGATTCATAAACAATATGTAGCTGCTGGAGCAGATGTAATTCAAACGAATACGTATGGAGCAAATGAGGCGAAATTACGTATGTATGGTTTAGAAAATCAAGTTACAGAAATTAATAGAGCGGCAGTAAAACTGGCGAAAGCATCTGTGACAGATAAAAATGCAATTTTAGGAACAATTGGTGGTATGAAACATATCGGAGCTGTTACAACGACTGATATGGAAAGAGAGTTTATGTTACTTGAACAGGCAGGGGCTTTACTAGAAGAACAGGTTGATGGATTACTATTAGAAACTTTTTACGATGAATTTGAATTACTTCATGCCGTTAAAGTATTGCGTAAGCAAACGAATATTCCAATTGTTGCGCAATTAGCGTTACATGAAGCAGGTACGACTCAAAATGGAAATGATGTCAATGAAATATTAAAGCAACTTATAGATTACGGTGCAAATGTTGTTGGGTTGAATTGTCAACTAGGGCCGCTTCATATGACGGAAGCTTTCAAAATGATATCGATTCCTCAAAATGGCTATTTATCAGCATACCCAAATGCAGGCCTCCCGAATTATGTGGATGGACGTTACGTATATGAGGGAAGCCCAGCTTATTTTGAAGCGATGACACCGAGATTTATTGAGCAAGGTATTCGGTTATTGGGTGGTTGTTGTGGTACGACTCCAGAACATATTCAAAGTATGAAGCGCGCTGTTGCGAATATTACCCCTGTAATAGAAAAAGACACGATTCAAAGGCCGAAAGTCGTTCATACGCATGAGAAACGTTCGAAGGCTCACGTCACTCTAGCAGAGAAAGCGAAAAAACAAACGACAGTTGTAGTGGAATTAGATCCACCGAAAACGTTAGATACACAGCGTTTTTTTGAAGGAGCAAGAGCGTTAAAAAGAGCGGGAGCAGATGCTATTACTCTAGCAGATAATTCATTAGCATCGCCTCGTGTTTCTAATATGGCGATGGGTGCGTTATTAACGAAGCATGATATCCCAGTATTGACGCATTTAACGTGTAGAGATCATAACGTCATTGGACTACAATCTCATTTGTTAGGTTTATCGGCGTTAGGGATGGAAGAAGTGTTAGCTTTAACTGGTGATCCAGCGCGCGTTGGTGATTTTCCCGGTGCCACTTCTGTATATGATTTATCCTCTATTGAGCTTATTAAAATGATTAAAGAAATGAACGATGGACGTTCAATTTTAGGGAAATCAATTGGACCGGCGACAAGGTTTTCTGTAGGCGGCGCATTTAATCCTCACGTGAGGCACTTAAAAGCAGCGGTTAAGCGAATGGAACGAAAAATAGATGCTGGAGCGGAGTATTTTTTAACTCAGCCAATTTACGATATCAAGTTAATTGAAGAAGTGTATGAAGCGACAAAGCATTTGGAACAACCTATTTTTATTGGAATTATGCCGTTAGTAAGTAAGCGGAATGCAGATTTTCTTCATTTTGAGGTGCCGGGTATTACTCTTCCTGAAGAAATAAGAGAGAGAATGGATGGACATGAAACGAAAGAGGCAGCAATTGAGGAAGGGATCCGCATTTCACAAGAATTGGTCGACGCAGCGATGAAATATTTTAATGGTATTTATCTTATTACACCATTTTTAAAGTATGAAATTACAGAACATCTTGTTAAATATGTAAGAGAAAAGCAAGAAGTGAAAGAAGGTATTAATTGATGAAGTGTATAGAAGAAAAATTAAAAAATAGCATTTTAATATTAGATGGTGCAATGGGGACAATGATTCAGCAAGAGGATTTAACTGCTGAAGATTTCGGAGGAGAAGAGTACGAGGGCTGTAATGAATATTTAGTGGAAACAAGACCAGACGTTATTTTAAAGATTCATAAAGCTTATATTGAAGCTGGAGCGGATATTATTGAAACAAATACATTTGGGGCAACGAATATTGTACTAAGTGATTATGATCTGTCTCATTTAGATGAAGAACTAAATGAAGAAGCAGCACTTTTGGCGAAACAAGCTGTTAAAGAAAGCGGGAAAGAAGTATATGTTGCGGGAGCGATGGGACCAACAACGAAAGCAATTAGTGTTACAGGTGGTGTGACTTTTGAAGAATTGATTGAGGCTTATACAAGGCAGGCACGAGGATTATTAAAAGGAGCAGTTGATGTAGTACTCGTTGAGACGAGTCAAGATATGCGTAACGTGAAAGCAGCTTATATTGGAATTCAAGCCGCTTTTGAAGAACTGAAAAAAACGGTTCCTATTATGATTTCAGGAACGATTGAGCCAATGGGAACGACTCTGGCTGGGCAAACAATTGAAGCTTTTTATTTATCAGTAGAACATATGAAACCATTATCTGTTGGGTTAAACTGTGCGACTGGTCCGGAGTTTATGAGGGACCATATTCGTTCACTATCTGATTTATCGGAGTGTTACATTTCTTGTTATCCAAATGCAGGTCTTCCTGATGAAGATGGACATTACCATGAATCTCCATCTTCTCTTGCTGAAAAGGTGAAGCGATTTGCTGAAGAAGGATGGGTTAATATTATTGGTGGTTGTTGTGGCACGACACCAGAACATATAAAAGCAATGAAATCCGCGCTAGCATCTCTTAGGCCTCGTGACCATCATGAGAGAGAAGGACATGGAATTAGTGGATTAGAAGCACTGCAATATGATGAGTCTATGAGACCGTTATTTGTAGGTGAAAGAACGAATGTTATTGGGTCACGTAAATTTAAACGCTTAGTAGCAGAAGGGAAATTTGAAGAGGCTGCTGAAGTGGCAAGAGCGCAAGTGAAGAAAAATGCTCATATTATTGACATTTGTATGGCAGATCCTGATCGCGATGAAATAGAAGATATGGAAAACTTCTTAGCAGAAGTTACGAAAGTTTTAAAAGTACCGATTATGATTGATTCAACAGATGAAAATGTGATGGAGCGAGCTCTTACTTATATTCAAGGAAAAGCTGTTATTAATTCAATTAATTTAGAAGATGGAGAAGAACGATTTAAAAAAGTGACACCGCTTCTTCAGAAGTATGGTGCCGCTATAGTTGTAGGAACAATTGATGAAGACGGTATGGCGGTTAGTGCGGAACGAAAGATAGAAATTGCGAAAAGAAGCTATGAATTACTTACAAAGAAGTATGGGATACGCCCGTCAGATATTATTTTTGATGCACTTGTGTTTCCAGTAGGGACAGGTGATGAAGAATATATTGGCTCAGCGGCAGCGACTATAGAAGGAATTCGCCTTATTAAAGAAGCGTTACCAGAGTGTTTAACGATTTTAGGTGTAAGTAACATATCATTTGGTTTACCGCCGGCTGGACGTGAAGTATTAAATTCAGTTTTTTTATACCATGCTACGAAAGCAGGATTAGATTACGCGATTGTGAATACGGAAAAATTAGAACGCTATGCGTCGATTCCAGAGGAAGAAAAACGCCTTGCAGATGCATTACTGTTTGAAACGACGAAAGAGACGTTAGAAGAATTTACAAACTTTTACCGAGTTGCTAAAAAGAAAGATGTCGTTGTGCAAGAAACGTTAACGCTTGATGAAAGACTAGCAAATTATATTGTAGAAGGTACGAAACAAGGATTACACGAGGATTTAAGTCTTGCACTTGAAGAAGGAAGAAAACCTCTTGATATTATTAACGGTCCGCTTATGACAGGGATGGACGAGGTAGGACGACTATTTAATAATAATGAACTTATTGTTGCTGAAGTATTGCAAAGTGCCGAAAGTATGAAAGCCGCTGTAAGCTATTTAGAGCCACATATGGAATCTAGTGATAGTGCGAAAAAAGGGAAAGTATTGTTAGCAACTGTAAAAGGTGACGTGCATGATATTGGGAAAAATCTCGTTGAAATTATTTTAGCGAATAACGGATATGAGATTATTAATTTAGGAATTAATGTACGTTCGGATCGAATTGTTCAAGAAGTACAAGAAAAGAAGCCGGACATTATAGGCCTTTCAGGTTTATTAGTAAAATCAGCGCAACAAATGGTAACGACTGCTGAAGATTTAAAAGCGGCAAATATTGATGTGCCCATTGTTGTAGGTGGTGCAGCGTTAACGAGAAAGTTTACAGATAATCGGATTTCACCATCATATAAAGGACTCGTTTGTTATGCGAGTGATGCGATGACGGGGCTCGATATTATTAATAAGCTTCAAAAAGAAGAAGAGCGTGAGAAGATGAAGCAGGATAAAAAAGAACGTCATCTTCATATCGTAAAAAAAGAGGAGAAGAAAGTAGAAATTCCAGCAGTAATTGAGCCATTACCAAAATCAGAGGTTATGGTGCCTGATTCAACAAAACGAATTGTATTACGAGATGTTCCCGCCCTTCATCTCGCACCATTTCTGAATAGACAAATGCTACTTGGGCATCACCTTGGATTAAAAGGAAATGTGAAGAAGCTTTTGAAAGAGGGAGATAAGAGAGCACATGAATTAAATGATTTAATAGATGAATTATTGCAGGAAGGACAATCTTGGTTAAAGCCGAAAGCAGTGTATCAATTTTTCCCAGCGCAAAGCGACGGACAAAACATTGTAATATATGATCCAGAAGATCATACGCGTGTTATAGAGCGTTTCACATTCCCTAGACAAGGAAAGGCTCCCTATCGTACTTTAGGTGATTATTTGCGCCCAATAGGAGATGAGATGGACTATGTTGCTTTCTTATCTGTTACGGTTGGGGAAGGAGTTCGGGATATTGCTGAAGAGTTGAAGGCGAAAGGTGATTACCTACGTAGTCATGCCATTCAATCGTTAGCGCTTGAATTAGCGGAAGGACTTGCTGAAAAAACACATATGCTCATTCGTGACCGCTGGGGCATTCCGGACTCACCTGAACTGACGATGGAAGAACGTTTCCGTACGAAATATAGAGGAATACGAGTGTCATTTGGTTATCCGGCGTGTCCAGAACTTGCAGATCAAGAAAAGCTATTTCGCTTAATTCATCCAGAGGAAATAGGTATTTCATTAACAGAAGGATTCATGATGGAGCCAGAAGCGTCCGTAACGGCTATGGTATTTTCTCACCCTGAGGCAAGATATTTTAGTGTATTATAGTCTAGAAGGGGGAGACGTATGAAGAAAATAGTCTTTACAGGTGGCGGTTCGGCAGGACATGTAACACCTAATTTAGCCATTATCCCATATTTACAGGAAGACAACTGGGATATCTCTTATATTGGTTCTCACCAAGGTATTGAGAAAACGATTATAGA
Organism: Bacillus cereus ATCC 14579; assembly: GCF_000007825.1. Lineage (NCBI taxonomy): Bacteria > Bacillati > Bacillota > Bacilli > Caryophanales > Bacillaceae > Bacillus > Bacillus cereus. Next base: position 4,193,941 of record NC_004722.1, on the reverse strand, counting down.
AAAGGAAGGCATTCCCTACTATAGTATTTCGAGTGGAAAGCTACGTCGTTATTTTGATTTAAAAAATATAAAAGATCCTTTTCTTGTAATGAAGGGGGTTATGGATGCGTATGTAAGAATTCGAAAACTAAAACCAGATGTGATTTTTTCAAAAGGCGGTTTCGTATCTGTACCAGTCGTAATTGGCGGATGGCTAAATAGAGTACCAGTTTTATTACATGAATCTGATATGACGCCAGGACTAGCAAACAAAATTGCGCTTCGTTTTGCTTCGAAAATATTTGTTACATTTGAAGAAGCTGCGAAACATTTACCGAAAGAAAAAGTAATTTATACAGGATCTCCTGTACGTGAAGAAGTACTAAAGGGAAATCGTGAAAAAGGTTTAGCATTTTTAGGCTTTTCACGTAAAAAGCCAGTTATTACAATCATGGGAGGAAGTTTGGGCGCAAAAAAAATTAATGAAACGGTTCGATCCGCGTTACCAGAACTTCTGAAAAAATATCAAATTGTTCACCTTTGCGGAAAAGGTAACCTTGATGAAAGTTTACAAAATAAAGAAGGATATAGACAATTTGAATATGTACATGGAGAACTGCCAGATATATTAGCGGTAACAGATTTTGTTATTTCACGCGCGGGCTCCAACGCAATTTTTGAATTTTTAACATTACAAAAGCCGATGGTTTTAATTCCATTATCGAAATTTGCAAGCCGTGGAGATCAAATATTAAATGCAGAGTCCTTTGAAAGACAAGGATATGCCTCCGTATTATATGAAGAAGATGTAAATGTAAAATCTCTTATAAAGTATGTCGAAGAATTAAGTCAAAATAATGAGAAGTATAAAACAGCACTAAAAAAATATAATGGAAAAGAAGCAATTAAAACAATCATTCAAAATATTTCAGAGGCATGATGAAACAATCATGCCTCTTTTAGTAGGGTGAAAGATTCCAAGAATTGATATTTTTATGTTACAATAAAGTGAAACTTTAATCAGTTGGGTGCATCCCACATCTAACTTCTTTACTGTTACTGAATTTTGAGGAGGGAGTCTTACTGCCCTCAAATAGCGGGATAACAAATGGGTTAATAGGGAAATTCCAATTAATGAGGCGTGAAAATACGAATGGATTAGGAGTGACTGTGTTGGAGCTAAGTCTCTATGAAAATACTGCACTTATTATATGCTTTGTGTTGTACGTTGGTAGTGTTATTGTTTATATTTCAAGGAAATTTTCGCAAGAAAGAGAGCTTGAAAAGTCAGAGATAACAGCTGAACTAGAAATGTTAGCTGATGAAAGTTATAAAAAACAAAAAATAAAAGAAGACCATGAAGCATCCCATCATTTAAACGCAAATAAGTTTTAAAGATGGGGATTTTTTTTGAAGTTGTTCTTTATTGTAGCTATAACAAATAACGCTAAAAAGGAGTTTCCCCATACATAATGAAGGAGTGTATATAAATGAATTTTTATATCGCCTCAGGTTTCCAAAATAAACATCTTGTACGTTCCGTAGCAAATGAACTGAAACATGCAGGATGGCACCATACATATGATTGGACCAAAAATGAAAGAGCAGCGAATGAAGAACAATTAAGAGAAATTGGTCAGGCAGAACAAAATGCTGTAAAAGAAGCGGATGTATTTTTACTTATATTAGATGGCGGAAACGGGAGCCATACAGAGTTTGGAATGGCGATTGCACTAGAGAAAACGATATATGTATATCATGCAGGAAACCCGCTCCAAACAACGTTCTATCACTTGCCAGAAATAAATATTTTTGAAGGAGATGTAGCTGAGTTTGCATCTTATGTTATAAATCATGTGAAATAATAGTAACTACCTAAAAGGTTATAAAAGTGATCTTTTGGGTACAGTGATGATAAGAAACGTATATAAAGGAGTACATAATATGAAATTAGAAAATGGATGGGAAACGAGCTTTTTAGAAGTCGTACAAAATAGTGAATTTAAGAAAGAGGCACTTCTTAGTCAATTGCTTTGTCAGGATAGTGAAGAAGTAGAAGAGCTTGTGGATGATTACGGCTACGAAGAACTTGTTGAACGTGAACATGATGATGAGTTAGCTGAAATCTTAGGAGAAGAACTTTTTAGTGAGATGGAACGCCAAGTATTCTTATCTTCAAACCCAGAAGAAAAATTGATTTCATTCGTCAATGGATTAGGTTTTCATGTGTTAGATTGGATCGTTCTTCTTGAAACAGAATTTGGTATTGATAGTGCAAACTTTACATCAGATGCTGTGAAGGTGTTAGAAAAGCGTTTCAGACAGTTTCCATACATAGAGGACAAGACAATTTTTGATATGACATTTGGAGAATCGATGGATGTATTAGAATCTGTTACAGGATTACAACTAAAGGAAAAGATGAACGTATAATGAAAAAAGAACGTGATTGGATCACGTTCTTTTTTTACATAATAATAATTTTATCATCTAGTTTTGTCTGCCCGGTAAGAAGTGCGTTTAAATATTCCACTTTTCTTATACAAGCTTGTATATGTCTTTCAATCTCTTGTAACTCTGCTTGGTGATGCGTTTCAATTGGATGAATTTGTACGTTGAATTTTTCAAATTGACTACTATATGTTATTTCTGCATAGCCGCTCATAATATCGGTTTCGTTATGAAATAAAAATAGCTTCGTTTTGTCACAGAATGATACATCCTGAAAGCCATATACTTTTAATGCTTCAATTACTTTTTTAATCATTTTTGTATTCATTTTTTAACCCTCTTTACGAAGTTCTACTTATATATTATAACATAAAAAATTACATAGAAAGCGCTTCCAAGTGTATTTTATTATAAACTTTACGTTTCAATCACAAAAATGAAACAAAGAAAAAATAATTGTAAAGAAGGAAGGACTCTTTTATTGTTTCGTCATATATATAGAGAAATAGTGCAATGAAAGGAAATTTTCCGAGGTGGAGATCGTATTTCCAATTTGAGCGCAGTAAAAGAGGTGAGAATTTTGAACTTTGATATTGTAGGACAAAAAGCATATATAAAAGATGGACCGCATCGGAACCGAATTGGAATTGTAAAGAAAAACGAGACAAAATTAGCATCGCAGTTTGCTATTGTAATTGGAGAACAAGTCATTGATGTAGAGCTAAAGGATATCGTGTTAGTTGGAGTAGACGTAGGACAATTTCATAAATGGTGCGAACAAAATGGTTATTTGTGAAAAGGACGGGCTGTGAGATAATGAAATATATTTGAGGAAAGAGGATATGTTATTGTATTCTCTTTTTCTATGTTTAAGGAGGCGAAAATGAAATATAAAGAACAGGAGTTTACGTTGGAGTTAAAAGAGAACATTCAATGTATGGAGAAGGAAATAGAGCGAATATCACTTAAACTGCATAAAGAGTATTCACGTTTATACATAGAAAACCACATGGAATTAGATATGGGATTTGCAAGGGAAAAAGAGAATCCCTTTGAGGTGGGTTATTATTCATCAGTTGCTATAGCTATATTAGATGAAGAAAAAGAGATGATTGGATTTCACAATATTCCAATTTGGAAATGTGAAAGAATCTTTTTAGGAATGCCAATTCAATCAAACATTTTGGGGAGTAAGAAAGTAGGGGAACTCGCTGATGAATCTTGTTATGAGATTGAGGAAGAGTTAAAAGAGCAACTAGAAGAATACTTGGAGTGATAATTCTCAAGATAAAATCTATAAAGAGGGAACGGAATAAAAAGACGCTGACAATTGTATGTTAGCGTCTTTTTTTCATTATGAAGCAATTTCACCAGTTTTTGTATCATCTTGATTGTACGTATCTTGATCTAATTCACCAAGCCATTTACTTGAAATAAGACCTGCTGTCATAGAACCACTTACGTTAAGAGCTGTACGCCCCATATCGATTAATGGCTCAACCGAGATAACTAGAGCAACAATACCGATTGGTAAGTTCATTGTAGATAGTACGATTAAAGCTGCGAATGTTGCACCGCCACCAACTCCAGCAACACCGAATGAGCTAATAGCAACGACAGCGATTAAAGTTAAAATAAATTGTGGTTGTAATGGATCAATTCCAACAGTTGGAGCGACCATCATTGCAAGCATTGCTGGATAAATACCTGCGCAACCGTTTTGTCCGATAGATACCCCAAATGAAGCTGCGAAGTTTGCAATTCCTTCGGAAATACCAAGCTTTTCTTTTTGCGCTTCAATATTTAATGGCATCGCACCAGCACTAGAGCGAGATGTGAATGCAAAAGTTAGTACAGGGAACACTTTTTTCAAATATTGAATTGGATTTAAACCAGACAATGCAATTAATAATAAGTGAATGATAAACATTACGATAAGTGCTACGTAAGAGGCTAACACGAAGTTACCAAGTTTTAAAATAGCATTTATATCGCTACCAGCAACTGTTTTTGCCATAAGAGCTAATACGCCGTATGGAGTAAGGCGTAAAATTAATGTTACCATACGCATTACGATTGCATATACAGCATCAAGCATTTTCTTAAATAGCTCTGCTTGTTCTGGATATTTTCGTTTTACACCTATAAAGGCAATGCCGATAAAGGCTGCAAATATTACGACAGAAATTGTTGATGTTGGACGAGCGCCTGTTAAATCAAGAAACGGATTTGTAGGTAATAGCTCTAATAATTTATCTGGAATTGTTGTCTTTTCAATAGAAGTAAATCTTTCTTCAACTAGTTTCAGACGAGCAGATTCTGCATCACCTTGTTGTAGGCCGGTTGCAGATACATCAAATCCTGCACTTGCAGCGATACCGACAGCTGCAGCGATTCCTGTAGTAAGAATTAAAATACCGATAATAAGGCCACTAATTTTACCAAGGTTTTTCGTTAACTGTAATTTTGTAAATGCTGAAATAATAGATACTAAAATAAGTGGCATAACGATCATTTGAAGTAATTTTACATAACCGTTACCGATTAAGCCAAACCAAGTATTTGATTCAATAATTACTTTAGAAGTTGGCTCATAAATAAATTGTAATATAAGACCGAATAAAATTCCGACTCCTAAAGCGGTAAATACACGTTTATTAAAAGATACATGCTTACGTTGCATATAATATAATACGCCAACTAAGATGAGCATGACTGCAACGTTAATTCCGACAAGCAGTGTATTCATGTTGATTCCCCCTAATTCCAATCTGTTATATAGAATATAAGGTAATAAAACCTATAAGTCAACTATGAAATTCCGGAATTAAAAAAAAGATGGCAAAATGCCATCTTTTAATGTCCAGCCCCAGGCACAAGTAAGAATGTCGTGTAGTATGTAAATCCTATGAAGAAAACAGTTAAATATGCCCCAAATACGTATATATACATACGCTCTGTTAATTTTAAATAGCTTAAAAGTACGAAGAAACCTGTTTGTCCTAAAAATAGTAGTGCGGCCGGTTGCATATCCCCTACGTAAAACATAACCGAGAAAATTCCAGTCCAAAAGCCGAGAACGCGAAACATGCGCTCCATGCCATCTCCCTCCTTTTCTAAAAAAAGTAAACCTCACCTCATTATAGTTTATTTTTCTTACTATTGTAAATATTCGTTCATATAAAAAGAAGCCAATTATTATTGGCTTCTTTTTATATGAAAAATTAAATTGTTAGTTTATAATTACAAGATTTACATCCATCTAATAGACTATCATTTCGAGTTAATTCCATGTTAGGGAATAGGATTTCAAAAATCCCTTTCATCATATCTCCGTGCATGTTACAAATTTCAGTTGGATGATGAACAGCAACTTCTTTAAATGGACAATTGTGTACATCATAGAAAATTTTTGTTCCATCTGCACTTAATTCAAATGCAGGTGATAAGCCAGCTGGTGAGAAAGCTTCTTTTGCAATTTGAACTTTTTGTTCCACTGTTAAAGCATCTTCACTCACATTTAAACGTTGCATATGTTGTTGCATTAATTCAGCTCCGAATTGTTTTCCTGTTTCGTATAGCGCTTTCTCACCAGCAGCACCAAGACTAAGTAAAGAATTAAATGCGATTCTTGCTAACAATTGATAATCACGGAATGGAAATTGTAATTGGATAACATCTTCAGATAAGACATACAATCTGCTCGGTCGTCCGCCTTTTCCAGTTTTCTTCGTTTCCGATTTTAGCATATGAACATCTTCTAATTTAGATAAATGTAAACGCGCTACGTTTGGATGAATGTCAAACTCATCTGCAATTTCTTGTACCGTCACGTAACTATGTTTTTGCGAAATATATTTATAAATGTAATAACGAGTTGGGTCAGATAATACACCTGTAATTTTTAAAGCTTGTTCCATGAGGATCTCCACCTTTATCACTTTATCCAAGATAATAACATTATAATACAGATAAACATGAGTATAGGTAATTTCAGACAATAATTCGGAAATTGTTCATAATTTCACAAACATATTTTTCCTTTTTCCTCTGTTGAAAATACAAAAGTCCAAATTTTTATTGCACATGTTTTCATGCTATATACATAGTGAGGAGGGAAAAGTGATGAATGGGATTGAAATTTTTGCGAATGCAATTTTAAAAGAAGCGTGTAGGGTACAAGCGTCAGATTTACATATTGTGCCCCGGCAGAAGGATGTAGCGGTGCAACTACGTATAGGAAAAGATTTAATGACGAGACAGTGTATTGAAAAGGAGTTTGGAGAAAAACTTGTCTCACATTTCAAATTTTTAGCATCTATGGACATAGGCGAGAAACGGAAGCCACAGAATGGTTCGTTGTATTTGCAAATTGATGGACAAGAAGTGTATTTACGCCTTTCAACACTTCCAACAGTATATCAAGAAAGTCTCGTTATTCGCCTTCATTTACAAGCATCTGTTCAGCCCTTATCACATCTTTCGTTATTTCCAAGTACGGCAGCAAAACTACTCTCGTTTTTACGCTATTCACAGGGGCTACTTGTGTTTACTGGACCGACTGGATCTGGGAAGACGACGACAATGTATGCATTATTAGAGGTAATTAGAAAAAAGAAAACACGTCGCATCATTACACTTGAAGATCCGGTTGAAAAAAGAAGTGACGATGTATTACAAATTCAAATAAATGAAAAAGCGGGTCTCACATATGAAACAGGATTAAAGGCTATTTTACGTCATGATCCAGATATTATTTTAGTCGGTGAAATCCGTGATGAAGAAACAGCAAAAATAGCTATAAGAGCAAGTTTGACAGGACATTTAGTAATGACAACACTGCATACGAATGATGCGAAAGGAGCAATCATTCGCTTCATGGATTATGGTATAACGAGGCAAGAGATTGAACAGTCTTTATTGGCTGTAGCTGCACAGCGACTTGTCGAATTGAAGTGTCCGTTTTGCAGAGGAAAGTGCTCAACTTTATGTAAATCAATGAGGCAAGTAAGGCAGGCTAGCATATATGAGCTACTATATGGATATGAGTTAAAACAAGCGCTTAAAGAAGCTGGTGGAGAATGTGTTACTTACAAACATGAGACTTTAGAATCGTCAATACGAAAAGGATATGCTTTAGGTTTTTTAGAAGAAGATGTTTATGTTTAAGAAAACTTGGAGTTTAAGTGATCAAGTAGTATTGTTGAAACGTTTAGGAGAATTATTAGAAAAAGGCTACTCTCTTTTACAAGCATTAGAATTTTTACAGTTTCAATTACCTGTAGAAAAGAAAGTACAATTGCAGCGCATGATTGAGGGGTTAAAAGATGGGAAAAGTCTACACGATTCTTTTCATCAGTTAAAGTTTCATCAGGACATGTTAAGTTATTTATTTTATGCCGAGCAACATGGTGATATTTCTTTTGCTTTGCAACAAGGAAGTGCACTTCTTTATAAGAAAGATAAGTATAGGAGAGACATGATGAAAATAATGCAGTATCCTATGTTTTTGATGTTTTTTCTACTAATCATGCTCTTTATTTTTAAACTCATTTTATTACCTCAGGTTGAAATGGTTTATAGTTCGTTCGGTTCTAATACACCACTACTTACAGAACAAATTTTAAGTGCAATAAAACTGCTACCTTACATTATTTTAACCGCTATTTTAACTGTTATTATTGGAGGTATTTTATACATGTTGTATTTTAGGAAACTTCCACATATTAGACAGGTAAAAATTATGCTTCGTATTCCCCTCATCAAAACATTTCTTATTTTAAAGCATTCACATTATTTTGCTACTCAGTTGAGTGGTTTATTAAATGGTGGACTATCAGTATGTGAAGCTTTAACAATAATGATGGAGCAAAGATATCATCCGTTCTTTAAATATGAAGCGAGCCGGATTGAAAGACAATTAATTGGAGGAGAACAGTTACATTCTATCATTGCTAAAAGTGGGTATTACGAGAAAGAACTTTCTTATGTTATTACGCATGGACAAGCAAACGGCAATTTAGGGATTGAATTAGGTGACTATAGCGATCTTATTATGGAAAAGATGGAACGGAAAATTAAACATATGTTAGTTATCATTCAGCCTATTTTATTTACATGTATTGGAGGAATCGTTGTCCTTATGTACTTAGCGATGATTATGCCGATGTTTCAAATGATGAATTCTATTTAGGGGGCATTTGTATGCAGAATGAGGAAGGGTTTACTCTGTTAGAGATGCTATTAGTAATGGTTGTCATAACTATATTATTACTATTAATTATTCCGAATGTAGTTACACAGCGCTCATCGGTCCAAGGAAAAGGTTGTGCAGCTTACGTGAAATCTATAGAAGCGCAAATACAAGTATATCAATTACAACATAATAAAATTCCATCGTTAAAAGAACTGACAGATGAAAAGTATATTACAACTGATAAGTGCCCGAATGGCGAATCTATTCATATTTCAGATGATGGCGCAGTATCAATTAGGGCATTGTGAAACAACAGGGGTTTACTTTTTTAGAAATGTTACTCGTTTTATTTGCTATTTCTGTATTAAGTATAGTTACGTATTTTAGTGTTCATTCCTTATACGAGCGACAAAAAGTTGAACAATTTTTGAGACAGTTTTCAAATGATATTTTGTATATGCAGCAATTAGCGATAAACCGTCAAAAGCACTATACATTACGTTGGCATAAAGATAGAAATATGTATGCTATAAAAGAGTCAGGTACAAAGTATTATATCGTCAAGCGAGAGTATGAAGAAGATATACAAATTGATTTGCATACGTTTCCAAATCCGATGACATATAATCCAAGTGGAAATATTAATAGAGGTGGTACGATTATAATTTCGTATCGAAATTATAAATATGAAATTGTATTTCAGCTTGGAAGAGGGAGATTTACGTATCGTGAAATGTCAAAAAGGATCCATAATGGCTGAAATGATTGTATCGTTAAGTGTTTTAATGATGGCTGTATCGTTACTACTACCGCAAACAGTATTAGTTATGCAAGAAAGAAAAAATATACAAATTCGTTATAAGGCAACTGGATTATTAAAAAAAGAAGCAGCTATATATATGTATGGAAATGAAGACAAGCGAATAATAGAAAAGAATATAAATGGAATTGTGTATTACACATATTGGGGAGGCAATGAAGTTTGTACTGTGTGGAGAGATGTGAAAGACAGAATGATGGAACAATGCTTTTATGTAGGAGAAAAAATAAATTAGAATTTGGTTTTTCATTAATAGAAATGATTGTATGTCTGTTTCTATTATCAATATTTTTTTTGCTCTTTCCCCGCCTACATTTCATTGAAATGGAAAATAAACAGTCGAAAGGGTTAAATGATTGGGAGTGGGATGTGTATTTAGGGCAAATGCAATTGGAGTTTCGTGAAGTATCATCTGGAGAACAGCTAGCATTTGAAAATGGAGAAAGTATTTTACGATTCCGATCGCGTAATGGGAGTGAAGTATCGTATGAAAAAGAGAATAGTCGTCTTATAAGAAAGGTAAATAGGCGCGGGAGGGAAGTTGTTTTACAAAATATTGGAACGGTTTCTTACAAACTAACACCTCATGTACTCATTATAAATGTGAAAGATCCTAGTGGGAAAATATATCAAGGTGTAGTTATGCGATATAGCGAAATAGGAATAAACGTATGAGAAAGCAAAATGGATTTACAATGCCTGGAACGATTATCTTTCTTATTTTATTAACTTCTTTTTTTATATACGAAACAAATATGTTGTTTACAGATAAAAAATTTTATATAGAAATAGAACAAAAGTTTTTATTGGATGAATTACTTAACCGATCTATTACAGATATAAAAAAAGATTTACAGCAAAAAGAAAAAGAAGGTACATTTTTCTTTCAGTATGAAAAGGGAGAAGCGAGTGGAAATTATGTCTTTGAAAATGATTTAATTCTCGTTACGTTGCAGTGCACACTCAAACAGGAAGCTTTCTATACGGTAGGTTTTCGGTATAGAAAAAAGGATGGGAAAATAGTCGATTGGATAGAAGGATAATATGTAAAATATATGTAAATAAACCAAGGTTTCCTATTGTAAATTAAATTGATTTTTTAGAAGAAATGGATAAATATAATGATTAAAAGTTTAAATTTTCTCAAAAAAGAGAAAGGTAGAAAGAATATGATATATTCATGCTATCCAATCATTATTTTTAGGGAGAATAGGGAAATGACAAACAACAATCAAATAGGTGAAAATAAGGAACAAACTATTTTTGATCATAAAGGAAATACGATTATGACAGAAGATAGAGAAATACACATTATTTCAAAATTTGAAGAACCTCTTATTGTCGTATTAGCAAATGTACTAAGTGATGAAGAATGTGATGAATTAATTGAAATGTCTAAAAATAAAATGGAGCGTTCTAAAATTGGTTCATCACGTGATGTAAATGATATTCGAACAAGTAGCGGTGCATTTTTGGAAGACAATAAACTTACTTCAAAGATTGAAAAACGAATTTCATCTATCATGAATGTTCCTGCGTCGCATGGTGAAGGATTGCACATTTTAAATTATGAAGTGGATCAACAATATAAAGCACACTATGATTATTTTGCGGAACATAGTAGATCAGCTGCTAACAATCGTATTAGTACGCTTGTAATGTACTTAAATGATGTAGAAGAAGGCGGGGAAACGTACTTCCCGAAATTAAATCTTTCTGTACATCCTAGAAAAGGAATGGCAGTATACTTTGAGTATTTTTATCAAGATCAATCACTAAATGAGCTTACGTTACATGGAGGGGCACCTGTAACGAAAGGCGAGAAATGGATTGCAACGCAGTGGGTGAGAAGAGGTACTTATAAGTAAAAGCGAGTGTTACGTTTTGTTCTTCATAGTATAAGAACAAAACGTTTTTTTATTAAACAAAGTAGCATCTTTCGTTATAATAACAATTAATAAATGACGATTGAGAGGACAGAAAATGAAATCTATATACATAACCGGTTATATGGGAGCAGGGAAAACAACAATTGGAAAAGCATTAAGTCAAGAACTTCAAATGGATGTTGTAGATACTGATCAAAAAATCGAAGAGAAGCAAGAGAAGGCAATTCGAAATATTTTTGCCGAAGAAGGCGAAATGGCTTTTCGGGAATATGAAAGCGAAATGTTACGTGCGCTACCAGTCCATAATGTCATTATTACAACTGGTGGGGGAATTATTGAACGAGCGGAAAATCGCAAGTGGATGAAAGAGAACGGAACTGTCGTGTATTTATATTGTGATCCGCATGTAATTGCAGAAAGGCTTCGTGAAGATACGACACGTCCACTATTTCAAAAGAAAGATATAGATGCATTTGTAACGAAATTTGAATCACGCCGAGCTTATTATGAAGAGGCTCACATTCATATCGATACGACAAATAAGTCTGTAAAGCAAATTATGAATGAATTAAAGGAAAAGATTAATGTATAAAAAAGTGGACATACTAATCAAGTAGAGGTGATGATAATATGTCTACTAATGATTATGTTCGCTTTGTGACGCAGCAGTTTGTGTCGTATATGGATGCTCCAAAAGAAGATCGAAAACAAAAGAAAGAACAACGCCGTGCTGAAAAAGAGCCATTTATGAATAAGTGGTTTGGGGTTATGCCGCTGAGTGCTGCTTTGTTTTACCGAAATGTAAAAAGTAAAAGAAAAAAATCAAGTTAAATTTTAGTCATATGTCTAGCAAATCAAAAATCCCCTAGTGTCGTATTACACTAGGGGATTTTTATTTACTGCACGGATTCTTGTTCTTCCGTAACGGCATGTATTTTATTGTTCACCCATACAAATCCTATTCCGATACAAATAGAAATGCCCCATCCGACAGCGGTCATAATCGCTCTCATTTCACCGTAGCCATCTACACCAAAAACAGAGATGAAATAAATTTTTAAAAAGCTTTTTAATATAAATTGTAGCCCGAAAAATAACGTTAAATATTGCAATGCTGGATAGATACGACTATCACGATAAAGCTCACGACTTTTATCGCGATCATGGCCTTGCAGCGCTGCAATATCTGCTGCGAAATATAACATAAGTGGTTTTTTTATAAAAATTGTACAGATGACGATAATGCCGAGTACGATGTGATAATATGCATCATTCCACAACATTCGTTCAGCTGACCCAGATAATAAATCTACCGTTGTATTAGAAATGAGTGTAATTAAAATAAAGAACCCTGTCACGTTAAACTGTTTTTCTTTTTTAAAGGTATACAGTGTATAAATAATCCCCGGAACAGAGGAAAGTAACATCGCGTAATAAGGATCGATATAAGGTTTTGCAAATTTCCAAATGAGGAATGGGATTACGAGATAAAAGACAAGATCTAATATAGCTTTTTTATTTTGATTCATACAAAGCCTCCTTAAGTCATACATATATTTTATAATATAATTTCTGAAAATTGTATAAGGTTTAATGGGAAAAGAAAAAATATATCAATTTTCGAGGGGGTAGTAGATTGAAAAAAATTGCCCCTAGCGTAGTAAGTTTTTTTAGTATATAATAAAGGAAACGCTTTCATTTTTAATTTGTTCACAAAATGGACGGAAAATCACATATTTACTATCGATATGTTGCTTTATAATGAAACTAATTAAATATACATGCATACAATATTGTGAAATAAATAACATAAATAATCTATATAAATGTAAACGTTATCAAAAGAGAGAGGTGGAGACAATGAGTAAATTTTTCTTCAATCATAATCCAGCAACAGTAGAGGATGGAAGGCTTGTTAAATATGCTGAAATTATTTATGGAGAAGGTGGCCGTTCTGTATTAGAAAATTTAATGGTGAAGGCATCTATCAGATTGCGTGATCGTTATCCGAATAAATCTGACGAGCAGATCTCGAACCTAGTAAATAAAGGCATCCATGATATGTTTCAAAAATATGTGAGCGAGTAAGAGTGGCCAATGGCTGCTCTTATTTTTTTGTATAAGGATTGTAACTCTAGCTGAAAATAAACATGTATTCTGAAAAACGTAAAAAGGAGTGGGAAAGATGAGCAATGGAATTGGACGTTCGAAAGAAAATCTTCCAACTGATGCAAATCATGTGAGCGCGAAGGATCGTGCGTATCAAAAACGCATGGCAAAGCAAAAACAACAAGAGCGTAATGAGGATAGAGAGTAACTCGAAATAAAGCTCCTTCTAAAGCAGAAGGAGCTTTATTTTGATAGAAAATGATTCGCGGTAACATAAAAGAGTCCACCGTTAATAATTTGCACTGTAATACGTGGTTCATACTGTTCTTGCAGAGCTTGTTTTTCAATTTCATAGCTCTCAGGAAGTTCGTCACTTTCTTCATAAAAACGGTTTAAAAGGTCTAAATCATGATTCCAACGCACTCTTGCTTCTTTTGCCCACGTATGGTCATCTTCTGCAATTATATTTTTTAAAGCGTCTTCTATGCGTTGTAAACCACTTTGAGGTTTAATGATGGGCGAGAGCGTAAAACAAAAATCAGGTATTTTTGGTGTAAGTTTAATGTTTGTTAATGTTTCATGAAAGTTTGCCATCATTGTTCCAGAAATGAGATGAATACCAATCGAGTGAAGGATGTCTTTTTTTCGATCACATTGATAGGAAACTTTTATATTAATACCGAGCCAAGGGTGGAGCGGTGTATGTGTTGCTCCATTATGTCTTACATCCTCATATAAACGTATGTATGAGCCTAATTCTTTTGTCGTTTGGAAAATTTGATGTAGACGTGGTGAACCGTAGTGAATAAGCTCACCATCATTTTCTTCATTTTCTGGATTTGTAATAAGAGTAAGGCGCATCGGATTCGGTACGCCTCCTGTTTTCTCAAGATAGTGCCAATAAAAAGGGCGATTCATTAATAATTTATCCATCTCAATTGTTAACTGCACATCTAGTAAATGAGGAGAACGTTCTAAAATTTCACAGTTATTCGCCTCAAAGAAATTGTATAAGTAATTATGAATTTCATGTTGCTGCATAGCCCTGCACCTCAGCTTCATTTCGTTTCGCAAAGTCGATAATAGATGTTAAGTTTTCCATCTTAATTCTAATTTCACCTTCGCTTTTTGATTGCGCGAAAATTTCTTGAATGTGCGCGTCGATGTTTTTCATATTAATTCTCGTTAAAATTTCATCGAGTTCACCGATAACACGCTCGAATAAGTTGATTTTTTCATATAACAGTTTCAGAATATGTTCTTCAACAGTATGCTTTGTAGCTAAGTTATAAATATGAACATCATTCTTTTGACCGAGACGGTGAATACGCCCGATTCTTTGTTCAAGACGCATTGGATTCCATGGCAAATCATAATTGATCATATGGCTACAAAACTGTAAGTTAATCCCTTCACCACCAGCTTCAGTTGCAATTAATACTTGTGCGTGGTTTTGGAAAAGCTCCTTCATCCAATCTTTCTTCCCGCGTTTAAACCCGCCGCGGAATGGAACGGAAGAAATACCGTGTTGTTGTAAAAACCATTGTAAGTACATTTGTGACGCTCGATATTCTGTGAAGATAACGACTTTATCGTCAATTTCTTTTATAAGCTCAAGAGCTTTATTTGCTTTTGAGTTGAAAGGAATATGATTAATTTTGTCCATTAGCACATCGATATGTGGATCTTTTATATAATGTTCGTTTTCTTTCTGTCTTTTTTCTACATGCTTTTTCAATGAATAGTAAACAGCCTCACGACTACTACATGCTTCCCGTTTTAAAGTTAACGATGAGAAAGCAGATGTGAAGGCGTCTTGTCCTCGCCAATTTTCGATATCATTATATAGAGCTTGTTCTTGTTCATTAAACTCAACAAAAATTGTACGTACATGTCTCTTCGGCCAATCGATACCGGTATTATGTCGTCTATTTCGCACCATTACTTTATTAATGAGAGCTTTTAAGTCTTCATCTGATTCGGCTGAGCGATTTTTGGAAGCGTAATATTCTTCAAAGTTGGATTGATTGCCTAAATGTCCTGGTTTTAATAAAGAAACAAGGTTAAAAATTTCATCAATCTTATTTTGAACAGGAGTAGCGGTTAGTAATAAACAAAATTTCTTTTTTAATCGCTGTGCAAATTCATAGTTTTTTGTTTTATTATTTTTAAGTTTATGTGCTTCATCGATAATAATAAGGTCATATTCTAAGTTCAAAACGATATCACGATGCGGTGAACGTTTTGCAGTATCAATTGAGGAGACAATCACATCGGCTTGTTCCCATGAATAGCTTTTCTTTTGGGCTACAGCTGGAATGAAAAACTTTGTATTCAGTTCGTATGCCCATTGTGATACGAGAGAAGCTGGGACAAGTATAAGTACCTTTTTCACGAGCCCGCGGACCATGTATTCTTTCAAAATAAGTCCAGCTTCGATTGTTTTTCCAAGGCCTACTTCATCTGCTAGAATCGCTTTACCGTTCATTTGTTCAATCACATTTTGAGCGACTTCTAATTGATGCGGAAGCGGTGTGAAATGGGATAAATGTTTCGGTGCTTGTAGTCCATCAAAAGTAGGAACAAGTAACGATTTTTCTGTTTCATAAGCTAAGTGATATAAATCCCAGTTTGTCCAAGGACCATCTTCGTCAATTCTATTTAAAAAATTGTTTTGCCATGTCCGATCTACGGAAATATCGACATTCATTACAACTCTCCCACCTTTTATAAACTAAAGTAATTATTTTTTAATGTATGATGATTTGCCTTAAAAGAAGGCATAATTATCGTTATTAAAGGCTATATGATAGACAATAATAAAGTATTAAATCTCAAAAGCTGTATTTATTGTGTTTTAACATAAAAAATTCTAAATTATTTTTTATGCTAGAATATTGATGAAATATAGCGAATGATGTTAGGATAATGGTGTGAAATGTGTGGAATCTTTCGTATTTTATCCAAGAAAGTGATTTTTTATTTACGCTTTCATAAAAAAATATAATGAGATTCCGTATATCCTATCTTTTCAGAATGAAAATGTTTAGAAAAGGGAAGCAACTTTTATTGATTTGTCAAAGCATAAGGGGGAGAGAGCATGATTACATTACAACGTACACCGTTATTTGATGTATACGCGAAGTATGGTGGGAAAACAATCGACTTCGGTGGTTGGGAATTACCAGTTCAATTTTCAAGCATTAAAGAAGAACACGAAGCTGTACGTACAGCTGCAGGTTTGTTCGATGTGTCTCATATGGGAGAAGTTGAAGTAAAAGGTGTAGATAGTTTAGCATTTTTACAACGTGTTGTTACAAATGACGTATCTACCTTAAAGGTAGGGGGCGCACAATATACAGCTATGTGCTACGAAAATGGTGGTACAGTAGATGATTTATTAATCTACAAACGTGGTGAAGAAGACTATTTATTAGTAATCAATGCATCAAATATCGAGAAAGATTACGAATGGTTAGCAAGTCATGTAATTGGCGATGCGACAGTAGTCAATGTTTCTAGTGAAGTTGCACAGCTTGCAATTCAAGGACCAAAAGCAGAAGGCATTTTACAAAAAGTTGTGTCAGAAGATTTGAAAGAAATTAAGTTCTTTAAATTTAAAAACGATATTCTTGTAGACGGAATTCCAGCACTTGTATCTCGTACAGGTTACACAGGTGAAGATGGATTCGAAATTTACTGTAAGAGTGAAGATGCTGCAAAACTTTGGGAGAAACTTCTTGAAGTTGGAGCAGAAGAGGGCTTAAAAGCATGTGGTTTAGGTGCTCGTGATACACTTCGATTCGAAGCAACATTACCACTTTATGGACAAGAATTATCAAAAGATATTACACCGATTGAGGCTGGAATTGGCTTTGCGGTAAAAACAAATAAAGAAGCAGACTTCTTTGGAAAAGCAACGTTAAAAGAGCAAAAAGAAAACGGTGCGCCTCGTAAATTAGTCGGCATCGAAGTAATCGAACGTGGAATTCCTCGTACGCATTACCCTGTATTTATTGGTGAAGAAAAAATTGGGGAAGTAACAAGTGGTACACAATCTCCAACGTTAAAGAAAAGCATTGGTTTAGCACTAATTGATGTAAAATACGCAGCAGTTGATACAGAAGTAGAAATTGAAATTCGTAATAAACGCGTCAAAGCAGTAGTTGTTCCAACACCATTTTACAAACGTTCAAAGTAACGGGGAGAGGGGTAGATTTCATGTTGCATCGTTATCTTCCAATGACAGAAGAAGACAAAAAAGAAATGTTACAAACGATCGGCGTTCAAACGATCGATGAATTATTCTCTGATATTCCAGAGAGTGTTCGTTTTAAAGGGGATTTAAAAATTAAAGAAGCAAAATCAGAGCCAGAGCTTTTAAAAGAGCTATCTCAAATGGCTAGTAAAAATGCTAACTTAAAAGAATACGCTTCTTTCTTAGGAGCAGGCGTATACGATCATTATGCTCCAGTAATTGTAGATCATGTTATTTCTCGCTCAGAATTTTATACAGCTTATACACCATACCAACCGGAAATTTCACAAGGGGAATTACAAGCAATCTTTGAATTCCAAACAATGATTTGTGAATTAACAGGAATGGATGTAGCAAACTCTTCTATGTATGACGGGGGTACAGCTTTAGCTGAAGCGGCAATGTTAGCAGCTGGCCATACTCGCAAAAAGAAAATTCTTGTATCTAGCGCGGTTCATCCAGAATCAAGAGCAGTACTTGAAACGTATGCAAAAGGTCAAAATCTTGAAGTTGTTGAAATTAATCATAAAGATGGTGTAACAGATTTAGATGTATTACAAAGTGAAGTAGATGATACAGTTGCTTGTGTAATCGTTCAATATCCAAACTTCTTCGGACAAGTTGAAAAATTAGCTGATATTGAAAAAATCGTTCATCAACAAAAATCATTATTTATCGTTTCTTCAAATCCATTATCATTAGGCGCATTAACACCACCAGGGAAATTTGGTGCTGATATTGTAATCGGTGATGCACAACCATTCGGTATTCCAACGCAGTTTGGTGGACCGCACTGTGGTTACTTTGCAACAACGAAAGCATTTATGCGTAAAATTCCAGGACGTCTTGTTGGACAAACTGTAGATTCAGATGGTAAACGTGGATTTGTATTAACGTTACAAGCACGTGAACAGCATATTCGTCGTGATAAAGCGACATCTAACATTTGTTCAAACCAAGCGTTAAATGCATTAGCAGCTTCTGTTGCAATGACGGCACTTGGCAAACAGGGTGTGAAAGAAATGGCACGTCAAAACATTTCTAAAGCACAGTATGCAAAACGTCAATTTGAAGCGAAAGGCTTCACAGTAACATTTGCTGGACCATTCTTCAATGAGTTTGTTGTAGATTGCAAACGTCCAGTGAAAGAAGTAAACGATGCATTATTACAAAAGAATATTATCGGTGGTTACGATCTAGGCCGTGATTATAAAGAGCATGAAAACCATATGCTTGTAGCAGTAACTGAGCTTCGTACAAAAGAGGAAATTGACACACTTGTAAACGAAATGGGGGCTATCCAATGAAGAACCAAGACCAAGCACTTATCTTTGAAGTGAGTAAAGAAGGACGCATAGGATATAGCTTACCCAAATTAGATGTAGAAGAAGTGAAACTAGAAGATGTGTTTGAGAGCGATTATATTCGAGTAGAAGATGCAGAGCTACCAGAAGTATCTGAACTTGATATTATGCGCCACTATACAGCGCTTTCAAACCGTAACCACGGTGTTGATTCTGGATTCTATCCACTTGGATCTTGTACGATGAAATATAATCCGAAAATTAATGAGAGTGTAGCTCGTTTCGCAGGATTTGCAAATATTCATCCACTGCAAGATGAAAAGACAGTACAAGGTGCAATGGAATTAATGTACGACTTACAAGAGCATTTAATTGAAATTACAGGTATGGATACTGTTACTTTACAACCAGCAGCTGGTGCACACGGAGAATGGACAGGTTTAATGTTAATTCGTGCATACCATGAAGCGAATGGTGACTTTAACCGTACGAAAGTAATTGTACCTGACTCTGCTCACGGAACGAACCCAGCATCTGCAACTGTAGCTGGTTTTGAAACAATTACAGTAAAATCAAATGAAAATGGCCTTGTTGACTTAGAAGACTTAAAACGTGTTGTAAACGAAGAAACAGCAGCACTTATGTTAACAAATCCTAATACATTAGGTCTATTCGAAGAAAATATTTTAGAAATGGCAGAAATCGTCCATAATGCAGGCGGTAAATTATACTATGATGGTGCAAACTTAAATGCGGTATTAAGCCAAGCACGCCCAGGAGATATGGGATTTGACGTTGTGCATTTAAACCTTCATAAAACATTTACAGGTCCTCACGGCGGTGGTGGCCCAGGTTCTGGTCCAGTAGGTGTGAAAGCTGATTTAATTCCGTACTTACCAAAACCGATTTTAGAGAAAACGGAAAGTGGTTATCACTTCAACTACGACCGCCCAGAAGCAATTGGTCGTGTGAAACCATTCTATGGTAACTTCGGAATTAACGTTCGTGCATACACGTATATTCGCTCTATGGGTCCAGATGGTTTGCGTGCAGTAACGGAGTATGCTGTATTAAATGCGAACTATATGATGAGAAGATTAGCGCCATTCTATGATCTTCCATTCGATAGACATTGTAAGCATGAATTTGTATTATCAGGTCGTCGTCAAAAGAAACTTGGTGTACGTACATTAGATATTGCAAAACGTCTGCTTGATTTTGGTTACCATCCACCAACAATTTACTTCCCATTAAATGTGGAAGAATGTATTATGATTGAGCCGACAGAAACAGAATCAAAAGAAACATTAGATGGTTTCATTGATAAGATGATTCAAATCGCTAAAGAAGTAGAAGAAAATCCAGAAGTTGTACAAGAAGCACCGCATACGACAGTCATTAAACGTTTAGACGAAACGATGGCTGCACGTAAAACCAGTTTTACGTTATGCAAAGCCAGCTCCTGTACAAGTTTGATTAGAATAACAAAAGAAGAACTCGCTGAGGTGGGTTCTTTTTTTGTATGGAGAATTTGTCCCGCATTAACGGACAGTAAACTCCCAACTCAAAACTTAGCTGGTGCAAAGAAGCCAGGTGGGAGATAAACTGTCCGTAAATGCCCGATTGGTTCAACTAATAATCAGTGGGGATGAACAAAAATCCCCACTGATTAAAGTTTCACTTTATGCAGAAATAGTGAAGAAAATGTTAAAAAATTATATTTTTTGTTTCCTAATGGTGTAAAGGTGTAGTTTTATAGGTAGTTTTGTTGAAAAAGTCGGTTTGATAAAAGTATTTATTTTTGTTAGAATTTTATTGAAATTAAGAAGATGTGATGAGGCAAAGATTACTCATTTTTATGTATATGTGAAAAAACGAACAAGACGGGGGTGAAAGTGTGGGATATCGATGTTATAGAATGGTATACCATTTAGAAAATGGAGAAACAATTAAAGATGTAAAAGAATTTTGCTATCGAGACCAAGGAAAAGTGTTAGAAAGAGTAGCAAATCGTGTAATGGATAATAGAGAAGTGACGGCGATTGATAAACAAGGAACAATCATTTCAATAGCATGTGAGGACATTGTAAAGGTAGAACTTGATTACATAACAGAAAGTTAACCTTGAGTCATATCGAATTATTCGATAAAATAAACTGTTGAATGGTGAAGTGAGAAGAGAGGAGTTTATCATGGGTAGTACAAGACACTTTTATATGTTTATCTTAGCGTTTGTTCTTGTTGTGGCATTAACGATTTACTTAATTGTTGACAGCAGCTGGTACAACACAGTTCATCCGGCATTCCTTCTGTTTATGTATATAGGAATTGCAGTAGTAAGTTTCGGAATGAGAGACGAGATGTTAGATCGCTTTGAAAAGTGATACATATACGAAAGACCAACAGGAAAATGTTGGTCTTTTTTTCTTGCCAAAAATAGGATGATGTGTATATACTGTATATATAAGGTATATACAGTATATACACACACTGGAGGAAAACATGAATATTATTATTTCGAATTCTTCCCAAGACCCTATTTATGTGCAAATAAGAAAACAATTAAGCCAGCTTATTTTAAATGGTGGTTTAAAGGGTGGAGATCAATTACCGTCTATTCGTAGCTTAGCGAAGGAATTACAAATTAGTGTCATTACAACGAAGCGTGCATACGAGGAGCTTGAAAAAGAAGGATATATAGAAACTGTTGCTGGGAAGGGGACTTATGTTTCACGTAAAAATAATGAACTATTAAAAGAACAAAGGCTTCGCCTATTGGAAAGTAAAGCTGAAGAAATCGTAAAAGAAAGTAAAGTGTTGCAGCTTTCACTTGAAGAATTGCAGCAGATGATTGCGTGTTTATATAAGGGGGAATAAGAGATGTTAGAGCTAAAAAATGTTTGTAAAAGTTATCAAGATTTTGCAGTGAAAAATATAAGTTTTGCATTACCACGAGGATATATTATGGGGTTTGTCGGACCAAATGGTGCTGGGAAAAGTACAACGATCAAAATGATTATGAATTTAATTAGAAAAGATAGCGGCGATATAAAAATTTTTGGCAAAGACAATAAGAAAGCCGAAAAGGACATAAAACAAAATATTGGTTTTGTATATGATGAAAATCATTATTACGAAGATTTAACGTGTGAACAAATGAAGCGTATTATTGCACCGTTATATAAAAAGTGGGACGAAGAGCAGTATCAATCGTATATGCATAGATTGCAAGTTCCAAAGTATAAAAAAATTAAAGAGCTATCTAAAGGGATGAAAATGAAGTTTGCGATTGCCATCGCACTTTCGCACCACGCAGAGTTTATTATTATGGACGAACCGACAGCAGGGTTAGATCCAGTTGTTCGAAGTGAATTACTCGATATGTTGCAAGAAATTGTAATGGAAGATGAAGTATCCGTATTATTCTCAACGCACATTACAACAGATTTAGAGCGCATTGCAGATTATGTTACGTTCATCAATGATGGAGAAATTATATTTACTGGTGAAAAAGAAGACTTAATGGAGAACTACGTAATCGTAAAAGGAAGTAATGATTTATTAGACCGAGAAGGAAAAGAACTATTTGTTGGATTACGAAAAAATAAATTTGGTTTTGAAGGTTTAGCGAATGATAAACAAGCAATCATAGATTGGTTTGGAAATGAGGTTGTACTAGAAAAGCCTACATTAGATGATATTATCGTTTACACCGCGAAAGGAAGAGGTGCCTATGCGTCAGCTCGTATATAAAGATTTGTTCTTTTTTCGGGCGATTTGGTTAGTGTATCTAATTATGCCACTAATGTTTTCTTTTATAGAGCCGATTGGTGAAACGGTATTTTCTTTAAGTTGTTTACTGATAACAATTTCCACATCAACAATATTGATAGGGATGGATGAAAAAAATAATAGTGATGTCATTATGAATAGTTTACCACTAAGTCGAAAGGATATCGTTATCGCTAGATATATTTCCTGTGCAATATTTATCGCTGGGAGCATGCTTGTAACGATGTTTGTTATTTTTCTAATACGAAGTGTTGGTGTCGTTGGTGATATTCGTGCATATCATTCGGATTTATATATCGAAATCCCTTGGTATGCCGTAGTTAGAGTGGCGATATGCTCTTTAGTTTATATAGCGGTGCTGTTTCCTAGTTATTACGGAACAAAATCTAAAATGGCACGCGGACTATTTACAGGTGGAGCGGCTATGGTAGGGGTTATTGCTGGGATGTTTATTGGTGAAGGAGAAATGGCGGCATTATCGTTTGTTGAATGGGTTATGATTCCTTCACATTTTATGTGGTTTCTAGTTGGGGGAATGGCATTAGCTAATATATATATTTTTTCTATGTTTCTTGCAATTAAAATATACGGAGCACGTGATTTGTAGGGAGGGGGATTAACATGCAGCAATTGATTTTGAAGGAGTTTTTCTTACAAAGAAAAATGTTTCTTATCTATTTGATCTTACCAATATACGGAGCATTCCAAAACTCTATAGAACCATTTCAAATGGCGTATGTTTGTTTTGCTATATGTCTTTTGATGATTTCAATCTCTTTATCAAATGAAGAGAAAAATAGTACGGAAAAAATATTAGTAAGTCTACCTTTTACTAGAAAAGATATTGTCATTGCGAAATACATATCGACACTATTTTTTATGGCATTCAGCTTAATCATTACATTCGTATTCTTTATACTCCCTGTATTTGTATTAAAAGAAAATATAAATATTCCTTGGTATGCAGCATTTATAGCTATTTTCTTTTCTGTTCTGTATGCTGTTATGATACTTCCTATAAAATATAGTGAGGATAAGCGAACGGTTACTATGCTGGGATTAGTTATGCTTTTTCCTATAATAGGTTTACTAGGATTTATGTGCAATATATTTACGGATGAAAGGCTTATGTTAATGATTTTTCGAACTTCAGATATGCTATTAGTTATTAGTATTTTGAGTATAGGCGCGTGTGTAAGTTATTTAGCTTCAATGTTTATAGCTATTGTGAGTTTTAAAAAGAGAGAGCTTTAATACTTATTGGCTTGTCTTATATAAAAACGAATAATTGATGTTAAGGAATGAGTTCAGTGAGGTGTAATATATGATCAAGCAATTAGTTTTAAAAGATATGATGATGCAAAGAAAGTTAGGATTTATTGGTTTTATATGTTTGCTTTTCCTTACAATTATTGATTTTGGTAGCGACAATTTTCTTGTGACACTTAGTATAACTATACCTATCCTTGGAACAATATGGTCGACGAGTTATGAGGCTAGAAATAAGAGTGAAAAGATATTAAATAGTTTACCGCTTCAACGTAAGGAAATTGTCATAGCAAAATACATATTTATAAGTATTTTAGTTGTTTTAGGTGTGATTTTCTCACTTTTGATTGGTCTAATTCAGTTGCAAAATGAACATATAACTGGATTTACGCTGTGGGGAGAGATTCTTGGCGGAATAACGGGAGGATTGGTTTATAGCATGATCGTACTGCCAATTGAATTTTTAGTAGAATATAGCAGTTCGAAACAGGCGGCGTATTTTATGGGAATTATAGTTGGTGGATTAAGTGGAGTGATTGTAAGTAGTGAATGGTTAGATGTAGAGAATGCTTGGAGCACAAGTCTAGTCGTAAATATTTGTTTTATAGCAGGACTCATTCTTTTGTATATTATGTCCATGTTTTTCTCAATTCATTTGTACAATGAACGTGATCTGTGAGAGGAGGAAAATAGCGTTGAAACAACTAATTTTAAAAGATTTCATCATTCAATGGAAGTTTTTAATTTGGTACATACTGTATCCTGTTTTCTTTTATATGGCCTTAACAGATACGGAAAATCTGTTCATAATTATGTCCGTAATTATTACAATTGGAGCAACAGTAAAAACATTTGAAGCAGATAGTAAAAATGAGAGTGAAGTTATAGTAAATAGTTTACCAATATTGAGAAAACAAATTGTGTATGCGAAATATATAGTAGCAATTATTATTCTTTTTATAAGTGTAACGGTCGGTTGTTTCACGATGGGAATGAAGAGTGGGGTTAACTTATTTGAATTTCTTGAAACGACAATGGTTGCTAGTATTAGCTTTATTTTATTGTATTTAAGTTTTGTTTTACCAATATCCTTTTGGCTAGGGTATAAGAAAACCATTTTCATTACGATAGTAATATTCATGGCACCGATAGTTGTTTTAGAAGCTTTGTTTCAAATTAACTTAGAACAAATTCAACTATACAACAGCTTGTTATTCATTAGTTCCATGTGCATGTTCATAGCATCTACCTTTGTTTCAGTAAAAATATATGAAAAAAGAGAATTTTAAAAGGTGCCTTAAAAAAGGCACCTTCTTCAATAACGACAATACGAGAGCAGTAGTTTATAAAAAGAAACGCTATTTGGCACATCTTTCGGAGTATGTAATATAAAGCTGAAAACGATGATGAGAATAAGAAATAGGAAAAATAAAAATAGGATTTGCTTATGTATAGAATTTTGCATATTATTCACTCCTTTTTTTAGGTAGTATGTCCAAAAGAAAGGAGTGTATGAAAAATGTTAGGAGGGGAGAATGATGAACAAAAGAAAATGGTTATATAGAATAGGAATATTTTTATTTTCAATCGGTCTCATATTAGCAAATGTTTACTCGGATATACCACCGTTATTTCCAAGTTTACTAAAAGGGTTGGTATAAGTATTGCCATAGTTGGTCTGTTTTGTCTTATCACATCTAACTTCTACAGAAAGTCTGAATGAATATAAAAAAGGACAGTTACTCTTTTTCAGAAGTACTGTCCTTTTTTAATAACTTATTCCATAGTTTGGCGATACTCCATATAATGACGATTGCAATGGAGGCGATAATGGACCAAACAATTGATATCATTTCAATTGTCATGTTAGGAAGGAATGTGAGAATGGATAATACTTTATGAAACAATGATTCTATTATATGAAAACTTATTTGTAATAGAATGACGATACCAAGTGTGATCCATGCTAATATTTTCTTTCCTTGTTCTTTCCACATGACATTCACCTCTCGTTAGCTTAATAGTTTTAAGCCAACAGCGCCGCATAGAATACAGCTTAAGAAAGCAAGACGACGCCAATCCGCTGATTCTCGGAAAATGAGAATGCCTAGAAGTGCACTTCCGGCAGTTCCGATTCCAGTCCAAATTGCGTAAGCAGTTCCCATCGGTAATGTGTTCATCGCAAGAGATAAGAAGAAGAAGCTTACGCCGAAGTTAGCGATTAAAATAACTTTTGGTGCCCAGCCTTTCTTTTCAGTGGCTACTTTCATAAAGAGTACACCAATAATTTCACAAATACCAGCTAGAATTAAAAATACCCAAGCCATTTTATGCGGCCTCCTTCGCTTCTTTTTCTTCTGTTACTCGTTTTAAACCAATTACTCCGAAGAAGATTAAACCGATTAATAAAACTTTTACGATAGAGAAAGGTTCTCCGAAGATGAAAATCTCTGTAAGAACGATTCCACCAGCTCCGATTCCTGTAAAGACTGCGTATACAGTGCCGACAGGTAAATCTTTATAAGCTCTAAATAATAAGACGAAACTAATTGTAATTAATAGAGCAACACCAGCCCATTCAAGTGGTGCCTCTGCTTTTTTTAGTCCAATCACCCAAAATATTTCAATAATACCAGCGATGATTACATAAATCCATGCCATATGTCATTTCTCCTTCCTACCAGTCGTTAGGTAAAGGGCTTAAAAACGACGCATTGCAAAGGAGCAATCCGTCAGTTTGAAAGTCCGCGCCAAAATACTTTCCAAGAAGCGTCTAAACGTGTCTCAAAACGATTTAAACCTGCGTATAATAGTTCAACCATAAGACCGTCGAGTAAGCATAGAAAAGCCTCTAAGGCGTCTTTTACTTCAATGTTATGCAGCTCATCTTGTTCGCTTGCTCTTTTAAATACAGGGAATAAAAGTTTTCCGACGTTTTCAATGTGTACATTTGCTTTATTAATAATTTGTTCGCGAAATGCATCAGGCGGAAAATAAGAAGTTCGTAACCAAAACATTGATTCTTCACTTTCACCAAATCGTTTTGCATACCCTTTTAATAATTTTAAAAGCAATTCTTCAGTGGACGAATTGGAAAAGCTTTCGATATCGCCTGTGAAGCTCTGCAAATCTTTTTGAAGAGCAGATTCTAAGCATATGAAATATAGCTCTTCTTTTCCTTTAAAGTGTGCGTAAATCGATGGTTTTTTAATCCCAACTTCTTGAGCAATATTTGCCAATGAAGTTCCTTCATAGCCGTAGCGTGCGAAATGAGAAAGTGCTACAGCTTTAATGCGGTTTGCTGTCATTTTCATCCCCTACCTACCGTTCGTTAGGTTCATTATATGAGATGGGAAATATAATGTCAATAGGTGAAGATCTGAGAAAGAGCGTTATAAGTAACGCTCTTTTTAGACAGTCTCTCGCTCAATTAAATGGAATGAAAGTTCTTTTGCACTGCCGACAATTTGCTCGCTTTGGATCTGCTTATGGAATAAAGAAAAAGCATGTGAGCCCATTGCGAGACCGGGATGTTCAATTGTGGAAATTTCTAATGCCTTTGAAATTTCATGATTATCAAATCCAAGGATAGCAAGGTCTTCAGGTACTCGAATACCATGTTTTCGAGCCTCTGTTAATAAACCAGCTGCAACTTGATCGTTCGCTGTGAAAATAGCAGTTGGACGATTTTTCATATTTAAAATACGATGGAGTATTTGTGCTCCGTCCTGCATTGTATAGCATTGGTGGAAAATCCATTCAGGATGCAACGTTTTCCCTTCGTTACGAAGTGTATCGGCGAACGCTTTTTCGCGCTCCATGGAATTTACACTTGTTTTTCTTGCTAAACAAATTCCGATTTTTTCATGGCCTCTACTTAGTAAATAGGCAGTACCAAGACGGAAACCTTCATAATGATCTACGTAGATGGATGAAATGAGGGGATGCTTCATTTTTTCACATGAAATAATAGGGGCAAATTTTGCAAAAGGTTCGATTTGTTCCCAAGAGCTCGTTCGGGAGCAAATAATCATCCCATCAAATTGTTTCATTTTCATCATTTCAAGAACACGAATTTCTTCAATGCTATCGTAATTCGTTTGACATAAATTAATATGATACCCAGCTAATAACGCTTCGTTTCCGATTCCTTCAATAATCGTACTGAAGTAGGGGAGGTTAATGAAAGGAAGCATAACGCCAATTGTATATGTTTTCCCTCTTATTAAATGGACAGCATTTATATTTTTTGCGTAGTTTAATTCTTCAACAGCATCTAGAACACGCTTACGCTTTTCTTCTTTTACGTAAGGGTGATTATTCAGGACACGAGAAACAGTTGATATCGATACACCAGCAGTTTTAGCAATTTGTTTTATATTGGCCATATGTATCACCTCTTTCCCTTATTATAAAGGGAAAATAATAAGAAAGAAAAAATCTTGACCTGAAAAGCTTTTCACAAACTATGGTATTAATAAGACTTCTTTTTATTCGCGTAACCTTTTCACTTGGGCGTAAGAATGATAGGGGTCTTTTTTGTTTGCAAAAAGTGTTGTCAAAATGTGTGAGAATAACGTGGAAAGTTTTCAAAGGTGGAGTTTGGTGACAAAGCGAATATGAAGAGAATATCAACGCTTCGTTCGTTAAGAGAGCGATATGAAAGGGCGGAAACAAATTGAAAAAAAGAATCATTTGTTTCGTGTTTTCTAGTTTCGTGCTTAGTTCGTGTTCGTTTCAGCAAACGATGCAAGAAGAAAAACACTTTGTGGGAACAACGGGAGGAGCTATGGATCGTGTTACGGATCCTATTCCGCTAAAGGAACTTCCAAAATATTTTCCGGTGAAGTTTAAAGTTCCAACGTTTTTACCGTACGATATTACAAGTGATGTGAAGGGGGAAGTAAGAACGCTTGGGAAAAAGAACACTGTCTTAACGATTAAATATAAACAGAAAGAACCAGGTAGAAATGAGTATATTGAGTTAAATGTCGCGAACTTTCCTTATAGTTTTCCAGATCTTGTGGAAGAGAAGCGATTTCAAGAACAAATGAAACTGAATAATGGAACGTCTGCTTATTTTAAAAATAAAGATGATTATGAACGTGGTGACGAATTTGCTACGCTTATATGGAAAGAGAAAGGAATTGAATATCAACTGCTGTATCGGAATGTAGAAGAGAACGATGAAAAGGTAATCAAGCAGAATTTATTATACATTGCGAATAAGATGAAATGAAAAAACTAGCTGATTTATTCAGCTAGTTTTTTGTATGTTATTATTTCTTTTTAATTTTGCCTGTCCAAGATTTAAATCCGCCTTGTAATTGGTAGAAATCTTTGTAGCCTTGTTTTTTTAAGTATTGCGCTGCACGACCTGTACGGAATCCGCTTTGGCAATATAAGTAA
Source organism: Bacillus cereus ATCC 14579 (assembly GCF_000007825.1). Taxonomy (NCBI): domain Bacteria; kingdom Bacillati; phylum Bacillota; class Bacilli; order Caryophanales; family Bacillaceae; genus Bacillus; species Bacillus cereus. Next base: position 4,164,465 of record NC_004722.1, on the reverse strand, counting down.
ACAGGTTGATCTTGACGAAGTTCTTTATGGCGAAGGCGAATTTGTGATAACGGAATGTTACGTGCACCTAAAATATGCCCTGCGTTATATTCGTCTGCTTCACGAATATCGATAAGCTGTGCTTTACGGTAGCCAGCGCGAAATTCTTCTTCTGTAAGAGTTTTAATTAATTTTTTCTGATAGAAGTACATCCATACAGTGTAGCCGATAAATGCTACGATTACGGCTAATAAAATAATCCAAGTTGTTGACACGATTCTATCGCTCCCTTTTTTCTTATCCTACTTTCAATATTATAATGCCCTTATGTATTTATGCAACAGATTCATTTGCATATAAGAAGAAATTTCGTATTCTTTCACAAATTTTGTCGAATTTGGTAGACTAGAGAATGTGAAAAATAATTGGTTATATGAGGTGCAGGATGGGAAAAGAAAAATGGTGTTATATTAACTCTGGTCAATGTTCACCGGCATTTAATATGGCGTTAGATGAATGTTTATTAAATTGGCAAAGTGAAAAGAAAATGCCACCAACAATTCGTTTTTATGAATGGGAGGTACCAACATTAACAGTTGGGTATTTTCAACGTGTTGAAAAAGATATTAATATGGATGTAGTTAACGAAAAGAAATATGGATTCGTTCGTCGTCAAACAGGCGGCAGGGGTGTACTACATGACAAAGAGTTAACGTATAGTGTTATTGTGTCTGAAGATCATCCGAATATGCCGAAAACAGTTACAGAAGCGTATCGTGTTATTTCGCAAGGTTTATTAGATGGTTTTAAGGCATTAGGGTTAGAAGCATATTATGCAGTTCCAAAAACAGAAGCAGATCGTGAAAATTTAAAAAATCCACGTTCCGGCGTATGTTTTGATGCACCATCTTGGTATGAAATTGTAGTGGAAGGACGAAAAATTGCTGGTAGTGCTCAAACACGTCAAAAAGGTGTTATTTTACAGCATGGATCGATTCCATTAGAAATTGATTTAGATGAACTATATGATCTATTTTTATTCCCAAATGAACGTGTGAAGGAACGTATGAAGAGTATGTTCTCTTCTAAAGCAGTAGCAATTAATGAATTAACAGACCGTACATTTACGATAGAACAGTTAATTAAAGCGTTTGAAGTTGGCTTTGAAAAAGGATTGGATGTAGAACTTGTTCCATATGAATTAACAGAAGAACAGTTACATGAAGTTCAAACGTTAGCGAAAGAAAAGTATGAAAGTAATGAGTGGAATTATAAAAAATAAGAGATGGCAATTGCCACCTCTTATTTTTTTATAGTAAATTAAGTACTTTTTCTACTTTGATTCCTTTATCTTGTAAAGAACGAAGGCGATTTACAACGTCCATAATTTCTTTGTCAAATGTAACGCTAATACCTTGGCTTTGTAGTTCTTCTTTTAAGCTTTCAATAGAATCATCTATGTCGATGCCAAGCTCGTAATCTTGACAAACTTCAATTGTCTTTTTCACGAGTTTAACATAATTTTCTTGTAGTTTTGAATTTGTTTCAGTCAAAGCAGGCTGCTTCGGTTTTGCAGGAGCAACCGGTGCTGTCTCTTGCTTTGTAACTGGAGTAGGGACCGCTTTTTTCACAGGCGCTGGAGTAACTAGTTCTACAGCTGCTTCTACGCTTACTGGCTTCGGTGTCGGTACCGGAGTAGGCTTAGGTGCCATAGCAGGTGTTTCCACACGCGTAACAGGCTTAGGAGCAGGCGTAATTGCCTTTGGAGCTTCTACAACTACTTCCTTTTTCGGTGCTGCTTCTACCTGTGTTTCTTCTTGCTCGGCAGCTTCTTTATTTTCTTTACTCCACATAACGCGTTCAATTTCTAGAGAAACATTGTTTTTGTTCATCGCTGTTAATGTAACTTTACCAACTTCAGCGTTTCCAGTGAAATCAACAATTTTATAAATAACACTCTTGTTCCAATCCACGTTTCCGCTCAAAAATAATTCTTCGTTACATTTCGGCGTTAAGCCCTCGATTTTAATTTCTGCGTTTACACCGTTTTCACTATATACCATAATTAGCGAAGCATTTACATCTTCGTCTGCTAACATTAGTTCACGTACCATTTTGCCGGTGCGTACTTGCGTTTTCTTCTTAACTGACATCTAATTTCTCCTCTCAAAAATTCAGTAATAATAAAAAAATCGTATAACGAAAAATAATTGCTCACGAAGATTTATGATACCGATAATAAAAGCATCACGTCAACAATTAACTTTAATTATTTTGCATTTTTCTTATTTTCTTTATGAAATTTTTCAATTTGTAAAATTAGACAGAAGAAAAAACAGCCTTTTGAGGGGCTGTTAAAAATTTGATTTTTTATATAGTAATTTATATAAAATAAAAAATAAGATAGCAATTAAAGCATTTTGCCAAAAGTTTAGATGATAAATGAGATAAGGTTGCTTTTGGAAATAAATATTTAAGAATACAGCGGAACAAAATGGAGTAGCAAATGCGAATCCAAATAGAATTCTTCTTTTCCAATTCATTTTCTGATTAAAGGAGTAACGCTTTAATAAATATAAAATAAATAGTATACCTAGTATAATTATTGAAACAGACAAAGTAGTTCCAAGGATGCTAAAAGGCGGACTTGATAATGTATTGTTTTTTTCAAAGAAAAACATAAAAAATGAAATAATTGCATTTATGCCAAACTGTATAGCAAGAAGTAAGCTAATAGAACATCCAATTAAAGAGGCTTTTTCTAACTTTGTTTGAGTTGGTAAAGCTGATATAAGTTCATCGCAATAAGATTGTAAATTATCTCCAAAGATGTCATAAGCGTTTTTATTTTCTGCTTGTGCTTCGATGAGGTGATCTAATATTTCTAGTAACAGTTCTTCCATTTGTTGCTCTGGCACGTTAGATAAACGAAGATAAACTAACATATCGCTATAAGCAACTTCATTTTCAGGTGTTAGAAGCTCACGTTTTTTATTATTCAATTCAATCATGTCTTGTGCATTCATCCCTATCACTCCCCCTGTAATAAGTTATTTACCGTAGTTGAAACCATTCCCCAGCTTTGTTTAAATTCTTCAAGCTGCTCTAATCCTTTATCGGTTATGTGATAATATTTTCGCTTTGGACCGAGTGAGGAAGCTTTTAATGTGCCTTCGATCAATTTTTCTTTTTGCATACGTAATAATAACGGATAGATGCTTCCTTCGCTTACGAATGTAAATCCGTGTTTATTTAATTTTGTGCTCAGTTCATATCCGTACACTTCTTCTTGTGAAATGATGTATAGGATGCAACCTTCTAATACACCTTTTAACATTTGGCTGTGCATGATTTCACCACCTTTTACTCAGGTAACTTGCGTTGCAAGGTAGCTGTTATCCAAATTATAACATTCAGTAACTTGCAACGCAAGTTACTGAAGTGGAAAACTTTAATGCGTGTTAATTTTTCAACGTTTCCCATACTAACGAGAGGGAGGGAAGCACATGAAACCATTTATGCCAAAACTCGTTTACTTTGAACCAAAGGCACTTGAATATCCGCTTGGAAAAGAGCTTTATGAGAAGTTTACGAAGATGGGATTAGAAATTCGTGAAACGACATCACATAATCAAATTAGAAATTTGCCAGGAGAAAATGATTTGCAAAAGTATCGTAATGCAAAGGCTACACTTGTCGTTGGAGTAAGGAAGACGCTAAAGTTTGATACGTCAAAACCGTCAGCTGAATATGCAATTCCGCTCGCAACAGGGTGTATGGGACATTGTCATTATTGCTATTTGCAAACAACACTTGGGAGTAAGCCTTACGTTCGCGTGTATGTGAATCTTGATGAAATATTTGAGAAGGCACAGCAATATATGGATGAAAGAGCACCTGAAATCACAAGGTTTGAAGCTGCTTGTACATCAGATATCGTTGGGATTGATCATTTAACATATGCATTAAAGAGGGCGATTGAATTTATTGGAGAAAGTGAGCATGGGCGTTTGCGTTTCGTTACGAAATATTCGCACGTTGATCATTTGTTAGATGCAAAACATAATGGGAAAACGCGTTTCAGGTTTAGTATTAATTCACGGTATGTAATTAAAAATTTTGAACCAGGGACATCACCGTTTGAAGAAAGAATTGAAGCTGCTCGTAAAGTAGCAGGCGCGGGTTATCCACTTGGTTTTATAGTTGCGCCACTTTATATGCATGAAGGATGGGAAGAAGGATATCGTGAACTATTTGAGCGACTGTACAATGCGCTGAAAGATATGACGATACCAAATTTAACGTTTGAATTAATTCAGCATCGTTTTACGAAACCAGCGAAAAAGGTTATTCAAGAGCGTTATCCAAATACGAAGCTTGAAATGGATGAAGAGAAGCGGAAGTATAAATGGGGACGATATGGCATCGGAAAATATGTATATAAAAAGGATGATGCAGCAGTATTGGAAGAAACGATAAGAGGTTATATAAATGAATTTTTTCCTAATGCAGAAATACAATATTTTACTTAAGGGGGGTCTGTATGCAAATACAGATTCTTTTTTGTTTTATATATTTAGGCTCGTTTTCAACTTGTCACGTTATTCTTTCTGGTGTATCATTTTATTGATTGCTTCGTACGGAATAAGCAAAATGAACTTGGATGGAGGAAACCGATGCCTACCCCTAGTATGGAAGATTATATTGAACAAATTTATTTGTTGATTGATGAAAAGGGTTACGCCCGCGTATCTGATATTGCTGAAGCGCTTAGTGTACATCCATCCTCTGTAACAAAAATGGTGCAAAAATTAGACAAAGATGAATATCTAATTTATGAAAAATATAGAGGGCTTGTATTAACAACAAAAGGTAAAAAAATCGGAGAACGTCTCGTATATCGTCATGACTTGCTAGAGCAATTTATGCGTATTATCGGTGTGGATGAAAGTAAAATTTACAATGATGTAGAAGGAATTGAACATCATTTAAGTTGGGAAGCGATTGATCGCATTGGTGATTTAGTGCAATACTTTGAACAAGATACAGTCCGAGTGGAAACACTTCGCGGTGTTCAAAGAGCAAATGAAGAGAAAAGTAATTAAGGGGAACGTATGGCGTTTCCTTTTTTATTTCAATTCGAAAAGGATGGGAGAATTATGAAAGCAATTATTTTTGATTTTGATGGATTAATTGTGGACACAGAAACGATATGGTTTCACTCTTTCAGAGATGCTGTTCGTGAATACGGCGGGGAACTACCTTTAGAGGAATTTGCGAAATGCATTGGAACAACAGATGAGGTACTTTATACATATCTAAATGATCAATTAAAAGAGAAGTTTAACAAAAGTGTATTAAAAGAAAAAGTGGCAACTTTACATAAAGAGAAAATGAGAATACCAGAAGCTCGTGACGGGGTAAAAGAATATTTAGAAGAAGCGAAAGAAATGGGATTAAAAATCGCACTAGCTTCTAGTTCTTCTAGAGAATGGGTTATTCATTTTTTAGAAGAGCTACAAATTCGAGAATATTTTGAAGTAATTAAAACGAGAGAAGATGTTGAGAAGGTAAAACCAGATCCAGCTCTTTATCGAGTTGCAATAGAAGAATTAGGAATTAAGCCATCTGAAGCTGTTGTATTTGAAGACTCATTAAATGGATTGAGAGCAGCAGTTGCAGCGGGATTAACGTGCGTTGTGGTACCTAATGATGTGACACGGAATTTACCGTTTGAAAATCATCATCTTCGAATTGAAAGTATGAGAGAGAAAAGTTTAAAAGAAGTGCTTCAAAGTATAAAAAAAGACCGTATTTCCTAAAAGGAAGCACGGTCTTTCTTTTTGCTTTTTTTGCCTTCAATGACAGTTAAATGAGACTGTTTTCTTTTTCGTTTCAAAGTGGAAGAATTCCCTTTTTTACTTTTGTCATTAGAAGTATTTGACTTAAAGAAAGAATTGCCTAGGGGTGCTACATTTTGTTTCCCATGTTTGCGGTTCGATTGTTTTGCCGCACGCTTATATGAGCTTTGCGAATTTGCGGAACCACTGGAATTTGTAAACATCTTGTATAGCAAGTAAAAGATACCGACAACAAGTAACATGTACCCGATATTTCTTAATACACCCATGGGATTTGTAATAACAGATGAAACAAGGCCGAATATTGCCAATCCGATAATAAGCACAAATATAGCGAAAGTAAACGAACGACCGTTCATAAGGGACACCTCCTAAAAACATATATTGAAATTAGTATATTAACGATGAGGAAAGGAGTTGAACACCATTTTTAAATAATTATTGTTTGTTCTCTAAACGTAATAATTCTTCAAACGATGCAATTGCTACTTCCACTTGATCATCTGTTGGTTCTTTCGTTGTTAATAGTTGTAGCCATAATCCAGGATATCCAAGTACGCGTAATACGGGAATGTCTCGTAATCGATTTGTAAATTGCAATACTTCAAAAGAAATACCAAGTACAACTGGAATTAATAAAATTCTGTTTATAACTCGTGCCCAAAGAGGATCTGTAGGGACTAGGAAATAAACGAACATTCCAATAATGACTGTAAATATAATAAAGCTACTGCCGCATCTATAATGGAGACGAGTTTGCTTTTGAACGTTTTCTACAGTCAGAGGAAGGTTATTCTCGTAAGCATTGATTACCTTATGCTCTGCACCGTGATACTGAAATACCCGCTTAATAAGTGGGGTTAAAGAAATAAAGTATATATAGCTCAATAATAGCATGAGCTTAATGACACTTTCGACAATGATTTGCCCAGTATGAGATGGGAAAATCGGTCTCGTTAATTCAGCTAATAGTGCAGGAACTGCTGTGAAAATGACTTTACCGAATATAAAAGATAAAACGCCAACAGCTGCAACTCCTAATACCATCGTTAATTTTGATTGTTCTTCTTTTTTATTTGCAATTTGTTCATCATCTTCTGGGTGGACGTCAAATCGTTCTGAAGCGAAGTTTAAATGCTTTGCTCCATTCGCACTTGCATCCACAATAGCGGCAATCCCTCGTAAAAATGGAATTTTTTTTAGGGTAGATAGTACTTTATTACGAACGCGTGGTAATCGATAAAATTCAATCGATTTATCTTTACGACGAACCGCTGTAACAGTATATTCTCTACCGCCAAACATAACTCCTTCTATGACCGCTTGCCCGCCATATATTTGTTTTGACTCTTCTGCCATGTTAACACCAACCTGTATTTGTTTCTCTCTTATGTAGAAAAAGAGGCAATTGTCATACTGGGTTCTGTCGTTTTGAAATAAGACAATCACCGAGTTTCCTTTATTTTATCGGCAAATACAAGTAGATGACAAGGGAAAATGTTATGAGAGTCGGACATTTCTTATTCTTTTTATAGACAAATTTCGCAGGATTTAAACATGCTTCAAAATAGTTTCGGGCATACTATTGAGCGGAGGTGTCGATGTGAGTCAAGAACAATTAGGAACAAGGAATTTTGTGCAGATTGGTTTGTTTGGTGGAATCTTTTGGGGCGGGATCTGGTATTTCCTTCATATATTTTCATTCACGGAGGCGGGACCGAATTATTTCCTTTTACCATTTGCGTTTGGAAGTTGGAAAGAGGGTGTATGGGGCAATGTGTTCGGAATAGTGTGTATGGGACTTCTTTCAATTTTGATCGCCTTTTTGTATAAAGCATTTTTTGCGAAGTTTGAAGGGATTATAGCGGGAATTATTTATGGGCTATTTTGGTGGGCACTACTGTTTTTGGGGATGGGTTTAATGGCTCCTGTTATTAAAAGTGCGCTCCATTTACCAAAAGAGACAATTGTGACGACAATATGTATTTTTATATTGTATGGTGTGTTTATAGCATATTCTGTTTCTTACGCAGTAAATAGCAATAAAGCAGAACAAGAAGGGCAAGAGAAGACGAACTATTCAAATAAGTAACTCCTATGTTAAAATATTGTATAGATATTTAATATTAAGGAGTTTTAAGAATATGAAAAAGTTACTCCTCGTAAACGGTCCTAACCTAAATCGCCTCGGTGTTCGTGAGGTAAATGTATATGGAAAGGGCACGCTAGCGACACTTGAAGCAGATATGAAGCAAGAAGCAGAAACAATGGGAGTGGAGTTAGAATGTTTCCAATCGAATCATGAAGGTGCCATTATCGACATTATTCATGAAGCGGAAGATATATATGAAGGGATCATTTTAAATCCGGGAGCATTTACGCATTATAGCTATGCGATTCGTGATGCCATTGCGAGCATTTCGATTCCTGTTATTGAAGTACATATTTCTAACATTCATCAGCGTGAATCGTTCCGTCATGAATCTGTGACGGCAGCTGTTTGTGCAGGTCAAATTGTAGGATTTGGTTTTTATGGCTATAAGTTAGCGTTATTTGCATTAATGGAGAAATTGAGGGAGGCATAAAGTAATGGAGAAAATTGAAAGATTACGAAGTGCATTTGATGAGGCTGGCATTGACGGTATTTTGTTAACAAATGAACATAGTCGTAGATATATGGCTAACTTCACAGGAACAGCAGGCGTTGTTCTTATTTCAAAAGATCGTGCTCAATTTATTACAGATTTCCGTTACGTCGAGCAGGCAAGTAAACAAGCGGTTGGATATGAGGTTGTACAGCACGCAGGATTGATCATTGATGAAGTGGCAAAGCAAGTGAAAGAGCTTGGAATTCAAAAACTTGGTTTTGAGCAAGATACTCTTACATATAGTTCTTATTCAGTGCATAAGGAAGCGATTGATGCTGAATTTATCCCGACTTCTGGACTTGTAGAAAAGTTACGCTTGATAAAGACTGATTCAGAGATTAAGATATTAAAGGAAGCTGCACAGATTGCAGATGCTGCCTTTGAGCATATTCTATCATTCATTCGCCCGGGAGTATCTGAAATTGAAGTGTCAAATGAACTTGAATTTTTCATGAGAAAACAAGGAGCAACATCTTCTTCGTTTGATATTATCGTTGCTTCAGGTCTTCGTTCGGCATTACCGCACGGCGTGGCATCTGAAAAAGTGATAGAAACAGGAGATTTCGTTACATTAGACTTCGGCGCTTATTACAAAGGATATTGTTCTGATATTACTCGTACGATTGCAGTCGGTGAACCATCTGATAAATTAAAAGAAATTTATAATATCGTTTTAGAAGCACAATTACGTGGTGTGAACGGTATTAAAGCTGGTTTAACAGGTCGCGAGGCTGATGCGCTAACGCGTGACTACATAACGGAAAAAGGATATGGTGAATACTTTGGACACTCTACTGGTCATGGAATAGGTCTTGAAATCCATGAAGCACCAGGTTTAGCGTTCCGTTCTGATATAGTACTTGAACCAGGTATGGCTGTAACAGTAGAGCCAGGTATTTATATTCCAGGTATTGGCGGCGTACGTATTGAAGATGATATCATTGTGACAAGTGAAGGTAATGAAGTAATTACGAAATCACCAAAAGAACTTATTATTTTGTAATACACAGGAGGATTTTTTTACATGATTTCAGTAAACGATTTTCGTACAGGTTTAACAATTTCAGTGGACAATGCCCTTTGGCAAGTACTTGATTTCCAACACGTAAAGCCAGGTAAAGGTGCTGCATTCGTTCGTTCTAAACTACGTAATCTTCGCACAGGTTCTGTTCAAGAGAAAACATTCCGTGCAGGTGAGAAAGTAGAAAAAGCACACATCGAAAACCGTCGTATGCAATACTTATACGCAAGCGGTGAGGCTCATGTATTTATGGATAACGGAACTTATGAGCAAATCGAACTTGGTGAAAAACAAATCGAGCGCGAGCTTAAATTCCTAAAAGAAAACATGGAAGTAGCAATTATGACTTACCAAGGCGAAGTACTTGGTGTTGAACTTCCAAACACAGTTGAATTACAAGTTACAGAAACAGAGCCTGGTATTAAAGGTGATACTGCTTCTAACGTAACAAAACCAGCTACATTAGAAACTGGTCTTGTTGTACAAGTACCAATCTTCATTAACGAAGGCGAAATGCTTATCATCAACACTGGTGAAGGTAAATACGTTTCTCGTGCATAGTGAAAAAGCACTCGTGATAATTCACGAGTGCTTTTTTTATAGGAAATAGGGTAGATAGTAAATAGCTGTTATTATAAAACTGACTAAAACAAGTGAAAGAGTACCCATAATAGATGGAGTCAAAACAATTTGAAATGGTTTTATTTCGCCAGTCTCAACGCCAGTTAATGTTTTACTTATTGCGTGATCTGTAATGTTATTTCTATGGTTACTCATAATAATTAACCACATAATTGCAAATATTGCTAAACTACCAAGGAAAAAGGTCTCTATAAATGACCAACCGACTAATAATGAAAAAAGATAAATAAGAGCTAATTCTACTACAACGGTTAAACTAATTTTCAATGCCTTCATATTTTTCCTCCTCATTTTGTAATTTCAACCAGTTTAAAAAATTTTTACGTGACACGACATGCAGAGAGCAAGGTGACTTTACTTCTTTCTCTAGTGCAGCGTGTTCGTCTGGAAACTTGTTTTCCACATGCAATGAAATATAAGGTAGTTTTTCTTGTGCTTTTAGTGAGCGGATATTATTCGTTTTAGCACCAGCAAATACGTAGGAAAGTTGTAAGTCTAAAAAGGCGATTTTAAAGATTTCTTTTTTAGCAGCCTCGTTATAGCCTTTTCCCCAGTACGGATAGCCGAGCCAACTACCAATGTGAGATTGCTTTTTTTCATTATTAATATGTTTAAGTGTGGTGAGGCCAATTATTTCATTTTCTTCATTCACAATCATTCTCGATAAGGATTTCTTTTGACGCTCTTCTTCTATTGCGAAAAGAAGAAATGTTTTCGTGTCTTCGATGTTTTCTACCGTTATTCCCAATGCATTTTTTATATGTGGATCACTTGATAGCTCGAAAATCACATTTGTATGGCATAAATCTAGTGGTAATAAAGTGACGTGTTGCATGGTTTAAACCTCTTTTAAACTAAATATACCATAATATACCATGAAATAATATGAATATTCAGATTGTAATTCGGAATTTAGAGAAAAATTATGTTTTTACTTCTGAAATAGACAACCTCTGCATATGGTTGTACAAATATATTCTTTTTTAGAATACGAAGTTAGTAACTGTTACGGGAGAAGGTGGAAGAATGAAACAGTGGCTAGCGGCAATGGAAACATCCGTGCTTGTTATGGGGGCACTTCGATTATTTTCAGGTAGTGCGGAGATATTTGCTGCTTTGCTTATGCTTTATGTGAATGATGCGAAGAAAGCGTTGTTTATAAATGGTATGTTGGCGTTTGTTGGACCTACCGTATTAATTTTAACAATGACAATTGGGATAGCGAGTGTAGCAAGTGAAATTTCTTTCTTGAAGCTCTTTTTTCTAGCGCTTGGAATTTGCTGTATTTTTATCGCATTACTGAAATAGTAAGTCGAGTATAGTGGGGAGAAGCCGATGAAAGAGGTATTAGAAGTTTTACCAAAAACGATGAAGTACTTAATTGAAGAATGTAAGCAATACGATGCTTTAGAGGAAATTCGTGTTCGAATTGGAAGGCCGCTAGAGTGTATTGCACACGGAAAGGTGTTTTTTTATGACTATATCACTACTGCAGAGGATGCTATTTACTTATTGAATAAGTTAAGTCAATTCTCAATTTATACGATGGAAGAGGAATTAAAACGTGGGTATGTGACGCTTCGCGGAGGGCATAGAATCGGGTTAGCAGGAAAAGTCATTACAGAAAAAAGCGCAGTGAAAATGATTCGTGATGTCTCTTCCTTTAATATTCGTATTGCTCGTCAAAAAATAGGGATTGCTGAACCGCTTTTGCCATATTTGTATGAAAAAAGGTGGTTAAACACGATGGTAATTGGCCCTCCCCAAACGGGAAAAACGACACTCTTAAGAGATGTAGCACGTTGCATGAGTCAAGGGGTAAGTGCTTCGGAAATTCCTTCCTGTAAAGTGGGGATCGTTGATGAACGGTCAGAAATTGCTGGTTGTGTGAAAGGGATCCCGCAATATGATTTTGGTACCCGAGTCGATGTGTTAGACGCATGTCCAAAGGCAGAAGGAATGATGATGATGATTCGTTCTATGAGTCCTGATATTTTGATCGTAGATGAAATTGGCCGTAAAGAAGATAGTGAAGCAATTATGGAGGCAGTGCATGCAGGTGTCCAGCTTTTTATAAGCGCACACGGATTTTCCTATGAGGATGTTGTGAGACGTCCATCGCTCAAGGCAGTGCTAGAGCTTGGTATATTTGATAGGTTTGTGGAGTTGTCAAAAGCGAGGGGTCCAGGAACGGTTATGCAGGTGAAAGATAAATATGGAAAACCAGTGTTATCAAATAGAAAGGGTGAGGGGCGTATGGTGAAAATATTTGGGTGCAGGTGTTAATCGGTTGCGGTCAGCACCTTTTTCGGGTTTTCGGTACGCTAAAAGATACAGTGAGAGACCGAGGCAACTTAGGTTATTAAAATCAGCACTTCAATCATTAGAGGCAGAAATTATGTATGGACACACACCTTTATCTGAGGCTGCCGAGCGATTAGTTAAACAAATGCCAAAGCCATTAAATTGGATATTTCAAAGTTTCGCTAAAAAACTAGAAAGTGGAGAACAAACAGTAAGGGAAGCTTGGATAGATAGTTTGAAAGAGAATTGGAAGTTGACGGCTTTTCAACAAACCGAGTATGAAATACTGCAGCAATTTGGTGAAACGCTAGGGCAACATGATCGTGAATCACAACAAAAACATATTCGCTTATGTATTACACATTTGGAGAGAGAAGAAGAGGAAGCGAAAGCTTTACAACTGCAATACGAAAAAATGATTAAGAGCTTAGGGGTACTAGCAGGGCTACTTATTGTAATTTTACTGCTATAGGGGGGAGAAAGGCGATGTCCATTGATGTTGGATTAATATTTCAAATCGCCGGAATCGGCATTGTTTTAGCTTTCATTCATACTGTACTAAAAGAATTGAAGCGTGAGGATATTGCAAATTGGGTTATCCTTGTCGGTTTTGTCGTCATTTTATTTCATGTTGCATTTTTAATTAATACGCTATTCGACAAGATTAAAAGTGTCTTTCTCTTCCAGTAAAGGAGGCGGTTCGAATCGAAATTATACAAATTGTCGGATTAGGCCTCGTTGCTACGTTTTTAGCTGCTGTTTTGAACCAGCATAAATCTAGTATTACATCTTTATTTATTGTGTTCGTAGGTAGCGTGATGTTTCTTATTTTAATCGATCAAATTCATTCTATTTTACAAATGATTGAGAGAGTTGCGAGTGAAGCGAAAGTTAGTAACGTCTACGTGGAAACGTTACTAAAGATTATTGGAATTGCTTATATTGCCGAGTTTGGAGCTCAAATTACAAAAGATGCTGGTCAAGGTGCCATCGCTTCGAAAATTGAACTTGCTGGGAAAATCTTAATTCTCGTTATGGCAATTCCTATTTTGACGGTTGTAATTGAAACTATTCTCGGATTTTTACCGACGGGATAAGGGGGAGTGAATGTTGAGGAGGTTTGGAGCTAAGCTGCTATTTGCTTGCTTCCTTTTCTTTTCTTTACCAGTTGTTGTACAAGCTTCTCCTGTAGAAACAAACGTCGTTGATCAACAATTGGATAAGCTCGGAATTGAAGATGTGAAGCAATTTTGGGACGGGCTTGTTACAAAATATGGAGGCTATTTGCCAGAGAGTCAAAAAGGGAGTTTTATGGAGTTTGTAAAGGGAGAAAAAGAATTCTCTCTAAAAGAGTGGATGATAGGGTTATTAAAATATTTATTTCATGAGCTTGCAGCTAATGGAAAACTGCTTGGCACACTCATTATGCTCACAATCTTTAGTGCATTGTTGCAATCACTGCAATCCGCTTTTTCAAAAAGTAGTGTAAGTAAAATTGCTGATGCTGTTGTATATATGGTACTTATTATTTTTGCTTTAAATAGTTTTTATGTCGTTATGACATATGCAAGAGAAACGATACAAACAATGGTAGATTTCATATTAGCGCTATTGCCAATTTTATTGGCGCTTATAGCGACTGGTGGCGGGGTTGTATCTGTATCTTTCTTTCATCCGATTATCATTTTCTTAATGAATACAAGCGGGCTTCTTATGAATTATATCGTTCTACCGCTTTTATTACTGGCAACGATATTAAGTATTGTAAGTACAATGAGTGATCAATATAAAGTGACGAAATTGTCCAAGCTTCTGCAAAACGTTAGCGTTGGGATTATCGGTATCTTTTTAACGATTTTTTTAGGGGTATTATCTGTACAAGGAACAGCAACAGCTGTTGCTGATGGAATAGCTGTGAAAACTGCTAAATTTGTAACAGGGAACTTCATTCCAGTAGTCGGAAGGATGTTTACAGAAGCGGCAGATACTGTTATTAGCGCATCAGGATTATTGAAAAACACAGTCGGAATTATTGGGCTCGTCATTTTATGTTTAATTGTTGCTTTTCCAGCGATTCAAATTTTCTGTATCGCATTTATTTATAAATTCGCAGCAGCAGTATTGCAACCGGTTGGCGGCGGAGCAATTATTCAATGCTTAGACATTATTGGACGAAGCATCATTTACGTATTTGCTTGCTTAGCTATCGTATCATTTATGTTCTTTTTAAGTATTACAATTATTATTGCTGCGGGGAATATTACACTTATGATGCGGTAGGAGGTGAAGAGTATGCAATTTGTTACAGAGTGGATCAGAAATATTATCGTTTTTTTGCTCTTAGCGACAATGCTTCATCTTATTCTTCCAAATTCGAATTTGCAAAAATACGTTAAATTCGTTGTAAGTCTTTTGTTAGTCGTATTAATTTTAACACCTCTTTTTAAACTATTGCAGACAGATGTAAATGAAGTAATTGCAAATTTTAATGAAGAAAAGTACGTAGCAGAAGGATCTGTAAAAAATTCAATAGATTCGAAGAAAAAAGAAATACAAGCTCTAACACGTGCATATAGTTTAGAAGAGATGGCTACCAAAATGAAAAAAGAAGTAGGAAAAGAGTTTGAGAAACAGTATGGTATGTCAGTCTCTGAAATACAAATAGTCGCAGCGGAAAGCACAGCGGAAGTAAAGTCAGCGAAAGATATTCAATCTGTTGTTGTGACGTTAAAAGAAAAAGAACGTAGTAAAAATGATGCAATCGAAACAGTAAAACCAGTTGAAATTAACACGAAAGAACCACCGAAAAAAGTAGAGGAAACGAATGTAGAAATGAAAGACTTCTTTTCAAGCAGGTGGCAACTAGAGAATAAACAAATCCAAGTTCAAATGGAAGGGAGGACAGGTAGAGTAAATGGACAATAAAGATAAAAATTCGAAGTTCTCATTTTTTCGAAACTTATTGAATGGAGATGAAAAAGAAAGTAATGAGAAGGGAAGAAAGGTAACACCTAAGTTCTTACTTGTCCTACTCATACTTGGAATGTTGCTTATGTTTTCTAGTAGTTTTTTTTCAAGTAAAAAAGAAGAAGTACCTGTATTTAAAGAACAAAAAACTCAAAACCAGGAAAAAGATGTACCAACTTTTGGACAAAAAAATAATGATAATATGTCAAATGTAGAAAAATATGAAAAAGCGTATGAACAAGAATTAAAAACTGCTTTAGAAGAAATAGCAGGAGTAAAAGACGTAACGATTAAAGTGAATTTGGATTCATCTGAAGAAAAAATTTTAGAAAAAAATACAGTGAAACGCTCACAAACAACAGGTGAAACAGATAAAACAGGCGGTAAGAGAGAAGTAGAGGACGAGTCTCTTGATGAAAAGACTGTCATTATACGTGAAGGGGATAAAGAAACTCCTGTTGTTTTACGAACAGAGAAGCCGAAAGTACGTGGTGTTCTTGTCGTAGCAAAGGGAGTGGATAATATACAAGTTAAAGCAATGGTAAAAGAAGCTGTGATAAGGCTGCTAGATGTACCGGCCCATCGCGTTTCAGTTTCACCGAAAAATTGATAGGGAGGAAATAAAGTGTTAAAAAAACAAACAGTTTGGCTATTAACGATGTTAAGTTTAGTTGTTGTACTATCTGTGTATTACGTGACAACTCCTGACAAAATGAATACAGCATCGCCAGCAACAGGTGAAAAGATTGGACAAGAAAAACAAGGTACTGATAAAGCAGTAACAAACGAAGCGCCTAAAGAAACTCCGAAAAAAGAAAATACAAGCAAAGAAACAACAAATAAAGAAACAGACAAAAAAGAAAATGCAAAAAAAGAAACAAGTAAAAAAGAGGGCAATGTATCAGTTCAATCAAGTGATGAGAATTTCACAGCTTTACGTATGCAAATGGAAGATCAGCGTAGTGAAGAGAAAGCAAAATTACAAGAAGTGATGAATTCTTCGAAATCTTCAGCGACAGAAAAGAGTAAAGCGAAAGATAACTTTGATGCAATCACTACAATGGAAACGAAGCAAGAATTACTTGAGACAGTAATTAAATCTCAAGGAGGATATCCAGATGCTCTTGTAAGAGCTGATGGTACTGATATTAGAGTAACGGTTAAAGCGGCAAAACATTCACAGAAAGAAGCAAATGAAATTATTCAACTTGTAAGAAGTGAAGGCGGATCAAAAGATGTAGGTGTGAAATTTGATCCACCAGCGAAATAAGTGAAACTTTAATCCGTAGGGATTTCCCTGCGGATTATTATCTTTTACTAAGCAAAGGGTATGCAAATAGTAAAAAGAGTATGTAAGTACGTGTGAATAGAAAAAAGCTATCATTTTCGATAGCTTTTTTCTATTTCGTCTTTGTAATTATTTTTACTATGTTCAACTCGGAACGGAGAAATACGTTGTGAGTAAAAGATTAGTGGTTCATGGTACTGATGATTACTTTTTCCGGATTTGACGTGGATGAAAAGAACGCATGCCCAAACGATTACAGCAGGTAAAAAGAGAATGAGCCATATCATATTTCCACACCTCGACACAATATATTTTCTACACTTTGAACATACTATTCTTATATGAAGGAATGATGAACGGCGTGTAAACAAAAAAATAATATTTGGTAAAAATATGTTATTGACTATAGGTGTGGTGAAGAGTGGAGAGGGAATGGCATGTTTGCTGTGTAACGTTTTGAAAAAGTAGTGAATGTTTTTTTAGAAGTGGTCTTGCCAATTTCATGTGAAACTTGGTATTATTACTAGGTATTAAATTTTTTATTGGAATAATATTTTTACAGGAATTTCGATTTATTATAAAGAAATATAAATTGGAATGTTTAAAAAATTTATCGTAAGATGGAAATAGTAAATATTTCTATTAGTTAATGAAATATATTTTCTAATAGAGTACATCGTATTTTTACAGTCAATCTAGTTTTCGTGACGAGAATCTGTAAAAACGGGACAAACAAGAGTATGGGAGTGGATTTTACATGTTTAAAATTCAAGAAGTTCGCGAATTAATTAAATTAATTGATAGCTCTAATATTGATGAATTTGAATACAAAAAAGACGGTACAACAATCAAAATGAAAAAGCGTGGTAATGAAGTTGTTGCTGTGCAAGCACCTGCAGCAAAACAAGCTATGCAACCAGTAGCGCCTGTTGAAGTTGAAACGAAAGTAGCAGCAGCACAAGCAGAAGCACCAAAACAAGAAGAGAAGAAGGCTGTTCAAAATGAAAACCTACATAAAATCACATCACCGATGGTAGGTACATTCTATTCTTCTTCTTCGCCTGATACCCCTCCATATGTAAGTGTTGGGGATAGAGTATCGAAAGATTCTATCGTATGTATTGTCGAGGCTATGAAGTTATTTAACGAAATTGATGCTGATGTAGAGGGCGAAATTGTTGAAATTCTTGTTAATAACGGACAACTTGTTGAGTATGGACAACCGCTATTTCTTGTAAAAGCGTAATAAGGGAGTCTTTGTGATGATAAAAAAAGTATTAATAGCCAATCGTGGGGAAAATTGCTGTACGAATTATTCGTGCTTGTAAAGAAATGGATATTGAAACAGTTGCAATTTATTCAGAAGCAGATAAAGAGTCACTTCACGTACAGATTGCAGACGAGGCGTATTGTGTAGGACCAACGATTTCGAAAGAAAGCTATTTAAATTTGACAAACATTATTAGCGTTGCGAAGTTAACAGGCTGCGATGCTATTCATCCGGGATACGGATTTTTAGCAGAGAATGCAGATTTCGCAGAGTTATGCCGTGAATGTAACTTGATTTTTATCGGTCCAAGTCCAGAAGCTATTTCAAAGATGGGCACAAAAGACGTTGCTCGTGATACAATGAAAGAAGCAGGGGTTCCGATTGAGCCAGGTTCACAAGGGATTATTAAAAATACCGAAGAAGCGATCGAGCTTGCTAATCAAATTGGATATCCAGTTATTATTAAAGCGACTGCAGGTGGCGGCGGAAAAGGTATTCGTGTTGCACGCCATGAAGAAGAGCTTATAAAAGGAATTCAAATTACACAGCAAGAAGCTAGTACCGCTTTTGGGAACCCTGGTGTATACTTAGAAAAGTACGTTGAAGATTTCCGCCATGTTGAGATTCAAATAATGGCAGATACACACGGAAATGCCATTCATTTAGGAGAGCGTGATTGTACAATTCAGCGCCGTTTCAAAACTATAGAAGAAAGTCCATCACCTGCACTTGATGAAGATATTCGCAAGCAGATGGGTGAAGCGGCAGTTAAAGCGGCGGTAGCGGTTGATTATACAGGTGCTGGTACGGTTGAGTTTATTTATGAATATAAAACGAAAACCTTTTATTTCATGGAGATGAATACGAGAATTCAGGTTGAGCATCCGGTTACTGAAATGGTAACGGGAATGGACTTAATTAAAGAGCAAATTCTTGTTGCTTCAGGAGAAAAGTTATCGTTACAGCAAGAAGAAGTACAATTTAATGGTTGGGCAATTGAATGTCGAATTAATGCGGAAAACCCTGCCAAAAAATTTATGCCATCTCCAGGTAAAGTAGAAATGTATTTACCACCAGGAGGATTTGGTATTCGCGTCGATTCAGCTGTATATCCGGGATATTCAATCCCACCTTTCTATGATTCGATGGTTGCTAAATTAATTGTTCACGGAAAAACACGTGAAGAGGCAATTGCAAAAATGAAGCGCGCACTTAGTGAATTTGTCATTGAAGGCGTACATACAACAATCCCGTTCCATTTGCAATTGCTAGATCATCCTGATTTTGTAAAAGGTGAGTTTAATACGAAATTTTTGGAAGAGCATGAACTTGTGACGCAGTGATACATTAAAGGAGGTTTTTTTCATGGCTGAACATATGTTAGATATGGGTCAAGATACAACTCTTGGTAAAGTAGAAATTGCACCAGAAGTAATTGAAGTAATTGCAGGTATTGCAGCTGCAGAAGTAGAAGGTGTAGCGGCAATGCGCGGTAATTTTGCTACAGATGTTGTTGAGAAGTTAGGTAAGAAAAATCATGGTAAAGGTGTAAAGGTTGAATTAGCAAACGAAGATATTATCGTTGACCTTTATGTTGTAATGTATTTTGGTGTAGCAATTCCAGTTGTTGCACAAAAGATTCAAGACAATATTCGCCAAGCACTCTTTACAATGACAGGACTTGAGCCAAAAGAAGTGAATGTTCACATCGTTGGCGTAACATTCGAAACACAAAAAACAGAAATCGAACCAGTGTAAGAATGAAAAGGTGCCTAGTAACATAGGCATCTTTTTTATCGTTTCATTTCTTCACAAATTACAACCCTCTAATTATTATACTATTTCAAAAAATAAGAAATAAACAAGAAAATGTTTCGTTTTTCCAAAAAACGTACATTGTGATAAGATATGGAACTTGAAGTTAATCTTTTTATTATTTTTCAGCCTTGTAACCCGTGTGTGAAACGATAAATTGTGTTATTATCATTGTATTATAAGGTTGGAAAATCAATGAAAACTGTAAGAGTAAGTGAATTGACGGCTTATAAATTATAATAATATAACAAAGTATAAGGAAAGACTTGAAGCATAAAGGAGAGTTACAATGAAACGTAGGACGGCTAGAGAAAGAGCAATGCAAGCATTATACCAAATGGATATTACAGGTGAATTAGAACCGAAAGTAGCAGTGGAAAACACGCTAGATGAAGGCGAAGAAACAAATGAGTTTCTAGAGTCACTTGTAGTAGGTTTTGTAGAAAATAAAGAAGCAATCGATGAAGCGATTCGTCAAAATTTAAAAAAGTGGAAGCTTGAGCGTATTAGTATTGTTGATCGCAGTATTTTACGTGTAGCTGTGTATGAAATGAAATACATGGAAGAAATTCCACACAACGTAACAATTAACGAAGCAATTGAAATTGCTAAAACATTTGGGGATGAGGAATCTCGTCGTTTTATTAACGGCGTTTTATCTAATATAAAAGATACACTGTAAATTCTTTAAGGGGGAATCTTAAAATGGTAGCAGTAATCATCAAAGGAAATGAAGTTGCGGAGAAAAAACGAGCACAATTAACAGAAGAAGTTGTGAAGTTGAAAGAGCAAGGTATTGTACCAGGATTAGCAGTTATTTTAGTTGGAGAAGATCCAGCATCTCGTTCTTATGTGAAAGGAAAAGAAAAAGGCTGTGAACAAGTAGGGATTTACTCAGAGCTAATTGAACTTCCTGAAACAATTACTGAGGAACGTTTGCTTGCTGAAATCGATCGCTTAAATGGCGATGACCGTATTAATGGCATATTAGTGCAATTACCTTTACCAAAACATATTGAAGAAAAAGCTATCATTGAAAGAATTTCACCAGAAAAGGATGTAGACGGATTTCACCCAATCAGCGTGGGACGTATGATGACGGGACAAGATACATTCCTTCCATGTACACCGCATGGTATTGTAGAATTAGTAAAAGAAACAAATCTTGATATTTCTGGAAAACATGTAGTAGTAATTGGAAGAAGTAATATTGTCGGTAAACCAGTGGGGCAATTGTTTTTAAATGAAAATGCCACTGTCACATATTGTCATTCTAAGACGCAAAATATGAAAGAGTTATCGAAGTTAGCTGATATTTTAATCGTAGCTGTTGGACGACCTAAAATGATAACAGCGGATTATATTAAAGAAGGGGCGGTTGTAATTGACGTTGGTGTTAACCGTTTAGAAACAGGAAAACTTTGTGGTGATGTTGACTTTGACAACGTGTTAGATGTTGCGGGTTACATTACACCTGTGCCAAAGGGTGTTGGTCCAATGACAATCACAATGCTTCTTCATAATACTGTTGAATCTGCCAAACGTGCAGGTGTCGTTTGTAAATAATTTGAGTCGGCTATGAGGAGAGAGAAATGGAGAAGCAATATTTAACCGTTACAGCGTTAACACGCTATATAAAAACAAAAATAGAATATGATCCGCATTTGCAGTCTGTTTGGTTAAAAGGTGAAATTTCCAACTTTAAAAATCATAGCCGTGGCCACATGTATTTTACATTGAAAGATGAAAATGCAAGAATCGCAGCGGTTATGTTTGCGGGCCATAATCGTAATATTAAATTCAAACCGGAAAATGGGATGAAGGTACTCGTGAAAGGGAAAATCTCTGTTTACGAGGCGAGTGGTTCTTATCAAATTTATATTCAAGACATGCAGCCTGACGGAGTCGGAAATTTACATTTAGCGTACGAACAGTTAAAAGTTCGTTTAGAAGAAGAAGGACTTTTTTCTCAAGTTTATAAAAAAGCGATTCCTCCTTACGCTAAAACAATAGGTGTGATTACGTCGCCAACAGGAGCAGCGATTCGTGATATTATAACAACGATTAAACGTCGTTATCCAATTGGGAATGTTATTGTATTTCCGGTACTTGTACAAGGGGAGTCAGCGGCTCCCTCGATTGTACAAGCGATTCGTACAGCGAATGAAATGGGAGAGATAGATGTACTAATCGTTGGTCGTGGTGGAGGTTCTATTGAGGAATTATGGGCTTTCAATGAGGAAATGGTTGCAAGAGCAATCTTTAAGAGTGAAATCCCTATTATTTCGGCAGTAGGCCATGAAACGGATTTTACAATCGCAGATTTTGTTGCGGATTTACGCGCGCCAACACCGACCGCAGCAGCTGAGCTGGCAGCACCTAACATTATAGAGTTACAAGAAAAGGTATTACAAAGAACTCTGAGATTGCAAAGAGCAATGAGAGAGTTAGTACATAAAAAAGAAGAAAAACTACAAGTGTTGCAAAAATCGTATGCGTTCCGTTATCCAAGACAAGTATATGAGCAAAAGGAAGAGCAATTAGATAGAGCGCTAGAACAGCTTGTTTTAGCGAAAGAGCGCTATATTGATAAAAAGGTGAATCAGTTAAAGCAACTTTCATTTTATTTAGAGAAGCACCACCCATCTCAAAAAATTATGCAAACGAAGGTAGCTGTGGAAACGTTGCAAAAGCAATTACAACGTGAAATGCAAACGTTACTTCAAACGAAAGAATTTGCCTTTGTAAGAGCTGCTCAAAAACTTGAAGCGTTAAGTCCGCTTAAAGTAATGATGAGAGGGTACGGGCTTGTATATGATGAAGAGAAGCAAGTGTTAAAAAGTGTGAAAGATGTAAGCCTTGGAGATGCTGTTTCAGTTCAATTACAAGATGGAATACTAGATTGTAGCGTATCAGGCATAGAGGAGCGTGAATTGAATAATGGAAAATAAATTAAGCTTTGAAGAGGCAATTTCGCAACTTGAGCATCTTGTTTCTAAGCTAGAACAAGGTGACGTACCTTTAGAAGAAGCGATTTCTTATTTTAAAGAAGGTATGGAATTATCTAAGCTTTGTGATGAGAAGCTGAAGAATGTACAAGAACAAATGGCAGTTATTCTTGGGGAAGATGGAGAGCTTGAACCGTTTACTGCTTTAGGAGATGAAGCATAGTGACGATTGCTTTTGATACTTTTTTGAAAGAAAGTAAAACTTTCGTAGAAGAAAAACTTGTAAGCTATGCAAATGGATTACAATGTCCAAATGTACTTCGTGAAGCGATGGCATATTCTTTGGAAGCGGGTGGAAAACGTCTCCGCCCGTTACTTTTGTTTGCAACATTACAAGCGTTTGGGAAAGAAAGAAATCTTGGAGTAGGTGCAGCTTGTGCTCTTGAAATGATTCATACATATTCGTTAGTTCATGATGATTTACCTTGTATGGATGATGATGATTTAAGAAGAGGAAAGCCCACAAATCACAAGGTATTTGGTGAAGCGATGGCAGTTTTAGCAGGAGATGGCTTATTGACATACGCTTTTCAAGTTATTATGGCATATGAGCAAAAAGAAATTTCTGCTGAAAAAAAAGTAAGACTTGTACTTGAACTCGCAAAAGCAGCAGGACCAGAAGGAATGGTTGGCGGACAAGTGGCAGATATGGAAGCGGAAGGGAAACGCCTTACGATTGATGAATTGGAGTACATCCATAAACATAAGGCCGGAAAACTACTTGAATTTGCTGTACTTGCGGGTGCGATACTTTCTGATGCGACAGAAGAGCAAGAAGAAAAGTTGCTTACGTTTGCCAAATATATCGGTCTAGCTTTCCAAATTCGAGATGATATTTTAGATGTCGAAGGAACTGAAGAAGAGATTGGAAAACCGATTGGTAGCGATCTTTCTAATGAAAAGAGCACATATACGACGTTGTTTACTGTAGATAGAGCAAAGGATATTTTAGAAGAAACAATTGCAGAAGCAAAAGGTGCGATTAGCTCCTTGCAATTACAAGATGAATATTTACTATCTATTTGCGATTTGATTGCAAAACGTAATAACTAATATAACAGCGTTTTCATTTGTTGAGTCATTCATCATTTTATGATATAAATGTAGGAAAAGGTTTTTCTTTTCTTGTTATTGGCAAAAATATATGTAGATTACATTGCCGTTATCACTTTGTGTTAGCGGCTATTTTTTTCATCGCCTGAAGAAATATGGTTTATAATAGGATTAAGGCGCAATAGACTGGTTAATAGCGGGACAAGACGAAAAATAGAAAAGAGAATTTCTTGTTTTGTGTAAATGTTTTTTATAATATTTGACATGTTGACAGATTATGAAATGAAAGTGAGTGATCCATGTGGATCTAACGCAAATTCAAAACCCTAGTTTTTTGAAAGATATGTCTATCAGTGAACTAGAGGGATTGAGTGAGGATATTCGTAAGTTTTTAATTGAAGAGCTCTCTCAAACAGGTGGACATATTGCACCTAATTTAGGTGTAGTAGAACTCACAATTGCTCTGCACAAATTATTTGATAGCCCGCAAGATAAATTTTTATGGGATGTAGGACATCAATCCTATGTACATAAAATTTTAACTGGACGCGCGAAAGAGTTTGGTACATTA
The DNA here is from genome assembly GCF_000007825.1 of Bacillus cereus ATCC 14579. Taxonomy (NCBI): domain Bacteria; kingdom Bacillati; phylum Bacillota; class Bacilli; order Caryophanales; family Bacillaceae; genus Bacillus; species Bacillus cereus. The sequence continues at coordinate 4,140,038 of NC_004722.1, read as the reverse complement.
AGGCAATATCAAGGTCTATGTGGTTTCCCGAAACGTTGTGAGAGTGAGCACGATGTATGGGAAACTGGTCATAGCTCGACTTCGTTATCGGCTGCAATGGGAATGGCTCTGGCACGTGATTTAAAGAAAACGAAAGAATATGTTATACCAATTATTGGAGATGGTGCTTTAACAGGCGGAATGGCTTTAGAAGCATTGAACCATATTGGACATGAAAAAACAGACATGATTGTTATTTTGAATGATAATGAAATGTCAATTGCACCAAACGTTGGTGCGCTTCATAATGTGCTCGGTCGTTTACGTACCGCAGGAAAATATCACTGGGTAAAAGATGAATTAGAGTATATATTAAAGAAAATCCCAGCAGTTGGCGGGAAAGTGGCTGCGACAGCAGAGAAAATAAAAGATAGTCTTAAATATTTACTAGTATCTGGTGTATTTTTCGAAGAGTTAGGCTTTACATATTTAGGTCCAGTCGATGGACATGATTATGAAAAGTTATTCGAAACGTTGCAATATGCAAAGAAAACAAAAGGCCCAGTACTCGTTCACGTTATTACGAAAAAAGGAAAAGGTTATAAACCGGCTGAGAGTGACGTTATTGGAACTTGGCATGGAACAGGACCTTATAAAATTGAATCAGGTGACTTCGTTAAGCCGAAAGAAGTTGCACCAGCATGGAGTGCTGTTGTTAGTGAAACAGTACTTAAGCTAGCGAGAGCAGATGAGCGTATCGTAGCAATTACACCTGCAATGCCTGTTGGATCAAAACTTGAGAAATTCCAAAAAGAATTCCCAGATCGTATGATTGATGTAGGTATTGCAGAACAGCATGCTACAACAATGGCAGCAGGTATGGCAACGCAAGGAATGAAGCCATTCTTAGCCATTTATTCAACATTTTTACAAAGAGCATATGACCAAGTTGTTCATGATATATGCCGCCAAAATTTAAATGTTTTCATCGGAATAGATCGTTCGGGATTAGTAGGAGCAGATGGTGAAACGCATCAAGGCGTATTTGATATCTCATTCTTACGTCACTTGCCGAATATGGTGCTTATGATGCCGAAAGATGAAAATGAAGGGCAACATTTAGTTTATACGGCGATGCAATATGAAGATGGACCAATCGCATTGCGTTATGCGCGCGGTAATGGACTTGGCGTTCATATGGATGAAGAATTAAAGGCGATTCCAATCGGTACGTGGGAGACGTTAAAAGAGGGTACACAAGCAGCTATTTTAACGTTTGGTACGACAATACCAATGGCAATGGAAGCAGCTGAGCGTCTTGAAAAAGCTGGGGTTTCAGTGAAAGTAGTGAATGCTCGCTTTATTAAACCAATGGATGAAGCATATTTACATGATCTTCTAGGAAAGAATATACCGATTTTAACGATTGAAGAAGCTTGTTTAATCGGTGGTTTTGGAACAGGAGTAGTTGAATTTGCATCTGAAAATGGTTACCATAGTGCATTAGTTGAACGAATGGGTATTCCAGATCGCTTCATAGAGCACGGGAGTGTAACAAAATTATTAGAAGAAATTGGTTTAACGACAGATGCTGTTGTAGACCGTATTCATACAATGATTCCATCAAAACAAAAAAGGGCGTAACAAATGAGCGTAAAAAAAGAAAGAGTAGATGTACTATTAGTAGAGCGAGGACTTATAGAAACGCGTGAGAAAGCAAAGCGCGCCATTATGGCCGGACTCGTATATGCGAATGAGATGAGACTTGATAAGCCAGGAGAGAAAATCTCGCAAGATACTGAGATTACGGTGAAGGGACAAGTTATGCCGTATGTAAGTCGTGGTGGTTATAAACTTGAAAAGGCATTAGAGACATTTCATCTTGATTTACAAGATAAAGTTATGATAGATATTGGTTCATCAACTGGTGGCTTTACAGATTGCGCGCTTCAAAATGGAGCGAAATTATCTTATGCATTAGATGTAGGATACAATCAACTAGCGTGGAAATTACGTCAAGATGAGCGTGTTGTTGTAATGGAACGAACAAACTTCCGTTACGTGACACCAGCAGACTTAGAACGTGGTTTACCTCAATTTGCAAGTATTGATGTTTCATTTATATCATTAAAGCTTATACTGCCAGTTTTAAAAACAATGCTTATGCCTAACGGAGATGTAGCAGCGTTAATTAAACCGCAGTTTGAAGCTGGAAGAGAGCAAGTTGGGAAAAAAGGTATCGTTCGCGATAGAAAAGTACATGAAGCTGTTGTAGAAATGATTGTCGAGTTTGCTTTAAAAGAAGGCTATGATGTGGAAGGTTTAACATTCTCACCAATTACGGGTGGGGATGGTAATATTGAATTTTTAATTCATCTGAAATGGCATGGTGAACGTGAGAATGGCGAAAATCATTCTCCGATTTCTATAGAGCAAGTTGTTACAGAAGCGCATGAAGTTCTAAAACAAAAAGGGAAAGGGGAATAACATATGTTGTTCCTCTTTTTGCTGTAATTGTATAATGATTGTAAAAACAATTGTGTACAAGAAACGAATTATAAGTTAACATAAATAAGTGAAGTATACCAATGTTTAAACTATGGTAAGAGATAGTGTGAGGTGCAAATGTATGAATAAAGGTCAGCGCCATATTAAAATCAGGGAAATTATTGCAAACAAAGAAATTGAAACACAAGATGAATTAGTTGATATTTTACGTAATGAGGGATTTAATGTAACGCAAGCAACAGTATCGCGCGATATTAAAGAACTGCACTTAGTGAAGGTGCCATTACATGATGGGCGCTATAAATATAGCTTGCCAGCAGATCAACGATTTAACCCGTTACAAAAATTAAAACGAAATCTAGTGGATTCATTTGTAAAATTAGACACGGCAGGACATATGCTTGTGCTAAAAACATTGCCTGGTAACGCTCATTCACTTGGAGCACTTATTGATCATTTAGAGTGGGATGAGATCATCGGAACCATCTGTGGTGATGATACTTGCTTAATTATTTGCCGTACACCTGACGATACAGGTGTTGTCTCTGATCGTTTCTTAAATATGTTGTAACAAAAAATCTTGTTTGCTTTCCATCGTAAAGTGGAAAGTGAACAAGATATTTTTATTGGTTAAAAATATGAATTTTCAATTGTAATATAATATTTTGTTTGCATAAAGTTAGAAAATAGATGGATTGACCCGTAAAACAAATGTTTGGTACAATGAAGCGGGTTAGAAGAGTATATACATACAAATATATAGCATGATTATTTGAATGAAGAACTGAGAAAATCCTTTAGTAAGGGATTATTTTATAACGAGGTGAATGGGGCATTGTTATCGGAATTATCGATTAGAAACTTTGCTATTATTGAAGCATTAAATATTTCTTTTCAAAAGGTTTAACGGTTTTAAGCGGTGAAACAGGGGCCGGAAAATCGATTATTATTGATGCAATTAGTTTACTTGTAGGTGGCCGTGGGTCAGCAGAATTTGTTCGATATGGAACAGAAAAGGCTGAGATTGAAGGGCTATTTTATGTTGAAGATGAGAAGCATCCATGTATTGAAAAGGCAGAAGAGTTAGATATAGAAATAGAAGATGGCATGATTATTTTAAAGCGTGATATTGCTGCGAACGGGAAGAGTGTATGTCGTGTAAATGGGAAGCTTGTTACACTTAGCATATTAAAAGAAATTGGGAAAACACTTGTTGATATTCATGGACAGCACGAAACGCAAGATTTAATGAATGAAGAACGACATCTGTTTATGCTTGATCACTTTGATGGGGATCGAATCGTTAAACAATTAGACATATATCAAAACGTATACGCTGACTATGAAAAATTAAAAAAACAATTGAAATCGTTAAGTGAAAATGAGCAACAAATGGCACATCGCTTAGATTTAATTCAATTTCAGCATGAAGAAATTCGCAAGGCGGATTTAAAGATGGATGAAGAAAATGAATTAACTGAGGAACGATTGCAAATTTCTAATTTTGAAAAGATTTATAAAGCGTTAGGTGATGCATATCGTTCGTTAAGTGCCGACGGACAAGGGTTAGATAATGTAAGAAGTGCAATGGGGCAAATGGAAAGTATTACACATTTAGATGAAGTGTATCAGGAAAATCATGATTCAATTGCAAATAGCTATTACTTATTAGAAGAGGTTGCCTATCAACTGAGAGAAAAGCTCGATATGATGGAATATGATCCAAATCGTTTAGATGAAATCGAAACACGTTTGAATGAAATTCGTATGCTAAAGAGAAAATATGGAAATACTGTAGAAGAGATTTTAGCGTATGCTGATAAAATTGAACAGGAAATTTTTACGATTGAAAATAAAGACGTTCATATTGAAACGACGAAGAAACAGTTGAAGGAATTAGAAAGTGTTATTCTGAAAGAAGCAACGTTGTTAAGTAATATGCGTCATGAACTTGCAGAACACCTTACAAATGCAATTCATCAGGAATTAAAAGAATTATATATGGAAAAAACGAAATTTGAAGTGAGAATTATGAAGAGAGAAGGAAATGCAGAAGAGCCCCTTGTGGAAGGTGCGCCGGTAAGACTTACGGCGGATGGTTACGATCATGTGGAATTTTATATTTCAACGAACCCAGGAGAGCCGCTAAAACCACTTTCAAAGGTTGCTTCTGGCGGAGAGTTATCTCGTATCATTTTAGCTTTAAAAAGCATTTTTTCTAAGCATCAAGGAGTTGCATCTGTTATTTTTGATGAAGTGGATACGGGTGTAAGTGGCCGGGTCGCGCAGGCTATTGCGGAAAAAATTTATCGAGTATCAGTAAACTCGCAAGTACTTTGTATTACGCACTTACCTCAAGTAGCTTCAATGGCAGATTCACATTTATTTATTCGAAAACAAGTAGCGAATGATCGGACAATTACATCAGTTACTGTTTTAACTATGGAGGATAAAGTACCAGAAATAGCTCGAATGATTTCTGGTGTGGAAATCACAGATTTAACGACGGAGCATGCGAAAGAATTACTTACGCAAGCACATCATTTTAAACAGACAGCAGAGGCTATCCAGTAATGGATAGCTTTTTTTCTCAAATGACGATTTCTTAATTCTTCCGGTTATAAATAAAGCACTGCAAGGAGAGATTAAAAAGTGAAGCCAAGAGGCTGAATGTGGGGTAGGAGCGAGGAGAGTGAACAAGTTGAAATTAGAAAAATTTCGAAAAATAATAGGTCTTTGTCTCCTTGTTTCTTTAGTTTTTATTGGATGTTTTAAACCGCTTCGAACGTTTATTTCATCACCGAAACAACTTGTTGTTTTTGAAGGACAACAATCAGAAATATCATCATTACCAGTTTTCAAAGCTTCATCCACAAATCGTCATGTATTTACAGTGAGTTCGAATGAACAAAAACAAGGACTTATGGTAAATTCTCATCAAAATGGTGAAGCTGATATGGTATTTCAGCTTGCTGGTTTTCCAGTGAAAAAAGTAAATGTGAAAGTGTTAAAAGATTTTAAAGTGATTCCAGGTGGACAATCAATTGGTGTGAAATTAAATACAAAAGGTGTACTTGTTGTAGGCCATCATTTAATTCAAACTGAAAAAGGTAAAATATCTCCTGGTGAAATAGCAGGTGTACAAATTGGAGATATGATTACTGAAATTAATGGTAAAACAATTGAAAGAATGAGTGATGTAGCACCGTTTATTCATAATAGTGGAGAAACAGGTGAACCGCTTAATCTTGTATTGTTAAGAGATGGAAAATATATTCGTACGAAGCTAACTCCACAAAAAGACAACGGTGAATCGTCTTATCGAATTGGCTTGTATATCCGTGATTCGGCAGCTGGAATTGGAACGATGACATTTGTTCATCCAGATTCTATGAAATATGGGGCACTTGGTCATGTTATTTCTGATAATGATACGAAAAAGCCGATTCAAGTCGAAGATGGACAAATTATGCGCTCGACAGTTACATCAATTGAAAGAGGTAGTCATGGGAATCCAGGGGAGAAATTAGCAAGATTCTCACCAGACCGTGAAGTGATTGGCAATATTACAATTAATAGTCCATATGGTATTTTTGGAAAATTAAATACGAATATGAAAAACGGTATAATGGATAAAGCGATGCCTATCGCATTATCTCATCAAGTAAAAGAAGGACCGGCAAAAATATTAACAGTTATTGATCAAGATAAAGTAGAAGCGTTTGATATTGAAGTTGTTAGTACAGTGCAACAAAAATTCCCAGCCACAAAGGGTATGGTAATAAAAGTAACAGATAAACGTCTATTAGCGAAAACGGGCGGTATCGTACAGGGAATGAGTGGAAGTCCAATTGTACAAAATGGAAAAGTAATTGGTGCTGTTACACACGTATTTGTAAATGATCCAACATCAGGATATGGTGTTCATATTGAATGGATGTTACATCAAGCTGGAATTAATATTTATGATCAAGAGAAAAAAGCGAGCTAATATATATTATTAGCTCGCTTTTTCTGTTGAAAAATTCGTTGAAATTTTGTAAAAGCTCCGCAAGAGGTGTTTTTTGTTGTAAAATAAAAGGAAAGGGTTGAACGTTTCGTTGTATTTCTATGATGGAATGTGTTGCGAAAGGGAATAAATGAACGATAAACATATTTTTTTGTGATTTTATCGGAAAGTAAGAAACTTTAAAAGGGAATTTTCACACAATTGTCGAACAATTCATGTAGCCTAGAAGGATACACATGTCGGAGAATCGATTCGGTAAGGGAGGAAAAGCTGTGGAGAAAATTAAAGTATGTCTTGTGGATGATAATAAAGAATTAGTATCAATGTTAGAGAGCTATGTAGCCGCTCAAGATGATATGGAAGTAATCGGTACTGCTTATAATGGTCAAGAGTGTTTAAACTTATTAACAGATAAGCAACCTGATGTACTCGTTTTAGACATTATTATGCCACACTTAGATGGTTTAGCTGTATTGGAAAAAATGCGACATATTGAAAGGTTAAAACAGCCTAGCGTAATTATGTTGACAGCATTCGGGCAAGAAGATGTGACGAAAAAAGCAGTTGACTTAGGTGCCTCATATTTCATATTAAAACCATTTGATATGGAGAATTTAACGAGTCATATTCGTCAAGTGAGTGGTAAAGCAAACGCTATGATTAAGCGTCCACTACCATCATTCCGATCAGCAACAACAGTAGATGGAAAACCGAAAAACTTAGATGCGAGTATTACGAGTATCATTCATGAAATTGGTGTACCCGCTCATATTAAAGGATATATGTATTTACGAGAAGCAATCTCCATGGTATACAATGATATCGAATTATTAGGATCGATTACGAAAGTATTGTATCCAGATATCGCAAAGAAATATAATACCACAGCAAGCCGTGTGGAGCGCGCAATTCGTCACGCAATTGAAGTAGCTTGGAGCCGTGGGAATATTGATTCTATTTCGTCCTTATTCGGTTATACAGTATCCATGTCAAAAGCAAAACCTACGAACTCTGAGTTTATCGCAATGGTTGCGGATAAGCTGAGACTTGAACATAAAGCTAGTTGAGAGTAAAAGTAGTAAGGGATTTAAGCTTTAGTAAAGCTTAATAATTCTTGAAATTGATACTCGATATCAAATTTAAAGCCAATAAACTTTTTAATGAAAGACCAATGAATGTTATAATTCGTTGGTCTTTTTATTTTGTTGAGAAAAAGAGATTATTTGATAGTGTGGAAAATAAAACCTATTTTCAGTAATATTACATGTAAGTGAGTTTTTTATAAGGCAATAAAATAGATATAGATAGGGAGAAGGGGAATGGAAAATAAAATTTCAACTTGGCTAGGAATAGTAGCAGCTATGGGAGTTCTTGCTATTGCAGTTACATTTGGAATGTTAGAACTTGCAGATAATCCAGTAGATAAAGAAGTGAGCGCTCAAATAGATAAAAAAGAAGACCAAACAATAGTAGGTAGAGAGGTGGATGGGGTCTTTGTTGATGTGTATGTTACTGAAAATTCTACTGAAAGCGAAGTCATTACAGCGATGCATCGCATGACTCATCAAAAAGTGGTGGCAGAACGAAAATCGGGCTCTATCCCAATGATTCAAAGTAATGCTAAAAAATTAAAAGAAATTATAAATAAGAGTAGCTTTACGAAGAAAAATGAACTTTTAGCAATTGCTGATAGATGGGCGAAAAAAGATTTTAGTAAAATTGTAGAAGATCACAATTATTTCTCGGATGCTCAAGAAGATAGCGTTTGTAAAGTAACTAGAGCAATGGATGCGTTAGAAGAGCAACATTATATTTTAACTACATTCGGGGAGGGAAAAGCGAAAGAACTATACGAATCAGGGGATGCTCCGCACGTTCAATAAAAAATAATATAAAGGGCTTCTAGTTTTTTTATGATCGTGTTTTTAGAACGCAATGGGGACTTATAAATAAATAGTCTGCTTTCTTTATGACGTGTAACAAAAAAAGAAAAGATGTGATTCATTATTAAATGATGAAGGAACGGCTAAATCACATCGTAGTACATCTGTTAAAGGATTTTAGTAGGAAAGGCATCCGTGATATAATAGAAAATAATAAAAAGTCCTGCAAAACAGGACTGTATTATTCTTCGTCTTTATTTTGTTTTTCTAATTCAACTAGCTTTTGAATTAAAATGTGCTGCGGCATATGCATGAGTTGTTCAAGTGGAACACCTAGTGCTTTTGATAAGCGGACTGCAGTATCTGGAGAGATTTGTAATGGTCTCATAGAAGTACCTCCTTTTTCGTATAGTATAGCATAAGATTGGGGGAGTGAGGATGACTCTTATATTTGCACATCGTGGTGCGGCTGGAACGTACCCAGAAAATACAATGATTTCATTTGAAGCGGCTGAGTCTTTTAGAGCGGATGGAATTGAACTTGATGTTCAATTAACGAAAGATGGAAAAGTTGTCGTCATTCATGATGAAACGGTGGACCGGACAACAAATGGAAAAGGCGCGGTTCGGAATTATGTATATGAGGACTTATGCAAGTTAGATGCAAGTTATAAATTTGGTGATAAAGTAGGTTTTTGTAAAATACCACTTTTAGAAGAGGTATTAGAATGGCTTGAACAAACGAGTTTGCTACTTAATATTGAACTTAAAAATAATAAAATTCCATACAGAGGTTTAGAGGAAGAAGTTATAACGCTTGTGCGGAAATTTAGTCTAGAGGATCGTGTTATATTTTCTTCGTTTAATCACTACAGTATGAAACGGTGCCATATGATGGCTCCTGATATTCAAACAGCAATTTTATATCGCGAAGGTTTGCATAGTCCGTGGGCATACGCGAAAAAAATGGGGGCTACAGCAGTACATCCGAATTATCGTTACCTTCAAGATGCTATTGCCGAACTAACGATGGAAAGTGGTGTAGAGGTTCGCCCTTATACAATTAATGAAGAAACGCTTATGCGTAAATATTTTGATATGAATATATCGGCGATTATTACTGATTACCCTGAAACGGCAAGAACGTTAATGCCAATAAAAAAATGAGACCGCGTGTAACGGTCTCATTTTTTTATTTATAAATAGTGGGGCATTCCTATCTTCTAAAGCGAGCTTGTACTTTATTTCGTTTACGGTTTCGGTGCAAGACGAAGCCACGGAAGATATAAAACCCGAGCCCGAAGCAGAGAGCGCCGATTAAAAATTGTAACCACAGTATAGAGATTGGTGGAAATAGAATCCCGAATACAGTATCTCTCATTAACTTTATACCAAACACAGCTAATGAAATAGGGATGAGTGCTAATAGTAGAGCAACGTAACGCTGCATACATAACGCTCCTTTTCAGATTATTTCGTATATTTTAATGATGTTATAGGGAAAGGGGGTTTGTCAAGAGGGTGCTGAACGAGTAAGATAAAAGTGTGAAAAAATTTGCAGAGTTACTTCGAGAGGAAGTGGGATATATGAAACAAAAAGTATTAATTGTTGGTGCAGGTGAAGGCGGGAGCGCACTGCTGAATCTGTTACAAAGTTCGAATATATTTCAAATTATAGGGATTATTGATATAAATCCGTTGGCAAAAGGACTACAAATTGCTAAGGAATACGGGATTGCAATTGGAGAAAGTGTAACTCCATTTCTTTCTATGCATATCGATGTAATATTTGATATGACAGGTGAAGATGATGTGCATAAGGTTTTATTGGAAAAAAAGAAAAAAGACACTCTTCTTATACCAGGTGATATCGCAAAAATTGTTACAGGATTAGCGCATGAGAAGGAAGGGCTAATTGGGCGATTAGAGGAACAAACGCAACAAGGAGAATTAATTTTAAATTCTACACATGATGGCATGATCGTAATTGATCGAGAGGGACAAGTTCGTCTTTTTAATAAAAGTGCAGAGCGTATTATCGGATATAAAAAAGAAGAGGCGATAGGAAAATATATTTTAGAAGTCATTCCAACTAGTAAATTACTTCGCATTATACGTACGAAACAAATAGAAGTAAATTATGAACTAACATTAGAGAATGGAAAGAAAATTATTACAACGCGTATACCGATATTAAAAGAGGGCGGAGAGGTACAAGGGGCATTTGCAATTTTTAAAGATATAACAGAAGTTGTAGATTTAGCGGAAGAAGTTACAGATTTAAAGGAAATTCAAACACTATTAGAGGCAATTATTAACTCATCTGAAGAAGCAATTTCGGTTGTGGATGAAAAAGGAAGAGGTTTAGTCATTAACCCGGCATATACGAAATTAACGGGTTTAACAGAAGAAGATATTATTGGGAAGCCTGCTACAACTGATATTGTAGAAGGCGAAAGTATGCATATGAAAGTACTTCGAACGCGTCGTGCGGTGCGCGGAATACATATGAAGATTGGGCAAAAAAAGCGCGATGTAATTGTAAACGTGGCACCAGTCATTGTGGATGGAATATTGAAAGGAAGCGTCGGCGTTATCCGTGACGTGTCGGAAATTCAAAAGTTAACAAATGGATTGAATAGAGCAAGGCGAATTATTCGCACATTAGAAGCGAAATATTCATTTGATGATATTGTCGGGAATTCAGATGAAACAACGGCAGCTATCGAACAGGCGAAGCTAGGAGCAAATACACCAGCAACAGTACTGTTACGCGGTGAATCTGGGACTGGTAAAGAATTGTTTGCACATGCAATCCATAATGGAAGTAATCGAAAATACAATAAGTTCGTCCGTGTAAACTGTGCGGCCATTTCGGAGACGTTGTTAGAAAGTGAATTATTTGGTTATGAGGAAGGGGCGTTTTCTGGAGCGAAAAGAGGCGGGAAACGTGGGTTCTTTGAGGAAGCAAATAACGGTAGTATTTTTTTAGATGAAATAGGGGAGTTATCTGCAAATACACAAGCGAAACTCCTTCGTGTACTGCAGGAAAAAGAAATTGTAAAAGTTGGTGGAACGAAAGCGATACCTATTAATGTTCGAGTAATTGCAGCGACGCATGTGAATTTAGAAAAGGCTATTCTAGAAGGGAAGTTTAGGGAGGATTTATATTATCGATTAAATAAAATCCCAATTCAAATTCCATCTCTTCGTCAACGTAAAGGAGATATACCGACAATTGCGGACAGATTGATTCAAAAAATTAATCAAGATTACGGTCGTAATGTAGAAGGGCTCACTGATTCAGCCATTTTATATTTACAATCATACGAATGGCCAGGGAATGTGAGGGAACTTGAAAATATTCTGGGAAGAGCTATTATCTTTATGAATTATAACGAGACCTATATTGATGTACACCATTTACCGCCATTACATAACGAAGAGCAGGTGGAGTCAAAGCAATCTCATTTATTACCTGAATTAGAAGAAAAGCCACTTGAACATTTAGTGACAGAGTTTGAAGGGAATATTATTCATGAATATTTGGAGAGATTTGATGGGAATAAAACGCAAACTGCAAAAGCGTTAGGAATTTCCGTTCGAAATTTATATTACAAGCTAGAAAAGTATGACCATGCAAAAAATAGCATGCAATAAATTGCGTACCGTGCAATTTATTGCATGGTATACAAAAAGCGACAAAATAAGACAGAATCTTTTGTTATTTTCCAAAGTATTGATTTTACTGCATTTTGAATGCGTTTTCATTATTGGTAAGACCACTTTTAAAAGTTGGCACGGTATTTGCTTTATAAATAGACGAGGGACGACGGAAAGGGTTGATTACAAAATATGAAGTTAGAATACTTAATTGATCAAGCAGCAGGGCAGCCTAAAAAAACTGTAGCTGTAGCAGTAGCTGAAGATCATGAAGTAATTGAAGCTGTAGCGAAAGCAATTAAATTACAGTTAGCTCAATTTCGTCTATATGGAAATCAAGAAAAAATAATGGGGATGCTACAAGAACATGGTTTACAAACTTCAGAACATGTTGAAGTGATTGCAGCAATGTCTAGTGCAGAGGCTGCAGAACTTTCTGTTAAAGCTGTGAGAAATGGTGAAGCAGACGTGCTTATGAAGGGGAACATCCCAACAGCGAATATTTTGAAGGCTGTGTTAAACAAAGAGTGGGGCCTACGTAAAGGTAGCGTACTTTCACATGTAGCAGCATTTGAAGTTCCAAATTACGATCGTCTTATTTTCGTTACAGATGCAGCGATGAACATCGCACCTGATGTAACACAAAAAGCTGCTATTATACAAAATACTGTAGAAGTTGCCCGGGCAATAGGAATCGACTTGCCAAAAGTGGCACCAATTGCAGCAGTAGAAGTTGTGAATCCAGCGATGCAGGCGACAATTGATGCAGCGATGTTAACACAAATGAATCGCCGCGGACAAATTAAAGATTGTATCGTTGATGGACCACTTGCTTTAGATAATGCAGTATCACAAATTGCAGCAGAGCATAAAGGCATAGTAAGTGATGTAGCAGGTAAGGCAGATATTTTACTCGTCCCAACGATTGAAGCTGGAAATGTGCTATATAAATCACTCGTATACTTTGCGGATGCAAAAGTAGGAGCAATGATTGCTGGCGCAAAAGCACCGATTGTTTTAACATCTCGTGCTGATTCAGCAGAAACAAAAGTATATTCATTAGCATTGGCAGTTGCGACTGCTTCAAAATAAACCAAAAAGGGTAAAACATTAGGGGGAAACGACAATGACATTAGAAATCTTCGAATACTTAGAAAAATATGATTATGAGCAAGTAGTATTTTGTCAAGATAAAGAATCTGGTTTAAAAGCAATTATTGCAATTCATGATACAACACTTGGACCGGCTCTTGGTGGAACAAGAATGTGGACATATGATTCTGAAGAAGCGGCGATTGAAGATGCATTGCGTCTTGCAAAAGGGATGACATACAAAAACGCAGCAGCTGGTTTAAACTTAGGTGGTGCGAAAACAGTAATTATCGGTGATCCTCGTAAAGATAAGAGCGAAGCAATGTTCCGTGCACTAGGACGTTATATCCAAGGACTAAACGGACGTTACATTACAGCTGAAGATGTTGGTACAACAGTAGATGATATGGATATTATCCATGAAGAAACTGACTTTGTAACAGGTATCTCACCATCATTCGGTTCTTCTGGTAACCCATCTCCGGTAACTGCATACGGTGTTTACCGTGGTATGAAAGCAGCTGCAAAAGAAGCTTTCGGTACTGACAATTTAGAAGGAAAAGTAATTGCTGTTCAAGGCGTTGGTAACGTAGCATATCACCTATGCAAACATTTACACGCTGAAGGAGCAAAATTAATCGTTACAGATATTAATAAAGAAGCTGTACAACGTGCTGTAGAAGAATTCGGTGCATCAGCAGTTGAACCAAATGAAATTTACGGTGTTGAATGCGATATTTACGCACCATGTGCACTAGGCGCAACAGTTAATGATGAAACTATTCCACAACTTAAAGCAAAAGTAATCGCAGGTTCTGCAAATAACCAATTAAAAGAAGATCGTCATGGTGACATCATTCATGAAATGGGTATTGTATACGCACCAGATTATGTAATTAATGCAGGTGGCGTAATTAACGTAGCAGACGAATTATATGGATACAATAGAGAACGTGCACTAAAACGTGTTGAGTCTATTTATGACACGATTGCAAAAGTAATCGAAATTTCAAAACGCGATGGCATAGCAACTTATGTAGCGGCAGATCGTCTAGCTGAAGAGCGCATTGCAAGCTTGAAGAATTCTCGTAGCACTTACTTACGCAACGGTCACGATATTATTAGCCGTCGCTAATCATTCATATATAACTTTTACAAAAGGTGTGGTTACCTCTTATGAGGTTTCCACTTCCTTTTGAATTTATTAGTGGAGGTAGCAACATTGTCTGTAAATCGAATTCTTGTTATTAACCCAGGTAGTACATCCACAAAAATTGGTGTTTTTGATAATGAAAGACCCGTTCTAGAAGAAACGATTCGTCATGACGTAGAACAGATTGGAAAATATAAGAGAATTATCGACCAATATGAGTTTCGAAAAGAAACGATTTTAGAAGTTCTACATTCTCATGGTATTAACATTTCAAAATTAAACGCTGTTTGTGGGCGTGGTGGATTACTTCGTCCAATCGAAGGCGGTACGTATACAGTAAACGATGCGATGTTAGAAGATTTGAAAAATGGCTTTAGCGGTCATCACGCTTCAAACCTTGGAGGCATTTTAGCATATGAAATTGCTTCTGGATTAAACATTCCTGCATTCATTGTAGATCCTGTCGTTGTAGATGAGATGGAGCCGGTTGCTCGTATAAGTGGCATTGCTGGTATGGAACGCAAAAGTATCTTCCATGCATTAAATCAAAAAGCAGTTGCTCGTAAAGTAGCTGAACAGTTAAATCACAAATACGAGGATTTAAATTTATTAGTTACACATATGGGTGGCGGTATTACAGTTGGTGCTCATAAAAAAGGAAGAGTAATCGATGTGAATAACGGTTTAAACGGAGAAGGACCATTTAGTCCAGAGCGCGCTGGTACAGTACCAGTAGGGCAACTAGTAGAAATGTGTTTCTCTGGTGAGTATTACCGTGATGAAATGATTAAAAAACTTGTCGGACAAGGTGGACTTGTAAGTTTAATCGGTACAAATGATGCGATTAAAGTAGAGCAAATGGTTGAAAAAGGTGATCCTGAAGCAACTCTTATTTATAAAGCAATGGCATATCAAGTTGCAAAAGAGATTGGCGGAGCTAGCGCTGTACTTCACGGGAAAATCGATGCAATCGTATTAACTGGTGGACTGGCATACAGTAAAATTCTTGTCGATGAAATAAAAGAGCGAGTGGACTGGATTGCAGATGTTATCGTACATCCAGGCGAAGATGAGTTAGAAGCGTTAGCAGAAGGAGCACTTCGTGTATTACGTGAAGAAGAAGCTCCAAAAGAATACGTTGTACGTGAAAAAGAAACGGTAGCTAGGG